>CAJOEN010000017.1:18711-50457 GCA_905233475.1 uncultured Bacteroidales bacterium
TCACAATATACATCTTTGAAAAAGCAAGCCCCCTCGGATAAGACCGTCTATTTATTTGCTTACCACATATACTTTTATGAGGTTTTTCAAAAAGTTTTCCCGGACACCAATAACTGCTGCAACTATATAATTCAAGATTATAGCAGTTGAAAACCCTAATATTCAATGTTTTAACAGCATAAATAGTATTTTTTTTGCAAAAATTTTTGAATAAATAAAATTTTATATGTTACTTTGCACAAACCGCCGAAAAAGGGGATTTATTATACAAGACACTGAATAACAATCAGTTGTTATATTTTTGATATTATACATATTATATATAAGTACGGAAAAAAACATACTATGGCAAAAAATCTTGTAATTGTGGAGTCTCCGGCCAAAGCCAAGACGATAGAAAAATTTTTAGGCAAGGATTACGAAGTGAAGTCAAGTTACGGACATGTGCGCGATTTGGTGAAAAACGAGATGAGTATCGACATAAAGAATGGTTTCGAGCCGCTGTACCAAATCTCGGACGATAAAAAGAAACTCGTCGCTGAGCTGACCAAAGCCGTTTCCAAAGCCGATACCGTGTGGCTCGCATCCGATGAAGACCGTGAGGGAGAAGCCATAGCATGGCATTTGCACGAAACACTGAAACTCGACGACAAAGACACCAAACGCATAGTTTTCAACGAGATAACCAAACCAGCCATACTCCATGCCATAGAAAATCCGCGCGGTATTGATATGAACCTTGTGGATGCCCAGCAGGCACGCCGCGTCCTCGACCGCCTTGTGGGTTACGAAATTTCGCCAATACTGTGGCGCAAAATAAAACCTTCGCTCTCCGCCGGACGTGTGCAGTCGGTGTCGGTAAGACTTATCGTTGAACGCGAAGAAGAAATACGCAATTTCAAGGAACAGTCTCATTACAAAGTTGTTGCGGTGTTCGACATACCCAACAGCAAGGAAAAACTCACCGCCGAACTCCCGCACAAGTTCGACACCGAGGCCGAAGCCGAGAATTTCCTCAGCGACTGCATAGAAGCCATCTTCACCGTCGATGCCATAGAGAAGAAACCTACCAAACGTACCCCAGCACCGCCTTTCACCACCTCCACTCTACAGCAGGAGGCCAGCCGCAAATTAGGATTCTCCGTGTCGCGCACCATGCAGGTAGCACAGCAGCTCTACGAATCGGGACTTATAACCTATATGCGTACCGACTCGGTGAATCTATCTTCGTTGGCAATAAATATGGCTAAACAGGAGATAACCAACCTCTATGGCGAGAAATACTCAAAATCGCGGCAATACCACACCAAGACCAAAGGTGCGCAGGAAGCCCACGAGGCCATTCGTCCTACATATATGCAAAACCATACCATCACCGGCGACGCTGCACAAAAACGCCTGTATGAACTTATTTGGAAACGCACCATTGCTTCGCAGATGAGCGATGCCGAGCTCGAAAGAACGGTTATAAATATCAATATATCAACACGTAACGAGAAATTCGTAGCCTCGGGTGAAGTTGTACTTTTCGACGGTTTTCTCAAGGTTTACACCGAATCCACCGACGACGACACCGACGAAAACAACGAAAAACTGCTCCCGCCCATCAGCAAAGGCATGACCCTTGGCATGGCCAAAGCAGAAGCCATACAACGCTTTACGCAACATCCTCCAAGATATACCGAGGCAAGTTTGGTGAAAAAACTCGAAGAACTCGGCATTGGTCGTCCATCTACCTATGCCCCAACAATTTCCACCATTCAAAAACGCGAATACATAGTAAAGGAAGACCGCGAAGGCAGCATTCGCCAATACGGCCTCATAACTTTGTACAAGGGCCTTTTGAAAAAGACCACCAAATCTGAAAAGGCCGGATACGAGAAAAACAAGCTATTCCCTACGGACATAGGAATTGTGGTGAACACTTTTCTAATGGATAATTTCACCAACATTCTCGACTACAATTTCACAGCCACTGTGGAGAAGGATTTCGACGATATAGCCTCCGGCAAAAAATCGTGGCGCAAGACCATTGAGAGTTTCTATATGCCTTTCCACAAAAACATAGAACAAGTGAGCGAAAAATCTCAACGGAGCAATGGCGAGAGGCTTTTGGGCACCGACCCAAAAAGTGGCAAAAATGTTTACGCCAAGATAGGTCGCTATGGTGCAATGATACAGATTGGCGAGTCGAAGAGCGAGGAAAAACCCACTTTTGCGTCACTTAAAAAAGGTCAGAGTATAGACAGCATAACCCTCGACGAAGCCCTCGGACTTTTCGCACTGCCGCGTGTGGCCGGACAGAAGGACGGCAAAGACCTCACCGTGTCCATCGGACGTTTTGGACCCTATGTGCGTTTCAACGGCAAGTTCTACTCCCTCGCAAAAACCGACGACCCATACACTGTTACCGCCGAACGTTGCTGCGAAATAATCGCTTCCAAGGATGCCAAGGACGAACAGAAAAAACTGTTGCCCCGTGTAATTGGAGAACACGATGGCAAGGAGGTTTCGGCCAACACCGGACGTTTTGGCCCTTATATCATATTCGACGGCAAGAACTTCAAACTGCCCAAAGGCACCGACCCCATGACGGTAACTCTCGAAGAGGCCGTCTCCGCAATAGATAAACCCGTAAAAAAGAAATAAGTATTCTAATTCGGAACTCGGAGTTAGAAGTTTTGAAAAAAATACGAGTATTACAGAGCTTTCCGCAATTTTTTTTCAACGCTTCTAAAGCGTTGAGTACTTCTTTCCATAGTGCAGATGTTGCAACAGAAAATCATCGGGATATTCCACCCGATAATCCACTATGGCGCCGTCCCTTTCAACAGGCACTATTTCCGGATTGATAAAACCACCGTATGGCTTGATATTCAAACTATTATAACGTTCCTTCACCTCCTTGTGCAAATCTTGGTCGATATTTACAGCATAGGTTTCTATCAAACGTTTTCCTGCCTCATAATCACCTTCCGACTTAATGCGCTGAATTTCAGCAAGAAGTCGTCCGAAAAGATTACGGAGTTTTACATAATCGTTCACCACAAAGTAGGTCTTGCCATTCTCGCATTTGCGTTCGATAACATTGTCCGCAGCGCCTTTTTCCAGACACCATTCGGCAATAAGTTTGCGGTCTTGCATGTGCGATTCAGTGACCTTGTCGCCGAGTTCCACACGAGCAAGCTGTGTCATCAGTCCGTTGCGGACAAAAGAGCTGTATTCGGCCTTGTACGCCGTTTCGTCGGGCAGAATGCCGAGTTCCACAAGTTTTTTGTCGGCAATATAGTAAAGTCCAAAAAGGTCGGCACGTGCTTCCTCCAAAGCAGAGGCATACTCCCGCAGCGCATTGGGACTTGTTGTAGGCAGAAGTTGTCCCGAACCGTGCCCCAAACATTCATGTAAGTCGGTGTGTATCACATCGGTAAGGTTGCCGTATTTTTTACAAAGGTCAATCTCTTCCTGCGAATAGGCAAACTCTTTAAGAGCACTTTTTGGCGACTCCTCGGCGGCCTTGTTGTACGCGTCGATCAAGTTGGTGATGGTAACCGATTTTGAGCCATATTCCTTGCGTATCCAATCGGCGTTGGGGAGATTTATACCTATGGGCGGAGTGGGAAAACAGTCGCCTCCCAAAGAGGCGACAATGATACCTTTTGCGGTAACGCCCTTGACCTCACGTTTTTTAAACCGCCCGTCCACAGGCGAATTATCCTCGAACCACTGAGCATTTTCGCTGATTATATTGGTGCGACGTGTGGCCTCCATATCCCTGAAATCCACCACAGCCTCCCATGTAGCTTTTATGCCAAGAGGGTCGGTGTAGGTTTCAATAAAACCGTTCACAAAATCCACAACCGATTGCGAATCTCCTACCCAAGCCACATTATATTCGTCCCACACACGCAAGTCGCCTGTGCGATAATACTTTATAAGCAAATCCGTATAATGGCGCTGGGTGTCGTTTTCGGCCACTGCGTTGGCCTTTTCCAACCAAGACACTATTTTTTCTATTGCCTTTCCGTAAAGTCCCTCCATACGGAAAACCTCCTCCGACACCTGCCCATCTTTTTTCACAAGCCTTGAATTGAGGCCATGCGACAGCGGTTTATCGTCGTCGGCAGCGTAAAAGCGGGCATAATAGGCTTCCGCCTCAGCCTGCGACACGTTTTCGTAAAAATTCACTGCCGACGCCTTCACATTATCCGTCCCCTGCCCCGAACTGCGGCGCATGGAGTAAATACCTTTGTCGAAAATAATGGGAATGAGAAATTCAGAGAACTCCTCCGCCGTTTTATCGCCAATAACATGCGATATATCGCTATTTTCGAGCAGTTCAACAAAATAATCCTGCGAAATTTCGGGTACAAACTTGCCCTCACCATAGTGGTGATGTATTCCGTTGCTGAAAAACACCCGCTTGGCATAGATTACAAAGCTCTCAAAATCAGCACATTTTCGTTCACCGGAATAGGTATTCAAAATGGCCTCTATGGTTTTTCGCACCACAAGGTTGTACTTGAAATTCTGGTCGTAAATGATGTCGCGCCCGAACTTGGCGGCCTCGGCAAGGCAATGGATGTACTCCTTCTGCCTCAACGACAACGTATCCCATTCGGGAATTCGGTAACGCATAATCTTAAGGTCGGCAAACTCGTCCACAAGATATTTGAAAACATTCTCATTATCAGATTTTTGCAATTTATTTTCAGGCATTTTCATAAAGCATTATTTTTTCAACTGATAATACTAACGTCTGTCGGCTTTTTTTCGTGCACTGCAAATGTAAAAAAAAATGCGGAAAGCCGATTGCCAGAACGAGACTTTCGGTTTGAAAAAATACAAGTTTTTTTTTCGACAGCTATGGGCTATAGGCCTTGAATAGAAGATAACAATTTTGTGTAAGTTATTATCTGATAGTAGGTTGGAATTTAATAAGTTTTTTTGCACAGTTTTAAAGTTGAACTTTAAAACTGTGCATTTTTTTTTGTTTCGGCAAAATAAATTTTGCCGAATGAAAAAAAAGTGTAATTTTGCAGTCGGAAAAAACATTTTTTATTAAATACATTAAACAAAAAACAAACCTATGAAAAAAATAAGATTTATTAGAATTGCTTTTCTGTGTGCCATTAGTTCGTTCATTATTCTTTCTTGTAGAAAAACAGATGAAATTTGTAGTGAAACTAATGAAAATAACCATTTGAGTTTTATCCAAAAAGATAATGATTTGACCTTTGACTGCGGGGAATTTCACAACACCTTTCTAGCAAATGCTATATATCAATTGGACACATCTATAACATTCGACAGCGTATCTGTAATTGGAGACAAACTGTACCTCATCAACTTGATGATGCTGTATCAAACAGATTTGTCTTATGATGACAAAAATACCGCAGCTTCTTGCTTTAACGAATATAGATACTTCATGTCTATTCCAGATTTCTACGATTCACTTTTCGACGGCACTGGAAGCATTCCTGCTTTATTATACCAAGTACACACACTAGGGATTATTGGTGATTATGAATACAGCAAATTGCAAACACTATCCGATGCGGTTAATGACCTTATTAACCTATCCCTTAGTGAAGATGAATTTTACGATAAGTTACTTAATCTAAGATATGAACTGGATCATCCTGAAGCAAGCACTAATCAACATCCAATTATTATCATCGATGCAGTAGTAGACATAGCCTTTTCGTCAATGATATTTTGGGCAGATGATGACAATGAACCATTTACGGGTCACGAAGACTATGTGCCACCTGTGGTTGCCGCAGATGTGGGAGGTGCAATAATTGGGGCAGCTTCCAGTGCGTTAAATCAATATGTGAATAGTGGGAATGTAAATGCACGAGGAGTTCTGATCGGTGCAGGAACGGGTGCTGCGGTTGCATCAACTGGCGGTGCCGGAAAAGTAGGATCAGCTATTTGTAAAACTGCAGTGCGTGTAGGAAAATTCATACATAAATTGTTTTAGAAAATGTTATTTTCCCTGCTTTTAAGTATAATTATTGGCGTTTCCTTTACCATAATAGTTTCTTTTGCATTACAAAAGTTGCGAAAAAAACGCGTATGGCATTTGATTTTCAGTCTATCTACAGCTGGATTGCTTTTTTTTTCACCATCTTTTATTGATTATGACGGTTCGTATGGTTTGTATTATATGGTCGCTGCTTTTTCTTCCGTATTTATTGCTTTTATAGCCATACTCATGCATACCATAAAAGATTTTAGCATAGGTAATGTCACAATTTCAGCATTATTGTTTGTTCTTCTCCTGTCCAGTTGCTTGCTTAAATACGTTTTAGATAAATCTATTTATGAATCAACATATCTAACTTTAGTCTCTCCCATAGCTATAGGAATGATAGTAAATCTTTTTTATGGCCACATTTTAACAGATTAGTGTTTTACCCATAATAGTTTTGCATTGGAAAAGAATTAAAACAAACATCTGAGTTTTACGCAAAAACAAAAACCGTCAGCGGCACAGAGCTACTGGCGGTTTTTTGTTATCTACAGATGAGACTACGAACATAGCTGTTATTTGAACAGCAGCCGCAAGTCGGAATTTAGGAAATCAGTAGCTGGAACACCCTCGTATCCAACCACGAATGCCGAGTGCGGACTGAAACGTTCGCGGAAATAGGCCAAACCTGTGGTGTATTTCTCGAAATTGGACTTCACCTCTATGCCAACAACTTTTTCACCATTTTTCAACACAAAATCCACTTCGTTGTTGCCATCGCGCCAATAAAAAGGTTGCAAATGGAACGAAAAAGCGCTGTTCACAACGTGGCAGCCCATAGCCGATTCGAACAGATGCCCCCACAGCTTGTAGTCGGACCGAGCTTCTTTGAACGAAGCCCCGCAGTAGATGCTTTTCAAAGCATTGTTGTACACCTGATACTTGGGTATCGAAGCCCGTTGGCGCAGTTTCTCCGGGGAGAATTTCTGCAAACCGCACACAAGGCCGCTCTCGTCCAACAGTTGCAGATACGACGAAAGAGTTGTGGTATTCCCTGCGTCCTGCAACTGGCCAATCATCTTTGTAAGCGACACTATTTCACCCGAATATGCCGAAGCGAGCTCGAAAGTCTGTCGCAGCAAAGCAGGCTTGCTCACCACGGCATCGGCCAAAACATCTTTGTTTATAGTTGCGGCGATAATTGACGAGCGAATGTATTCGCTCCAACGATACTCATCTCCAATAAGCTCAGCTACAGCAGGATATGCACCGAAATACACATATTGCTCCAGTGTAAAACCAAAGGCATCGCGCATTTCGCCAAACGACCAGTGTGGCATCTTTATAGTCTCGAAACGTCCCATAAGCGAGTCCGCAAGGCCTTTTTCGAGCAGCACCCGCGACGAGCCGAGCAAAAGAACTTTCAAATTGATTTCGAGTCGTGTGTCCTCGTCCCACTTTTTTTTCACCACCTCGCTCCAGCCGTGGATTTTCTGAACTTCGTCAATAACAAGGATAAAACTATCCGATTTTTCAGAACGAAGCCTCATGCGTGCATTTTCCCAACAGCCTGCAATCCACTCACGTTGTGAAACAGGCACTTCGTCAGCCGAAAAGAACAAATACGGCGTTTTTTGCGACTTCAATGCCTGAATTACGGCGGTGGTTTTACCCACCTGACGAGGGCCGGTTACTATCTGGATGAACTTTCGAGGCTCTTCCAGTCGCTCTTTAATTACCTGATTATAAATACGTTCAAACATATTTTAAATTTTACTCAGTATATTGAGTAAAATTACTCAATGCATTAAGTAATTTTACTCAACAATTTTGCAAAGTTACGTGTTTTTTCTGAAACAATGAAAAAATATTTTGCCGAACGGGAAAAAAAGTGTAAATTTGCAACGGATTTCATAGCAGAAATCACGAAGCGTTATGCATGCCTCGTTTGCGAATTGGGACGTGAGGAACCCAAGAAAAGCAAAACCGGTATGAGAGTTCACACATTTTGTGTGGGCTGTTTTTTAATTCTGCTTTTCAAAGCAAGTTTCTCACAAATACCTGCAAAGAAATAGCATTCAGTGCCACGCTTTGTTTTTGTAGTTTATTTTTATCGATTGGCACTGTAGAGAAGAAAACAAGTAAAATAAATGAGAAAAAGCCTTACAACTTTGGCAGTAGCGTGCCTGACCTTGATTGCCACACCAACAATGGCACAGACCGCCTTTCCAGCTTTGGGCGGCGATGCAAACAGCTCCACAGGCAGCCTGAGCTACACCGTTGGGCAGGTTGAGACACAGGGTATCTACACCTCAGTATCTGGCAACCGCATTACCGGTGCCGCCATTACCGAGGGTGTTCAACAGACCTATCCCGAAAAAGATCTTGGCATTGAGGAAATCACCCACACCGATTTCTCCGTTTCGGTGTATCCCAACCCCACCTCGACAGGCGTTGTTGCGGTGGAACTTGCGCAATACGGCTACTACACCAATTACGAGCTGTATGCCTCCAACGGAAAATTGGTGCAGAGCGGGACGCTCCAATCCGACAAACAGAAAATCGACCTGAGCGGATGCACCGCAGGCACTTACGTATTGCGTATTTCCAACAATGAAACAGGACGCACATACAGTTTCAGGATAATAAAAATGCATTGACAAACATCGAAAAAACACTAATGCCCTGAAGGAGTGAAGAAAATTCCGGCGGACTTTTCGATAGCTATCAACGTGAGCGAAGAACAATATGATTACTAACGGGGAAATCAATCCCCGTGGCAACAGAAACAAAAGAAACAATAAAAAGCAATAACACAATGAAAACAAAGACATTACTTTTTACAGCAATTTTGGCTATAATGACAATGGCTACATCTGTGGCGCAGACCCCGATGAGTTTCACCTACCAAGGCGTGGTACGCAGCAGCAGCGGACTCCTTGTAGCAAACTCCACTGTAGGTGTGAAGATAAGCATACTGCAGGGTTCTTTCAACGGACCTGTGGTGTATAGCGTAGTGCAGACTCCCCGCACCAATGCAAACGGACTGTTTACCATTATTATAGGCGACAGCCAGAACCCTATCGACACCATTACTTGGGCCAACGGTCCCTATTACCTCCAAAGCGAGGTGGACCCAAACGGGGGCACCAACTACACTTTGAGCACAGTTCAACAAATGTTTAGTGTTCCATACGCACTGCACGCACACACGGTGGACAATGTAAACTTTGTTGAGCAACAGGCACTTACAATAAGTGGCGACACAATATTTCTTACAGGTGGTAGTTCCGTAGTTCTTCCTGCAAGTTTCAGCGGAAACTATAATGACTTGACCAACAAGCCAACAAATGTCAGCACTTTTACAAATGACGCAGGCTACCTGACAAATGCAACATTAACCGAACACCAGAATTTGTCCGATGTAGCAACGCTCAACGACTCCATTAACTCGCAGATAAAGAATCTCTACAACCCAACCGACAGCATGGACGCGGTAAATCTCCGCACTTTGAACAATTACATTGCAGCAATCACACATCATTATGATTCAATAATAAACAATATGGCAAGAGTTATTGACACTTTACGCACATTAGTTTCCGACTCAACTCCAACAGTAACTCCGACGCCCCTGCCGGCAGGTGCATTGGAGGGATTGTTTTCTGTAGGCAACGGCAAACAGGTGCGTTTCTCGAAAGGCAACCTGCAGTGGACTGCCACCGGGACACATACTACCGCCGATAGCACAGCCCTTGGCACTTGGCGTTTTGCCGAGCACCAGTGGGATACTATAGGTACAGCAAATGACAGTATTTCCTCGTCTTACACGGGTTGGATAGACCTTTTCGGCTGGGGAACGAGTGGGTGGAACAGCGGAGCCGTCGAATACCAGCCATATTCAAACAGTTTGAATCATTCTGATTATTACCCGGGCGATACACATACCACCGATCTTTATGGGGCATACGCCAATGCCGATTGGGGCGTTTATAACGCCATCAGCAACGGCGGCAACCAGCCCGGTATGTGGCGCACCCTCACCAAGGTGGAGTGGGACACACTTATAAACCTGCGCAACACCACATCTGGCATACGTTTTGCAAAAGCAAATGTAAACGGAGTGCCGGGCCTAATAATTGTTCCCGACAACTGGAGCAACTCCACATACGCCTTGAATAATGCCAACACTGCAACCGTAAACCATACAAGCAATACGATAACATCTTCGCAGTGGACAATATTGGAGAATGCCGGCTGTGCCTTCCTTCCCGCTGCCGGCTCACGCGGCGGATCTAATCCCAATACGGGAAACGTCGCTATAGCTGGTTACTATTGGTCGTCTAAGTGCATCGCTGCTATGAGTGCATGGTCTTTTAACATCGTTGTCACCGGCACTGCCAGTTCGTCCATACAATTATGGAGTGGCAACCGCAACACAGGCCGTTCCGTACGCCTTGTGCAGGATGTGCAATAACACAAAAAAATGATATTAAACGAGTGCATGTAATGAACCCCGAAAGTTTTTTGTCCAACTTTCGGGGTTCATTACACAAGAGCATTTTTTATCGGAGACCAATAAATAAAATATCAAAAAAACTTTCCACAAAACTCGGCTTTAACTGCAAAAAAAAGTGACTTAGAGCCGAGTTTCCAATAACGTTTTTTACTGTTTTTCACAGGTATTGTTTTGCCAATTCGGTGATAATCTCTGCAAGTTTGTCTTGGTCGTCGGATGTCATACATATTCCGAAACGGTAGCGATGAAAACCGGAATAAACAACCCGCAGTGTTTCGGGATATGTAGCCCACGACCATCCTGTCCAACCGTCATACAACTCCACTTTACGTATGGTGGACAATGGAATTTCTTTGCGCCGCCTGAAAACACAGCCATTGCATTCTATCACAAGTGTCTCTTGCTGTACATATACAGTCTCCTTACCTCGTTCCCAACGCAGATATATATCCAAATACGACAATCCAACGAAAGCGGACAAGGCTACTACCGCAAGTAATATCAATATAAACCCCGTATCGTTTGTCTCCGATGTGAAAAAGCTGTACAAAGACAGATAAATCAAAAACAGAAAACAAAACAATGATATAACACCGTATAATATAACAATAAAAAGATTATATTTAGATATTCCTTTTCCTTCGTTTTTTGCCAAAATTACCATAACGGGTGGTTTGTTTAATAGTACTCGCAAAAAATAACGTCGCTTTGTCGGTTTTATTGCATGCGTTTTTTGCGTACTTAACATACTGCAAAGAACCTCGTCGATCCTGCAAAAAACATCATAAAAAAAACGGACTGCGGCTTTCGTCGCAATCCGTTATGTTTTAGCAATTTACAAAACTTAGCTTTGCTTGGTGAATATTGTCGTCTCGGTCTCACCGTCGACAGTTGCAGTTACGGTCATCTGATTGCCGTTCACAACGAAGGTCATGTTTTGAGTATAACCCATTAAAGAAACCGTGATTGTGCCGTTTGGAGCTTGGTAGGTGTAGGTAAAAGGCACATTATAGCTCATATTGTTTTCGGGAGATTCTTCATATTCTATAGAAAATCCCAATTCTCCAGCGACGTCCGAGTCGAAACGAATATAACCGGATTCGATGTAGTGGGCCATTATACCGTCATCGATTTCCTCGTCTCCCTCGTCACTGATTGTCCACATGGTGCCTACAAGCGACTTGTCGTTAGTTTGAGACTGTTGGTTTTCGTTGTCGTCGTCGTTTTTGTCGCACGATACTGCGAAAATCATTGTTGCCACTGTAAAAATAGCGGCTACCGTTTTAAAAAAGTTGCTTTTCATTTTTATCATATTGGTATTTAATTAATTAATTATTTTTTTACTAATTACTGATTTCCAAACATTTGCAATAAACCATCACGACCTGCGGGTGTACACAAGTATGTAGTACATCAATGTGGCAAGCGACGAAAGTGCGGCTATAACGTAGGTGTAGGCGGCCAGACGCAGGCATTTCTCTGCTTTGGGGTGCGTCTGCGAAGAGGTGATGTTGCTTGAATTCATCCACACCAAAGCCCTTTGCGAGGCATTTATCTCCACAGGCAAGGTTACAAAACTAAACAGTGTAGTGAGTGCAAAAAGCACTATGCCAATCAGTAGCAGATGTGGGAAAGCATTTACAAACACTATTCCTGCAAGTAGCACCCACTGTATCCACTTCGACACAAAACTAACTGGCGGAACGAGTTTGGAACGCATTGTCAGCCAGTAGTATGAGTGTGCGTGCTGCACGGCGTGTCCCGTTTCGTGGGCTGCCACAGCCGCCGCCACAACGCTGTTGCCATAATAAACATCGTGGCTCAGGTTTATGGTTTTGTCGGTGGGATTGTAGTGGTCGGTGAGACTGCCGTTCGTGGAAACCACTTTTACGTCGTATATGCCGCTGTCGTACAGCATTTTTTCGGCCACATCCTTACCTGTAAGGCCGTCGTTGGTCGGTATTTTGGAGCATTTGTTGAAATACGACTGCAATGTGCGGCTTACGATGAAGCTCAGTAGCATAAGTGCTCCAAATATTATCCAAATAATGAGTGTGTTGTTGGGCATTTTTTTCAGTTTTTATTCCACAATAACGTAATAGGTTGCATAAAATTTTGTGTAGGTAAAGTTTTTTTTCACTCGGAGGTAAAATTATGGACTTCGAACAGCCCGTTGCTGTAAACGGCATAGTTACGGCTTTCTATCCAGTCGCCAATTACAAAATACTGCGAATTTTCGCCAATTTTCTCATTTTCAATTCTATGGCGATGTCCAAAAACAAAAAAGTCGTAGTGTTGTTCCTTTAGTTTGGCTTTGCAGAAAATGGGCACCTCGCTGGGACGGTAATATTTTTTTAAATTCTTTTTACCGTTTTTACGGCTACTTAGCGACCATTTTTTTGCTATGCCGAAGCCTACCCAAGGGTGCAATGCGGCGAACATCCTCTGGCACAGACGCGAAGCAAAGACTCTTTTCAACGCAAGGTAGGATTTGTTCATAGATGTAAGTCCGTCCCCATGCCCCATAAAGAACTCTTTGCCAGCTATCTGAAACTCTTGCGGTGTGGTATGCACCTTAATTCCAAGCTCTTTTTCAAAATAATCGAACACCCACATATCGTGGTTCCCTGTGAAAAAATGTATTTCCACACCGCTGTCGGCAAGTTCGGCGAGTTTGCCGAGCACACGCACAAAGCCGCGCGGAACCACGTGTTTGTACGAAAACCAAAAATCGAAAATGTCGCCGAGGAGGAACAACTTGGTGCCGTCGTTTTTCACTATGTCGAGCCAACGCACAAAATCCTCCTCACGCCTGCGGCTGTCGGGCGGAGCACCAAAATGTGTGTCGGATACGAAATATGCTTTTTCGGGACTATTCATCGTTGTTATTTTTCTGTATCTCCAAGAGTTACAACGGCTTGCGGTGTTGTCTGACGCTGAGTGTTGAGGCCTATGCGCATGTGTTCCACTGTGTTGCGGAAATGTTGTGAGTGCTTGTTATCTGGCAGTGCTTCTTCCAAAGCATTGGCTATCATTTCATAGAACTCAAAGTCGTCGGTTTGCGGATTTATCAGCGGACGGGTGTTGTATGTCTTATACAAGGCTATAAGCGTGGACAGCGAGCCTTTGTTTCGTTCGATAAACGAAACCACGTATTGTTGCTGTTGAGCGAAAGCCTCTTTGTAAACCGAGTCGAGCAGGGGCTTTTGCTTTTTTATGCAGTTGGTGTCGCGTTTGCAATCTATGCACAGCTGGTCGAAAGCACGGCTGATGGAATCGAGGCGCTGCTGGCCGAATTTGCTGAAATCGTTAAGTTGCCAAAGTTGGGTCGAACCTTTGGAACCCTCAACCTCGTATGTCGGCGACAGACGGTTGTAATCGCCTGTAAGAATGATGGTTTCGCCGTAGTCTGGGAGAAGCATGGCAAAATCTTGGTCAGACACTTTGATGTTGTAGAAACTTTGGTACGGCATTTCGTAGGTGAACGAAAAATGTCCGTCCTTGTCGAGCTTTATGGTGTCTATCGGGATAATTTCCTTGGGGGCAATTTCCTCAATTACAATGCGTTTGCCTGCACCGTTTTCCAACTTGCCTTCAATGGTGAAAGTCTTTTTGTTTCCGCACGAAAAGAGCACCAGTGCGGATGCCGAAAGCAATAAAAAAAATCTTGTATTCATCTAATTTTGAGTTTTTTGCAATAAAAAATTATCGGCTATTACGAGTGCCGCCATACTTTGAACTATAGGCACCGTGCGTGGCACATGACAGATGTCGTGCCTACCTTTTGCCTCAATGATGTGCGAAACGCCTTTGCCATCCACACACTCTATTGGTTTTGAAGTTGTTACAACAGGATGAAATGCCACAGAAAACCGTATGTCCATACCGTTGGAAATTCCACCCTGAATGCCACCGCTATGATTGGTTTTAGTAGAAAAATCGTTGTTGAACACATCGGCATAGGTGCTGCCCGTCATTGCTGCCGAGGCAAAGCCCTCCCCTATCTCGAAGCCTTTGGCGGAAGGTATTCCCATCATGGCTTTGGCTAAATCGGCGCTGAGTTTGTCGAAAACCGGCTCACCAAGACCTGCCACGCAACCACTTATCACACAGGCAATTACCCCGCCCAAACTGTCGCCTTGGGATTTAGTTTTGGCAATAATAGCCATCATCTGTTCCTCTGTATCCTTATCGGGACAGCGTAAAGGCGAATTGTCAGATACTTGAAAATCAATAGTTTGCGTATCAAGAGTTTTGATATTTCCAATTTGTGTTACGCAGGCGTCAATACTTATACCCTGTTTTTCAAGAAATTGCATGGCAATAGTCCCTGCCACCACTCGGGCAACGGTTTCGCGTGCCGATGAGCGTCCACCTCCTCGGTGGTCGCGGAAGCCGTATTTGGCTTGATAGGTGTAGTCGGCGTGCGAAGGTCGGAAAATATCTTTAAGGTGTTCGTAATCTTCGGAATTATAGTCTTGATTCTCAAGCACAAATGCTATTGGCGTACCAAGGGTGGCGCCATCCATAATTCCCGAAAGAAAACGCACCTTGTCCGGTTCGGAGCGAGAGGTCTCGAAATCCTTAGACGGTCGGCGTTGGGCAAGCATCTGTTCTATGGCAGAAATGTTTATGTGCAGACCAGCCGGACAGCCGTCGATAACGCCGCCGACTGCCGCGCCGTGCGACTCGCCGAAAGTGGTGAGCCTGAAAATCCTGCCAAAAGTGTTGCCCATAGTCCTGTTTTATATAAACTACAAGAAGTTCAAACCCGCCTTAGGCACATTCAAACTTCTTGTATAGCAGTTTATTATATCTTTTTACTTCTTTTGTTCCTCAACAACCTCTATCAGTTCCACATCGAAAACGATTACGGCTCCCGGAGGTATTATTCCGGCCTGTTGCTGCCCGTAGGCTAATTCGTTGGGAATGTAGAAAGTGTAGTTTGCTCCTTCTTTCATCAGCTGCAGACCTTCGCTCCAGCCTTTTATCAACTGGTTGAGTGGCAGGGTGAGAGGTTGGTTGCGGTCGTATGAGCTGTCAAACTTGGTGCCGTCTATCAGTTTGCCTGTGTAGTGGCATTTCACAGTGGAGTTCATGCTTGGCGACTTGCCCGTGCCCTCTTTGTTGATTTTGTACTGCAGTCCCGATTCGGTTACGAAAACAGACTTGTTTTTCTTGTTCTCCTCGAGGAACTTACGTCCTTCCTCAAGGTTTTTGTCCGTTTTTTCGTTGTACAAACGTTGCATTTCGTTTTGGTACGAATTAAAGACAGTCTGCATTTGTTCGCTGGTGTATCCGGGTTTATCTTTAGATACATCTTTTATGGCGCTGACAAACACATCCCAGTTTATCCCAAACTCGTCCATGCTTTTGGTAAGGTTTTGATACACGTCAATACCTATGGCGTAGGATACGGAGTCCTTAAGGGTTTTCAATTTAGCCGAGGGTTTGTATTTCTTTTCTTGCGCCGTCATTGCCAAAGGCAGTGCTAAGGCTATCAGCAATAAAACTTTTTTCATAATGGTAAAAAAATAAAAAATACCCTCAGGCCGTTTGCGGAAGAGGGTATTATGGATTGTTATTGGTTATACGTATTCTTTTACTTTTGCAACGCCGTCGAGCACTTCCTTGCCGCAGATTGCGAGGGCGAGCATTTCGTTTTCGCCTTTATACACTTTTACGGGGGCTATCCATTCCACACGTTCCTGAATTTGAGCCATCCACGGTTTGCTGTATGCTATGCCTCCGGTTAGGAGTATGGCATCTACTTTGCCGTTCACCACAGCGGCCAAACGGCTTATTTCCAATGCCACCTGATAACAGAATGCATCTACAAGGAGTTGGCATTTGGGGTCGCCGGCAATGGCTTTTTTCTCCACCTCGTAGGCATCGTTGGTGCCAAGATAAGCCACAAAGCCACCTTCGGCCGTTATCATTTTTTTTATGTCCTCTTTGGAGTATTTGCCGCTGAAGCAAACGTCTATAAGTTTGCTGGCGTTGATGGAGCCTGCGCGTGTGGGCGAGAAAGCGCCAAGGCCACAAAGGGCGCGGTTTACCTCTACCACACGTCCGTGGTTGTGTATGCCTACCGAAACTCCGCCGCCGAGGTGGGCTATGATGAGGTTCATATCCTCGTAGTGTTTGCCCTGTTCGCGGGCGTAGAGTTTGGCGGTCATTTTTTGGTTGAGGCAGTGCCAGATAACGCCTTCGCGGTGCGGGTCCATGTCGAAAACGGGGTGTCCGGTGATTTTGGCGAAATCGGGACGTTCATCAACGATACCCGGGTCGGCTATGTAGGCGTCGCCCAAGCCAATTTCCTTGGTTATGCTGTCGGCGATGAGGGCGCCGAGGTTGCAGGCGTGTTTGCCCTGAACACCTTCGTGGCACTCCTGTTTCATAAGGTCGTTCACACGGTAGGTACCCGATTCGCAGGGACGTGTAAGTCCGCCACGACCCACAACAATGGCTATCTCGGATGTGGATACGTTGTGTTTGGCCAACATGTCGAGGATGGCGGTTTTACGGTAGTCGAACTGGTCGGCAACTTCCTTGAAGTTTTGTATCTCTTCAATAGGATGTTTGATGTTTTCGGTGAAGACTTCGTTTTCGCCTTCGTAAATGGATGCCTTGGTTGATGTGGCACCCGGGTTGATAACTAAGGTAAATTTCTTTTCTGTCATATTGTTTTTCTGTTTTTTTTCTAAAATAATGTTGTTTTGCAAAGATAAGGATTTTTTTTCAACTATCGTTCAGTTTTTGTCCTTGTTGTGCAAAAGTTTTCACTGTTTTTGTGCAAAAAACAGTTTTTCAGATTCTTGTGCATTGATAACTACATTGTTTTCGGAGTTTTATCCGCCTATGGACGTAATATTTTCCACATTAGTTTCCTCACATACTATCCAAATATTGTCGTCGGGGATCATAATTTCTGCCGATTTAGGGTTCATGATAATTCCGTTGTCGCGCTCTATGGCTATAACGAGGGCATGGTGTTTCTTGCGAATGTCGGCATCGCTGATGGATTTTCCCGCGAAAGGATGTCCCTCGGTAATCTGCAGTGAGTAGAGGTCCATGGGAGCACGTTTTTCCTTGGTCATTATAAAGTCGTCGTCCTTTTCCACAAGGTTTTTCACCTGAGATACGTTCTCGTCGCTACCTACTATGGTAATTTTGTCGGCGGGATAAAGCACGGTGTTGCGGTTTGGCAGGTTCATCACGGTTTTTCCTCGCACTATGGACACAATATTGATTTCATATTTCTCGCGCAGACGCAGTTCCAAAAGGGGCTTGCCCACAAGTTCGGAGTCGCTGCTGATGACGAGTTCCTCGAGATAGAAATTGTTGGTCTGCTGTTCGGGAATAAGTACGGGCGACAATTTCATTTTCTCCTCCTGACGCACATTGAGGTTGTGCATAAAGCGCGACTCTATCTGCTGATAGAAATGTAGTATGCTTTTGGAGTTTCGGATAAGTATAAACAACACAAAACCAATGACCAAGAGATAACCTGTGGCAAGATTTATGTATATCACCATAACCGCACCGAGGAAGAATATTGCACCAAGGTAGCGCATTATCGAAAGCGACACCAAAAGTCCGTAGTTTATTTTGCGTTCCTGCAACAGTTTCTTGAACAGAGTGAAGGCTTTATTTTTTTTGCTGATAAGTGCCCTAAGAAAGGGTGCCATTGCCAAAAGCGTAACTGCACCGCCAACCACATTGCCCCATACACCTTCTATTCTGGCAGTGATGAAAGGTTTGAAAAGCAGGTTGGACAATAGGAACAATGCCGTTAGTATGGAACCGTAGATGAGTATGGCTCCCACCTGGGCTTTGACGTAGTCGCGCACGGTGCTCTGCTGTTCCACCGACTTGGAGCCCGAACTGTAGCGGTTGAGAGTACCTTTCACCTTTTCGGGAAGACGCGGGTAAATTTTGTTGTATACCGGTACCGAAAGCCGCATAAAGAAAGGCGTGAAGAAAGTCGTTATTATCGACACAGAAACGATTATGGGGTACATAAACGGGTCTATCACCTTGAAACTCAATCCTAAAGAAGCTATAATGAAAGAAAATTCACCTATCTGCGAAAAACAAAAACCTGCCTGCATGGAGGTTTTGAGATCTTGTCCGGAAAGCAGCACGCCCACCGTTGCGCTGAAACTTTTCACAAACATCACTGCCAATGTTATTATAACGATAGGAAGCCAATACTGCACCAGCACATGCGGGTCGATAAGCATACCTACGGTAACGAAGAATATGGCTCCGAAAAGATTTTTGATTGGGTTTACAAGGCTGTGGATTTTGTCAGCCTCTATGGTCTCGGCCAAAATGGAACCCATCATAAAAGCTCCGAGGGCTTCAGAAAAACCGGCTTTGGTGGCCATATACACCATGCCGAAACACAATCCTATGACAAACACCAGCAGGGTTTCTTCGCTCATTAGCTTGCGAGATTTTTGTAAAAATGTGGGTATCAGATAAATACCTACCACAAACCAAATTATAAGGAAAAACATTAGTTTGAGCAGACTGAATACTAATTCGCCGCCGTCGAACGACTTGCTTACCGACACAGTGGAAAGCATAACCAGCAGAAGTACAGCCACAAGGTCTTCCACCACCAACACTCCAAACACTATGTTGGTGAATTTGTGGCGTTTCATGTTAAGGTCGTCGAAAGCCTTGATAATGATGGTGGTGGAGGAAATGGAGAGCATACAGCCGAGGAAAATACAGTTCATGTCCTCCCAACCTATTATCTTGCCTATGGTGAAGCCCACAGTAAACATTATTACCAGCTCAGTAACAGCTGTTACCGCACCTGTTGCGCCCACTTGTTTCAGACGTTTGAAACTAAATTCCAATCCCAATGCAAAAAGCAGGAACACTACGCCAATCTTGCCCCACACGTTGATGTCGGCCACATCGGTGATACCCGGGAAAAGGTTGAATGCCGGACCAATAAGGAAACCCGCAACAATATAGCCCAAAACTACGGGCTGTTTAAGCCATTTGAAAATAATAGTAGTAACACCGGCCGTTACAAGTATCAGTGCAAGGTCGGAAAACAAAGGAGGTAAGGATTCCATAAATTACGTAGTCTCTTTTTTGTGTCAATAAACAAAATTCACAACCGCCGTTATCCCGTCCACAGGGCAATAAGGCATTTTTTGTGAAAGAAAACGTAAAGTCGAGTAAAAAATTATATGTGTTGGGAAAAAAAATGTCGAGTGGTATTCAATTATCAGCCATTTGTGTCGGATTTTCATTTTACACATTTGTTTAATTCACTAAAAATCCAATATTTACGCACCCTATACTCGTTGTCCATGCAGTTAATATCTTTTATGTGTTGATAATTATTTTATCATCCGCATCATTTCCGTAAAGAAAAGGTGTAATTTTGCAACGTGGAAAACGCTTGCCGTATTCCGTGTTTGAACAATGATTTTTACGCCATTATGGACGACCGACGATTCAACAATACGAGCAGGAGGGTGCGGAGACTTGTGCTGGATTTTGAAAGGCGCCCCAACATATATCGCGATGTGGACGATTTTCTCGACATCATTGATTTCTATGCCGAAGCCGAGTATTCCATGACTTTCGCCGGGGGAAGCCGGCTGTCCGAAGCCCTTCAGATAGCCGAAGAAATATACCCCACCAACACCGATATAAAGGTGCAGAGGGCACGGCTTTACTTCCTGCAGGGCAATTACGACAGCGCCCTGAATATACTTTCGTATCTCGAAAAGGTCGAACCCGACCATATAGGCGTGCTTTTGGGGCTTTCCGACTACTATATATTTAACAACAAGTTCGACAAAGGCATGGGATACCTCAAAAAAGCCCTCTATCTCGATCCCGAAGATATTGAAATTTATGACCTTATAATACGTCAGTATCTTAGCCAGTGCAAGGTTGAGGAGGCTTTGCAGTATTTCAAAAAACGCATAGCCCTGAAATCCGACGACGGCGACGATTTTATCACCCACTTGTATGAGGAGTTGGTACCCGTTCCGCAAGTTTACGAATCGGCACTCAAGTTTTTCGAGGCATACATAGAGCAAAACCCCTACTCCAATCTGGCATGGGTATATATGGCCGTAGCCCACTACGAACTGCACCACGACGACGAAGCACTCGAAGCCTGCGAGTACGCCCTTGCGATAAGTGCCGAAAGCACAGGGGCTTACATAACCAAATTTGAAATAACCGAAGACAGGCAAATACTTTACGACGCACTTAAATATGTCCCCGAAGACCAGAAATACCTTATCAACGCCAAACTTGCCGAATCGTATTTCAGAAAACACCAATATTCCAGTGCCGCACCGTACTACCGCGAGGCTATCAAATATCTTGACAACAGCAATTGCGATGACGATTTGAGCAACTATATCTCGCGCAACAAACTCGCCAACTGTTATATGAGGCTCGGCGACCTCAGCTCAGCCGAGAAGTTGCTGATAGAAAGCATTGCCTTAAATCCCTACTCCAGCATATCTTTCGATGATTTGGCAATACTTTATAAATATGAGTTTCACGATGCCGAACGTTTTGAAGACGCTTTTTCGTTCTTATCCAAAAAATTCAAAGGCTGCAAATTCCCGTGGCTTCATTACATCAAATTCCTTATAGAGCAACAACGTTACGAGGACGTGGTGGAAATTGTGGCCGAAGCCGAACAATCCATACCCGACGACGACGACCTGTACATACCCCTCGCCGTTGCCTATTACAACACCAACCGCAAAAACGAAGCTTTTATGCTCCTGCATAATATGGACATGGACAATACTTACCTTGAGGATAGTTTGCGGAAATATTATCCCGACATGCTTTTGGATGATGAAGTGATGGATATTTTGCTACAAAAACGCGATGAGTCCGAAAAAGACGGCTATTATGATGGCGACAGCAGCTCGGGCGACTATCATTTCCCTTTTTGAAAAACACACCATACATAATGACAACAGCATACTCCATTGATGAAATTGCCGCAGTGCTTAAAACCACGTCTGTTAGCATATCCGACCACAAAGCCACCGCTGGAACGTTGCTCACCGACAGTCGTTCGCTTACCACACCCGAAACGACGCTGTTTTTCGCCATCCCCACCAAGCGCAACTCAGGCTGCAACTATGTGGATGAGCTTTATGCCAAAGGCGTGCGCAATTTCGTGCTTCCCGCTTCCGCCGACGCCGCTTTCCTCAGGCGTGTAAGTGCACTCGATGGTGTCAATGCGTTGATTGTTAGCGATGTAGTTAGTGCTTTGCAGGATGTTGCAAAGTATCACCGCGAACAGTTTTCCATCCCCGTGGTGGGAATTACGGGCAGCAACGGCAAAACCGTGGTAAAGGACTGGCTGGTGCAACTGCTTTCCGATGACAAAAATATAGTTTCGAGTCCCCGCAGTTTCAACTCGCAGATAGGCGTGCCGCTGTCCGTGTGGCAGATGACCGCCGACAACGACATGGCAATTTTCGAGGCCGGCATCTCGCAGCCAACAGAAATGTCTCGTCTTCAGAATGTTATACAACCCACAATAGGCGTGCTTACCAACATCGGACAGGCACACAACGAAAATTTCCCCAGCCTGCAACAGAAAATTGCCGAAAAACTGCAGCTGTTCGTCCATAGCGACGTGCTTATCTACTGCGACGACCACAAGGATATCGGCTCCACCGTTGCCGACAACGACGCTTTCCGCTCCATCAACCGTTTTTCGTGGGGAAGAGAAGATGGTGTTTCCGTGAAACTGCTCGACGCCAAAGCAGGCAACGGCAAAACATCTATGTCCATCGAATACGGCGGACGGGCTTTCACCACCGAGATACCTTTCACCGACAGGGCTTCGTTTGAAAACGCAATGCACTGTATATCACTGCTTTTGTATCTTGGATACTCCGTTGAGGCGATACAGGCGAAAATGCCCCGCCTTGCACCCGTGGCCATGCGCATGGAGGTGAAGGAAGGCATTAACGACTGTCTGCTGGTGAACGATGCTTATAGTCTGGATATCAATTCGTTGGTGATAGCTCTTGACTTTGTGCGTCAGGAACGGCAGCACAGCAAAAAAACGCTCATTATGTCGGACATAATGCAGTCCGGCAGGACGGAATCAGACCTCTATGCCGAAGTGGCGCGACTTGTGGAACAGCGCGGCATCACCAAATTCATCGGCATTGGCGAGGCGCTTATGCGTAACGCGGGCAAGTTCATCCAAAACAGCGTGTTTTTCCCCACCACCGACGATTTTATCCGTAACTATCTGTTTTCCAATTTTCAAAACGAGACCATACTGCTCAAGGGTGCGCGTGTGTTTCATTTCGAAAAGATTGTGAAACTGCTCCAGCGCAAGTCGCACGAAACTATAATGGAGGTAAACCTCGACGCCCTTATCCGCAACCTCAACTACTACCGTTCGCGTATCAACCCCAGCACCAAGCTGATGGCGATGGTGAAGGCTTTTTCGTACGGCGCCGGAAGTGTGGAAATTGCCAACGCCCTGCAAAACAACCATGTGGACTACCTAACCGTGGCCTACACCGACGAGGGCGTGGACCTGCGTCAGAACGGCATTACACTGCCCATTATGGTGATGAATCCCGAGGAGGAGAGTTTCGACAGCATCCTAAAAAACCGCTTGGAACCAGATATTTACAGTCTCCGCATACTTAATTTGTTCTCCGACGTGTCCTGTATGTACAGCGATGAGCCTTATCCTATTCATATAGAGTTAGATACGGGCATGCACCGACTGGGATTTATGGAAAAGGACATAGAGGAACTTGGAGCAAGGCTCAACGAGTTGCGCGATGTGGTGGAGGTGAAGTCCATTTTTTCGCATCTCGCTTGCAGCGAAGACCCTGCCATGGACGATTTTACACGCCGACAGATAAGCAATTTCCGCCAGTGGAGCGGACGGCTGAAAGAAATTTTGGGCAAGCCCGACATCTGCTGCCATATCCTCAACTCGTCGGGTATAACACGTTTCCCCGAGGCCGACATGGACATGGTGCGGCTGGGCATAGGGCTGTACGGCATCTCGCCAGAGCCCGAGGTGCAGAAACACCTGAAAACTGTGAGCCGCCTGAAAACGCGCATCTCGCAGATAAAGGACATACCGCAGGGCGACTCCGTGGGCTACAACTGCCGCTGGGTGGCCGAACGTCCTTCCCGAATTGCCATAATACCAATAGGTTACGCCGACGGACTGAACCGCCGACTGGGCAACGGAAACGGCAAGGTGGTGATAAACAACCGAGTGGCGCCGATTATAGGCACTATCTGCATGGACATGTGTTTTATCGATGTTACCGATGTGCCTTGCGCCGAGGCCGACGAGGTGATAGTTTTCGGCGATGCCAAGCTGCTACAGGAAATAGCCGCCGCTTCGGGCACCATAACATACGAGATTCTTACCTCCATCTCGCACCGAGTGAAAAGGGTTTATTACAGGGAGTAATGTGATCGGTGGGGAAATTTATGAGTTTCTGAATGAAAAGCATCCAGTAACGTGTTAGTTATTATAATGTGTTTTGCTTCGTCTTCCTTTTTTCTCTTGAAAGATGAAAAATCATTCAGTGAATGATTTGATAGCGAAGCGGAGAAAATCAAATTCTCCGCCCTTCGGGCTATCGAAACAGCCACTGGCAGTTTCTTCATCCCTATCCAGCCCGCTTTGCCCACGCTTCCCGGGTAACTGTTCAGCCCCACGCTCCTCGATTTTTTAGCAAAAATCGTTTGGTGGGGAAAACGTTCTTAAAATCAGTGTCGAAGAAACCCTAATGCGGCAGCCGAAAGGCATTGAGAAAAAAGCGTTAAAAAAAACGATGGAGTGAAGCGTTAAAAAGGCGTCAGTGTTTGAGCATAGAAACATCTGTCGTTTTGAACGCCGTTTTGTCTTGTGAAATATGTGGTTTGCTATGAACTATGTCAGCTGTGCGAGTTTGACGACTTTAGCGTAACGCAGTTGTTTTTTAGCTTTTTTGTCACAGCCTTGAATTTTTCTTTTGCTTCTTTTCTTTTGTTTCAAGACAAAAGAAAATGAAGGTCAAGGGGGTAGGCCCAAATGTGTTTTCGATTGCTGGTATTTCTTTTCTGTTTCAGACTTGAGCAACAATTACTTTGTTATTTTGTCGGGCACTAATGATTTTTTTATTGTTGAAATTTGTTGACAATGAAAACATTGCATGATTTGACAAATTGCCTAACCATCAAGGAATAAACAGACAACTGTCGCCGTAGCTCAGAAAACGGAATTTGTGGTCGAGGGCGTATTGGTAGCAGTCGCGCCAGCACTGGCCTATAATGGCCGAAACGAGCAACAGCAAAGTGCTTTGCGGCTGGTGAAAATTGGTTATTATCCCTTTGATAACGTGAAACTTATATCCTGGAGCGATAATCATCTGGGTGTCGCCCTCAAGCACTTCCAGTTGGTGGCGTTGCATGAAATCAAGCACGTTGTCGAAAGCCTGTCTTGTGTCAATTGCATGGCTTTCAAGACTGTACGACTCCCACTGCGCAAGGTGCATGGCATCCTCGTCGTGGTTCATCTGCAATTTGACACCAAACCAATACACCGATTCCAAGGTCCTTACGGTGGTTGTGCCTACGGGGATAATGAATTTGTGGCAGTTGTCGCGGATGTTTTCGAGGTTTTTGCGCGAGATGGCTATTTTTTCCACATGCATAATGTGTTCGCCTATGGTGTCGGTGCTTACGGGCTTGAAAGTGCCTGCGCCAACGTGCAAGGTTATGAACTCGGTGGCTATGCCTCTGGCGTTCAGTTGTTTGAAAATATTTTCGGTGAAATGCAGTCCGGCGGTGGGGGCTGCCACGGAGCCTTGGAAATGAGCGTAGATGGTCTGGTAACGCTCGTTGTCGCTGTCCTGCGCGTCGCGGTGCAGGTATGGCGGGAGGGGTATAACGCCCGCATGTTCGATGATTTCCGCAAAGGAGATGCCACCTGTCCAGTCGAAATCCACCACCCATGCGTTGGTGTAAGCCTCGCGGCGAGTGGCGGTGAGGGTAACTTGCTTGTCGTCGATGGTTAACTCCCTCGAAATGACGCCGCTTTTCCATTTTTTGTTGTTGCCCACAAAACACAGCCACGAGCAGTGCGAGCGTTGCTCGAAAGTGCTCGAAAGTGCCGACTGGTAAGGCTCGAGGCAGAAAATCTCTATCAAGGCGCCGGTGTCCTTGCTGAAAAACAGTCGGGCGTGTATCACCTTGGTATTGTTGAAGATAAGCATGGTGTCGGAGGGCAGGAGGTCGGGCAGGTTTTTGAATGTGTTTTCCGATATTTCGCCGCCGATGCAGGTAAGCAGTTTCGACTCGTCGCGGTTGGCAAGAGGAAATTTGGCGATGCGGTCGTCGGGCAACGGGTAGTTAAAGTCCTCAATGGCAATATCTTTCGGTGGTTGCATGGTGTTTTATAAATCTGTTTTGCAAATAAAAAACGGCAACACGGTTGCCGCAAATGTGATCTGTAACAGATTTGAACTGTTGACCTCTTGCCTGTCAAGCAAGCGCTCTAAACCAACTGAGCTAACAGATCGTTTTCATTTTTGCAAAGATACGTTTTTTTTGCCTAACAGCCAAATAAAAAAACTTAACGAAATTCCGTGCGATATGCAAAGAATTTCTTTTTATCATCAAATACTTATAAATCAATAATTTATCTCACTTTTTTACATTATTGATTGCCTTCACTTCGCCATTGTCGGGACATTCGCGCAACAGCTGTTCAATAGTTTTTCCCAAAACAGGATGTACAAATTCGGGCATTATTTCGCAGAGGGGCACAAGAACAAAATTGCGGAGGTGCATACGTGGGTGTGGTATGGTAAGTTGCGGAGTATCAATAATTTCATTACCGTAGAAAATTATGTCTATGTCCATAGTTCGCGGACTGTATCCCTCGCCGCCGCGTGTGCGTCCGAG
This sequence comes from uncultured Bacteroidales bacterium, assembly GCA_905233475.1. Classification (GTDB taxonomy): domain Bacteria; phylum Bacteroidota; class Bacteroidia; order Bacteroidales; family P3; genus UBA1219. The sequence continues at coordinate 45,168 of CAJOEN010000017.1, forward strand.
CATGGACTCTATCTTCAAGGCTTTGTCCAAAAGTTCTGTCGGTTGCAGTCCGGCAGAGATTATAATTGCTTGATTTACAAAGCTTTGTTCCGCCTCAAAGCCCCATGCCTCGCTACAATAAAAGGCCGAAAGGCTTGTGATATTACCCAAGTATTTGTTTATAAGCCCAGTAGCTTGTTTGCACAGCTCTATGCTGTCGCCCATATTGCCGCCTATCAGCAGTGTAGCATTTACAAATTCGTCCATTTTGAAAACAAAGTGCCTTTTTCGTTAGATATTTTGAGGAGTTGCAAAAAGTCGCTGCGTGGTATAGGCTTTGCGCCAAGCGAGGCGAGGTGTGGCGTTTCCTGCTGGGCGTCGATAATATCAATGCCGTTCCTTTTGCAGAAGTCCACCAGATGTGCAAAGGCCACTTTCGAAGCATCGCTCATGGTATGGAACATAGACTCTCCGAAAAACGCCGCTCCCAGCGAAAGTCCGTACAAACCACCCACCAGTTGCCCCTCGAAAAAAGTCTCGAACGAGTGTGCCAATCCAATTCCGTGCATTTCGGTGTAAGCCTCGATATAGTCTTTTGTTATCCAAGAACCATTTTGAAATATTCTGAAAACTTCGGCACACTGTGTTATCACTTGCTGGAAACAGGTATCTATACGCACTTCGTATTTCCCTGATTTTATTGTCCTCCGCAACGACTTGGAGCAACGGAACTCGTTAGGAAACAGCACCATGCGAGGGTCGGGAGAAAACCAGTAAAAAAATCTTCCACGTTTGAACCACGGAAACGCTCCCTGCATATACCCATCAATAAGCAATTGTAGGTTCAAATCCTTGCTTGCGGCAAGAAAACCTTCTTCGTCAGCTTTTTCAGGCTCAGGAAACTGATAGGCAAACATATCGAATTAGAGTGTTGGTTACAGTCCGAATGCCGTTTTTATTTTGTCCACGTAGTTGAGCTTTTCCCAAGTAAAGAACTCCACCTTGCGTTTCACTTCCTTGCCGTTTTCAATAAACGTTACCTCTTTGCTGAAGGGGTCTCTGCCGAAATGTCCGTATGAAGCTGTGGGCAAGAAAATTGGATTGGTAAGTCCGAAACGTTTCACTATGCTGTAGGGGCGCATGTCGAAAATGTCGTTCACTTTTTTTGCTATTTCGCCGTCGGAGAGTTTCACGTGTGCGGTGCCGTAGGTATTTATATATATTCCCACAGGTTCTGCCACGCCAATGGCGTATGCCACCTGAACAAGCACTTCGTCGCAAACGCCTGCCGCTACAAGGTTTTTGGCTATGTGGCGTGTGGCGTATGCCGCGCTACGGTCCACTTTGGATGAGTCCTTGCCGGAGAAAGCTCCTCCGCCGTGTGCGCCCTTGCCACCGTAGGTATCTACAATTATTTTGCGTCCCGTAAGTCCTGTGTCGCCGTGGGGACCGCCAATTACGAACTTTCCGGTTGGGTTTACAAACAGTTTGTAGTCCTTTTTTGCAAACAAGGCTTTATTATCGTCCGAAAGTCGCGACAACACTCTGGGTATCAGTATATTTTCTACATCGTGGCGAATAATGCCGAGCATACGTTCTTCCTTGTCAAAGTCGTCGTGTTGTGTGGATATTACTATGGTGTCGATACGCAGGGGTTTGTTGTCGTCGCTGTATTCCACTGTTATCTGCGATTTGGCGTCGGGACGCAGGTAGGTCATAACTTTGCCCTCTTTGCGAATTTTCGACAACTCAAGCAGGAATATGTGTGCCAACGTGAGCGGCAGGGGCATGTATTCAGGCGTTTCCTTGCAGGCGTAGCCGAACATCATGCCTTGGTCTCCGGCTCCCTGCTCCTCGTCTTTTTGTCGATCGACGCCTTGGTTTATGTCGGGCGACTGTCCGTGTATTGTGGAAATAACGCCGCAGGAGTTGGCCTCGAACATGTACTCGCCTTTGGTGTAGCCAATGCGGCGTATCACCTCGCGGATAGTTTCCTGAATATCCACGTAGCCGGAGGTCTTTACCTCGCCGCTAACAACGGCAAGACCTGTGGTTACAAGGGTTTCGCACGCCACTCGCGATTGTGGGTCGCGACGTAGGAACTCGTCCAGCAATGCGTCTGAAATTTGGTCGGCAATCTTGTCGGGATGCCCTTCCGATACGGATTCTGATGTGAAATAGTAAGCCATTTTTTATACTTTTAAACATTAATAAAATAGAAAATCTCGAAAGATTTCCGTCGTTTATTTAATGCAAAAGTTGTCGATTTGTTGATGGTTGTGAAGAACAATGTTTTAGCATTTTTTTCTTGTGGTTGCAATCATTACAAATCTATCCACTTTGCATCTGCAAAATTAGTGTTTTTTGCATAAATGGCAAAATTTTCCCGAGGCTTTTTTTAAGACCTTCTGCAATGCAGTGATATACAATGTGTAGTACAGCTGTTTTTTTCAACTTTTTCAGAAGAATATATCTGTATTATATATTTTTTATTGAAAAAAACTTTTTGGAAGCAATAAATTCAATACTTTTTGGAAGTAAGTGTACTCCTCGGTTTCCTCTTTTTATTCGTCTTTGCAAAATTTGTCGGGATAGGTGCGGATATATGCCGTCACCAACGGCTCTACTGGTTCCTGCTCGTCGGCTTCGGCAGCGCGTCTTTCAAATTCCTTATATAGTTGCGAGCCACGAAACATCTCCTCTCCTCCGTTATAAATTTCGTCATAGCATTTTTCGATAAAATCCTTGTTTGCCTCTACAGCCGTTCCCATCTGCCGTGCGAGTTCGGCATGTTTTGTGGCACCAATGGTGTCGTATGATTCTATTATCTTTGGCATTACCTCAACAAGGTCTTCTTTGTAATATTCCAAATCGGACTCTTGCATGCGTGTCCAAAGCGAGTATAAAACAACATCATTGGAAAATGTCCAATCCAAAAGTTCTTCGTCGCTCATGGCCTCAGCCACGTCTTTTGTGAGAATTGGTGCCGGAGCTTGTTTTTTAGATTTGTTGAAAAAACGTGCTTTTGAGTAAATCCTGCTCATTACGAAACCGTAAACAATCATCAGAACTATAGCCGAAACGGGAAATATCAAAAAGCCATTATTATTGTCCTCAATCGAGAAAAAGTATTCTATGTAAAGAGATAATAAAGCAAGTAGTATTGGTATGACAATGGTGATGCTCAGGACGACAATTATAGAACCGATAGCGCTAAGTGGCGGTACTGCTTCGACTTCCTTGTAGGAATAATGTTTTGTCTTGCCGCAGTGAGGACATTTGAGGGGGAATATGCCGCCGCGTTCGGAACGTACGTCATAAACGGTTTCGTATTTCCCTTTTATTGGAAACGAATCACGACATGCCTTGCAATCCACGTAATATCTTGGGGACAACATTTACAATTGATAATTAGTAATTTGTAATTTGTAATTAATTTGTCTATCGCTAAAAGAAAACGGCTATTGTTTTCTAAACTTTTTACACGGTACGGAAAAAGCACTTTATTTGTCCTCGTAATGGCCGTAGGCGGAAAGCACGTCCACATAGACCTCGGTTTCGAAAATGCGATAAATGAGGCGGTGTTTTTGTGTTATCCTCCTCGACCAGCGGTTTTCGGGATGGCCTTTAAGCTGTTCGGGATGTCCGGTGCCTGTTTTGGGATGATCCATTAGTTCGCTCAACAATTTAACGGCCTTTTTGTGTGCGGCAGGCTCGTTTCGGCGCAGACGTGAAAGATCGTCAATAGCTTCGGGAGAGTAGGTTATCTTGTATGCCATATCACAATGAGTTAAGCCAAGCAATCATTTCTTCGCGGTTGGTAAAAGAAGTGGATTCACCGCGTTCTATCTGTTTCTCGGCACGGTCGAGTTTGACCATAAACTCCTCTTTGGACATGCTGGTGTCGTCGGCTTGCTTTTCGGTGGCAAGACGTTTCACATATTTGGCAAGCCGTTTCATCAGGCTTTCATCACTGGCTATAATATTGATATTGTTGTCAATATCTGCTCTGAGTTGTGATGCTGTCATGACTTTTTTCTTTTTTCAACGCAAAAGCGTCAGGTTTATTGTGTGATTGTTATATTATTGACACTGCAAAGATAGCAGATGTTTCCGAAACGGCAATGGATTTTTAGTTATTTCTTCCCCCAGTATCCGCGATAAGGCTCCAGACAGTCTTTCAGCATGGCGGACACCCCCGTGGAGGTGATGGTGGCGCCGGAGATGGCATCGACTTGATTTTCAGAACTTTTGTCGGTGTTTTTTACCACTGTCACGGAGACGAACTCGCCCTCGGGGGAAAAGATTCTCTTGCCGGCAAACTGCCCTTGGAATTCGGGGGTGGTGATTTTGGCACCCAGGCCGGGAGTCTCGCTCTTGTGGTCGAAAGTTACGCCAATAACGGTGTTGAAATCGGCTTCGAAAGCCACATAGCCCCATATCGCACCCCAGAGTCCTGCCCCGTAAACAGGCACCACAAAGCCTTCTTTTCCATCCTTCCGGAAACGGAAAAACGGCAGACGGCAGTCCTTGCCTTCCTTGGCCAAAGCCTGCTGCTCTTTCACGTCGAGGTCGAAAGGACGGGTGCCCTGCCCTTTCCCTTCCTTCACGGAATAGTCGGAAACAACCTCGCCGTCGGCGTTTACGGCCATCTCGTCGGTAAAAAACTCTGCATAAAGCGCCGAGGCTTGGTCGAGGGCGGAACTCACGCCTATGGCGGCAAGCATGGCCTGCATCTTCTCGTTGCGCACGTTGGCGTCCTTGCGCGAGGCAAGCGAAAGACTTACAACGGAAAGCACCACGGCAACCACAGCCACGAGTATTGCGGCATATATAATAATGTATCGGTTGGTGAATCTATTTTTCATTTTTAGTGAAGTTTGAATTTGTTAAGAAACTAAGAAGTTAAGGAGTGAAATTGTTGTTTGTGAAAATGTGAAAATGTGAAGGTGTGAAATTTATTAGTGAATTGTCAATTTAACTACGAGCTCTGCGGCTGCGTTTGCGTATGTTGAACCAAACCACTATGTAGTCGATAAGGGGTGCGAAGACGTTCATCAGCAATATGGCGAGCATCATGCCTTCGGGATAGGCGGTGTTTTTAACACGGATTAAAATCACCAGAAAACCGATGAGGAATCCGTAAATCCATTTGCCGATATTGGTCTGTGCGGCGGTGACGGGGTCTGTGGCCATAAACACGCAACCGAAAGCGAAACCGCCCATCACCAGATGGTAATAAAATGGCAGTTCGGCCATGGCGTTGCCACCTATCGCGTTGAACATCAGCGACCTGCTCTTTATCGAGACG
>CAJOEN010000018.1 GCA_905233475.1 uncultured Bacteroidales bacterium
CGAATCTGCGCAAAGGTGAACTCGATGACGAGGCCAGTAACGTACGACACTATTATAATAGGTAGCACTTTGAGGAATCCGTACCAGAAATTGCCCCACACGTCTTGGCCGAAAGCAGCGGCGGGGTCGAGGGAGCGGGCGTGCTGGAAACCCACGTTCCACATGCCGAAAAGCAATGTGGGTATCAGAGCCATAACCACCACAATCATAGTGCGTTTGAGGTCCACGGCATCGCGGATGTGCGAGCCGGTGCGAGTTACGGTCTTGGGCGTGTAGGCAAAGGTCTCAAAAGCATCGAAAGTGGAGTGCAGCTTGGCGAAACGGCCTCCTTTCTCGAAGTTTGGCTTTATTTTGTCGATAAAAGTTCTTAATCTGCTCATCGTTAACGTAATTAAGTGTAAATCAACATTCTTTGCGCAAAGTTTCAAGCGAGTCGCGTATTATCCGCTGTATGTCGGTTTTGGACACATCGATAAATTCGCACAAGGCAAAATCCTCAGGTTCAACCTCATAGATACCCAAAGCTTCCATCTGCTCGATGTCGCCGACGATACAGGCTTTCAGCAACTGCATGGGGTAGATGTCGAAGGGGAACACCTGCTCGAACTTGCCCGTCTGCACCAAAGCCCTGCGGCCTCCGTGGAGATTGGTGTTTACTGCGTATTTCTTATTGATATTCAGAGTGTTGAAAAATCCCGAAAGGAATGTGTGCGAGAAACTGAGTTTTTTGAGTCCGGGTGCGAGCCAGCCCATAAACTCGTAGTCGTCGCCTTCGGGAATTACCGACACAAGGTTGTCGTAGAAACCTAGGTATCCGTCGCTGCCCATATTGCTACCTGTCAGTACGTTGCCCGAAATATAACGCATATTTTCCTGCTGCACCTGCTCGTTGGCGATGTCCTCGATGCAGGCTCCCGCCAAAAGGTGGTAATAGCGAGGATTTTTCACGCCCTGTCCTGCAAAAGCGATGATTTTTTCGGGATTGTAACGGCCGGTGTTGAAGAGATGTCCGATAGTGGCCACGTCCTGCGGGTTGGCAAACCACACCGTCTCGCCTTTGTTGATGGGGCACAGACGGCTTATCTGCGTGCCGACGTTGCCGGCAGGGTGTTTGCCCGAGAAATAACTGATTTTCACATTCTTGGAATTGCGGAACACTCCGCTGAAATTTTCCTTGTATTTGAGATTGAGATACACGGTGCCGTCGGTGAGACGCGAGAGGGCGTCGAGGCCAGTCTGGAAATCGGCGCCACGGCCGTGGAGCAGGAAATCGTAGTCGGGAGCGAGGGGGGCGGTATCGAAAGCCGAGATAACGATGGCTTTGGGAGTCTGTCGCGGATTGGCAACAGTGCCGAAGGGACGCTGGCGCAAATACGGCCAAAGGCCGCTGGAGAGCATCGTTTCAACCACCTCGGTGCGAGAGAGTTGCAGCGGGTCGGCGGTGGAGAAGGCAAGGCTTTCGCGTTTGCCGTCGGAGGTTACCACAACGGCCTGCAACACACGTTTTTCGCCACGCACAACGGCGGTTACTGTGCCGCTCACGGGGGACGGGAAAAGGACGGTTTCGTCGTTTTTGTCGCAGAACAGCGGGGTGCCGCACTTAACGCTGTCGCCCTCGGCCACCAGCAGACGGGGCGTGAGGCCGACAAAATCGGTGGGCTTTACGGCATACTTGCCGATGTCGAAATTACGAACCAAAACCTTGTTGGCCTCGCCAACCAAACTGATGTCCAAACCCTTACGTATCTTTATCACTTCTGGCATTTCGAATTACGTATTGTTATTTCCGAAAAATATAAACTGCAAATATACAATTTTTTTTTGAGAACTCGGAACTCGGATTTCGGAACTCGGAATTGTTGGGGCTTAGGAGTTAATAGTTACGTGCTTAGAAAAGAACATACTTGATACCACACATCCTAAAACTGTATATGTATGTTGTGGCGTCTTCTCCACGCCTTTATTGCCTTGTGCTACAGACCCTACGTGCAAGGGCGTTACGGTTTTGCGCGATGACTGCAGGAGCCCATTAAATGCGCATGTAAATTGATGGGCATTTATGGGAAACGGGAATTTGCAGGAATGGCAAAAAATGCTGTTTTAGCGCAACACTTTAATTTTATTAACGCCTCTCCCTCGCCTTTTATCAATTCAACACAGCCTCGCTTATTTGCCCACCATGTGCCATACCGATTTTCACCATACCTCATTCATCATTCAATGATATAGACGCACTTGTACTACCATTCAGATGCTTTATTTGTATGGAAATAAACAAGGTTCTATACAGCAAAAAAAATGCGCTGGGGTAACAAAAAGCCTTGATAAAAATTGCGCAGAGGTAACATATTGACCGTTTGAAAACTGCGCTAAAGTAACATTTTTGCAAAATAAATTTGCAGAAGTCAAAAAAATACAGTACTTTTGCAGCGTTATTTGAAATATCATTTATTATGACAGGACATATTTTTAAGCGCAAAGCATATCAAGCGTTGCTCAAATGGAAAAAAGAATCGAATGGTGAAACGGCTCTTTTGGTAGAAGGAGCAAGGCGTGTTGGCAAATCCACATTGGTCAGACAGTTTGCACAAAACGAATATAAATCATTTATGTATTTTGATTTTTCAAGGTCTTCCAAAGACGAGAGGGAACTATTTGAAGACTTGTCGGATATGGACTTGTTTTTCACACGCCTGCGAGTATTGAAGGACGTTACGCTTTATGAGCGCGATACTGTAATAGTGTTTGACGAGGTGCAGAAATACCCAGTTGCCCGTCAGGCTATAAAGGCCTTGGTGGAAGATGGCAGATATGATTATCTGGAAACTGGGTCGCTTGTCAGTATTCATAAAAATGTTGAGAACATCATAATACCTTCCGAAGAGGAAGTGTTCAACCTTTATCCGTTGGATTACGAGGAATTCCTTTGGGCATCAGGCAGTGAGAACGGGTTGAATCTAATACGAGAGGCATGGCAGAACAAGCGCGGCTTTGGTGATGCGGTCAATCGCAAACTGATGCGTGATTTTCGTTTGTATATGCTTGTAGGCGGCATGCCGCAGGCAGTAAGCAAGTATTTGGACACCAAGGACTTGGCAGAAGTGGATAAGGTAAAGCGCAGTATTATTCGCTTGTACTGCAACGATTTTCAGAAGATTGACAAAACAGGAAAGGCAATGTCGCTGTTCATGTCAATTCCCTCTCAACTGTCGGCTAATGCCAATCGTTTCAGACCCGGTTCTGTAATAGAGCGCACAAGGGCAGAACAGCTGGACAATCTGATTTTTATGATGCAGGACAGCAAGACGGTAAATGTCTGTTATCATGCAAACGACCCTAACGTGGGGCTTGATTTGTCTGTGAACAAATCGGCATATAAAATATTTTTGGCAGATACAGGATTGTTTGTCAGTATGGCATTTTGGGACAAAGATTTTGCAGAAAACACAATCTATAAGAAACTCTTGAACGATAGTCTAAGTGCCAATCTTGGCTATGTATATGAAAATATGGCGGCACAGATGTTAGTGGCTTCGGGGCACCGGCTGTTCTACTATGCTTTCCCCGATGGCAACAAGCACAACTATGAGATTGATTTTCTTTGTTCAAAGGATGCGAAAATTCATCCCGTGGAGGTCAAATCGGAAGGGTATAATACTCACCGTTCGTTGGATGAGTTTTGCAAGAAATACTCATCAAGAGTGGGCAACCGCTATCTGGTCTATACAAAGGACTTTCGAAAAGAAGGCGAAACAATATTGTTACCAATATACATGTTAGGATTGATATGAAATCCACAACTGTTTTTATTTTGTCCTCTGTTAGTCCATAAAGGGTTTAATACAAGACAATCAATTGATTTTTCCAACTCCGAATGCCCATCATTCAATGACATAGACGCACATGGATTGCTCCGCCTCGCTTATTTGCACGATTCCACCAACATCCTTTAGCTCCACTGATTTGTGCGGTGGCTTTAGGAACGCAGAAAGGACTGAACAATTTTTACGAATTTTAAAATCCGACAAAACCGGAAAAAAATACAATAAAAAAAATGTGCCGGTAATACCAGCACATAATATTTATGGGGACTTCTATTTATTCGTTTGAGAGCGCGTGTCTCCGACACGCCTGTTCTTTATTTGCCTGATATACCTCACATTAGCATGTGAGGTTATTGATTAATATAATGCGTTATTACTGTGAATCCCATGTTTTGTAAAGCAGCGACTATATCTGGACCAGCTTCTACCACGCTTCTATCCAATTTTAATGGACCTTTACCGAAAACTTTATTTGGGTTTACATCACGACGTTGGGTTAGATAGTTAACAGCATTATTCATCGCTTGCGTATCCCATGTTTCAAATTGAAAATATGGGTCAGCAATCATAAGTATAGAATCAACGGTTGGGTCGGCATTGTATTTGCGAATTGTGTCCATTGCAACATTAACACAGCCCGCATCTGTTCTGCCGTCAAATCTTAATTCTACATTATGTTTTTTTGGTGTTGGGGTTGGTTTTGTGCCGTTGTCATCCTTGGTTTTATCACAGCCCGCCAAGGGTAATGCCGCAATAGCTAGTGACAAAACTATTCTGGAGGCTTTTTTTAAGGGAATGGGATACATTTGTACCCATCCAAACTTTCTTTCTTTTTTCTTTTTTTCTCTCATATTTTCTACCCTGATTCGTGTCGGGCGCAACTTTTAGTTTGCCTTATAGTGCCCACAAGACGAATAAAACCACACAAACAAAGCGTGGCACAGATACACCATATCTCCTTGTGGGGGCAGTGAGATTCGCCCTAATAATGCAGATTGGAATACAGTCCACGCTGAATGCGCGACCGTCAAAACCTGCCTGCCTTGCAATTTTATGGAAGTTTCCGACATTTCCATTCGCAGACCGAGGCATAACGCTTCGTGATTTCTTCTGTGAAATCCGTTGCAAAGTTACGACAATTATTTTAATTGGCAAAATTTATTTTTCAGGATATCAGAAAAAACTTATCAAATTTCAAATATTTACAAACCAGCCTTTTACGAAAAATTGTTATATTCTATTTCCGCCACCGTACCATAGCCAGACGAAAAAACTCGTATTTTTGTAAATTAAATAGATTATTTCTATTTATACATTTTTTCTGCCGAGGGCAGAAGCTATATACAAGAACTACAAGATTTGTTCACTTGTTGTATTAAATCTCAAAGGTGTTCACGAATATTTCATAATTCGCGAGCTTCAGCGAGCAGGAGAAATAATAATTTTAGAACGAGTAAAGTGACTACAAAAAAAGACGAAAAAGTTACACCATTAATGCGGCAGTACTATGCCATGAAACAGCGTCATCCAGACGCCGTGCTACTGTTCCGCGTTGGCGATTTCTACGAAACTTACGGCGACGATGCGGTACGCTCGTCGTCGATTCTGGGCATAACCCTAACCAAACGCTCCAACGGTGCCGCCGCAGATGTGGAGATGGCCGGTTTCCCGCACCATGCCATCGACGTGTACCTGCCCAAGCTGGTGCGCGCCGGACTGCGCGTGGCAATCTGCGAACAGCTCGAAGACCCCAAACTGGCGAAAGGTCTCGTCAAGCGCGACATCACCGAGTTGGTAACCCCGGGTGTATCCTACAACGATAAAGTACTGGAAAACAAGGAGAACAATTTCCTCTGCGGCCTACACCTCGACAAAAACATACACGGTATCTCCTTCCTCGACGTGTCCACCGGCGAGTTCTACCTCGCCCAAGGCGACACCAATTATATCGACAAACTGTTGCAAAGTTTCAAGCCAAGCGAAATAGTGCTTCAGAAACGCAAACTCACAGAGTTTCACGAGAAGTTCTCCGAAAAATACTATGTAAACACTTTCGACGACTGGGTTTTTACCAAGGATTTCGCCAACGAGCTGCTGCTCAAACAGTTCGGGACAAATTCCCTTAAAGGTTTCGGTGTGGAGAATCAGGAGATGGGTATCATCGCCGCAGGTGCCGCCTTGCATTATCTTTATGATACCCAGCACGATAAAACACAGCATATCTGCAAGATAACCCGTATAGAAGAGGACAAATACGTGTGGATTGACAAATTTTCGTCGCGCAACCTCGAACTAATATATTCTCCCAACGAAAACGCCAAAACCCTTGTCGATGTTATAGACCGCACCCTCTCGCCTATGGGCAGCCGCCAGCTGAAACGCTGGATTATGATGCCCCTCAAGGAGATACACTTTATCGAAGACCGCCTGTGCGTGGTGGATTTCATGCTTTCCAACGCAGATTTCCTCGCCGCCCTGCAGCAGCATATCAAAAATATCGGCGACCTCGAGCGCCTTATCGGCAAAGTAGCCATACGCCGCATAACGCCTCGCGAATTAGTGTACCTGAAAAACTCCCTATCGGCCATTGCCGAGGTAAAAAAGCTGTGTGCCGCCACCGACAGCGATGTCTTGCGCAAAAATGCCGAGCAAATCAACCCCTGCAAATATGTCTACGGCCGCATCCGCAAGGAAATCCGCGACGACGCCCCTTCTATGGTATCCAAAGGCAATGTCATTGCCGACGGCGTAAACAAGGAACTCGACGACTTGCGCAAACTATCTTCGTCCAGCAAGCAATATCTTGCCGAAATGCAGCAGCGCGAAATCAGGAGTACCGGAATACCTTCGCTAAAAATAGGCTTCAACAACGTTTTCGGGTACTATATAGAAGTAACCAACTCCCACAGGCACAGAGTGCCAAACACATGGACTCGCAAGCAGACACTTACCAATGCCGAGCGTTACATCACCCCCGAACTCAAAGAATACGAGACCAAGATTCTGACTTCCGAGGAACGCATATCCGCCCTTGAAACTCAGCTATTTGAACAAATTCTCGATTCCCTTGTGGACTTTGTGCAGCCCATACAGTACGACGCACAGCTCATCGCCAAACTCGACTGCCTGCAGAGTTTCGCCGACGTGTCGCGAAGCAACGACTACCACCGTCCCGAACTTAGCGATTCGCAAGTGATAGACATCAAAGGCGGACGGCACCCCGTGATTGAGACACAACTACCTCCGGGCGAGGACTACATCAGCAACGACGTGTACCTCGACAACCAGTCGCAGCAGATAATCATCATCACAGGCCCAAACATGTCGGGAAAATCGGCACTACTACGGCAAACCGCCCTTATCGTGCTTTTGGCACAGATTGGTTGCCACGTGCCTGCCAGCGAAGCCAAGATAGGTGTGGTGGACAAGATTTTCACCCGCGTGGGAGCGTCGGACAATATTTCGTCGGGCGAGTCCACCTTTATGGTGGAGATGAACGAAACCGCCAACATCCTCAACAACATCTCCGACCGCAGCCTTGTGCTCCTCGACGAGATTGGCCGCGGCACCAGCACCTACGACGGAATTTCCATAGCATGGGCAATCACCGAATACCTGCACAACCACCCACATTGCCGTCCTAAAGTACTGTTTGCCACACACTACCACGAACTTATCGACATGGAGAAACAGTACGAGCGCATACGCAACTACCATATATCGGTAAAAGAGGTCGGCAACAAAGTGATATTTCTGCGAAAGCTTGCCATCGGCGGCAGCGAGCACAGTTTCGGAATACATGTGGCCAAGATGGCCGGCATGCCGCCCAAGGTGGTAAAACGTGCCGATGAAATGCTAAAAATTCTTGAGTCAAAAAACGACAAAAATGACAAAAAAACGACAAAAAATCAGAAAAACGACACCGATTATGGCTATCAATTGAGTTTTATACAGCTTGACGACCCCTCGCTTCTGGAAATAAAAGACATTTTATTAGATATTGATATAGATATACTTACACCCGTTGAAGCCTTGTTCAAACTCAACGAGATAAAAAAAATAGTAAAAAAATCGTAGAAAAATTTTGTCAGTTCGAAAAAAGGTTGTATCTTTGCAACCGCAAACGCAAGGAAAGATTTGCTAAAGAAAGCGGAAATAGCTCAGTTGGTAGAGCACGACCTTGCCAAGGTCGGGGTCGCGAGTTCGAGTCTCGTTTTCCGCTCGAAAAAAGACCCGAAGCAGTTCGGGTTTTTTTGCAAAGAGAAGTAAGGTCTTTTAAACTAAATCGAAAACCGCTCTGGTGGTGGAATTGGTAGACACGCAGGACTTAAAATCCTGTGACCGTTGAGGTCGTGCGGGTTCAAGCCCCGCCCGGAGTACAGAAGCGGGCAATTCTGCCGGAGCAGATTGCTTTTGCAAAAAAGATAAAGATGTCTTGGTAGCTCAGTTGGTAGAGCAATTGACTCTTAATCAATGGGTCCAGGGTTCGAGTCCCTGCCAGGACACAAATCGGGGTGTAGCGCAGTTGGCTAGCGCGCCACGTTCGGGACGTGGAGGCCGGAAGTTCGAGTCTTCTCACCCCGACTTTTTTTTGTAAGCCACTTTAGCTCAGTCGGTAGAGCAACGCATTCGTAATGCGTAGGTCTGCGGTTCGAGTCCGCAAAGTGGCTCTCGCGCAAAAAAAGTTTTGATTATAAATAAAAAAGGCCGACCTGAAATGTCAGCCTTTTGTTCTTTTTGACTAAGCAATAATTCCGTCTTATTTTTCCAGTTTTTTCTCCAGTTCAACTTTCAGTTTGCGGTATTTTTTCAGCTCGGCCTCGTTGGTTGGTTGCGAGGGGTCTTCAAGCAGGTCTATCATAAGCGCCGTGGCATTGCGATATATCGTTAGCATGTCATCAGGATCTGTGGCATTGCGACAAACCTCCATACACTTAAGCAGATACTCCTTGGCTTTGGCAAAGTCCTGCAAGTTATTGTCGCTCTTGTATATAAGTCCTTTGCTGATATAATCGAGAGCTATATCCTCCTCAACATATTCTTTTTGGGCACCCTGATACAGCGGCGTAAGCACCGCCAGCGACGAGTCGAATTGCTTGTTTGCGGAATATGCCCTGTCCATGTTGATGTAAACCACACCCATACGACGATGATAGTAGCCGAGATTGCGTTTCAGTGAAGCGTTGGTGTCCATAGCAGATATTTCGCCCACCACTGCCGAGTATAGGTTTAGGGCTTCCTTGTGCCATGTGTCGGCATTGTCGGGGTCTTTCCCGGCAAGGTCTTCGAAACACAATGCCGTTTGACTCTTGATATTCAGTTCGTTAAATTTGCAGTCGTCGGGAGCGGTGTCCAAATACATTTGACGGTTAAGCTCGCTGCACTGGCGCAGTTGCTCTATGGCCTGCTCGGTGGAATCGGACATCCGGTAGTATCGTCCAACGGCGTATGCCAGTTTATAATACATGTCGTCAAGTTCCTCACCGTAGTTTACGAGAAATTCCTTGCCCGCTTTTGCCTCTTTGTAATAACGCAGTGTTGCCGTGGGAACACCCAGATTAGACCATAAGTTGCCCAACTCAATGGCTTCATTCACAAATGCTTGGAAATGATCCATGTCGGTAAATTTTACCGAGTCGAGGTACACGTAGAATTTTGTTTTGCAAAGGAGGTAGCGCGAATAGTCTTCCTTTTCCTTGTAATTATTTATCAACGTGGATTTAAGTATCTCATATTTGCGGCTGACCTTGGTCATGGGCTTGGTTTCGTAAAGACTTTCGGCTTTTTGCAGCGACTCTATCACCTTGTCGTTCTTTTCCTGTTTTAGCATAGTGATGGCCTTGCTGTAGTACACTTCTGCCCAGTAACCGTACATGGTGGTGTCGCCGAGTTTTTCGGCTTTTTTGAATTCCTTGTCGGCTTTGTCGAAATATTTCATAGCTTTTTTAAAGTCTTCTTTAGCCAAAAACACATCGCCTTGGAAATGGTAGGCTTGGCCTTTCTGTGCGGTATAGCGTGGTTTTGCGGACTGCGGAATCTGTTTCTCGTAGTCGAAAACTTTCTGGTAGCAGTCGAAAGCCTCGTCGTAGCGTTTAAGGTTTAAATAGGCGTCGCCTTTCTGTAAAAGATTGTCGCACAGTTTTATATAGGCAAAGCCCGAAGCGTCGTTGGCAACGGCGCGGGCGTAGTATCCGGCAGCTTTGTCGTAGCTTTTCATCGACTGCTGGTAAAGTTCCTCGTGATAAAGGCTTTCGGCGTCTGAGTTGTAGAATTCGGCCTTTGCCACAAGGCTGTCGGTGCCGTCGCGCTTGGCTATGGCTGTGAGCAGCTCGTCGCTGAAAAAATCAACCTTGTCGGCAATAAAGTCGTTGTCGGTTTTGTAGCCGCCTAATTTTATGGCACGGTTCACCCGCAGACAATGCCTGTCGAAAATGCCGGGGTAAATCTCGTTGCATTCGTAGTATGCGGCTTTGTATTCGTCGAACTTTTTCAGGACTTCGCCCGGAGCGTCGTCGGAATAGAGGGACATAACAAATTTTATGGTTTTCGTTTTCCCGAATATGTTCGGCAAAAGGATGTATGGCATGTCGTCTTTCAGCTCCTGCTGCAGGCTGTCGATATTAGGTATATATAAGGCCATAAGGCTGTCGTTGCCCGACAAGGCGTTTTGCAAAGTGTAGAGATAGAACAGTTTGCTGCTCAGCGTGGGTTCGATTTGGTACAACTCCCTCGCAGTATTGACCATGTAGCCAAGAACTTTTGGTGTTGTCTCACTGTTCTCCATTTCAAGACATGGAGTTAGCGAAAGGTCGAACAACTGATCGCGCAGGTAAGAAGGAATGTTGCTATATTCTTTTCTGTCCACTTTGCGAAACATATTGTATGCCGAGTCGAGATACAGTTCCGCTTTTGACTGATTTTCGTCCCACATATATAAACGTGAAATCACGGAATACGAACTTGCTATCCTATCTGCATCGAATTTTGGCAAGGCTTTGGCTTTTTTTAAATCCTCAAAAGCCTGTTTAATGCCTTCCTCATGGTCTTTTTCGAGAAATATCTTAAAAGCGTTCGGACGCAAGTAAAAAGACAGCGACGGGTCTTTACTTCTCTTCAATTCCGATTGCCTTAGCTGTTCGGCTTCCTGCTCGTTTTCATCAATCAGAGAAAGATAATATTTGTACAAAAACCATGTATTATTGACACCTTTGTCGTAAAGCATTTTGTAGTAATTGCTTACGGGGACAGTATCGTTATTGGCGTCCTTCACGGCAAGATAATATGCTATACGTTGCAGGTTTTTGTCGCTCATGTCGTCGTCCACAATTTGATTTTTAGCTTTTTCCACACAACCGTTTATATCGCCTTTGAGCAGAGCCGCCTCACAGTCCTTGCGCACATCCTTGTCGATATAGTACATTTCAAGAGGATTGATATAATTAGTTATCTCGCGGAAAAGTTGACGCAATCCGTCAAATTGGTTGAGATTCATCAGTTGGTCGGCAAGTTGGTCGTTTTCGTTGCTCATATATGCCATGTTTGTAATCTCCCTGAACTTGTGCAAAACGGTGTTGCGATAGAAGTACATACACAGCGAGTCGAAAAGGTTCTCGCGTTCGGCGTTATAACGTTTGGAGTCCACCATATAAATAAGTACGGAGTCCTTGGTGAGGAGATCGCTTTTCATGTTTTTCCACGCTTTGCCTAGATTGACGTAATTTTCCTTACGCACTTTTCCCAAGTTCATAAAGTCGCCGTACTTTTGTTTTTGGGAGGTGAATACCGCCACCCCGTTGGCGTTGGTGGTGATTTTTTGGTCGAGACACTCTATGGTAACGCCCTCGAGAGGCTTTCCGGTGCCATAGTCCACAACTTTGAAAATCTGTCGTACCTGCGCGTTGGCAAAAGTTGCAAAAAACAAAGTCAATGTAATGAAAATTAGGGATTTGTTCTTCATAATGATAGGTTTTAAATATTTGTTTTTTTTTGATGAATTATGATTTGCAAATATACATTTTTTTTGATAAAATGTTATAAAGGGGACTTCTATTTATTCGTTTGAGAGCGCGTGTCTCCGACACGCCTGTTCTTTATTTGCCTGATATACCTCACATTAGCATGTGAGGTTATTGAAATACCGGATTTTTTCAGACTTCTGGATATCTTAGTGTTGGTTTTAAATTGTAAAATTTAAACTATAAAGCTATTTTAGAAAGATTTTCTACTATTTTTCATCTCAATGTTAGATTTTGTAATTGAATTTACAAAGCCACTTTGCACAACAAAACCCCATTTTTTGAGTTATATTTATTGTAACATAAAATATACACCCTATGGACGACACCCAAGCCAAACAGCGTATTGCCGAGCTTACGGCTCTGCTAAACCGCTACAACTACGAGTATTACATGAACGACACCTCTTTGGTGTCCGATTTCGAGTTCGACAAACTGCTCGAAGAGCTTGCCGCTTTGGAGAAACAGTTTCCGCAGTACGCTCTGCCCACGTCTCCTACCAAGCGTGTGGGCGGCGAGGTGAACAAATCTTTCCAACAGGTAACTCACCGATACCCAATGCTTTCGCTGGGCAACACCTATTCCATAGAGGAGATTGCCGATTTCGACACTCGTGTACGTAATATCTTGGGCGACAGACAGTTCTCCTACGTCTGCGAGCTGAAATACGACGGTGTGGCCATCGGCCTTACCTACAAGGACGGCGTGCTAACGCAGGCTGTAACCCGTGGCAACGGCGTTCTGGGCGACGACATCACCGACAACGTGCGCACCATCCGCACCATCCCCTTGCAGCTGCACGGCGACTATCCCGCCGATTTCGAGATGCGTGGCGAGATCATCTTCCCGTGGAAGGCTTTCAACGATTTCAACGAACAGCGCGTTGCCAACGGCGAGGAACCTATGGCCAACCCCCGCAACGCCGCCTCGGGAAGTCTCAAGCTGCAGGACTCGCGCGAAACGGCCAAGCGCCGCCTCGACTGCTGCCTGTATTTCATGATGGGCGAAAAACTTCCCGCCGACACCCACCTGCAACGGCTGGAGATGGCGCGGCAGTGGGGATTCAAGATGCCGCAGTACTCTAAATTGTGCCACACCCTCGACGAGATTAAGGCATATATCGACTATTGGGACAAAAAACGTTCCGAACTGCCTTTCGCTACCGATGGTATTGTAATAAAAATCAATGAGATACCTCTGTGGGACGAGCTGGGCATGACCGCCAAGTCGCCACGTTGGGCCATAGCCTCCAAGTTCGAGGCCGAGAGGGTGGCAACGAAACTGCTTAGCGTTGATTTTCAGGTGGGTAGAACGGGTGTGGTTACTCCTGTGGCCAACCTTGCCCCTGTGTGGCTGGGCGGCACCACGGTGAAACGTGCCAGTCTGCACAATGCCGACATCATTTCGCAACTCGACGTGCGTGTGGGCGACACCGTTTTTGTGGAGAAAGGCGGCGAAATTATCCCCAAAATCGTGGGTGTGGACTTGGACAAGCGTCCTGCCGACTCGCAACCCTTTGAATATCTGACACATTGTCCCGAATGTGGAACACCGCTCGTCCGCAAGGAAGGCGAGGCCGGATTTTACTGCACCAACGAAAACGGCTGCTATCCCCAGATTCTGGCCAACCTCGAACTCTTTGTCAGCCGCAAGGCAATGAATATCGACACCCTCGGCAGCGAGCGTATAGCCATGCTCTACGACAAAAAGCTGGTGCGCAACGCCGCCGACCTCTACGACCTGCGCAAGGAGCAACTTGTTGGGCTTGAGGTGATTGAAAACGATAAACGCAAGACCTCCATTCAGGAGAAAGGTGCCGAAAATATCATCACCGCAATAGAAAAATCCAAGCAAGTGCCTTTCGAGAGGGTGCTTTATGCGTTGGGAATCAGATATGTAGGCGAGGTGGGGGCGAAGAAACTGGCTTCTCATTTCAAAAATATCGACGCACTGTCGCAGGCCACCGTCGAGGAACTTGCTATGGTTGAGGATATTGGCGAAGTTATTGCGCAGTCGGTTTACAACTGGTTCAACGACCTTGCACATCTGGAACTTATTGTGCGACTGAAACATGCGGGATTGCAGTTCGCCGTGGAAGAAAAACAGGTGTCCGACACTCTGAACGGCCTGACCTTTGTGGTGAGCGGCGTTTTTGCCAATTTCTCGCGCGACGGCATCAAACAGCATATCGAGCAGCACGGCGGCAAGGTGGTAAGTTCCATATCTTCAAAGACTTCCTTTGTCCTTGCCGGCGAAAAAATGGGTCCCGAAAAGCTGAAAAAAGCCCAGAATCTCGGCATAAAAATCATCTCCGAGGCCGAATACCTGCAAATGCTCGACGGACAATGATGATTTACGTCCACATACCGTTTTGCCGACAAAAGTGCATTTACTGTGCTTTTTATTCGGTGCCGTGCCGAAATCCGCAACCTGTGGATGAATATGTTGATGCCCTTTGTGCGGAAATAGCTTTGCGCAAAAACGATTTGCCCGGCGAAAAGGCTGATACTCTGTATTTTGGCGGTGGCACCCCATCGCTGCTTTCTCCCGAGTTGATTGGAAGGATAAGCCGTGCGTTGGCCGAAAATTTCGACATGTCGCAGTTGCAGGAGTTTACCTTCGAGGCCAATCCCGAACAACTTACCAAAGAATACCTGCACGAGATTAAAACGCTGGGCATGAATAGGTTGAGCATCGGGGTGCAGTCCTTTTCCAATACTGATTTAAAGTTTCTCAACCGCCGACACACGGCACAGCAGGCCATAGAAGCGGTGAAAACGGCGCAGGACTGCGGTTTCGACAATATTTCGGTGGATTTGATTTACGGCATTCCGGTGGCAGGGCAGGAGGTGTGGGAGAGAAACCTCGCCATGGTTGAAAGTCTTGACATACAGCATCTTTCGTGCTACTCCCTGACATTTGAGCCCGGCACGGCCTACGCCAAAATGGTGGAGAAAGGTCTTGCCACGCCTTGCGACGAGGACGACGTTCTCCGTCAGTACAACGCATTGACACAGTGGGCTGTAGGCAGCGGCTTCGAGCAGTACGAGATTTCCAACTTCGCCAAAAACGGCCGTCGTTCACGCCATAACTCCGGTTATTGGAATCGCACGCATTACCTCGGTTTCGGGGCCTCGGCACACTCGTACAACGGCAGTCGGCGGCGGACTACGTTAAAAATGTTCGTACGGGACTGCAATATTTTGAAACCGAAACACTTACTCCCGCCGACTGCCTCAACGAATACCTTATGACTGCCCTCCGCACCTGCGACGGACTGAAAACCAGTGTCTTGGCGAAGGATTTCCCCGACTTCCTTCCCCACCTTCAACCCAAGCTCCAACGTCTTGTCTCACAGGGACTTCTCCAGCCCACCCCCGACGGCTATGCCCCCACACCCCAAGGCCTCCTCATGGCCGACGGCATGGCAGCGGAGTTGTTTGTGGTTGGGAGGTAGTCAGTGGTCAGCAATTTTCAACTAAAAACGGTGTTGAGTCCGTCGAAGGCACTGCAGCAACCTATTCCGAAATCATAAACCTGAATTCCGAAATAAAAAGCGATGCCTGAGCCTGTCGAAAACTCAAGCCAATTATCAACTATCAATTATTAACTCTTAACTATTTCCAGCCCCGAAGGGGCGAAAGAAAAAAGGATTATTACAATCCATAATTTTTTTTACAAAATTGCAAATCGTTGCAACTTTTTTATTTTTTAGTGTTGTTCCACCAATTAAAATAGCAAAAAAAATACAAAAAACGCAATCGCAACAACATATACAAAGCTAATATTCAATATATTACAAATAAAACCATTCTTTTTTATTCCAAAAATCAAAAAAGATGTGTATATTTGCAAAACAAAACAAAGTGTTTTCTACAAAAGACAAATTTAGCATAATTATGTTTTCTATAAAAAACATTTTAGACTTTAAAACGTTTTCTATAAAATACAAAAACAAATAAAAAGTATGGAAGAGTTGTTCAAAAAGCATGACGCGTATATGCGGGCTACCAACATGAAAATTGTCAGGGATTATATCAATGATGTCAATTGGGAAAGTCCTATGCTTTGTTTGAGAGGCTCGCGCGGGGTAGGCAAGTCCACGCTATTGCGGCAATATGCCAAAATAAATTTTCCTGCTGGCAGCAGGGAGGTGCTTTACTGCACTTTGGACAGTGTGTATTTTGCCACAAGTAGCATTTTGCAGGTTGCCGAGAAGTTCCAACAGCACGGGGGACAACTTCTAATTCTCGACGAAGTACACAAATACAAAGGATGGAGCAGGGAAGTGAAGGAAATTTCCGACCTTTATCCCGACTTGAGGGTCATTCTCAGCGGCTCATCCATGCTCACCTTGCTCAACGGCGATGCCGACCTCTCGCGGCGGTGTGTGGGGTACGACATGCCAGGGCTTTCCTTGCGGGAATATCTGCAGTTTTACAAAGGTATAGAACTGCCGTCGTACAGCTTGGAGGAACTTCTTGCCGATAATAAGAGGATTTCAGCCGAAATCAACGCTGTGTGCCGTCCGTTACAGCATTTCCACGACTATCTGCGGTTCGGTTATTATCCGTATTATATTAAAAACAAATACGACTATTACACGCTGATAGAGCAGACGGTAAACTATGTAATTGAGGCCGAACTGCCTTTATTGCGGTCGGTGGAGGTGGCCAATTGCAGAAAATTGAAAGCTCTGATGTCGGTGCTTGCGAATATGGTACCTTTTCAGGTGGATGTAAGCAAAATAGCCACTGCCATAGAAGCCACACGGGGCACAGTGCTTGAGTATATGCGGCATTTAGCCGACGCAGGACTTCTGTCTTTGCTTTACAGCGATTTGCTCTCTGTAAAAAAAATGCAGAAACCGGACAAAATCTATCTCGACAACCCCAACCTTTTGTATGCGTTGGCCGGTAGCAAGGTAAATGTCGGGACAATTCGGGAATGCTTTGCCGTAAACCAACTCAAATATAAACATAAAGTGGAATACGGTAGCAAGAAGGGCGATTTTAAAGTGGATGGACATTGGATTTTTGAAGTTGGCGGCGAGGACAAGTCGTTCGACCAAATTGCCGATATGCCCAACTCCTATATCCTTGCCGATGATACTGAAATGCCATACGGCAACAAGCTCCCGTTGTGGCTGGTCGGTTTTCTGTACTGAATTTGTTGTCCTCCAATATTTTGCACATACAAGAAACAATTAGGATTGTGTAAGAGTGTCCAACAAATGGCTTTTAAAAACTGCCCAACACGGAACTTCCCCGACAAATGATTGCACAATATTACCATCCTTAACGTAGTAAGATACAGGGAATTGGTTTGTAATTTTACGAATATCTTCTTTAGGAAATTCTCTTATCTCAAAAGTTGGACAGAAATCCTCCAAAAATATTTTTTTGGAATTTGTATCGGCCACAGAAGTCAATGCAAGTACCTTATCCACAACACCATTACCCTCATATTGGTTTAAATTGGCAATGGAATTCAAGCAATGAGGGCATGTGTAATAATAAACAAAAACGAGACCCTCAACATTTTTTAGTCGCACTTTTTGTAAGAACACCACACTTTTTAGTCGCACTTTTTGTAAGAACACCACACTTTTTAGTCGCACTTTACAAAAAAAGTGTATATTTGCATACTGGAACAAAAAATTTCCATAGCATGAATAGACACATTATCAATGACTTATATAATTGGAAAAATAAAAAAAGACGAAAACCTCTTATTCTGCGAGGAGCCCGTCAGGTTGGTAAAACTTGGCTGATGACAGCTTTTGCCAAGCAAGCATTTGAAAAACATATTTATATCAATTTCGAGAATAACGAACAATTGAAGAACCTTTTTGTCAAGGATTTCGACATAAAAAGAATTCTGCTGGACATATATCTTGCCACCGGAGTGCGTCCCAGTGAGGACACGCTATTGCTTTTCGACGAGATACAGGAAGCCCCGCGTGGAGTTACGGCGTTGAAATATTTTTACGAACAAATGCCGCAACAGCCAGTAATTGCCGCTGGTTCGTTGCTTGGAATTTCCATGCATACCAACGACAGTTTTCCTGTGGGCAAGGTGGATTTTCTTACCGTATATCCGCTTTCTTTCTTCGAATTTATGGAGGCTGTTGGCGAAGTACGTTTTGTTGAACTTCTGCAACAAAAGAATTGGGAACAACTTTCCCCATTCACTTCGCATATCGAAGATATATTGCGTCATTATTATTATGTCGGTGGAATGCCCGAAGTTGTGGCCAACTATGCAGAGGACAGGGATCCTATCGAGGTGCGCGAACTACAGAAAGACATTCTCGACGCCTACGACCGCGATTTTTCCAAACATGCTCCTGTAAATGAGGTTCCTCGTTTGCGTATGATTTGGAATAGCATAATCGGGCAACTGTCGAAAGAAAACAAAAAATTCATTTACGGATTTATCAAGGAGGGTGCCCGCGCCAAAGATTTCGAGATAGCGTTGGAGTGGCTTCAGGATGCAGGATTGGTGTACAAGGTACATCGTGCAAAAAAAGCCGCAATCCCTTTGACCGCCTATCAGGATTTTTCGGCTTTCAAGCTATTTATGCTCGACGTGGGACTTCTCGGAGCGATGGGAAATCTTTCATCAAAGACCCTAATCGACGGCAACTCAATATTTACCGACTTCAAAGGGGCAATGACAGAACAATATGTGTTACAACAGTTGAAACTCAAAAAAAATTCCTCCATTTTTTATTGGTCTGCCGAAAACTCCAGCGGGGAGATAGATTTCCTTGTACAGAGCAATGATAGTATCTATCCTATTGAGGTAAAGTCCGAGGAAAATCTGCAGTCGAAAAGCCTGCGGGCATTCGTGCAAAAAAACTCTTATCTGCACGGCCTACGTTTTTCCATGTCCGGATACAGGGAGCAGGATTGGATGACAAATTATCCGCTATACTCCTTAGATTCCTTGTTTTGACAATCTCAAGTTCTTCGATAATCCTTACAGCAATTATGGTCGGCGGATAGCCGTCCCCAAAAATCACCTATTGAAACGCGGGTGAAAGTTCGCTATGGTGTCGCGCAGATAGGTGCGGTCTAAATGAGTATAAATTTCGGTGGTGGTTATGGACTCGTGTCCAAGCATCTCCTGCACTGCCCTTAGGTCGGCGCCGTTGCGCACCAGCTCGGTAGCGAATGAGTGGCGCAGACTGTGCGGACTTATAGTCTTGTGTATTCCCGCTTTATCGGCGGCGGCCTGTATAAACATAAATATGTACTGGCGCGATATTTTGCGTCCAAGCCGCGAAATAAAGATGAAATTCTCGTTACCGGGCTTTATCGTGGCTTGGTTGCGTATGCCGGTAATGTATATTTCGAGCAGACGTATGGCACGTTTGTTTATCGGCACCCACCGCTGTTTGCCGCCTTTGCCCTCTATCAGCAGACATTCGTCATCGAGATGTAGTTGCGACAGACGCAGGTTCACAAGTTCGGAAACGCGCAGTCCGCAACCGTACATTACCTCAACAATAACACTGTTGCGGAATTCGTCGTCGCGCGACTTGTCGAAAGTGTCAAGCATAAGCCCAATCTCCTCATCGGAAAGCACATCAGGCAATTTGCGGCTATTTCGCGGCAATTCAAGCATTTCCGTAGGATTGTAGGCAATAATATCCTCAATGGCAAGGAATCGAAAAAACATACGCAATCCCGACACAATACGGCTTTGTGTGGCAATGGCTATATCCGTATTATTCAACTCTTTAACAAAAGTCTGCAAATGCTGTAGCGTAATGTCCTCGGGAGCGAGGCCAAGTGCGGTGGCATATCTTTCAAGCAGCTTTACATCATGATTATAGGCTTCCACACTGTTGTCCGAAAGGTTTTTCTCCAATTTAAGAAAAACATCAAAGTCGCGTTTGTAGCGCTTCCATTTTTCTTCGGCGGCGGCGGATAAGTCCATAACGTTGGGCTTTAGCGCAGTTCGAAATTATCGCCGAGGTACAGCTTACGAGCTTCAGGGTCGTTGGCTAACTCCTCGGGCGTACCCGATTTCAGCACCTTGCCTTCGAAAAGCAGGTAAGCCCTGTCGGTGATATTCAGGGTTTCATGTACGTTGTGGTCGGTGATGAGTATGCCTATGTCCTTTTTCTTAAGCTGCGATATTATGGTTTGTATGTCCTGCACAGAAATGGGGTCCACACCGGCAAACGGCTCATCGAGCAGCAGAAATTTGGGGTCTCTGGCCAAGGCACGGGCTATCTCGGTGCGTCGGCGTTCGCCTCCCGATAGCTGTATACCCTTGCTCTTGCGTATGTGTTGCAGGCTAAACTCGTCGAGCAACGACTCTAACTTGGCCTCCCTCTCATCCTTGCTCAATCCCGTAAACTCCAGTATTCCCATAATATTATCTTCCACCGAAAGGTTGCGGAACACCGAGGCCTCCTGTGCCAAATACCCAACACCGTTCTTAGCGCGCTGATACTGTGCCATTTTGGTAATGTCGGTTTCGTCGAGGAACACCTTTCCGGAATAGGGCTTTATTATTCCCACAATCATGTAAAACGTAGTTGTTTTTCCGGCTCCGTTGGGACCAAGCAGCCCCACAATCTCGCCCTGCTTCACATTCACGCTCACACCCCTTACCACAGTACGTTTGCGGTATTTTTTCACTACATCTTCTGTTCTAAGTATCATAAACTATCGTATTTCAAGTAAAACAAATTAAAAAATGCCCTCCCGCAGAAGGTCGTGCAGGTGCACTATACCGAGATAACACCCGTCGGCATTGGTAACCACAAGCTGCGTTATTGCATTGGCACGCATTACCGACAGCGCCTTGGCAGCAAAATCGCTGTCGCATACGGTCTTAGGGGTGGCCGACATAATATCGGCGGCCTTAAGCCCCTCCAACGAGGCGTTGGATTTGAGCATACGCCTCAGGTCGCCATCCGTGATGATACCTGCAATCTTTTCGCCATCGCCCACAACAGTACATCCGAGACGTTTGCTGGTCATTTCTATAATGGTGTCGCTTATGCTCGCCTCGGGCAACACAAGCGGACGCTCGTTGTTTTTATATATGTCGGAAACACGCATATACAGCTGTTTGCCGAGGGCTCCACCGGGGTGGTATTTGGCAAAATCGTTGGCCGAAAAGCGGCGGCATTCGAGCAGAGCCACAGCTAAAGCGTCGCCCATAACAAGCTGAGCGGTAGTACTTGACGTTGGAGCAAGGTTGTTGGGGTCGGCCTCGCACTCCACCGTGGTGTTGAGTACTATGTCGGCCTGAGCAGCAAGATACGACTCTGTGTTGCCCACAATGGCAATAAGCGTGTTGCCGGTGTTTTTAATAAGAGGAATGAGCACCTTTATTTCCGGAGTGTTGCCACTTTTGGAGATACATATCACCACATCGTCGGGCTGTATTATGCCCAAATCGCCGTGTATGGCGTCGGCGGCGTGCATAAAAATGGCCGGAGTGCCTGTAGAATTGAGGGTGGAGACAATTTTATTGGCGATATTGGCACTTTTGCCTATGCCGGTAACAATGACCCTTCCTTTGCCAAAAAACAGGGTTTTCACAGCCTCAGGAAAGTTGTTATCCAATTGTTTCTCCATATTTGCTATGGCTTTTTTTTCACAGCTAAAAACCTGATTGGCAATATCTTTGAGCTCATTATCGGTTTTCATGACAAAAAATATTTTGTTATTTGAAAAAAAAATGATAATTTTACAAACCAAATGCAACGCAAAAGTACGAAAATATTTGTACTTGACGTAAAAAAAAATGTTCACACTAAGGCAAACAAACGTTAATGACTACAGAATCAGGCAAAAAGGACAATATCGAAGACTTCGATTTAGACAAGGCGCTGAAGGATTTTTTCGGATTTGACAGCTTCAAAGGCGACCAAAAAGAGATTATCCGCAACGTACTTGCCGGCAACGACACCTTTGTTATCATGCCCACAGGCGGAGGCAAGTCGCTATGCTACCAGCTACCAGCTGTGATTTCGAAAGGCACTGCCATTGTGGTGTCGCCGCTTATTGCACTTATGAAGAACCAAGTGGACGCCATACGCTACAATTCGGGCAAAGATTATGTGGCACACTTCCTCAACTCCACCCTCAACCGCCAGCAAACCAGAGACGTAAAAGACGACCTTTTGGCCAACAACACCAAGCTACTTTACATAGCTCCCGAAACCCTCTCAAAACCCGAAACCATAGAGTTTTTGCAAAAACTGCCCATATCGTTTTTCGCCATCGACGAGGCGCACTGCATTTCCGAATGGGGGCACGACTTCCGCCCCGAATATCGCCGCCTGCGCTCGGCCATCGACGCTATAGGCAAAAAAGCGGCAATACTTACGCTAACAGCCTCGGCAACACCAAAAGTGCAGCAGGACATCATACGAAACCTCGGCATGGAAAAAGCCAAAGTGTTCATTTCTTCGTTCAACCGCCCGAATCTGTACTACGAGGTGCGTCCAAAGCCATCCGACGCTATGGTCCTCAACAAGGAGATAATACGCTTCATAAAAGAAAACCCCAACAAGTCGGGCATAATATACTGCCTTACACGCAAAAAAGTGGAGGAAATATCCGAACTACTTAGAGTGAACAACATACGTTCCCTACCCTACCATGCAGGACTCGACACAAAAACACGAAACGAAAATCAGGACAAATTCCTCATGGAAGAGGTGGAGGTAATTGTGGCAACCATCGCTTTCGGCATGGGAATCGACAAGCCCGACGTGCGTTTTGTTATACATTACGATATTCCCAAAAGTCTGGAAGGCTACTATCAGGAGACCGGACGTGCAGGACGCGACGGCGGCGAGGGCAAATGCATAGCTTTCTACTCCGACCACGATGTGGAGAAACTTTACAAATTCTTCAACGAAAAAAGTGCCGGAGAACAGGAACAAGCAAACCAGTTGATACAAGAGATGGTGTCTTACGCCGAATCATCGGCTTGTCGCCGAATAAATATACTGAAATACTTTGGCGAAGACTACCATGTGGAAAACTGCGGCAACTGCGACAACTGCCTGCACCCAAAAGAACGTATCGAAGCCG
The DNA here is from genome assembly GCA_905233475.1 of uncultured Bacteroidales bacterium. GTDB lineage: Bacteria > Bacteroidota > Bacteroidia > Bacteroidales > P3 > UBA1219. Next base: position 22,912 of record CAJOEN010000018.1, read on the forward strand.
AAGAAGACATGGTTTACGTGCTTAAAACCATTGTGGCCACACGCCAGATGTTCAAAGCCAAAGTGATAATCGACGTTATGATGGGACGCACCAACAGCCACACCAAAACATACATGCACCACAAACTCGAAGTCTATGGCAAAGGCAAGGACAAGGATGAACTGTACTGGAAAGCCGTAATACGCCAAGCCTTATTTGAGGGTTTCGTAACAAAGGAAATAGAAAGCTACGGCGTTATAAAAATGACTCCTGCAGGACTTAAGTTTGTGATAAACAGCCATCCGGTTTTCGTTTCGCGCGACCACGACTACTCCGAAGTCTCCACCGACGATGTGATAAACATGGCTGGTTCCGCCGGAACTTCGGCCTCCGGCGATGACAACTTGCTGTCGCAACTGAAACGCCTACGCAAAGAAATTGCCGACAAAGCCACGCCTCCGGTGCCTCCATACGTGGTTTTCGAAGACCGCTCGCTCGACGACATGACCATTCATTACCCAATAACCGTTGAGGAAATGGGCAACATAATAGGCGTTGGTTCCGCAAAAGCCGAAAAATACGGACAACCTTTCGTTGAACTTATCAAAGCCTATGTGGAGGAAAACGGCATAGAGCGTCCGCAGGACTTCAAAATACGCTCCATAGGCAGACGCAGCGTAAAAACAAGCGTGCTGCAAGCCCTCGACAGAAAAGTGCCGTTTGAGGACATCATGGAAACTCAAAAAATAGACATGGACGAACTGCTTACCAATATGGAAAGCATTGTTTCGTCGGGGACAAAGCTGAGCAACATGGACTACTACATACGAACCTATGTGGACGAAGATATTTACGAAGATGTGCTTGACTATTTCCTTAACTCGGAAAGCAACTCCCTCGACGACGCTTTGGAGGAGTTTGCCGACGACGAAGACTTTACCAAAGACGACATACGCCTTGTGCGACTGAAATTCCTTTCGGATTACGGCCATTAAACAAACGCAACAAAAGAGAAGGGCGAAGTTTGAACAACTTCGCCCTTCTCTTATATAACAAACTATCATTTAGTTATTTAAAATTTCATAAAGCTCTATTTCATATACCACAATTGCATCGCCGGGTATGTTCAGTTGCGGACTGCCGGTTGAGCCAAAAGCGTAGTACGAGGGTATGTAGAAAACATAGCGTGAGCCGACGTTCATCATTGTAAGAGCATAGCCCACACCTTTCATAAGGTTAACCGGAAGGTTGATGATACCGTTGCCACCAAAGGAATTGTCGAACACCGTACCATCAAGCAGGCGACCTTCGTAGTTGAAGCGCAAACGCTGGTTTTCAGGAGCTTTGGGTCCCCTACCCTCTTTCAACACTTTGTAGCAAATGCCACTCTGTTCGTCGTACTTTATCTGCGGGTCCTGCTTGGTCATCTGCTGCAACTGCTGCTGCTGTTGTTTAAACACATCCTGAGCCTTGTTCTGTTGCGCCGCACGCAACATCACGGCAAACTGATCCATCCCCTCTTGGTATGTAATATTGTCAATGGGCGAAGGATTTCCGTCGAGAATTGACTCTACAGCCCTGAGTATAACTGTTTTATTGAGAGACATATCCGATTCTTTCAGCCCACGGGCGAAATTCTCTCCCAAAATCCAACTGAGGGTATCGTTGGCGTTTTTCAGTTCAATTGCAGGCTCCTGCGAATTGCACGAAGTTGCCGAGAACATCAGAGTTGCGGCAACCAAAATTCCTATAAGAAAATTGCTTTTTTTCATTATCATATTTTTTTTAATATCAATAACCCAATATTTTAAGCATAGATTTATGGCTTTGTTCCTTGGCGAATAGTTTGGTGTAGTAGTCGCCGTTTTCGTCGACACCTATGATTATGTGCTTAGGAGCCGGAATAAGGCAGTGCTGAATGCCGCCGTACCCGCCAATGCTCTCCTGATAGGCACCGGTGTGGAAAAAGCCTATGTACAGAGGCTCGTCCTTTTGCAGTTTGGGCAGAAATATGGCATTGGCATGAGCCTCGTTGTTGTAGTAATCCTGACTGTCGCAGGTAAGTCCACCAAGAAACACACGCTGGTATTCCTTGTCCCAGTTGTTGATAGGAAGCATAATCCACCTTTGGTTTATCCCCCACGAATCGGGCAAGGTAGTGATGAACGAACTGTCTATCATATACCAAAGCTCACGGTCGTTCTGCTGTTTTTGGTCTATAATACTGTACAAAGTGGCTCCGCTCTCGCCCACCGTAAACGTTCCAAATTCGGTAAAGATATTAGGTTCCTCCGCTCCCCGATTAGTACATATATTCTTGATTTGGGCAAGAATTTCCTCCGACATATAGTCATATTCGTAATTGCTAACAAGCGAATTTTTGATAGGGAAACCGCCACCTATATTGAGCGAATCCAATTCGGGGCATAGCTTTTTAAGGTCGCAATAGACATTCACACACTTGGCAAGTTCGTTCCAATAGTAGGCGGAATCCTTGATTCCGGTATTGATAAAAAAGTGAAGCATTTTGAAAGTAAACTTGCTGTTGCCCTTGATTTTGTTCTCATAAAAGGAAACAATGTCGTTGTATCGGATACCGAGACGAGATGTATAGAAATCGAACATCGGCTCCTCTTCGGATGCTATGCGTATGCCAATTTTCACAGGTTCAGAGCGTCCGCTAATAGCCTCGTCGAGCAGGTTTATCTCGTTCTTGTTGTCGATAACGGGAATCATATTGTGGTATCCGTCGTTAATCATCATGGCTATATTTTCGATGTACTGCGGACGTTTGTAGCCATTGCAGATAATAAAAACATCCTTATTTATAAGTCCTTGATTGTAAAGCTCCTGTATAAGATTTATATCAAATGCCGACGAGGTCTCCAAATTAACGTCGTTTTTCAGAACCTCCTCCAGCACAAACGAAAAATGGGAACTTTTTGTGCAGTAGCAGTAATTGTAAGTACCTTTGTAGTCCACTTTTGCTATTGCCACGTTGAACAGCCTTTTGGCTCTCTGTATTTGGGAGCTTATCTTCGGCAAATAAGTGATTTTGAGAGGAGTTCCGTACTGCTTTATTATCTCCATCAACGGTATGTTATGGAAATACAGCTCATTGTCGATGGTTTGAAATTCATCCTGCGGATATTCAAACGTCTGACCAATCAAATCGATATACTTATTTTTCATTTCCTACAATGTAATTTAATCAGATTGTCATTTTTTTTCAAATCCAATAAAGTCGGATTGTCATTTTTCGGGCAACAAAAGTACATTTTTTTTATGTTTTTCACGCGTTTTTGCACAATTATATTGCAACTATTTTACAAAATCCTATAAAACAAGCATTTGCAACAGTGTTAATTTTGAAAAAATTCAAATTCGAGAAGACTTTTTATCGTCCAACACAGCAAAAGACACCATTTTTCAACGCTTTGCCGCACACACGCCAAATGCATTCGAAACATAATTATCTGATTTTAAAATTTATAAATATTTTTTCTACAACTAACGAAAAAAAAGCGTATCTTTGCAACGAAAAAAAGAGATATTTATAAAAAAGCACATCAATCATGAAAAGCAATCGTATTCTTATAATGGCAGTCCTGCTTCTGACAGGTTTCACGGCTAAAGCCCAATATCAAAACGGCGACCGTATAGGCGAGTTTTATTTCGGTTTCAACGCTGTGGCGCCGTTGGGAGAGTTCAACAAAGAGGCCGCCCCTATCGAAAAGGGGTATCCTTTTTTGCCTTTGGACGCTGACCACATTGGTTCAAGCGCGAAATGGGGAATCGGACTTTCATTTAAATACAGTTTCAAGTTCAACATCGTTGAGGACAAAGCCTCGGCAGGCCCTTTCGTTGGCATTGACCTAACTTGGAACTCCCTCGACAAAAAGGTAAACAAGGCATTTAACGACCTCAAGTGCGATAAGCCGCACTACATCAATATACCACTCATGATAGGAGCCAACGGACGCTACTATTTCAACGACGTTCTTGGAGTATCCGCCGAATTTGGCATAGGTTTGGACATGCTTTACATCACTCCACAAGGCTGGAGCGACAAAAAAGAAAAATACGGCGTGGATTTTTCCATGGCATGGCAGATCGGAGCCGGTATTTACTTGGGTCAGCATGTAAATATCGGACTGCACTACTATAGTTTCGGCTTACACAACACTACCGAGGACGACGCAAAGAAATACACCAAGTCTATTAGCGCTTTGATGTTCAAACTTGGTTTCTGTTGGTAACAAAACCGAAAAATTATGAAAAAAATCTTTGGCAGAGTAACATCGTTTTTAGCGGCAGTCGTCTTTGTGACTGCGGGTAATGCTGTTGTGGCACAGAACAGCCACGAAATAAGGGCGTTGGGACTGTTCCCAATGGGCGACTTTGGACGCGTAGGACAAACCAGAGAAATGGTATCCAACAATCAGATAGGTAGCGGAGCGGCTATAGGTGCGGGTCTCGGTTACCGTTACTCGTCGCCTATCGCCACCGGAATAACACTACTTGTGGGTGCCGATTTTCTATGGAACAACACCAACTCCGACTACCACCGTTTATGCTGGGAAACCAAATGGAAAATAGAAAGCGGTGGAGAATTGATAGAGGTGGAACGACACGAATCCTCCCCGAACTACTTTAACCTGCCAATATCCATAGGTGTCGGGGTGTCCAACTATTTTACAGAACGTAAGCAACTTAGCTGGTTCTTCAATGCCACAGCTGGACTGAACATACACTTTACAACTCCTGCTGGCTGGAAAAATTTCGAAGTCGTATATAAACCCGCTTTTTCGGCAGCACTAACAGCCGAACTGGGCGTAAGCTACAAAAAACTGTCGCTTGCCTTTTCGCTGATGTCTTTAGGCAGTCCTACAATGAAAATTTCTTCGGGCGAAGAGACCTACTGCCAATTCAAGGCAGATGGACAGAAACGTAGCATCATGATGAGCGGAGTCGTTCTTTCGTACAAGATTTCCAGACCCAAAAAAGAATGGAAACCGAGCCGGAAAACGAATCTGGAGATGTAACAAAAACATTGCGGCAAGAACACCGACTTTTTTCATTACAAAACTGCCTCGGACTCTCCCAAGCAACACTTTGGAAGTGTATTTGTATTGACTAAACATAAACCATTGACACTATGCGCAAAACAAAATCGATACTGAACCTAATACTCTTGTCATATTGCATAACTTGCGTTCCGACTATGGCTCAGGAGAATGAGGTGCCGGACAAAATAAAACCTTACGTGCATTACGAGGGGACATTTTTCTCGAATATGTACGGCGGTTTGAAAAATGGCGGTGGATACTGCGGATACGCACAGATAGGGTTCGGCGTAGAAACCGAGGAAATTGGTCTTTGGCGTGGCGGCGAGTTCCGTATCGGGGGAGCAAATAATCACGGTGCCATGCCGTCATCAGAATATGTGGGTGACTTTCAAGGGGTTTTGAACTCCGGAAACGCTATGCTCACCTACATGCAAGACCTTTGGTATAGTCAGCAGTTTGGCAATTTTTCGGTAAAAGTAGGTCTGCAAAAGTTAGACGAAAGTTTCGCCGTATGCGACGCTTCAGGCGAGTTCCTCAACGGAGCTTTCGGTACTTCGTCGGTAATTGCTTCCAATATGGAGGTGCCTATTTTCCCTCTCTCGGCTTTAGGTGCGGAAATATCCTGCAACATTGGCGAGCGTTGGAGCGTGAGTATGTGTGCCTACGACGGGGTTCCAACGCAACCCGATGACGACCCGTACAACATCATGTGGAAAACCGGCAAATCCGAAGGTTGCCTTTTAGCTACCGAAGCAGCCTTCTCCCCACAGATAGGTGATTTGCAGGGCACATACAAGGCAGGATTTTTATACCATAGCGGCGAAAATCATAACCCTCACGTGATATACGCCTCCTTGCAACAAACCGTTTGGCAGTCGTCGGGTGGAAGAAGTATAACCCCTTTCCTGTACGGCTCGGCACTTCTTTCGCCTCCTAACCAATCAAGCAACCACCTGCATTTGAGCGGTGGCGTATCCATGGAAAAAGTGTTCTCGAAAAATGGAGAAGACGCGCTCGGACTGGGCTTTTCATCGGCTTTTTTCAAAAACGGCAACGGAACTCCGAACTTGGATATGGAAACCGAAACATCTGTAGAGTGCGTGTATTCATTAAAACCCACCAAACTATTCTCCTTAAAACTTGATTTACAATGTATTATAAATCCGAATGGAGGTGCAGACAACCTAAAAAACTGTTTTGTGGGATTCCTTCAGTTTTGCTTTGAATTAGATTAGCGCCAACCTGCAAAAAACTGTTTGTTATTCGTCATTACCGCGAAATATAGCTATTAGCTCTTTGGGATTGGCCAGCCGCAAAACAAAAAGCACTGCCACAGATATTACTCCAACGGCCAATACCACAATCCACCACTGCAATCCCAAAGCGTGTCCGGCCATATTCGACAATATAATAATGGCGTAAAAGCCAAGCATTTGCAACAAATATCTTACCGAAATTCGCAAATGGAAAATCTTTGCCGCCATAAATACCTGTGCCACAGCCGATACCATTTGCGTAGCAAGTGCTGCCATTGCCGAGCCGTTCGACATCATAGAAGGTATCACGATAAGGTTCACCACAAAATTGGTAAGCAAAGATGCAAATGCCACAATATTAAGCAGTTTTAGATTGCCGTTTGCCGTAAGCAAGGTACCGAAAACGTAAATTCCCGACATCGGTATCAAGCAGAATATCAATACTTTAAAAACGCCGGATATTTCATCGGTATTGTGGTCGTAAAAAAGTGCTATAATGCCGTCGCTGTTGAACGAAAGTGTTATGGCCACTGCCGACGAAAGGCTGAAAACCAGCGTAAAAACCAACTTGGTTATCTGCGACAAGTCCTGCCCTTCCTTTATCATTTTGGCATACGTGGGTAGCAGAGGCACCGACACAAGGTAAACAAGCATTACCAAAGCGTCGAGCAGACGAAAAGCCCCCGCGTAAACACCTGACTGCGTGGCTCCTATTTCCGCAGGTAGCATACGCTCTAACATTACAGGGTCGAGACGGCTGTAAAACGACATCAGCAATGTTAGCAGGGCAAAAGGCAGACTCTTTTTTATTATCGTTATCGAAAGGGGTAAATTCCAATGCAGACCACGCAGTTTGGTCTTGTGGACAAGTATGATCAGGGCTGTGGCGGCAGTTATAGCGTATGCCAGAGCCTGAGCGTAGATGAAATGTTCTATGCGAAACGCCGATTTTTGGAAAACGCCCCAAAGCATTGCCCCACAGAAAATTATCATTAGAATTTTGTCCATTACCGAAAACAGGCTGTCGGTTTTGAACAGAAACAAAGCCGAGAAATTCGACCTCAGGTAAAGTATCAGCGAGTTCAGGAACTGATTTATAGACACCCACAGCAACAGAAAAAACTGCCGTGAATTGTATCCTATAACGGCTCCAACCACAAAAGTAACTATCAGAAACAGAGCAAAAAGCAGAAGTTTTACGTTGAGTATCACCGGAAGGTGTTTCCGTAGCAACTGACTGTACTGGGCTATGTTGCGACTGTTGAAGTTGGTAACGCCCAAATCAAGCAGTATGTTGAACATATATGCAAAACTGAACACGGCGAAATACAAGCCATATTCGGCAGAACCCACGCGGTTTTGCACCTCCACATCGATACCCAGAATCCAAAACGGCTTTATAAGCAGGTTCAGAATCAGGAAGAAGAAAATGCCCGACAGGAGTTTTTTGCGCATATTATCAGTTCTTATTCTTTTTCGATTGGTTATTTATTCTTGACAGACAGCTTTTTACGACGTCTTTCGCGCAACAGCCATATTATCCCGATAAAAAACATAAAATATGCGAAAGAGAATACGGGCAACTGTACAACACGATATATCACAAGTAATAAATTGCTGAATGTAAATTCATTATCCGGCTCGAGGCAGAACACCGCCACGCAAGCCGCGGCCACAAGTACCACAAGACCAAGCAGTATCCAAAGCATATACCGAACTATGTGCCTTGTACCCACACCTTTGGCTTTCCAATATTTGAAAATGGATACTGTAAGGCAGGCCGCCAAAACGTATATTATTATTGTAAGTATTGGATATTGTTCCATAAATATCTGTTATATAATAAATTGCACTTCCTTAATATCGCAAACAAGACTCTGTTTATCGGCGGTTTGCAACTGTAGCCGTCCGAACTTGTCCACGCCGGTGATTGTTGCTTGAATTTCCGCATTGCGGTAACGGTAGTTTTTCCGCTCACCAAAATCAAGCATGTTTGCGAAATATTCTTTATTTATTTTTTGTAAATAGTTATTTTTCAAAATGTCATACCAAAGAACAACATTATGAAGTAGTTTTTGCAATATGTTAAAAAGTTCAAAATCGTCTCCGGTAAGGTTTTTCAGTGATGTTGGATTGGGCAAAGATGGATCGAAAGCGGTTTGGTTTACGTTAAGACCAATCCCGGCAACGGCAAGACGGTAGTTGTTTCCTGCAACTATGTTGTTTACAAGCATTCCGCATATTTTTTTTGTACCCACGTATATGTCGTTTGGCCACTTAATTTTGATGTCGTCGCGTTGGGGCATAATTTCGTGCAAGGTGTTCCAAACCGCCACCGAAAGTACTTTGTGCAACTCGAACTGCGACTGTACCGCAAGGAAATCTGGTCGTAGCACAATACTGAATGTCAGGTTTTTACCAGCTTCCGACGACCAGCTATTTCCGCTCTGCCCGATACCTGCCGTTTGCCGTTTCGCCCAAACAACAGTACCTTCGGGCAATGCGTTCATTTCCTCGTTCTCGACAACAAACAAGTTGGTCGATTCCAACTCGTCGAATACAAGTATATCAAAACCAAACGGTTGCATATTTTCGGTGTCGGGTTTCAAGATATGGTAGCTTTTTGGTTGTGATTGCCGTTATTCCCCATAAAAACTGCGAATGAAGGCTTGCTTTTCTCAGCCCCCATTCGCAATTCTCAGCGATTGCAATGCGTCAAACCGCCATTATTTCCTTTTGTTTGTTGTCGAATATCTTATCGATGTCGGCTATAAATTTGTCGGTGATGTCCTGAAGTTCTTTCTCAACTTGTTTAACTTCATCTTCGGGTACGCCCTTGTCTTTAAGTTTCTTAACCTTGTCCATAACATTGCGGCGCACGTTGCGGACATTAACTTTGCCAGTCTCGATTTCGTTTTTCGCCGATTTCACCAATTCCTTACGGCGTTCCTCGGTCAGCGGCGGAATTATGATACGTAGCATATCGGCCTCCTGTTGCGGATTGAATCCCAAATTGGCGGCTTGTATTGCTTTGCTGATGGGGCCAAGCATATTTTTCTCCCACGGTTGCACGGTAATGTTGCGCGGGTCGGGGGTTGTTATGTTTGCCACTTGGCTGATAAGTGTCGGTGTGCCGTAATAATCCACTTTAATACCGTCGAGCATAGCGGGATTGGCTTTGCCAGCACGTATTTTGGCAAGTTCTTTTTCGAGGTGATTTACAGCACCTTGCATGTTGTTCTTGGCTTCGTCCAAGCAATTTTTCGATAGGTCGTTCATGTTTTATGATGTTTTTGATTTCGGTTTGCAAAGATACGTTTTTTTTCGCAGATTATTGTGTTTTTTTGCAAAAGGTCTGGTGTTCAGCTCAAATTGCGTTCTCTTTTAATGATTTCGTATGCCTCGTTGATTTCTTTGAATTGCTTTTCGGCGTTGCGTTTTATCTCCTCGCCCATGGTTTCCACGCGGTCGGGGTGGTATTTCATTGCCAGTCGGCGATAGGCTTTTTTCACGTCGTCGTCGGTGGCGTTTTTGTCGATACCCAAAACGGCGTAGGGGTCTTTGCCAGTGGAAGTGCTGCCGCTGTAGGAGTAGCTGCCGCTTCGTGTGCCGGCGTGGCGCGAGCGTATAGAATACACGTATGTGTCGCTAATGTGCAACAGACGTGCTATGCGATTCAGCATTTGATTTTCCTCCACGGAGCAGTGTCCGTCGGCGTAGGCTATTCCAAAAAGGTAGTCGAGTATGTTCACCCTCGTGCTGAAAGTTGTGTTCATACGTATCTGATTGCAAACCGCAACTATGTCGATATTTTTTTGCAGAAGGTCGCGCAGCAGCGTGAGCAGTTCTTGGGCTTTTACTGTGCCAAAGGTGTCGGTAAGGTACCTTTTAACGTAGTTAAGTTCCGATTTCAGCACTTTGCCATCGGCTTTCATAATGGCTGCTGTAAGCACCAAAAGCGACACAGATATGTCGTTTTGTGTGGAACGAAATTTATGTGGACCACTGCCGTTCGATGAGGAACTTTTAGTATCTTGGTTTGTGTTGGAAGAGTTATGCCCTTCGGCAAACGAGCCGATTGCAATTCCAATCAATGCGCCGATGGGTCCACCCACGGCCCAGCCAAGCCCTCCTATTATCCATTTCCAAGCTCCCATAATTGACTATTTTTTGTTTTTAATAGCTTCGTATATCTCTGTTTGTATATTGGTTCGGATATTCAGTTTTGCCAACTTGTTGGTGCTGACATCGGGGTAGGCACGGTTGGAGAGGAATATGTATATCAGGTCATATTCCGGATCCACCCAAACGAAAGTGCCAGTAAATCCCGAATGACCGAAACTTTTCTGCGAGGCCTCGGGGGCACAGTGGGACGATTTACCTTGTATCAACGGTTTATCAAAACCCAAGGCTCTTCGATTGTTCTGTTTCTCAAAATGACGGCTGTTGAAGGTTTTTACAATGCTTTCCGAAAGATAACGCTGTCCGGCATAAGTGCCATTGTTGAGCAGCATTTGGCAAAGTTTTGCTACGTCGGTTGCGTTGGAAAAAAGTCCGGCATGACCTGCCACACCACCCATCAGAGCGGCATTTTCGTCGTGTACCGTACCGTGTATCTGAGTCTTACGGAAACGGGTGTCGTTTTCGGTAGGAGCTATATTAGCCTTGTCGAAACCGCTGTACAGAGGGTTGAAAGCGGTTCTGCCCATGCCCAAAGGCTGGTAGAAATGCTGGAACATGAAAATGTCGAGCGACTGTCCGCTGACACGCTCCACCAAATCGGCCAGCAGTATGAAACCGAAATCGCTGTAAAGGTATTTTTTTTCGGGCAGAAGACTGCTGTTGGCTATCTTATGCAAAACTTCATCGCGATATTTCTTACACACGTAAACATTGTCCACAAAGGGGGTGAACTCGCTAATGTCGGTGGGATTTGTTTCAAAGACATTTCTGTCGAGACCGCCGTTTATTACAACATCTTTCCAAAATGGCATAAAAGCCTGAAAACCTGCAATATGGCTCAAGGCTTCGAGTATGGTTATTTTGTCTTTGTCCGTATTTTTGAGATATGGTAGGTATCGCGACAGTGGGTCGGTAAGTTTAATCTTCTTTGTATCAACGAGTTTCATCACAGCGATGGTGGTGGCCGTAACTTTGGTCAGCGACGCAAGGTCGTACATGGTGTTGTTGTCCACCTTTGGCGACGAGGAGTCGTATGTTAGAGTTCCGTAGGATTTGTTGAAAATTATGTTGCCGTCCTTGGCCACAAGAATCTGACAGCCCGGATATGCCTTTTGCCTTATACCGTCGATGGCCAATGAATCCACTCTGCGGAAATGGACGTTGTTGTAAGGCGTTTGCGCCAACGGCAATTCGTCCATACGTATCTTTTCGGTGTGGATTTGTGTACCCTCTTTGAAAATTTTCACCGTAACGGGCAGCCTGCCCTTCACCGGTATGGCTCCGAAAATGGCTTCGGCAGTAGCTTTCTGCATGACAGAGATGTTCTGATAGCCTATCATTACCGCGTCGGGCATCTGCTCAAGATTGAAGCGTCCGATACAGTAAGGCGAAGCTAAAATATTAACAATCACCTTATTGGAGTATTTGTTCACCGAATCTATTATGTAAGATATTTCCTTGGTAATGCCGTAGTTTTTGCCCGATGTGGGATTGCTGTATGCGTAAACGGTAACCAAGGCAATGTCGCATTTGCCAAGCGTATCGGCAAAAGATACGCCATTGCCAATAATACTGTCGTTGAAGAAGAAATGCTCACATATTGCGAAACGGTCTATCGTATTGGTAAAAGTTGTGGCCTTGGTCCCATAGGCACACCCGACATTTACCGACACAATACGCTTGCCCGTAATGTTTCTCACAGGAACGATGTTGTCGGTATTTCTTATAAGCGTAACGGCCTCACGTGCTATCTGCCGTGTTATATCCTCGCAATTCTGCCAATCGCTCTGGTCAGGCACCGACAGTTTCTTTGATTTCCAACCCACAGCGCCACAGTTATATTTGGCTCTCAATATCTTACGACACTTCTTATCTATAATGCCCTGCAATTTGCTGTCGTTTTCAGCGGCTGTTTTTATACGCGCAATCGCTTTTTCGACATCATCAGGAAGCAAAAGTACGTCTATTCCAGCCAAAAGTGCATTCAGCTCGGCCTCGCCGTTTTTGTAGTTTTTGGTTACAGCCTTCATATCAAGTCCATCACTAAAAATCAATCCGTTATAATTCAGTTCATTACGCAGCAACATTTCTACAATAGCTTTTGAAAGCGAAGACGGGAGATTTTTCTGCTGTTCGTAGGCATCCACCTGAAGATGTGCTATCATAATACCTTTTACCCCTGATTTTATCATGGTTTTGTAGGGCATTAAATGACAGGAACTTATCTCTTTCTTCGACTGTTTTACCACAGGCAGGTCAAGGTGGCTGTCCACATCGGTGTTGCCGTGTCCGGGGAAATGTTTTGCTACGGCTATAATGCCGTTATTCTGAAGGCCGCGCACATATTGCAGGCTTTTGCTTGCCACAAGCTCCGGATTTTCGCCGAAAGAGCGCGCGCCAATAACAGGATTCAAAGGGTTTGAGTTTACATCAACGCAAGGTGCGAAATTTACGTGTATGCCCATTTTTTTGCACTGCTGTGCTACGGCATCGGCCATACGGTAAATCAGAGTATCGTTGGTCATGGCGCCCATCATCATCTGACGCGGAAAGGAGTAGGCGTCGGTGAGGCGCATTCCCAAGCCCCACTCCGCATCTATGCAGATGAGCAGAGGCAGTTGCGAAAGCTGCTGATATTCTTTGGTTTGCGAAAGCTGCTCTTCACATTTCCCTGAAAAAAAACACAATCCACCAACCTTGTATTTCACAATGCTTTCGCGAAACGCCTTTTTCGCTTTTTTTGTGGCCGTCTTCGTAGGCACACGGGCTATTATAAGTTGCCCAATTTTCTCTTCGAGTGTAAGTTTGGCTACGGTGGAGTTTACCCACTTGTCGCAATCCGACTGTCCGTCGCCATTTTGTGCCATCACTGGTGATATTCCCAAAAGCACGCCTATCGCAAGTGCCAAAGCAAACATTCTTTTTTTCATATTCATATAAGGTTTTTAAGTATTTTTGCATGAATTTTTTCTACCGACTGTTGCCTACGTTTGGGACCATATCGATTCCGCACCACATAATCAGAGTTGAGAGCTTTCCATTCATCAGAAATCTGATTATCAATACGTTGTCGAGCAAGCACAGCCGTAGTGGTGTCGCGTTTTATTATGCGGCGCATTCTTAGGTCGATGGGTGCACAAACGCATATTATCTTGTCGAAATATCTTTGCAGATTGCTTTCGAAAATTATTGCGCTTTCGAAAAGCACGTACGGAACATCGGCTCTTTTCTGCAACCACTTTTCGAAATCGCGCATTACGCGAGGGTGGACAAGGCTGTTGAGTTGCTCTAATTTCGCTTTGTCGCTGAAGACTATGGCGGCTATGGCTTTTTTGTCGGGAAGGCCACTGCTGTCGAAAACTCCGTCGTCAAAAATTGAGTGCAGCTGCATGCGGAAGTCCTCGTCATTATAGTAATCCGAAGCCACCCTGTCGGCACAAAAACAAGGGACGCCAAGACTTTCGAAGCACTGTGCTACGGTGGACTTGCCGCTACCTATGCCGCCGGTGATTCCAACCCTAAGCGGTTTATTTGATGACGACATACTGCACATATTCGGGGCTTATTTTGGAAATGCGCACATTCTCAGGAAAACTCGACACTGTTATTGGCAAAGTGTCCTGACGGTGTAGGTTTTCGCAAAACACATTGGCTCGAAAGCTGTCGGCGGTAATAGTTTTGTAGTCCTTAATAGCTACCTTGCAGGTAATTTCGGCAGTTGGCGGATATACCTTGGCGTGAACCGAAGTATCGCGAAACACAAATTCTATAGGCACTGTATAATCAGCCTCGGTGTAACGCTCCACGGGGACGCGTATTCTAACCTTTTCGGCGTTGGCGTATGTATCGCTGTAGTGTTTCCACACGGGCTTCAGGGCTACGGTATAGGTGCTGTCGGCATCGATATTGCTGATTTTTGTTTTCACCACCTCAACCTTTTGTATAGCCGCAAGCGAGGTAGTGTCGCCATAAATGGTTATAAATTCGGGACTTATGGCTATATTGCCGTATATTCCATACTGCGGCGCAAACTCAAAATCGATGTCGGATATATCAACCTTAACTTTCTTGGAGTTGCGAGCATTGAGCCAAAACACTATGGAGTCTTCGGAAAAACGTATTTTTTGATTGTCGAAGAGGTTGAGTTGCGCAAGAATTTCCTTTTCGAGGTCGGCGGTGGCAATGCTGTTGCGATGCCTAAGGCGGTGCCCTTTGAGGTCGATAGTTATAGCTGGTGCCTTTTCCCACATCACCGTTTTCAGCAGTTCAAAACCTGTGCCATTTATTTCTATCGTAATGGTGGTGTCGGCTTGTATGGCATAACGGTTTTGGTCGTAGCCGGAGAAACGTAGCGTATGTGTATGGCGCATGGATTGAATCTCCGACAGCGACATAAGTACCCACGCCACGCAGGTTATCAGCAAACAAACCAAAAACGCACGCAGGTTGTGGTTGCTGAAAAAGTCTATTATCGTCCGTTTGGTTTTGTGGGTCATCGGTAATCCTTGCATGAAAAAGAACACACCCTGTACAGAGTGTGTTCCTAAGTGTCTTTTATTTTCTCGTTTCGTTGGCCTTGGGTTCTACGTAAGGCTGTATAAAATTCTTTTCTACGGTGATGTACACTTGGTTGGCAATGTCAATGACTATTGTATTGTCGTTGATTTCGTGCACTTTACCGTGGATGCCGCCGCTGGTTACAACACGGTCGCCTTTTTTAAGGTTTTCGCGGAATTCGCGTTCCTTTTTCTGGCGTTTCTGCTGCGGACGAATCAAAAACAGATAGAAGATGGCTATGAAAGCTATCATCACTACCCAAAATCCCTGACCCTGTGCCTGAGGTTGTGCTTGCAAAAAAATGCTTAAAATGTTCATGTTTTACAAATGTTTTTGTGTTTATACTGTTATTTAATTTTCCACTTGTGCAATGATTTTCAGTATGTAGCGCGATGGCTGTGCGTTGGTGCCTACGGTAACGGTCTGCATTTGCTGCCCGCGTTTGTTGGCCGAATTGAAAGTCACTGTGATAAAGCCCTTTTCGCCGGGTTTGACATTGTTTTTCGGGTAGTCGGCTACGGTGCAACCGCAGGTGGCGGTACATTCCTTAACTATAAGGTCGGCGTTACCCGTGTTGGTAAATTTGAAACTGTAGCTCACCACCTCGCCTTTCGACAGTCGTCCGAAATCGTGTTGCTCCTTTTCAAATTTTATAATAGGCATTTTGGCATCTTTGTCCACGCCCGAAGCGGTATTGGGATTGCTTATCAAACTTGTGTCAATATCTGAAGTATTGCCGCCGCAACCCACAAAAAGCAGGGCTATTGCAGTAATTGTCAGCAATATGAGATTCGTATTTTTTTTCATGGCCTAAAAGGGTTGTTCTTGTTCGTCGGTTGGTTGGTACAGTCCGCGCCCGCTTTTCTGAATTTTGCCTTTGGCACGCAGTTCTATCTGTATGCGGTCCAGTATACCGTTGATAAACAGCTTGCTACGGTCGGTGCTGAATTCCTTGGAAAGCTCTATGTATTCGTCGATAGTTACGGGTTCGGGTATGGATGGGAAATTGATAAATTCCGTTATTGCCATCTTTATCAGAATAATATCGATTACCGGCACACGGTCGTACTCCCAGTGGTTGAGGTTTTTGGTGATTATTTCCACATGTTCGTCCCACGACAGCAGGGAGTGGTTTAGCAGTTCTTTGGCAAAATTCAAATCGTCGGACTCCTTTTGCGATGTTTTGTCGAAAACAAGTGGCAATGGGTCGGTCACACTCCAAGTGGCTTCTATTTTTTTCAGTATCGAAAGCATGTGCTGGGCAGTCTGCATATAGTCCGATTCCCAAAATATCGACTCATCGTTGAAATGGTCCATTAGGTTTTCGTCGTTCACTATCACTTTGAACACATCTATGGCGAAATTCCTGTCTTTTTCGTAATCGGTTTCGGAAGCCCTCATATATTCCTTATACCTTTCTGTTTCGCGTATAGAGGCGTACAGTTTGCGGAAAATGGAATCTTCGCCCGAAAGGTCGGGTTTCATTTCGGCGCAAAGCGCACGGAAAGCGCTGTTTTCTGCAATCTGACGTATAAAAGCGTTGTCCACAAACCGCATATTTGGATTTTTCTCCTCTTCGGAAGGGATAAATTTTTGTTTTCCCTCCTCAATAAAGTTTGCCACAAAATTCCTTAGATGCACAAGAGCATACAATTGGTTGATACCTAAACGATTGAGACTTCCAACATTGTGCATGAAGTTTTTTTCAACAACACTAATGTCGTTTTTGTCGGAAACATTGCATGAATATAATGTCTGTAGAACTTTGGAACGAAGAAAATGTCTGCTCAGCATTGTGTCTGTTTTTTTTGCAAAGATACGATTTTTCTTTAAATATAGCGGTATTGTAACTGTTTTTGTTGTCAGAAATTGTAAATGGCGGAAAGTATGAAACGAGTGTTGGCCACACTGTGGTCTGTTTTGTAACGAAAGGCGCCGCCAAGGGTTTCTTTAACACCGTATGTGGCATTGGTATATTCCACCTCGAAAAACAGTCCGAATTTCTCCCTCGGGTAGAAGGCTATTCGAGGCTGCACTCGCCACAGACTCTCTATCTCGAAACCGCGGCCATACACCGTGCTGCCATGTTCCAGCGTCTTGCCGAAATCGTTGTTTACGCCGTAGCCCATAAAAATTCCGTAACGCCATTTTCCGGTGCTTTTGCCGAAATCCACCCATGCCGTGGTGCAGCCGAAAGGTGTGTAGGAATAGATTTTCGAAGCCTCATCAAAAGGAGTTTCGATGTAACCTCCAAGCATGGAAATGGAACTCAAGTTGTTGCCCCACACCACCTGCGACCGCAGGCTGAAATGCGGGAACTCGTATTTTCCGAAAACCGTGAAGCTGTGCGACGGCACTGTGGCCGTGGCTTTGTAAACGTCTCCCAGCGAATCCGTCACCGAAAGGCGAGGCTTTATCACCAGCAGATGATATGCAGCACCCAGAAACAGCCGTTGGCCGCGGTAGCGCATCTGGAAGTTGAGTTCGGGTATCGTGGTGGCTTTCAGGTATTTGGTGCTTCCGCCGTCGGGGCCGGCGCTTTTGTTGTCGAGCTGGAAGGCCGCCACGCCCAGAAGCTCCATCTTGCCTATACGTTGCGACAGTCGTGTCTGCACAAAGCGGGCGTAGGGATGGAAAGGCGCGCCCATGTTCAGCGGACGTGTGCCGGGCATTATCTCGTGCACCACCATCGGATGCCAGTACTGCCCCATAAGCAGTTCGGTGGAACGCCATTTCATGTCGATGTAGGCGTGTCGCAGACGCAGCAAGTTGATACTGGCGTCGGTGGCGCCGGTGAAATCGCCCTCGATGTATGCCGAGGTCTTGGCGCCAAGCACGTCGGGAGCCCAGAAACTCAAGGCCAGACGTGTGGATATGGCCAGCATGTTAAGGTTGGGGGTGGCGTTGATGTCGTTGCCGTTGGCGTCGATCTGTATGGGCTTGGGGTAGAAAAGCATCATATCCTCGCGTCCGCTAACCACTTGACGGGTGTCGTAAAACAGTTGAGGACTAACAAATCCCGACAAGGAGTAGCCCCATTTTTTCTGCAATGGGACGGTATCTTTTTCGGTGCTATGCACTGCGTTGAGCAGGCAGCAGGCCACGACTATAAAAAGAACTTTCTTCATATAACAATGTATTGCCTCGTATGCACGGAAACCCTTCGTTACAGGGCTTTCGCTTTCCGCCGAGACCTTATTTTTTGTTGTTGGCAATAGCTAAAATCACACCCAGCGCCACTCCGAGCAGTGCGGCAAAGAGCACCTGGAACTGTCCCGGCAGCAGAAAAGTGATGGTGTGTGCCGGAAACCAGAACAGAGGTATGGTTTTCTTTATCACGAAATTCCACTGCACATCCCAGTTAAGGTGGGTTATGATGTGCCGCATCTTGATGGGACGGAAGAAACCGCCGAGGGTTCCGCCGTTGGTAAGTATGTGGGTGTCGGTGATTTTGTGCAAAGTCATAAACACAGGTGCAAAGATAGAGTTCATGGCCACGCTTACGCAGAAAGCTATGCCCACCTTGCCCCAGCTGAGGTCGCCTTTGAAAATGTTGCTGATATTGGCGATGGAGTCAGGAACATTGGCGCTGCTGTCGGCGGCAATAACGCCTATCACGTTTACTATACCTGCCTTGAAAATCATCATGGACATGCATATACCCATACCGAGGAAGCCCCACACTATCATGCGCGGCAGCAGTCCGAAACCTTTTTCGTAATAAACTCCTTTGCTAATGCGCAGGCCGATCATCTCGCCAAGGGTGGAGAGGATGGCGAACTTGGCAAAGCTCATCAGGAACGGATGCTCGTTGGTGAGATACTCAAAAGTTTTGTAAAAGCCGGTGGCAGGTATAAAAAACGGTGCCAGCACTGCGGCAACGCACAATATTAGAATACAGTCCTGTTTTTTCATCTCAAAAAAAATAAAGAAAATGTTGGGTTACTCTTCGGCAGAGTCTTTAATTTCAAACTCCACGTCGTTGTTATTTGTTTTTTCGGTTTCTTTTGGGTCGTCTTTCAAACGCCACATCCTGAATGCGTTGTAGTTTATCAGTATCAGGAAGAAAAGAATGATTACATTGATGAGCCAATACGGAAATTTGTTGTCCATGGTAACCATGAAAGGAAGAAGCAACAGCATTGCTATTATAAGCAACGACGACCCCAATATTGTCAGAAACATATTTCTTTTTTCTTTTAAATTCATAACATCTGATTTTTAACATTAGTAATTACTGATTATCAATAACATAAATTCCATTTAGATTACGTCCGTAACCGTCGTAATCAAGGCCGTAGCCAACAATAAAGTCATCGGCTATGGATTTGCCTACGTAGTCGATTTTGAAGTCCTTTTGGAACTTGCCGGGTTTGAAAAAGAAAGTACACACCCTCACTTCGGCGGGATTTTTCTCTTTCAGCAGGGCGAGAATTTTTTCCATAGATATGCCGGTATCCACTATATCTTCAATTATCACAACAGTGCGTCCCGTAAGGTCTTCATTTAGGCCTATAAGCTGTTTCACATTACCTGTGGTGTCGGTGCCGCTGTACGACGACATCTTAACAAAAGAAATCTGGGCGTCGAAATCCAAGGCGCGTAGCAGGTCGGCGGCAAACATAAAGCTTCCGTTGAGTACCGACAAAAACAGCGGGTTTTTGTCGCGCAGGTCGTTGTTTATCTTTTTTGCGACGTTGGCTACTATGTCGGCAATCTCGTTTTGCGACATGTAGGGCTTGAAGTTCTTGTCGAGGACTTTCATGTTGTTATTGGTTTTCGATAAAGTATTTCAGTCGGTCGGCCATCATGTCCAGGGCGTCTTTTGCCTTGCCTTTTATCATCATCACCATCATTGGGTTGGCGTCTATGTCGAAAGCAATACGGGTGTCGGTTTGCGCGTCTTTCTCTTTCATCTCGATAAACACTTTGAAAGGCATGGGGCTTCCCGAGCCTGCCGCTGGTGCCACAACCACTTTGGAGAAAGGTGTGCGTTCCACCATTTCGAGGGTTATCTGCATAAAGCCGCTGACCTTGAACGAACAGGTATTGCCGTCGGTCTGCCAGCCCTCCACTTGCGGGGGCATCATGCTGCTGAAATTGTTGAAATCGCTTACAAAGTTGAAAATCTTCTCTGCAGAAGCGTTTATCAGCGTTTTTTTACTTTCTATGGTCATGGCACGAGCTATTGGTTCATGTGTTCTTCAGACCATTTTTCGGGGTCTTTACGCCATTTCTTCAGCGAGAGCTGGTCGTCTTCGGAAATGTAGTTCTCCTCGGTAGCCACTTTTATAAGGCTGTCGTAGTTCGTAAGGGTGATGAGATCCACATTCTCATTGGCAAAAGCCTCTTCGGACACTTTAAGTCCGTAGGTGAAAATGGCAACCATGCCTTTCACGCGGCAACCGTGGTCGCGCAGGGCTTTTACGGCAACAAGGCTGCTCTTGCCTGTGGAAACAAGATCTTCGACAACCACAACAGACTGTCCCTCACTGATATAACCTTCTATCTGGTTGGTAAGTCCGTGTTTTTTCTCTTCGGGACGGACATAAACAAATGGTTTACCCAAGTCCTGTGCCACAAGCACGCCTTGCGGTATGCCCCCGGTGGCCACGCCCGCTATCACGTCGATGTCGCCAAATTTCTCTGTAATGGCGTCAACAAAACGCTGACGTATGTACGTGCGTATCTCGGGATACGAAAGGGTTACGCGGTTGTCGCAATATATTGGAGACTTACGTCCCGAAGCCCATGTAAAAGGGTTGTTGTTGTTAAGTTTTATGGCTTTTACCTGAAGTAAAAACTTCGCCGTAGTTTGTGCTATTTCTTCAATTTGTTTCATATTGCAAAAATACGTAATTTTGCAATACTCAAAACTGAAAAACAAAAATTTTTGTTCGTTTTTTTTCAACACAACTGATTTACAGATGATACAGCAATTTCAAAAAGTGGAAAATATGGATAATTTCACCGTTTTTTTTAGGTTCAATTTCGTTTCTTTTGTGCTTTCGGAACAAAAAATCCCCCCTTTTGCACTCGACAAAGAATATTTTTTTCGTACCGATGACCATCTTGACAAAATTTTTTCCGAATTTGTGTCGGAAAACCGTCCGATGAACCTTATTGTGGTGTGTCATCGTCCTATAATACAGCTTTTTCGGAAATGCCTCAATATGCTAACCATACACAAAGCTGCGGGGGGTGTTGTCGGCAACGGCAAGTCCGAGCTACTGCTTATCCGCCGCAACGGCATGTGGGATTTGCCCAAAGGCCATGTTGAGAAAGGTGAAACAATTGGCACCGCCGCATTGCGCGAAGTAAATGAGGAAACCGGCGTCGCCAACCTCACTATCGGCAGCCTTATTGCCAAAACCTACCACGTTTATCCCCTCGACGGCGAGTGGATTCTTAAACAGACGTCGTGGTACGATATGCAAACGTCCGAAGACCAAATTCTTACGCCCCAAACCGAAGAGGGCATCGACCAAGTGTGCTGGCTGCCGAAAAAGGTCGCCATGGAAAAACTCGACACCTCGTTCGCGACATTGGCCTACCTTTCATCAATAATGCAAACCAAAGGAGAAACAATATGAACCGTCTCTACCAAATAGCCTTGACCATGATACCGGGGGTGGGTGGGAAGACCGCCCGCCAGATTCTCGAGCTCTATCCCGACCCCGAAGAGCTTTTCAAGGAAAACCGCAAAGCCCTCGAGGCCACTTTCGGCAAACGAGCCATCGTAGACCATATCTTGGAAAAGGCCATGTTTCCCGCCGCAGAACAGGAGATGGAATTTGTCACCAAAAACGACATACGCATACTTTTTGTCGACGACGCCGACTATCCGCAGCGCCTGAAACGCCCCGACTGCGACGATACCCCTATACTATTATATTATAAAGGCAACGCCGACCTCAACTGCAGCAAGACGCTGAGCATCGTGGGCTCGCGCAAGGCCACCGACTACGGGCGTTCGGCCACCGAGCAGCTGGTGAAAGAACTGTCGTCGGAGAATATGCTCATTGTCAGCGGCTTGGCGTATGGTATCGACAGCGCCTCGCATCAGGCGGCGTTGAACAACGGGCTTCCTACCGTTGGCGTATTGGGGCACGGACTCAACCTGATATATCCCGCCCAAAACCGCAATCTTGCCAAGGAGATGATTGCCAACGGCGGACTGCTCACCGAGTTCCCTTCCAACACCAAGCTCGACCCCGGCCTGTTCCCTGCCCGCAACCGCATCATAGCGGCGCTCTCCGACGTGGTGGTGGTTATGGAGTCGGCAAAAAAAGGCGGGGCACTAATCACAGCCGAAATCGCCAACAGCTACAACCGCGACGTGTTTGCCCTGCCCGGACGGATAAACGACACCTACTCCGAGGGGTGCAATATGCTGATACGCAGCAATAAAGCCAATCTGCTCACCTCCACCGACGATATTTTCTACATCACCGGATGGAAACGCAAGAAAAGCCAAAAAGCTGTGCAACAGTCGTTGTTTCAAGAACTTGTGGGCGAAGAAAAACTTATCTACGACCTTTTGCTTCAGCACAAGGAACTCACCATCGACGAAATAAGTTCGCTTTGCGACCTCTCTTTACCAAAAATTGCCAAGACATTGCTTACCCTTGAGTTGAAAAACGTGTGCAAGTTTTTGCCCGGCAAAATTTATAAATTGGTGTAATTCAAAAAATTGAATATTGTTGAAATATTTTTTTTCGAAAAATGGCTGAAAAATGAAAAAAAAATCGTAATTTCGCAATCCTAATCAGAGAATAAAAATAAAGTTAAATATGGATAAAATCAGCAAAGGAAAAATATCACAAATCATTGGTGCTGTGGTAGATGTAACTTTCGAAGACGGAGTGCAACTCCCCAACATCTATGATGCGCTGAAGGTGAAAAAAAGCAACGGAGCCGAAGTTATTTTGGAATGTCAGCACGATATCGGAGAAAACACCATGCGCTGCATAGCAATGGACACCACCGACGGTCTGCAACGCGGCATGGACGTTGAATCCCTGAACGGTCCTATCTCAATGCCCGTGGGCGAAAACATCAACGGCCGTTTGTTCAACGTTATCGGCAACACCATCGACGGAATGCCCGAACCTCAGCACGAGAAACGCTACGGCATACACCGCGAACCCCCGAAATTCGAGAACCTCTCCACCAGCCAGGAAATCCTGTACACCGGTATCAAGGTTATCGACCTTATCCAACCCTTCCTCAAGGGCGGTAAAATCGGTCTGTTCGGCGGCGCCGGCGTAGGAAAGACAGTGCTTATCCAAGAGCTTATCAACAACATAGCCAAGAAATACAGCGGTATGTCGGTGTTCACCGGCGTGGGCGAACGTACCCGTGAAGGTAACGACCTGCTCCGCGAAATGATCGAGGCTAACGTTATAAAATACGGCGACGAATTCGCCAAAAGTATGGAAGAAGGTGGCTGGGACCTCAGCAAGATAGACCCCGAAGCCGTTAGAGACTCCAAATGTACCATGGTGTTCGGCCAGATGAACGAAACCC
>CAJOEN010000019.1 GCA_905233475.1 uncultured Bacteroidales bacterium
TCAACAAGAGGCCACGAAAAAAAATCAGTTTTTTTTCACCACGTGAAATCTTTTTCTTATCTTTGAAAAATTGAGTTGCGTTTTGCTCTGGAATCTACCATGATAAAGGATATGTTATAAAAGCTACAATCTTTTTTCGTTTGGGAAATTTGTAATCCGCTGTAATCCAACGACAAATATAATCTATGATGAAAGCTGTTACCGATACCCGGTCTATCCACAAAAACACTTGGTTTTGAGTGCGGAACATCAAAGGTATAATACTTGCAATAATCAAAACAAGCATTACTGTATCATAAATTTTGCTGCTCAAAGAATTTGAGTTGTCCTTTTCAATTATGGAAAACAAGTATTCCCGGCGCGTCATTTGTTTTATTTTCTCCATCCCCCCAAGCCTCCAACAGGGATTAAACTATAAAAAAGAAAGGCATGAGACTTATGTACTTCTGCCGTATTCTTGTAGGTATCGCCAAACACCCTTCTGGAACGGTCTTGTAGGAACATGCCTCACGCCTGAAGGTATGCCGTGGTAGTAGCATACATCAAGCGAAAGCAAAATGCTCCGTCCTCAGCTTTAACTTTGGCGAAATTACTAACATGGGACAATAAAGCAATGCTTTTCTTGCCGCTTACATATCTCGCGTAAGCAGGTGCAAAAATACGAAAAAAATCCTGAATGCGGGAAACTTTTTTTCAACTGCCGCAAAATAGGTGTGGCAAAGAGAGGGAAAAAGGATTTAAAAACTGGCCAAATTTGGAGTTACACTCCAAATTTGGCCGCATGCATTGCATAAATAAGTGGGGAAAAGCGTTGTAAGACTACACTTCTCCCCACTTATTTGTGTTTTTGCAGATGCTTTAGACAGGCTCTTCCACCCCTGCGTTTCCAGTACCTGAGCTTGCCGAAGGCATAACTAATCTACACGATTTGCGTGCTTCAGCGAGCAGGAGAATTGAAATCCACAGCCGAAGGCATAATTTCAACCTTTCCACTAAAACGGGTGGTCTTCGTGAAATTTCTCCAGACGTTCTTTCAAGTCGGGGAACTGGTCGCGGAGCACGAGTGCCACGCAAGCCCTGATGCCCTGCTTGTGGCTGCCGGTGATGTCGAGGGCTATTGCGCTTATACCGTACTGTATCAGTGCGTTAAGCAACTCTACGCCATCCATGCCCGGATAGCAGAATGTGAAATAGAAGCCGTCGCCGATGTCTTCGCCCATATCCTTGTCGTAAACGATATAGAAACCGTTGTCGGTGAACATTTTCTTCATTATATGGGCTTTTTCGCCGTATTCTTTTATATCCTTGACGAAATTGAAAGTGCCGTCGTTGGCGCCTTTCAGCATTGCCGCCATAGCGTATTGCACCGAGTGTGCCGTGCCGGAGCTGAGGCAGTACAGCGTGCCGAAAATCAGGGCGCGTCCCAGCTGTGTCTGGCTGTAGTATCGGGCCAGGTCGGGACATTCCATATTGTACAGCATTGGGCTGCAAATCATCATGGCTATACGCTCGCCGGCGTAGCTGAACGATTTGGAGCCCGAAATCATAAGCACGTAGCGGTCGGTGTATTTGGCCACTGTGGGTTGGAACGGAGCCTTGCCGGGAACACTGTAGTCCTTGCGGAAATCCATCAGGAAATAGGCGTCGTCCTCGAGCACCACCACACCGTATTTGTTGGCCATCTCGCCTATGATACGCAGCTCGTGGTCGGTGAAACAGAACCATGCGGGGTTGTTGGGACTGCTGTAGATAAGACATGACACGTCGCCGTCCTTGAGCTCCTCTTCAAGCTTGTCGCGAAGCTTGTCGCCACGGTATTCGTAAACGTCGAAAGTCTTCATCGGTATGCCCAGCACGCGGCACTGCTGTTTCTGCACGGGGAAACCCGGGTCGATGAACAGCACTTTGGTCTTGTTTTTGTCGTAGCGTGTGAGGGTGAGGAACGATGCGAAACCTGCCTGCATGGAACCTACGGTGGGTACGCAGCAGTCGGGGGTAACGTCGATGTCGAGGAAATTCTTTACGAAACGTGCGGCCTCTTTCTTGAAATCGGCGGTGCCGTATATTTCGGGATAGATGGAAGCCACGCCGTTGCGCAATGCCTCAATCTGAGCCTCCACCCCTACTTGTGGTGCCGGCAGTCCGGGTATGCCCATTTCCATTTTGACATAGCGTATGCCTGTAGCGGCCTCTATGTCCTGTATCATCTTACGCATTTCGCGTATGGAAGCGCGTCCCGGATTTTCTATCTTGTTCTCCTTGGCAATCTTTGCGATTGTTTCTTTGCTGATTGGTATTTGTGTCATGTTGTGAAATTGTGGTTTTTATTATTGGTTGAAATCTTTTATTTTCGACAGGTTGATGGGACTTATCTCGCGCACGAGGTTGTACACTTGTTTTTTCTCCTCCTGCGGAGCTGGGGTGAAAATGTTCACCAACTCAGAGATTTTAACGTCCATAAACATCTGTACACAAAGCAGATTGGTGCGTTTTTTGTTCGTCTGCTGAACCAATTGCAAAGCCTGAACAATGTTTTTCCGGGCTTCGGTCTGGTCTTTGGTCATCATGTCGAGGCCCATGCGGTGGTAATAGTAATATGCCTGACGCAGTGTTTGATAGTTGGGATTGGTGTGGTTTTCCATCCACCAGTAGCGTGTCTTCTGTCCGTCGGTGGTTTTCCATCCGCGATAACCTGATTTGTTGGACGTCTGTACTATGGTCTGTGCCGTCTCGAAAAACGGCTCCCCTCCCATCAGCCCGTATGAGTCGAAAGTCATGCCGAGCATTATGTAAAGGTAATAGCCCAAGGTCATGGACAGATTGGAATAGAATGTGTTGGGGTCGAATTCCAAAGGCTGGCTCTCGTTGAAAGAAAACTGAAAGTCGGGTTCCACAAAGTTAATAAGACCAGTGGTATAGTTGGAGTTGTAAACCGGCCTGCGCAACTGCACGCTGAGCTGTCCGCCGAAATCAGTCAGCGAGGTTTGTTCGCTGATTATCAGACTGATATTACATTCCAACTTTTCGTACTGTTCAAATTCAACGTTAGTCCATTTTCGGTTGTTTACAAATTCCTCAATGGCCTGTTTCATGGTCTCGAAGACCTTTTTCTCGTTGGTTTGCACCTGTTGTGCATTGATATTCACCGTGCACCTGAATTCCTGTGCCCGTGTGTGGGTAACTACCATCAGCAAAGCGGTTACAAAAATCAGTGCACGTCTCATGAGGTCAGTTCTTCTATGTTTTAAATCAAGTTTCGAAATAATTGTAACTGCATTTCAAGCGAAATATTGTGCAACATCGTCATTTTTTTCTTTGCCATGAAGCCTGAGATACAAAATTTCGAATAATGCATTGTAAAAACGGTTTATTTCTTTGTTACCAACTCCAAACTAAAGTCGTAAAGCGTAGGGAAGTAATAATCAACTATTTTCGGATTTTCGCGGGCGATTTGCGGCTCATCGCCGACAAGCACCGTCGTCATTCCCGCATTATGCCCGAATTCCATGTCGCTCTGACTATCGCCAACCATAACGGATTTCTTCAGATTTACATCCGGGAAGTCCTTGCGTGCGCGCAATGCCATGCCAATATGCGGTTTGCGGTAGAAACTATGCTCCGATTTCAGTTTTGGACAATGGTAAATTTTGTCTATACGTCCGCCGTAGGCATCCACATCTTTGACGAAAGCATTGTGTATCAGCGACAAATCGTCTTCCGTCATCAGACATTTGCCAATGCCTTGCTGGTTGGTTACAATAAATATACGGTTGAAGACATGGGCAAAAGTCTTCATAGCCTCCAACACCCCGTTGATGAGTATAAAATCCTCGGTACGTGTTACATAGCCACCTATAATTCGTTGGTTGATAACACCGTCGCGGTCAAGGAAAAGGCTGTAGCCCGAAAAGTCTCTCATTGCAGTTCTTTATTTGTCAAGCAGTTCCTTTTCAATAAGATAGGCATTGCGTGTTGATGAGTTGCGACATACGAGTTCGGCCAGAAATCCTGTGACAAAAAGCAATACCCCAAGCAACATAAAGAACATGGAAAGGTAGAAATATGCGCTTTTGGTAATGTATATTACTCCGGCTATTTTCTGAATTGCCACCACCACAAATGCCACAAATCCGAGCAGGAAAGCAAAGGAGCCTATAAATCCGAAGAAATGCATGGGCTGTTTGCCGAATTTGGAGATGAACATGATGGAAATAAGGTCGAGGTAACCGTTCACAAAACGGTTCATGCCAAACTTTGTGGTTCCGAACTCGCGTTTGCGGTGCTGCACCACTTTCTCGCCTATTTTGGTAAATCCTGCCCATTTGGCAATCACAGGAATGTAGCGGTGCATTTCGCCGTACACCTCTATGCTTTTCACCACATCGTGGCGGTAGGCCTTAAGTCCGCAGTTGAAGTCGTGCAGTTTGATACCCGACATGCGGCGTGTGGTAGCGTTGAACAGCTTGGAAGGCAGATTTTTAGCCAATTTGGAATCGTAGCGTTTCTTTTTCCATCCCGACACAAGGTCGTAACCTTCCTCTTTTATCATACGGTACAGTTCGGGGATTTCGTCGGGACTGTCCTGCAAGTCGGCGTCCATGGTTATAACCACATCGCCCTGAGCGTGGGAGAAACCGACGTTGAGGGCGGCGGATTTGCCGTAGTTTCGACGGAATTTCACACCTTTATAACAAGAATTTTCGGCGGCAAGCCGTTCTATCACCTCCCAAGAGTGGTCTTTGCTACCGTCGTCAATCATCAATACCTCGTAGGTAAAATGGTTCTCGTCCATCACTCGGGTTATCCATTCGGCCAAATGCGGCAACGATTCATCTTCATTAAAAAGCGGTACAACTATCGATATGTCCATTGTATTGTATGTTTAATTGTTTTTTGTTTTACTGTTTTACTGTTGATGGTCAAAAGTCTAAAGTCGGTGGTAAGCAATTTCAACTTTCAACTAAAAAAGATTCATCCCTAACTATTAACTATTAACTATTTAACCGGTATCGTATACGTTACACCCAAAAGGAATTGTATTCTCTTCGACGGGTAGTTAGTCCAATAGTAGTAGCGTTGGTAAGCCACATTGTCCAAATCGGCAAAGAACGACAAGGCTTTGGTGTGACGGTACTCAACATTGAGGTGTACGCCGTATTTCATCGACAATTCTTCGGATTCCAATTTGTTGCCGACGCGGTTGAGGCCGTCCATTTTGCCGAGAATTCCTGTTTCGAGGCGAGCATAAAATTTGTAGTTGTAGTTGTAGGCGGCTGTTACATAGACATCCCAATTGGGTTTGTACAGCGGTTTTTCAATAACTTCATCTTTCATATTGTAGTTGTACAAATTGCCCTTTGCCCCGAAAGAGAAACGCTCGTCGAGGTGGTAAGCGGCTCCAAGGGTAATATTCAGCTGGTTTACATCCGCATAAACAGTTTGGTAAACGTTGTTGAGCCTGTACATCGTATCAAGCATAAAGAACGGCAACTGTTTGTAAAGAGTGTACGAAATAGCGGCGTGCACATTGAATTTCTTGGTAAAATTGAATTTTGCTTCGGCGAAAAGTTTGTTAAAACTTGTATTCTGCGTTTCGCAACGTGGCCCAACAAAGGGATTTTCGGTGCGAAGTGCCTGCCAACTGTTGTGAATATAGTCGCCGTTGAGTCCTACGGTGAGGTGCAGTATCTCGTTGAACATTGTCTGCGAAGCGGTTATGTTTGGAAACAGTTTAAAACCGTCGTTTTTGGCGTAGGCAAAATTCAACCCGATGTTCATCTTGAAACCAAAAGCCTTGAAAAGGAAATACGGCTGAGCCGCAAAAATAGTGGCTCCGTCAAGATAGTTAGCTGCGGAGGCATTGCGATTTATCAGAGTATCAACACCTTGCATTGGGAATAAGGTAGTGTCGCCGGTATTTTTGAAATAGTCGAAGTGCAGCTGCAATCCCACAATCTGTTTTTCGGTACCCCAAAAAGCGAAGCCATAGTGCACGTCGGCGTCGAATGCGGTGTGTAGTTCGTTGGAACCGTATTTGTCGTGCTGATTGGTTATCAGCATATCGGCCTCGTAGTTCAGCCGGTTGAAATCGGTTTTGATACTGCGGAAGTTGGCTTTAAGTCCCAAAGTATTGTAATACTGCGAGTAATCGGCAGTTTGCGGTTCGTCGTTGGGGACGAAAGTCTTCCACAAAGTGTCGGTGAAGCCGTAATAAAGACTGTAGTCGTGGTTGTAGAAAACGTTGGCCGAAAGGCTATTCTTAGCCCATATTTTTTTGCCAAATATATCCACCTCGGTGTTGGAAGTGTAGTCCTTTCCATAGTCTTTCAGCGTCCACCACGAAGATTTATGGTAAACCCTGCCGCCATAGTTGAGGTCTTTGCTACGGGTGCTGTTGTAGTATATATCGGCAAACGGTGTACAATAGTTGCCAAAACCCAATTTTATGTAGTTGTGATACAGCCGTGTAGTGGGTTCGCCTTTTATGCGTGCGGGTTTTATGCTTTCGGGCATATATAGGCTGTATATTCGCCTCGACTCTATGGAATAGTTATATTCAGGTGTCATGGAGGCGGTGTCGCTTATGCTTGGTGCCACATTCAGTTTGTCGGCGTTGTGCAGAACGGGATTGAAACTACCAACCACCACCACTTTTTCGTTGTAAACGTTGGTATCCTTGGTCTGAGCCGTTACCGCCGCCGAGGTAAATATTGCGGCTACCATTGCAACGCTTTTTATTATGTTTTTCATTGTGTACATAAAATTATATTGTTGTTTGAACAATCGTTTTTGGGAATTAGTTTTCTTCAACAGTTATTATTTCTGGTTCTTCGTTGGTGTTGTCGGCTTCGGCCTGCGCTTTTATGGCGTTTTCATCCTGAATAATCTGGTTGCGACGCTGTATGGCTTCCTGCACAAGGTCTTCGCCGTCGTAGTTGTCGATAATGCTTTGCAGTGTTTGTTTGGCTTGCAGGCTGTTGCCGTTTATGTAGAATATCTCAGCCCAAAGTATGAAAGTTTTTGCCGACCAGTAGTCGCTACGAGGGTTGGATGTGGCTTCCTCTATGGCATTTTCGGCACTAACATAGTCCTTGTTGTTGAAATAAAGTTCCGCTTCGCGGTAATTGGCTTCACCGGCATATTCCCCGTTGTCGGCACTTTGCAGGGTGCGGTACACGGCAATGGCGGCATCGTAGCGTTTCAGGTTGTACAGCGAACGAGCTTTGTAATAGGTGGCCTCCTCGGTTTCCTGTGCCGTTATTTTTTCGTAAGAAAGTACTTTGTTGGCAGCTATTACGCTGTTTTCGAAATCGTTAAGCAGGTAGTAGGTGCGCAGTAGTCCGAGGTTGGCCTGTTGCATATTGCTGTTCGATTCGGCTTTTTTGGAGAGCTGTCCGAAGAATTTGTTACTTTCGGTGTAGCGTTTTTCGTTGAACGAAATTTGTGCCGCACGCAACAAAGCCGTTTCGGTGTACTGCGATTTGGCCTGCTCGGCCACAAACTCGTAGTGCGGCAGGGCTTCGTATGCTTTGCCCATGCGGTCGAGGCAATCGGCCAAATAATAGTGTGCCGAAAGTACAAAAAGTCCGTGCGGAAAACGTTTCAGATAGTTGTTCAGTCCAGATATGGCTTTTTCATTCTCGCCGTCGAAGTAGAAATTCTCAGCCGCCATAAACGTCATCGAATCCTGTGAGTTATTGGAAATCACTACATTAGTCGAATTCTGAACATATTCGAAGTAGTCGCTGATACGACCTTGGGCGGAATATATGTTTTTCACCACAAGCAGAGCATCGCGCGACTCAGATGTACCCGGGTAGCTCTTAAGCACTTGGTCGAGGGTTGCGAGGGCTTCGGTCTCGCGTTGGGTGTTGTAATAAATTATACCTGTCTTGAGCAGGGCTTCCTTGGCGTAAGTGCTTTGAGGATAGGAGGCAAGGAAACTTTGGTAGGAGGCAAGGGCATTCACGTTGTCGTCGTTAAGCAGGTAAGTGCTTGCTATCTCGAAACTTGCCGATGGAGCAAGGTCGGAGTTGGGGTAGTTTTGAAGCAAGGCGTTGAGAGTTTTTATTTTTTCGTCGTATCTGCACAAAGCGCTGTAAGACATGGCTTTCTGGTAACAAGCATAGTCGGCGTAAATTCCGCGACCGCTTATTACCTTATTATAATATGTAATGGCGTTGTCGAACTGTTTCTGCACATAATACCCATCGCCTATGCGGTTGTTGGCGTCATCAATCTGACGGTTGTCGTTGTTTTTGTTAGCCACACTGATGAACTTTTTCATATCATCGATAGCCGTGCCGTAGTTTTTCAGTTTGTAGTTGGTGTATCCGAGGGTGTAAGCGGCCTGCTTGTAGTATTCCGAGCTTTCGGCCGAGGATGTTACAAAGAATTTGTCGAGGTCTTTCTTGGCAGCGTTGTAGTTGCGAAGACGGTAATGGCTCTCGCCACGCAGATAATAAGCATCGGCGGTAGTTTTGGCAATGGCGTTGATGTTTATAGCCTTTGTGAAAAGCCCTATGGCGTCGTTGATGTTATTTTCGTTGAAAAGTTCTATTCCTCGGTTGAGGGCAATACGCTGGTAGGCTTGGTTGAGGGAGTGGGTGCGGTTTGGCAGTTTTTCTATCAGTTCAAGGGCGTTGCGGTAGTTGCGTGTGGAGAAATAAAGCGATGTCAGTATCTGACTGATTTCGTCCTTGTGCGTGGTATTGGGATACTGTTTCAGGTAGTTCTGAAGCATAAGTATCGACTCATTGTAAGGAGCACCGCCTATCTCGCACGAGAGTTTTGCGTAGTTATAGAGGGCGTCTTCCTTTATTTTTTCATTGAACTGCATATCAGCAACTTGACGAAACATTGTCCGTGCCTCACTTTTTTTGCCCACTTTCAGATACACATCGGCAAGGTGGTATAGGGCGTTCTGGGCAACGCTGTCGCTTTCGGTTGTGTAGTGTTCGAAATAAGGTATGGCTTTTCCGTAGCGTTGCAACTGATAGTTACAAAATCCCATTTGGTAGTAATTGTTCTGTTGCGACAGTCCGTTGGCTAACTCGTAGTATTTCAGGGCTTCGGCATATTCGCCTTTGCGGTAGCACACTTCGCCTACCATCTGCTGTATTTCGGCTTTACGCGTATCGCTCGACTGCTCTATCAGTTCGGGAGCCATTTGGATAAGCTCATTGTCCTTGTCGAGAAAATAATATATCTGAGCGATATAGAAAGGCACTATCTTTCCGAACTTCTTGTCTTTCTGCAATTTAAGAAAATTTCCAAGTGCGAGGTCGTAATTTTCCTCCTCATATTGGATGTGGGCGTAGTAGTAAAGTGCGGAGTTGGCGTATTTCGACTTGCCTGTCATCAGACGCGAGAAATGCGATTTTGCATTTTTGACATCTCCCGTCTGAAAGAGGCTGTAACCCATTTTAAAATCAAATTCGGAACGGTATCCGTATTCAATCTGCGAATCGTCCACCAAACGGTATTCGTACAACGCCTGTTTGTAGTTATGTCCTGAGTAGTAGTGGTTTCCCAAAAACAAGTGAGCCATGTTGATGTGGGCACTCTGCGGATACATACGCATAAACTCCTCAAGTTTCACAAGGGCATCCTGATTGGATAGCAATTGCGCACATACGGCACTGAAAAAGTATGCCGATTCAACATCGCCGTCTTTCTGTGGCTTGCGACTGTCGATATACTTCTCGAAAGCGTGCTGTGCCGACGAATATTTCTCTTTTTCAAAAAGATCTACGGCTCGACGATATTCGGAACGTTGTTTGTCCAACGACTGCGGACTTTGTCCCACTGCGATTTGTGCCAACATAACAGCACATAGCGCAACTACATAATACTTAATGCTTTGCATATAATAATAGTATTTATTCCAATCATACGAAATTACTTATAATATATGTACCGGCGACTTTCTGCACAATGTTTTTATAAACAATGCAATGTGGAAACACCGGCAATGCGGCTTTTTGCATGTCTCATTCGTACAAAAGATATTTCTGCCGCATTGCTTTGAACTGCGACAAGGCCGGTTCCCAAGAGGCGCGTATCTGTCTCTCGCTCAAACCTTTCTGCAACTGTTTGCGCAACTCGCCATTGCCCATAAGTTTGTCGAAGAAGTTGTTTTTCAGGAAGAACGTATTTTTGTCGCTGTTTCTGTACATAGTAACAAGGTAGCCGAGGTTCAGGCGTTTTGTTTCGACAACCATTTTGCCGTGTGCACGTAAATCCAAGCCATAACACACCTTGCCGTTGTGCAAGGGATTGGCACTCACACCTTTAATAGGCTTGGGCACAAAGCTAAATTCCTTTGTACGGAACGATGGCGAGCCAATCACCTCGAAAGGCGTTCCCGTGCCACGTCCCACACTTATGGTGGTTCCCTCAAAGCAACAAAGGCTCGGATACAGGTATATAGAGTTGATATTCTGCAAGTTGGGCGATGGGGCAATTGGCAATTCATACAAACTGTCGTGAGTGTAGTTACGCACCTTTATTATAGTAATGTCGCACTGCAGGCCGTTTTTCAGCCACTTTTCGCCGTTTATCATCTGTGCGTACTCGCCAATGGTCATGCCGTGGACTATGGGCACAGGGTGCATGCCCACAAAAGAGCGGTAGTTCGTGTCGAGCACGGGGCCGTCCACGTAAAAGCCGTTGGGATTGGGACGGTCGAGGATAAGTACAGGCACATTGTTTTCGGCGCAAGCCTCCATCACATAGTGCAGGGTGGAGATATAGGTATAGAACCTCGCTCCCACGTCCTGGATGTCGAAAACCACAATTTCCATGCCGCCAAGCTGTTCGGGGCTCATCTTTTTGCTTTTTCCGTAGAGCGAAAAAACAGGCACTCCAGTAACGGCGTCCGTGCCGCTGTTTACATGCGCCCCGGCTTCGGCTTGTCCGCGAAACCCATGTTCGGGACTGAACACCGCCACCACCTTTATTCCGCTGTGCATAAGCGTGTCCAGCAGATGTACGGTACCGACCATAGAAGTCTGGTTGCCGACAAGCCCTACCCTTTTCCCCTCCAAAAGTGGAAAATATTCCTGCGTTTGCTCCGCCCCTACAATGATTTTTTGCCCAAAAACCCTGCCGCTCAGCAGTGCAAAAAACACTAAAACAAGCATGGGCAATATTTTTTTTTCAAAAAGATTTAGTTTCATATAAGCCCTATTTTTAATGGTTTAGACAATTCAAACTGTTTGTGTGGATAACAAAAAAAAGTTTTTTTTATTGCTATATCAGAAAAAAAATGTAATTTTGAAGTCCATTTATCAAGGTCAAAAAAATATAAAACTTTAAAACACACAATAATGAAAAAAGTATTCAGATTTTTAGGACTTGCCTTATTGGCAACAGGTTTGTGTCTGACAACTGTGTCCTGCACAGACGAGGAAAAAAATGACGGCACAAGCACTCAACAACAAGATCCCGATGATCCGGATGACCCAGACGACCCGGACGATCCGGACGATCCGGACGAACCCGATGTAAACCCCTTTGATGGCATGACCGAAAACACCGTTAGAATTATATTTGATGGCGACGGTACAGACACCATTATGGGAAAGTGTTTCAACAATTATTACGGCACACACCCCCAACTGAACAAAACCATGCTGTGGGCTGTTTACGCTTTTAAAGCAGGTGCCGCCGAAGGCACTTTCTATGCTCCTTTGTTCCGCGCTGTAGTTGATCCCGAAGAAGGTGCTTACAACTTCTACAGCTATTACTACAGCAAAACTGGTGATTGGAACAAGATCCCTCTGTCAAACGGAGATACAGCAACTGTAGGCGATTGGTTCCACTATTCACAGTACAGCGGTACCGCATCGATAAGCAAGCTGTCGTTCAACAGCCTTAGCAAAAAATTCACTGCAAAAGTTGTTATCCCGATGATATATTATAACGATTTCAAAGCCGGAACTATTACAACCAAAACACTTACCGTGCTGTTTTACAAAACCGTTATGCAGGACTTCCCCACATCGGGCACAGGCATGAAAAAAGTCAAAAAAGACGAAATGCCCCTATAAAGCACTACACAATCAAGAAAACAATAAATAATAAAAAAGTATAACATTAAAAATCTCAAAAGATGAAAAAGTATTTTAAATTTTTAGGAATCGCCTTTTTGGCAACAACTCTTTGCATGAGCATGACTTCTTGCGACCCAAAAGAAGACAACAATGACGACAACAACACCCAACAAGGTGGTGGTACCCCCGGTGGTCAAGGCGGCAACAACTCAATGTCAATTAGTTTCGACGGTCAGACTTGGTCTCCCGAAAGCTCCGGTTACAACTATGCTTATTATGTTGAAAACAACGGTAATCCATACGTCCTTTTCCGCGTTTTCCAAAAAATAGAAGGCACATCCGGTTCATTCCCCGCACTTCAGGTCAGAGTTTGGGCTAAAAATGCCGATGGCGAAGAAAACAACGGTATAGGACAGTTCTTCAACAACTATGCTACCAACCCCGGCCATATCCGCGAAAACTTTCTACAAAATCAGCAAGATGGCACCCAATACACTGTTTATGACTACACTTTCGCTCCCTCGGTACAAGGTGCTCTTTCAATATCGGGCTTCAACTACAACGCTTCCAGCATGAATGTTTCTTTCACTGCCAATATCAACATGATAGAACCCGAAAAATACTGGGGCGATCTTGACCAAGACGGCAATCCCGACAATGTAATAGACGCTAAAACCTGCCGCGTGGTGATTAACAGCCTGAAACTGGCAAATCCTCCCTCATCAAAAGCTATGATGAACAACGATTTTGCAACAGGTGAATTTGTAGCTACCAAATAATCTTTTATCTACGAACAAAAAAACTCCCCTTTTTCGAGGGGAGTTTTTTTTGTGTTAGGATTTTTGCTGAAAAAATATTATCTTTGCAAAATATCAAACCGAGTGCAAAATGAAATATCCCATTGGAATACAGAGTTTTGAGAAAGTCCGAGAGGAAGGGTACACATACGTGGACAAGACAGGGGATATTTTCAAACTGGCGTCGGAGGGAAGTTATTATTTTCTCAGCCGTCCGAGGCGTTTCGGCAAGAGCCTGTTGCTTTCCACCATGCGCGCG
This sequence comes from uncultured Bacteroidales bacterium, assembly GCA_905233475.1. Lineage (GTDB taxonomy): Bacteria > Bacteroidota > Bacteroidia > Bacteroidales > P3 > UBA1219. Next base: position 13,113 of record CAJOEN010000019.1, read on the forward strand.
TATTTCGAAGGCCGCCGCGAGCTGTTCGAAGGGCTTGCCATCGCCGAACTGGAAAAGGACTGGGTGCAGTATCCCGTGCTGTACTTGGATTTGAACACAAGCGAGTACAACAATGTAGAATCTTTGCAAATACGTATTTCACAGACAATGGAGCAATGGGAAAATCAATTTGGCATTGAAAGCAGTAATGACCGAAGTCTGCCGTTGAGATTTGAAACCATTATACGCGAGATATCCAGCACCACAGGCAAAAAAGTTGTGATACTGATAGACGAGTACGACAAGCCTCTGCTTCAGACCTTTGATAACGAGCCGCTACAGGCGGAGTACCGCAGTATGCTTAAAGCATTCTACGGCAACCTCAAATCCTGCGACGAGTTTATCCGCTTTGCTTTCCTCACCCGCGTTACCAAATTCGGAAAAGTTAGCGTGTTCAGCGACCTTAACAACCTGTCGGACATATCGTTGCTGCCGCAGTACGCCGACATCTGCGGGATAACCGGCGAGGAGTTGCGCCGCACTTTTGCCGAGCCCGTGAAAAGCCTCGCCGCCAACAACGGCATTACCGAGGATGAGTGCTACACGCGTCTTGCAGAGTATTTCGACGGCTATCATTTCTACCCGGGCAGCGTGGGCGTTTACAACCCCTTCAGCCTTCTAAGCACCCTTAAAAACCAAGTATTCAGGGACTACTGGTTCGAGACCGGCACACCGACAATACTTGTAAACAAGCTCCAGCACACAAACTATAACCTCGACAATATATGCACCGACAAAGTGGCCGTCAGCGTGCTCAACAGCATCGATGTCATGGACTCCCACCCTCTGCCTTTGCTTTTCCAGAGCGGATACCTGACAATAAAAGACTATGACACACGTTTTGGAAAATACACGCTGGGCTTTCCCAACCGCAAGGTGGAGGAGGCATTCTCCAAACTTATTACGAGACACGCAAGATCTACGACCGGGCAGTGTGGTAGCAATTCATTTTTTTGCCGAAGGCGAACAGGAGAGAAAAAAAATTACAATAATATAACAAAAAATATATTCAGATGAAAAAAACGATTTTAGCATTATTAGCCGCAACGGTAGTGGCTTTTACAGTATCATGCAACAGCGAAAAACGCGAGGTGGAACGCATAGCACAAGCCTATCTCGACGCCGAAACCAATTTCCGTATCGAAGAGGCTCGCAAGTATGCAAGTCCCGAATTCATGCCTATGCTCAACCAAATAGAAAACTTTGTTTTGCCAAATATGCCCGATGAGGTTTTAAAATCAATAATTCCCAACAAAATCACGATAAAAAACACCGAAATATTTGGCGACACAGCAATTGTAAGTTTCCATGCCTCCAACCCCACACAGGAAACCGACGCACAGATTATGATGGTTCGCTACGACACCGCTTGGCTTGTGGTGCAACAAGGAGAGAAAGTCAATGGCAAGAAAAATCTCGAATCCTTGGATGTACAGCCTGAAACCCAACAAAACGATACCATAACCGACGCCCTGCAAAAGAAATAAACATGGGCATATTGAAAAATATTTCGCGTAAAACAAACGACGTTTGAGGTTTATTGGTAACTTTGAACGTCGTTTTATATATATTATTTCAAGGTAATGAGTTGTAAATCATTTAGATATATCGCAGCTGTATCCACTCTGCTTATCTTTTTTGTCCTAGGCGGCAACGCTTTTGCACAAAACCGCTCGTCGTTGGAGAAAGAAAAAGCAAAAATCGAGAAAGAAATAAAGAAACTAAACAAAGACCTGTCCAACGTGCGTGCCGACAAAAAACTCACCACCAAGCAGCTCAACGCCCTCAACAAAAAAATAAAGGAACGCGAAAAGCTGATAAAGAACATCAACGCGCAATTGGGCATAATCAACCAAGAAATTTCCGTAACTCAGGACTCCATACGCATGCTCAAATCGCAGATAGACAGCATGAAAGCCGAGTACGCCAAAATAATCCGAGCCTTATACCGCGAACGCATTTACCTGACACGCATGGGCATTGTGTTCGACTCCAAGGATTTCAACCAACGGTATCTGCACCGAAAATATTTCCGCGAATACAGCAACTACCGCAAACATCAGGCTGAACTTATAGACGCACGTCAGAGCCAGCTCAGCAACGTGTCGCGAAACCTTGAAAAACGCAAAAACGAACAGGCCGGGTTCCTTGCGCAAGAGCAGGCCAACAAAAAACAGCTAAATACCGAGAAAAAACAGAAAGAACAGTCGATAAAAACCTACGACAAAAAAGCCCAAGACTTACAGGCACAACTGAAACAGAAAGAAAAACAGGCACGACAACTTCAACAGCAGATTCAGAAAATCATCAACGAAGAAATACGCAAAGCTCAGGAAGCCAAAAAGAAACAACAGACCGCCAATGCCGGAAAAACTGGCACAGCAACTACAAATACTTCGTCCAACACCCTTGCCCTGACCCCGCAAGAACAAGCGTTGTCGAAAGACTTCCAAAGCAACAAGGGTCGTCTGCCATGGCCTGTGGAGAAAGCCTCGGTGGTACGTGAGTACGGAGTGTACCGCCACCCATCGGGCGGACAAATCATGAACAATGGCCTGGAGATAGTCACCTCCATAGGCGGTAGCGTGCGAAGCGTGTTCCAAGGCGAGGTGGCCAAGGTGTTCACCGGCCCCAACCAGCAGAAAGTGGTTTTTGTTCGTCACGGCGACTATTTCACTGTTTACACTGATTTAGAGAACGTTGTGGTGAAAGAGGGAACCAAGGTCGCCACGAAACAAAAACTTGGCACCGTGCATACCAACGACGATAACAAAGCTGAATTCAACTTCCAAATTTGGAAAGCCAGTGAATGCCAGAATCCACGAAACTGGCTACTAAGATAACCTACCGCCATGTCCGAAGCCATACTTACCGTTGAAAACCTCTCCAAATCATACGGCGAGAAAGTTCTTTTTAGCGACATATCTTTCGGCATAAACGCCGGACAGAAAACTGCACTCATAGCCCGCAACGGCACTGGAAAATCCACACTCCTAAGCATACTTATGGGCGAGCAGTTGCCCGACGACGGGAAAATCACATTTCGCAACGACTTACGTGTGGCCTATCTGCCGCAAAATCCGCAAATGCCGCCGAACCAAACCCTCAACAATTATATCTTTGCTTCCGAAAACAAATATATAAAACTCGTAAGTGCCTACAAAAAAGCACTTTACGATATAGAAAAAGAGCACTCCAAAGTCCACGAACAGGCTTTGCAGAACGCCATCAACCAAATGGATGCCGCCGACGCATGGAGTTACGAAAATCGTATAAAGGAAGTTCTTTTTCGACTGAATATCAAGGATTTCGAAAAGCCACTCGGCAGTTTTTCCGGCGGCGAACGCAAAAAAATAGCCCTTTCCAAGGTACTTATCGACGACACCGACCTGCTCATCCTCGACGAACCAACCAACCATCTGGACATCAGTATGATAGAATGGCTCGAGGATTTTCTTTCCAAACAAAGTCTGAGCATACTTATGGTAACCCACGACCGCTATTTCTTGGACAAGGTGTGCGGCGACATACTTGAACTCGAAAAAGGTGCAATTTACCACTACCGAGGCACTTACGACTATTACACCCAAAAACGCGAGGAGCGTATTGCCACCGAAAAAGCGGAGGTAGAAAAAGCTAAGAATCTGTATCGCACGGAGTTGGACTGGATGAGGCGAATGCCACAGGCACGGGGTACCAAATCGCGCGCCCGTATCGACGCTTTCTACGAACTGGAGGAAAAAGCCCACAAACGTTTCGACGAGCGCAAAGCCGAGCTGTCGGTAAAAACGGAGCGTATTGGCGGTAAGATATTGGAAATCTACAACATAACAAAAGCTATCGGCGAAAGGACTTTGGTGGACGATTTTAGTTACGTGTGCAAAAAAGGTGAGAAGATTGGAATTGTGGGAGCCAACGGCATAGGCAAGTCCACCCTGCTGAACATGATTACCGGCAAACTGCGTCCCGACAGCGGACGTATCATCACCGGACAGACTATACAATTTGGCTTCTACACTCAGGACGGCCTCACCGAAAAGGACGACCGCCGTGTGGTAGAGATAATTCGCGATGTGGCCGAGGTTATCCGCCTGCAGGACGGCAAAGAACTTTCGGCAACGCAGTTTCTCAGGCATTTCGGTTTCGACGACACCACGCAGTACAACTACTACGGCAACCTCAGCGGCGGCGAAAGAAGACGTCTGTATCTGCTTAAAGTACTGATAGCCAATCCGAACTTCCTTATCCTCGACGAGCCTACCAACGACTTGGACATCTACACGCTCGAAATCCTGGAACGTTTCCTGCTTTCCTACCAAGGCTGCCTTATCATTGTGTCGCACGACCGCAGTTTTGTGGATAATATCGTGGACCACCTGTTTGTATTCGAAGGCGGCGGCAAAATTCGCGATTTCCCGGGAAACTACACGCAGTACCTTCAAAAACGCAACAGCGAGCAACGTGCGCAGAGTCTTCAAAAAAAGAATGAAAAACCACAGTACGAGCGAAAAAAGAACAACAACAAGCCATCGTACAAACAACAGCAGGAATATCAGCAACTTACAACGGAACTACAGCAACTTGAAACAGAAAAAAAGGATTTGGAACAGAAGTTGGCCAATTCCGACGGAGCCTCGCACGAACAACTGTCGCAGTGGTCTCAACGTATTGGTGAAGTATTAGCGCTTATTGATGAAAAAGAGCTACGCTGGCTGGAACTGGACGAGATAGTTAATTAGAAATTCGGATTTCGGAATTAGAAACAGGGCGGAGCCGAAGGTTCCGCCCCCGCTTTTTTCGTGGTAGCCAAAACAGCTCCTCCTCTCTAAGGATGGTGAAGAAAAGTCCAGTGGACTTTTCGATAGCGAAGCGGAGAACTCGGAGTAATAAATCCCTCGCACGTGCCCTAAATCCTCCTAACCTCCTTAAAAGGAGGAACTTTGCCCTCGCACAAGCCCTCATAGCCCAAACACAAACCCATACAAAACAGGAAGCCAAAACATTCCTCCCTTCACAATTCCAAAAAAAAATCGTATATTTGCAATTTATTGCGAAAAGCAATTAAAGTATAAACGATTGTAATTCAAAGACAATGAACAACAAAACAAAAACGGCATTGGCACTTGGCGGCATTACCGTACTTGCGGGAGCCTGTGGCACTACCCGTGAGCAAGCAACCGTAAATCCTGATACCGACAGCAAAAATGCAACAATAGATACAAAAGAGAGTTTGGAAAAACGCCTTAAAGAGCTTACGGCGGTGCGTTACGACACTGCACAACTGCTCAGTGCCATGTGCTACTCTATGGCCGCCCCTATCGAAGAGGATTACACCTGCCCTGTCTGCGGCGGCACAACGCCCTCCACTTCCTACCAAAACGGCAACATACGCAGTATAAGCAAAGTAGTGGACGACATCAAGGCCCTTGGCTACGATGCAATTCTTGACGAACGCGAGTTTTGCCAAAAATGCAGCGGCAAAAGAATCGGACATCCGTCGCTGATTTTCAAAATACGCCTGAGACCCAATGACGACTATCACGCCGTAAAATCCACTGTTTACGAGGATTACAACACCCTTTACAATTTCCTCAAAAGCGAAAGTACAGATGATTTTGTGAATTTTGTATCGAACAACAAAAAGAAAGCCGAAAAAGCCTTCGAAACAATAAAGAAAATGACAGGTTTGGAAATAGACAAATAACAGATATGAAACTTAACACACTTTTATTGGCTGTGCTTCTGCCAACCGCAACCTGCTTTGCCCAAAAAGGCAACAACTCCACCGAGTTCATGAAAATGGGACAGACCATGAATCGCATTGCCGATTTTTATGTGGACGAACCCAATATGCAGAAAATCAACGAAAAAGCTATTTCCACAATGCTTGCCGAACTTGACCCACACTCGGTTTTTATAAGCGCCAAGGAGGTGCAACGAGCCAACGAGGGACTTGAAGGAAAGTTCTACGGCATAGGCGTTATGTTTCAGATACTTAAAGATTCGGTTCATGTGGTTGAAGTGGTGCGCGGCGGTCCAGCCGAAAAAGTTGGAATCCTTGCCGGCGACGTGTTTGTGAAAGTAAACGGCAATCTATTTGTCGGCGACAGCGTCACCAACAGCTTGGTAATGAAACGTTTCCGTGGCGACAAAGGCACCAAGGTCGGGTTCGACATCAAGCGTCGCGGACACAAAGACCTGCTACATTTCGACATTGTGCGCGACGTGATACCTATCACAAGTATCGACACTTACTTTATGATCGACAAAAACACCGGCTACATACGTCTCGACCGCTTTTCCCGTACCACTATGAGCGAGTTCCACAAAGCCGTAAAAGAGCTTAAATCGCAGGGAATGGCACAGTTAGTATTCGACCTAAGGGGCAACGGTGGCGGGTTCCTCGATGTGGCGGCAGCCTTGGCGGACGAATTTCTGCCTGCGGGCAAAAACATTGTTTACACCAAAGCTCGCGACACCTCAAATATTCACTACTACAAATCCACTGCCCGCGGCGATTTCGAGACAGGCCGCCTTGTTGTGCTCATCGACGAATATTCGGCCTCGGCGAGCGAGATTGTCACCGGTGCCGTTCAAGACCACGACCGTGGTATAGTGATAGGCCGCCGCAGTTTCGGAAAAGGCTTGGTGCAACGCATTTTCGAACTAAACGACGGCTCGCAGATACGCCTCACCACAGCACGCTACTACACCCCTTCGGGACGTTGCATACAAAAGCCCTACAAAGACGGTTTGGAAGCCTACTATCGCGACATTGCTAACCGATACAGCCACAAGGAAATGATAACCTCCGACTCCGTATCGTTGCCCGATTCGGTGAAATACTACACCTCGGCAGGACGCGTGGTTTACGGTGGTGGCGGCATAATCCCCGATATTTTCATTCCTGTGGACACTACACGCATGTCCGACTATTGGATAAACCTCAACAGCAAAGGTCTGATAAACCGTTTCGCCCTCGAATGGACAGAACGCAACCGCACCTCGATACTCGCACGTTGTCCCAACTACAACAGTTTTGCAAATATTTACCCAAGTTTGGGAGTAGACAAAGAGTTTGACGCTTTTGTAAAGGAAAACGGCGTGGAAAAGACCTCCGTACGTGGCGAATGGGCACTGTCGTGGATAAACGAAAGTCTGAAAAAGAAAATCAACGACACTGTTAATCCATTGAAAGACAGTGAGTACACCAACTATATGGAGAAACTTCTCGACGACCCGCAATTCCGTACCGAAATGATGAAAAAAGCCACTCAGGAGGACAACAGATCCAAGATTATTTCCGAAAAATCGGACAAATATATCAACTCCATAGTCAAAGCTCTGATAGTGAGAAACTTGTATGGGGTGCGCTATTACTACGAAGCTTACAAGGAAAACGACGAGGCTTACGAAACTGCGGTGAAGGTAATAAACGATAGCAAAATGTTCCGAAAATTCAAAATAAAATACTGAAAAACACGTTATTATATTTTATAACCAAAAATAAAATTAAATCCCAATAGTTTTGGAAACAAAAGTAAACATAACCTCCGAAATAGGCAAACTCAATGCTGTGATACTCCACAAACCCGGTGTTGAGATAGAACGAATGACGCCCGAAAACATACATTCGGCACTGTACAGCGACATTTTGAACAAACGCATTGTTGATAGCGAATACGCCAATTTCTGCGGAGTTTTCGAAAAATGCACTACCACCTACTACGTAACCGACCTGTTAAAGCAATTACTTAAGGACGAGCAACTTAGAATGGAAATAGTTAGTAAGTCTTGCAAATACGACAGTTGCGAATACCTTATTGACGAGCTTTTGCAGCACACCCCTGAACAACTCGCCGACGAACTGATAACCGGTTTCGCTTACCGCAAAGGCAAAGACCCCGACATTTACGAGACAGAACGTTACATTCTAAAACCCCTTTACAATCTGTTTTTCACCCGCGACGCCTCGTCATCCATATACAATCAGGTGCTGATACACCCGATGTCGTATCAGGTGCGAAAACGCGAGAGCCTCATTTTCGACTCAATTTTCCGCAACCTGTTCAAATGCGAGACCATACACCCGCAACGGTACGTATCCACCGCAGGTACCGAAGGCGGCGACACCCTAATTGCCCGCCACGACACACTGTTCATCGGCACCGGCTCGCGTACCAACAAAAACGGCATAAACTTTCTTGTGGAGAAATTCCGCAAAGAACGCCCGCAATTCAACATACTTGTGCAGGAACTTCCGCAAACGCCCGAATCTTTCATACATCTCGACATGGTGTTTACCTTTTTGGATAAACATTACTGCATGGCATACAAGCCCATCATAGCACAAAACCTTGGTAATCTGCACACTTACCACATAAAAATAGACAATGGCGAAGCCAAATATATCGAAAAAACTAATTTCCTTCAAGGTTTGAAAGACCTCGGTTTCGACATGAAACCTATATCCTGCGGCGGAGATGAGTACTGGAACCAACAGCGCGAGCAGTGGCACAGTGGAGCCAACTTCTTTGCACTCGACCAAGGCAAGGTGATTGGCTACAGCCGCAACAACAACACCATCGAAGCCATGAACAATGCTGGTTTCGAGGTGCTTAAAGCCGCCGACGTGGTAGCTGGAAAGGATTCGCCTTTCGACCATAAGATGTGCGTCGTAACTTTCGACGCCTGCGAGTTGCCCCGAGGCGGTGGCGGTGCCCGTTGTATGACAATGCCCGTAAACCGCGACGAAGTGGAATGGTAGTGAGGTCGGAATTCGGAACTCGGAGGTCGGAATTAGGAGGTTTAAATAAGGTAAAGATATGAACAGCCGTTACGACATAATAATTGTAGGTGCCGGCGCCGCAGGCATGATGGCCGCTATAGCCGCTTCCGACGGCAAACGAAAAATTCTGCTTGTGGAGAAAATGGAACAGCCGGGGCGGAAACTGCGTATCACCGGCAAAGGTCGTTGCAACCTCACAAACACGGCTCCTGTACGCGAATTCATCACACACATATCCCCCGACGGACGTTTTATGCGCAACGCCTTTTCGGTATTTTTCAATACGGAACTGATGTTTTTTTTCGAATCGAGGGGCGTTCCGCTTGTGGTTGAGCGCGGCAACCGTGTGTTTCCAAAAAGCGGTAAGTCGCTGGACATATTTTTGGCGATGATTAAAACCATTGAAGCCGACCGCAACATTAAAGTGCTGAAAAACACCTGTGTAACCGACATCGCCACCTACGAGGGACGTATATCGGGCGTTGTAATTCAAAACAGCGGCCTTGTTCACTGCCAATGTCTGATAATGGCAACAGGTGGCATGTCATACCCAACAACCGGTTCCTCCGGCGACGGATACGCTCTTCTGCGAAAGGTCGGTCACGGCATTGTGGAACCTGTTCCGGCATTGGTGCCGCTTGTGTGTGCCGAAAAAATCCCCGACGAACTTGCTGGCTTCACCCTGAAAAACGTGAGCCTTGTAATATGCCGCCAAGATGGTAAAAAACTCTTCGAAATGTTTGGCGAACTGACTTTCACCGACAATGGCATAGGAGGCCCCATAACACTTTCGGCAAGCCGTGCGGTATCGCGTTTCCTGCACAACGGCGAGAGGCTTACCGCCAAAATCGACCTCAAACCCGCCCTCGATGAGGAGGTTTTGGACAAAAAACTGATAAGCGACCTCAACAGCAACGGAACCCGTGTGCTGAAAGACGCCATGCGTTTGTGGCTGCCGGCCGAAATAATACCTTTTGTGCTAAGTCAAACAAAAATAGAGCATTACAAACGACTAAACCAAATAAACGCCATCGAACGCAAAAAACTGCTTCAGTTGCTGAAAAACCTTACGCTAACCATTACCGCGACACGCAGTTTCGACGAGGCCATTATAACTCAGGGCGGCGTAGCGCTCAACAAAGTGAATCCCAAAACTTTAGAGAGTAAGATTGTACAAGGCTTGTATATCGTCGGCGAACTCCTCGACCTCGACGCCGACACAGGAGGATACAACCTGCAAACAGCCTTTTCGAGCGGCTGGGTAGCCGGAAAAGCAACTCTTAACCCTTAACTATAAACTATCCACCGCCAACCTCAATCCGTAGTCCTCGCGACGGTCGTAAGGAATACAGCTGTGCCTGTTGGACACACGGCAGTCGTTTCGCGGTGTTTGCCAGCTACCACCTCTAAGCACACGACTTTCCCCTATATCCATGCCTTGAGGATTATTCTGAGCCTTGTCGCTGTAAGCCCCGTAAAAATCGCCACACCATTCGTAAGCATTGCCACCCATGTCGTACAATCCCAATTCGTTGGGCTGTTTGGTTTTAACAAAATACAGTTCGGTTCCCGACGATTCGGCGTTCCATGCAAATTTCTCAGCGTTGTTGCCTCCTGCAAACTTGAAACCCTTGCTACGGTTACCGCCGCGCGCCGCATATTCCCATTCCGCCTCGGTAGGCATACGGAATTTCTTTCCGGAAATGGCGTTGAGTGCCTCGATAAAGTCCATGCAGTCGTACCAGCTAACGTTATGCACGGGGCGGTTGTTTCCCTTTATAGTGCTGGGGTTGTTGTCCATAATTTTCTGCCAAAGTTCCTGTGTTACCTCGGTTTGAGCTATATAGAAACCCGTAAGCGTTACCTTGTGCACAGGTTTTTCGTCGCTGTCGGCCGCCACGCTCTGCTCCGATGTAGCTCCCATGCTGAAAGTTCCACCTTCCACCTTTATAAACACCATAGGCACTCCACTCACCCAAACAGTATCCGTTTCAACAGGTTTAGGTACTTGAGCCAACAAAAACACAGGCAATGCGAAAAGCATAGCAAATAAAATCCGACACTTTACATTTTTATTCATATTGATAACAAACTGTTTCAAAGCTATTTATCAATGCTTATTTGAAGCATTGGTTAAAATACTTTCCAATATATCATTGCATTTTTCCCAATTGAAATTACGCACCACGTATTCGTTGCCGTTTTGGGCAATTTCCGAACAAAGAGTCTCGTTCTGCAATAGACTTAGGATTTTTTGTGCAAAATCTTCGGTATTTTCACCAACAAGCAGATGTTTTCCAGCCTCTGTACCAAGGGCATCGCTTGCTATTTTTGAGGTTACGCACGGAATACGCATTGTCATGGCTTCGAGCAACTTGTTCTGCAAGCCGCTCCCCAAACGCATTGGAGCAACAAATACTCGCGACTGTGCGTAACTTTGTCTTATGTCCTCCACCCTACCCGTAACTATAACTCGTTCGTTTTCAAGTGCTTTTACTTCCTTTTTGGGATTGGTACCGGAAATAAGGACTTTGGTTTGTGGCAAGACTTCCCAAATTTTGGGCATTATGTCCCTCACCAAATGTTTCACTGCGTCCACGTTGGGGGGATATTTCATGTTCCCACAAAAAACAATGTCGTAGTTTTTCGGAGAATCCTGCGGAGCAAAATATTCAGTGTCTATGCCGTTGGGCAACACCACAATCTCGGAACTGCGACGATGCGGTATCACATCCCTGTCGGGTGCCGAAATTATTGTAAATGCGTCGAAAATATCGAAAGCGTCGTACTCGCACGAGCGAACCATTTTAAACTCGTAGTGCAACACTTTTTTCCACAAAAAGCGCGCATAACTCATTCGGCGTTCGATATTTTTCGAAAGTGCGTCCTGAAAATCCAACACCTTGGGAACCTTTGACTTACGCACCCATTCCACCGTTCTTATCATCTGACAGAAAAGCACATCGGGTTTCACTTTCTTTTCGAACTTTCGGTATTTCCTAACCGTCTTTTTGGTTGTCCAATACCCCACCTGCAAAGAGCGTACCGAAAAAAACGCCCTTACCACATTTACGGCTGTAATAAATTTGTTTGGGTGAACTATTTTTATATCCTTGCAATATTTGCCAACTTCCTTAAAATCACCATCTTGAACCCAATGACTTGAAGTACAGAATAAATACACTTCATTGTGCGCCGAAAGAAACTTTATCTGATTGAAAGCACGCAATTTATCACCTTTGTCCAAAGGGTACGGAAATCGCGGCAAAGCAACTAATATCCTCATATTTAATTCATTAAAAATCGTTAAAACAATGTTCCCTGCACCACATCGGCTTCGGGGTCGTAATCGGAAATAAACTGAGTGTCGTCAATGGTGGCGTTGTCGGGCTGCTCCACAGGTTCCGGCTCAGGTTCGGGCAGAGGGTCGAGCCATACAAAACGCTCCACTGCCGATGTAGTTATGCGCTTGCCTTTGGCCTTGTAGCCCTTTACAGCGATAAACTCATCAACCTCAATTATTTCCGACGGTATTTTTTTGTTCGATGTTTCGGTATCGTAAATCACCTCCAAACGAGGATAAGTATCGAAAGCATAATCAATCAAGCTGTCGTCGGTGTCCTCGTCGATGAACGGCAGTTTCTTGTCCAAATCCTCCACGCGGAAACGTTTGATATAGAAGTTCTTACTTTCTCCGTCCTGATAAACAGCGGTTATTATTGTGTTTGGATTGTACTTGCGTATCACAATCATATCGTCGTCGAAATGGTTGCTTAGGTCGAAATTGCAGGTGCGGAAAAATCCTGACTGTGTGAGCGACAGTATTCGGTCGGCACCTTTGAATTCGCCAAGCAAAGTGCCACGTCCATCCACGTTTAGACGCTTTATGCTCTCGTCGTACCAAACGCTACGCGCGCCGAGGGTGGATACACCTTCGCCTTTTACGGTAATTTTCTGCACGGCATTGCGTGTGAGTATGTTACCGGCGGCACCGCGACCTTTGATGGCCAAATCTGCAAAATCGAAGTCGAAACGTACTTTCTTGAGTTTAGGTTTGGCCTTGTGGTGCACGGTTATTACCTCTGCTTCACCGTTGGGGTTGGCCGAGAAATAAATCACTTTGGTGCCTTTGGTGCCTTTGGTTAGGTCGTAGTTTCGGTCGCGGGTAATGCCCGTTACGGGGAAACGTTTCACCATTACGTTGCCGAAAGGTCCGTCGGAATAAACCATATTATATACCGTGCGCTCGTCGTTGCGGCGGAACACGCTCACGTATATCAGTTCCTTGCAGTCGGCGGTGCCGAAAAAGCCCTTCGACTGAACTTTGGAAACAACAAAAGTGCCGTCCTTGCGGAAAGCTATTATGTCGTCGATGTCGGAGCAATCGGACACATATTCCACATTCTCGTCCTTTTTGAGGTCGTAGCCGACAAATCCCTCCTTTTTGTTCACATACAGTTTTTGGTTGGCCACAGCCACAGTAACGGCTTCGATGTTCTCAAAATTACGTATTTCTGTCTTGCGTTCGCGGCCTTTTCCGTATTTTTCCTTTATACGTTGGAAATAAGCTATCGTATATTCCACAAGGTTGTCGAGGTCGTTTTTCACCTGTTCAATATCTCCTTCAATAGCAAGCAGTTGGTCGTTGGCCTTGTCGGAATTGTATTTGGAAATCCGTTCGATGGGAATTTTGCGCAAACGCAGTATGTCATCTATGGTTACAGGACGTATCAGGTTCTGAACAAAGGGTTTAAGCCCTTCGTCGATGGTGCTGTTGATAGACTCGTCGGTGGTACATTTCTTTATATCCTCGTAAATCTCGTTTTCGATAAAGATACGTTCCAGCGACACCCACTGCCATTTGTCCTTAAGTTCCTGCAATTGTATTTCAAGTTCCTGACGCAGAAGGTCTTTGGTGCGCTCTGTGGATTCGCGGAGCATTTCTGTTATGGACATGAACACCGGCAGGTCGTTATGGATTACAAAAGAGCTCGGAGCCAACGAAATCTCGCATTTAGTAAATTTGTACAGGGCATCTATCATCTGGTCGGGCGACACGTTTTGCGCCAAATGCAACAAAATTTCCACATTGGCGGCGGTATTGTCGTCGATTTTCCGTATTTTAAGGCGGCCTTTATCGTTGGCTTCCACAATGGAGTCGATAAGTGCGTCGGTAGTAACGGTAAATGGTATCTCCGTGATTACCAATGTCTTTTTGTCGAGTTGTTGAATACGTGCTCTAACACGCACACGGCTGGCGTTTACAGAGTCCTTTGGCGTGCTTTTACGCCGTTTGCCGCCGCCTTCTTCCACATCGAAATCATCAAAATCGCCAAAATCGGCGTAGGGGTCGTCGTCGAGGTCGTTCACACCTTTGATACGCCTCAGGCCGTCGTTGTAGCGCGAAACGTCCACCAAACCGCCTGTGGGGAAATCAGGATATAGTTCAAAAGGCTCCTCACGCAAACAAGCTATGGAAGCGTCGATAAGTTCTATAAAGTTGTGTGGCAGTATTTTAGTGGCAAAAGCCATGCCAATGCCTTCGGTACCCTGAGCCAGCAGCAGGGGGAATTTCACGGGCAAGGTTACCGGTTCCCTATTACGTCCGTCGTATGAGGGTTTCCATTCGGTTATTTTCGGGTTGTACACCACATCGAGAGCGAATTTCGACAGTCGTGCCTCTATATAACGTGGAGCCGCCGCGCCATCGCCGGTAAGTATGTTACCCCAGTTACCCTGACAGTCGATAAGCAAATCCTTCTGCCCCAAAGTTACAAGGGCGTCGCCTATGGAAGCGTCGCCATGGGGGTGGTATTTCATGGTATTACCAACGATATTGGCAACTTTGTTGTAACGCCCGTCCTCCAACTCGCGCATTGAGTGCAATATACGCCGTTGCACGGGTTTCAGGCCGTCCTTGAGGGTGGGTATAGCACGGTCCATAATGGTGTACGAGGCGTATGTTAGGAACCACTCCTGATACATACCTTCGAGCGATATGGTGGTGCCGTTGTCGCCGTGTGCGGGACTATCCGCTGTTTCCTTTATCTCTTCTGACATTTTAACGTAGATTACTTCGTTTTCTCATATAAAATTCCTTGCAAAAGTACGCAAAAAAAACGGCATATCACAATATCACAAGCATTTTTTTTCAACAGAATTTTCTTCACAGTTTTTTCAATCCTCATTCACAATTCACGCCCTTGCATTCGAAATATACATTGCCACTCTTTTAAAAGTTCTTTTTTTTACGTAACTTTGCACATCGGAACGGCAAACGTTTTCGCAACATATTTTACTGTATTTAAAACAATTACCTTGAAACAGTTCCAGAGGGTGGGAGTTTTTTAGTTAAGAGTTGAGAATCGAGAGTTTACAACATATATGAACAAAAACGCAACCATAGACAAGCATCTCGACAGCCTTCTCGAAAAGGTTGCCACCCTTATTGAGCAAGCCCGACAGCATGTGGCAACCACAGTAAAAGAATGGATAGCCGAATTCGAAGATAATAACGCTATGGAATTAAACAACAATTAAACATTTTTTTCACTGTTCACAGATCACAGTTCACTCAAAAATCAACAATTAAAACAAAAAAAATTCATAACTCCTAATTCATAATTCCTAACTAAATATGTGGTTTACTAACTTATTCACACAGCCCGGCGTGGCGCAGACAATAATCCTGCTGTCGTTTACAATTTTCGCCGGAATAATTTTGAGCAAAATCAAGATAAAAGGTATCTCTCTTGGTGTCACGTGGATACTCTTTGTGGGCATAGCCATCAGCGCCTTCGGCATAGAGTTCAACGGAGATATGCTGCACCTTATCAAGGAGTTCGGACTGATACTCTTCGTAACGAGCGTAGGCCTGCAGGTGGGACCGGGATTTTTCAGCAGTTTCCGCAAAGGCGGCCTTGCCATGAACCTTATGGCACTGGTAAACGTGGGGCTGGGCGTGGGCATAACCGTGCTTATCGCCAAGCTTACCGGCCAAAGTCTCACCGAAATGACAGGCGTTTATACCGGAGCCATAACCAACACTCCCGGACTTGGAGCCGCACAAAGCACACTCAACGACATGCATCCTGAACTATGCCTCGACATTGCCAGTGGATATGCAGTGGCCTACCCCCTGGCTGTGTTAGGCATGATAGCCTGCTGCCTGATTCTGCGTCCGAAGAACTTGTCCGCAGAACCAACCGAAACGAAGGAGCCCATCGTCAAGACAGGTTCCACTGCTTCTACACCATCATCGCAACGCCACAAAATCAACCTTGTGCCTATATTCGTCATCATTGCCATCGGCATAGTTGTAGGTTCCATTCCAATACCAGTTGGGGTGAATGTACCCGTAAAGCTGGGACTTGCCGGAGGACCGTTGGTGGTGGCTATAATAAGCAGCTGGTTAGGTGTTAAGAAAGGGTGGTTCACTACTGAACTGACTGACAGTCATGGCGTTTGGATGTTACGCGAGGTGGGTATCGCACTCTTCCTAGCCGGCGTGGGATTAGGTGCCGGCGGCAGTTTCGTGACCACAGTGAAAGTGCATTACATGTGGGTGGTTTACGGAGTCATCATCACCATGGTGCCACCGCTGTTGGTTGCCGGTTTCGGTCGCAAGGCACTGAAAATGAACTACTACACCCTTATGGGATTTATCGGTGGAAGCCATACCGACCCTCCCACCCTTGCCTTTGCCAACAACATGGCTCCCGAAGGTTGCAAGCTTCCTAACACGGGCTACGCCACGGTGTATCCCCTAACCATGTTCCTGAGGATACTCTCCGCACAACTTTTGATAATTTTTAGTTTCTAAAATAATGATTATCAAAATAATGCAACCAAACTATTATCCAACAGCCTCGAAGAGGCTGAATCTCAATAAGCCCGCATGAAGATACTGCCAGTGGCCGTTTCGATAGCGAAGCGGAGAACAACAGCACGCAGTGTGGGGCTAAAACACCTCCCCCTCTCAACCTGCGTCTCGGAGAGACGCGACATGTAAAATAATGTAAAATCAATTAATAAACATAATTATTAAAAACAATTATCGAAAATAAAAATAATCCAATCATGAAAAAAACACTTATCGGCGCACTTGCCATCGTACTTTTGGCAACGTCGTGCAAAGTAAAGAAAGACGAACAGGAAAACATCATCGGCAAGCCCGATGTAAAAATCGAGAACGGCCGTTTCACCCCCGAAGTGATGTGGGGCATGGGCAAGATGGGCGAATACGCTGTTTCGCAGGACGGCAAGAAAATCGCCTACACCGTTACCTATTACGACATCGAGGCCAACAAAGGCAACGCCGAAATCTACGTGATGAACGCCGACGGCTCGGAGGTGAAACAGGTTACCACCACCGCCAAGAGCGAGTTCAACATTGTGTGGCTCGACGAAAACACCCTTGCCTTCGCACGTGGCACCGACAACGGTCCGCAGATGTTCAAAATCGGCATCGACGGCAGCGGCGAGAAGCAGGTTTCCGAAATTGCCGGCGGCATAGAGGGTTTCAAACTCTCCAACGACAACAGCAAGGTTATATACACCGCCACCGTCGGTAAACAGAAAGAGCCCGAAATCGAGAAACTCTACGAGGGTCTGCCCCAAGCCACAGGACGTATCAACGAGGACCTTATGTACCGCCACTGGGACGAATGGGTTGACGCCATACCGCATATCTACGTGGCCGATTTCGACGGCAACTCGGTGAAAAACGCCACCGACGTGCTCGACGGCGAGCCTTATGAATGCCCCATGCGTCCGTGGGGCGGCCTTGAGCAGGTGGCCTTCTCTCCCGACGGCAAATATATTGCATACACCTGCCGCAAGAAAACCGGCATCGATTATGCAAAATCCACAAATTCAGACATCTACCTCTACACCATCGCCGACAAGAGCGTGAAAAACCTCAGCGAGGGCATTATGGGCTACGACCAGAACCCCGTGTTCAGCCACGACGGAAAGAAAATTGCGTGGGAGAGCATGGAGCGCGACGGCTACGAGAGCGACCTTATCCGCTTGATGGTGATGGACCTTACCACCGGCGAGCGCACCAACATGTCTGAGAATTTCGATTACTATTTCACCGGGATCAGTTGGAGCGACGATGACAAAGAAATCCTCGGCGTGGTCTATTACCGCGGCACCGACCAGGTCTTCGCCTGCAACCTCGCCACCAAGGAGTTCCGCCAGATCACCGGCGGTTGCCATGACATCCACAGTTTCGAGCTGGTGAACGGCAAACTCTACTGCGACCAAGTCTCCATGCAGTATCCGTCCGAAATCTATGTGTATGACGCGAACGGCAACAAGGCTGAAGGCACGAAGATCTCCGCCATCAACGATGACGTGCTTTCGCAAGTGCGCATGGGCAAGGTTGAGGAACACTGGATTAAAACCCACGACGGCAAAGACATGCTCACGTGGCTGATTTACCCTTACAACTACGACAGCACGAAGACTTACCCTGCACTGCTCTACT
>CAJOEN010000020.1 GCA_905233475.1 uncultured Bacteroidales bacterium
TTCATTGTTAAGGCATTTTGTGTGTCACATTGCAAAAATACGCAAAATTTTTGACTTAAACAAATGATTAACAATGTTTTAATTTATAGAAGTCCCCTTAATATAGTTTTAGATGATTCATAGTTTTTATACCTAAATTATCTCATCTGTCAATCCTCTTTCTCCAATTTATAATCTAACATTATCTTTTATCTCTTTCGTATTATTGCAAATCAATAGTGTCCTAAATAATTTCGTCCACAATAAGGTTTATTTATCGATACACAAAGGAGGAAGAAGGATTGTAAATTTTGAAGAATATTATGGGATACCCTCCATACTCAAAACATAAGGTTCCTCGGCAGCGGAGAATGGGTTGTTGAGCCATTGCTGTAGGTTTATTTTTGTGAAAGTGTTTAGACGAAGCGAGTGTACCAGGTTGGAGAAGTGCCAAGGGTACTGTGCAATGGATTTCATGTAGCTAAGCAGCAGCATGGTTATCAAAGCAGTCCAGATCTGTATTTCCACAGCATTGCGGGATGTTCCTACAAAGCTCTTGATATGGAAATTCTGCTTTAGATTGCGGAAGAATATCTCGATGTTCCATCGAGCCTTATATAGTTTGGCAATGGTGCTGGCGGCAAGTTTGAAGTTGTTGGTGAGCAGAGTGATTACTGTGTTGTTTTCGGCATTTAATACGGCAATACGTCGCAAGGGCTTTCCGTACTTCTCTTTTGAACCATTACCGTCCAATTCGATGATTTCGTCCTTAAGTATCTCCTGGTGGCCTTTAGGTGGCAATTCGTTCTCCTCTACGGTGTGATACAGGAGATTGTCCTTATGCCGCACCACAAAGGAGACATTGTTGCTGTCCCAATCGTGCAGAAGTCCGAAGTCGCAATAGCCACGGTCGGCCACAACGATGCAATGCGGGGGCACTCTTACTTCACGCGCTGATTTGTTGTCTGCTCCCTTTCCGTCGGTTATATACACATATTCGGGGAGAAATGTCGCGAAGTCAAGTAGCGTATGGAGTTTCACGGCTCCTTTTGTATGAGTGTACAACGCCCAGTCGTAAAGTTCCATACAGAGCGATATAAGCGTGGAGTCGAGCAACTTCACGGGGCTCTTCAGCCCATGAATCCTCTTGCTGCCCTGCACCTGCTGTCCCAAATGTGCCAACACATTGTAATAGATTTCCCGGAAAACATCGCTACAGCGTTTCTTGTTCTAGTAGCCGAGAGTGGACTTGGATGGCGCTTCCTCTACTCCGAGATGGTTAAGGTTCCCTGATGCCGAAAGCATACCGTTTGCAATGTCTCGCAATGATACACAATCGGCGAACTGGCAGAATATCATGCTCACAAGGTGAGTCCATGTGTCGCAACCCTTTGAATGCTTGTCTGTACCATGCTTGCGGATTATCTTTCTGATCTCTTCTTTGGGCAGATATTGCAAAATTTGCGCAAAAAGTGTTATCTTTGTCATCGGGAGTTGTTTTTTTGTTCATTTACTAAACGAATAAATTTCATTTAGTTATATACAACTCCCTCTTTTCTTTTTTCTGGGAATTTTCAGAGAAATATTTAGGACACTATTGATTCCAAATACAAAAGACGGATGATTAATCAAAAATGTCTTAATAGCCAATTTTAATTTCTTCTTCGGCGAAGCCCACCAAAAAGACACATTGATATATTTATAGCAAAGCGGATACACCCCCACCGTACGGAATTGCTCAAGCACAGCTTTATATTCATCCAAGGTTAATCCCGCTTTAATCGCATCTTTCGGTGTGCGCACCCATCGCATGTATTTTAATCGCTCAAGCGGCATTGCTTGTGGATAATGCTGCTGCACATACTCACTACGATGTTGAGCAGCAAGATAGCCACTGTTAATCAAAATGCGTTGTCGTTCCAAAGACTGGTGATGCGTAGAACTAAAATCTGACGAACGAATATAGCAATACAACGGTAAATCAGTAATTACGACCTTCGATGCATGGCAATAAAACATTCCCATAAACACATCGTCTTCATGCAAATGCAAATCAGTCTGGAAGCGAATTTTGTTATTAATGATTACTGAACGCTTGAATACTGCATCAACCACATGATAATCCGATATATCATATTGCTCCAATGCTTTTCCTTCCCCCTCGATTATCTCGGTCTGCATCTCCACGTTCGTTAGGTTTCGTTCGGGAATCGGTTTACCGTTCTCGACATGCGTGATGATATACTTGACAATATCTGCATCCGTCTGTTCTGCCAAGTCCACAATGCGATTTATTCCACCCTGAAACCAAAAATCATCCGCATCAATAAAAGCCACATACTTACCCCTCGTATGCTCTAATCCAAGATTACGCGCACTACTCGCGCCACCATTCTCTTTATTAACAAGGCGCACATTGGGATGAGTAGTTATATACTGCTCAACGACTTTGACACTATCATCTTTCGAGCCATCATTCACTACAATTATCTCACAATCTGAATAGTCAATGCTATCCAGGCAACGGGTTATTACAGGTGCACAATTGTACGCTGGTATGATAACACTTAATATCGGTTCTTTCTTCATCATTCACTCCTTTGTTCATTCGAACTTTTTACAACACTAAACTTATCTTTCATCCGTAAGAACGGCATCTCAAAATATTTATACGATAATCCGGCAATTAAAATTGTTAATCCCGTGACAACCACAAAAATCACGACGAATATCGCCCCCCCCCCCCCTCGTTCCTGTGTAAAGCAAAATGGGATGTATTACATAAATGCCATACGAAATCTTTCCGAGATAGTTCATCACTTTATTCTCCAATAGCGGTTTCCATACCAATCCTGCCATGATTACAATCAACGAGATAAGCGCTATTACTTCATTGGTGATGGGTGACGGGATATATTTCGCCCATAATCCGGATGTAAAGAATAATATCCACGCCACTATCGCTACATACTTGTTGCTGCACAACCGTTTGAACCACTCCGTTCCGCGATAGTACATAATCGCTCCGGCAGCGCCCATCATCATGCAATCAAACTGCGTCACAGCAAAGATGCGATAAGCCAATCCCTTCCCTAATAACACATAGCATCCCAACTTTAAACATAACCACATCACACATAATACACTAACGGCAGTAAGTATATGCCGTTTATTGTATTTCACCATCCACGGATACCACATATAGAATTGTTCCTCTACTCCGAGACTCCAAAAGTGGAAAAGCGGAATGATACCTATACCGAGAGCATGACTAATGTTGCCGGAGAAGAATCCATAAAACCAGGCCGCACTATTGATTTCACCTTTGAATGCAGCTACTACAATCAACGACAGTATAAAGTATCCGTAGTATAACGGCCATATACGCAATATACGCCGCATGTAGAACTTACCGATGCTCACATCATTGGTCTTGCCTATCTCATTCATCAGCAGATAGGTTATCAGGAAACCGCTTATCACGAAAAACGTAGTCACAGGCCCACTCTGCCATGGAATATGGAATAAAGTATCACCTATCCCCCAATCCCCAAACGGTGCCCACATATGACTAAATAGCACAGCTAATGCCGCTATTGCACGTATGCCGTTAAGTCCTTGTAAATAAATTCTTTCTTTCATCAGATATTAAAGTACCTCCTTGCGCAGAGCATCCAGCCACGCATGACCATATTTCAAATCCGGCTCCAAATAATTTCCTTCCCCCCACTCATTCCAACTCTTAATGAATATAAATCTTTTGTCTAACGGCTTTGATTGCATTTTCTCCACCATTGCATGCATCGTCTTTTGGAACTTCTTAGGAGAGGATCCTATCATCACACTTCCCCTACTCCCGCTCCGCGGTGTATGGTCCCAATTAGGTATTACTGTCGGAAACACATTTATCTTTACCCAACACAACCTTGGTGCAAAATATTTATCATCATAATAGAATAACAGAGGTAAATGGAAGCAAGTTCGCATAAATTTAAAGAAAACACGCTTGATAAATGGTATAGTTGTACGCGGTGGTTGCATATTCTCGAACACAACTCCATCAAAACCAAACTCCATCATCCTTTCATAGAAATCTGATGTCTCTTTTTCCGACCATCTACTGATGCTTAACGCGATAAAATAGATACCTTCTAATCCGTTTTTCTTAGCTAATTCTCGCCAATAATCAATAAAATGCTTCATATCAGGCACACTATCCGGCAGATATACGATGAATATTGGCTTTCCATCACAAGTCACATAGCGATGATCTTTGAATGCCGGAAGGAGTGATATGAAATGAGCCTTATAGTCTTCGTCGCCTGGATAAAGTTGCTCAAATAATTTCTTGCCCTTGCGCAATCCATGCATAGTACTGCTCCATGTCTCGTTAGCCCAACCTAAAGCAAATGGAAAATCCGGTTTTCCGGATGCCAACACCTCGTTAAATGGACGCTCAAGAATCTGTTTTCCATTCCCAAACCAATAATGCCAATACACGAATCCCTCTACTCCATTCTCGCGAGCCATTTGAGCCTGAGCATCACGTGTCTCCGGCACTCTTAAATCGTAGTATCCAAGATCTGCCGGAACTCGTGGCTGATAATGTCCTGGGAATAATGGCTTTGCCTTTCCTACATTCTTCCAATCCGTGTGTCCTTTCCCCCACCATTCATCATTCTCAGGAATGGGGTGAAACTGCGGCAAATAATATGCCAATACTCTTGCTTTTGGTTGATTTAAATTCAAATTATACATTGTTAATGCATGATTTTTCGTTTTAGGTATCTAAAGGGATAAGCTATAAATGTCCACCAAAAATACCACTCTCTTCCATAATATTTCATAAGGAGTTTCCAAGCTCCCTCCTTTTTATAATTATTTATTTCTCTGCGTAAGTACAAACTTCTTATATATCCAAAAATAATTGGCCAAATATCCTTTTTGAGAAAATTGAACTGTGATAAGGAGATTTTCCTATCCCTATAGTATTCAATCCATATTTCTTGATAATTACGAACAAATACTTCGAAATAATTATAACCTCCATTTCGTTTTTTATCAAATCCTCCGTCGAAAGCACTTTTGTAAAAAACTATATTTTGTTGCTCTCCTAATAGTGCATTAATATATACCGGCATTAACGTAAACCATGTTCCCATATATTTATCGAAGTCCACCATCTGTACATATCTAGTATTTACTATATTCGCAGAAATAAATGTTATATTGTAACTTATTTCCTTCAAGCAATTATCTAAGTTAGTGTATTCGACAAATCCCGACAAGTGATTTTCTGGCTTTGCATATAGATGCATCAATCCGTATTCTTGACTTGCGTTAAGTTTCTGTACTATTTCGCAAAGAGTCTCTATGATAACAAAATCATCATCTCCCAGTAGCCATACATATCTCCCCTGCGCCTTGCGGAAACAACTGACAAAGTTTCCATCCATTCCCAAATTGGTTTCATTGCGAATATATCGACACTGAAATCCGCTCTCAATAGCACTTTCGACTATCTGCTGCGTATCATCAGTTGAGCAGTTGTCTGATACAATTATCTCCATCTTGTCCAATGTTTCCCGAGGACAAGACTTAAGTCTTTCTATTTGTTCCTTCATACACCACCCTCGATTGTATGTCGGAAAACATAATGATAATATTTTCTGTTTCATTTTAAATTTAGTTTCTTATAGGAACGCTTTTATACAAGACTTCGTATTACTCCATACGATACGAGGAACAAATCCGTTATCTATTTTTGTCTTATCT
Organism: uncultured Bacteroidales bacterium; assembly: GCA_905233475.1. GTDB lineage: Bacteria > Bacteroidota > Bacteroidia > Bacteroidales > P3 > UBA1219. The sequence continues at coordinate 5,755 of CAJOEN010000020.1, forward strand.
TTGCATTCTTGATAAAATGCACGTATAACCTTGCTTTGCCAATACATCATTTCTATCAGTCCTATCCCTCGTGCGCGAACTCCATAATGAGCACAGTTCTGCCGGTCTGCGAACCTCTTCCTTTGCATTGTTGTGGCAAGCATCATATGAGTTTTTAATAATCCATAAAGTATTTGCTTTGTATCTGCACATTCTGATGACAATATCACTCTTAGATACAGCCGAAAATCTTCAACTCTTCTTTTACCACCGAAATAAACATTCTTATTGTCAACTATCGATAAACTTCTTCCATCCAATACAGAATTGTAATCCCATGTATATAACGGCAGCATGTAATTAATCGCGTCATATTTCGTGCCTAATAACGCTGATGTTAAATCCAATCTCCACAACCCTCTTATATTCTCATTGTTGCAACATTCCTTATACTTTTTTGTTGAGTAATAGAACCCTGTCGGGTGTGAATCACCATTACCCCCCCCCGCATAATTGCCTCATTTCCTGCAAGATACACGCAGTATCTTTCCTCCGCAGGTATCTTGAATCTATTTCCTAAAATACCAAAAACAGGCTTCTTCTCTAAAAGGAAATCAATATAATCAGGTATGAGAGATGTATCCAATGTTTCCTTGTCCAAAAGCAATAAAGCAAAATCTGCCCGAGCTGTTATAATCGCATTGTGATAATTATCATAAGCCGGGATATTGGAAATAGTAGAAGTTACAGAGAGTCTCTCATCTGTTATCGCTGACAACCGTTCTAATGTAGCATCAATTGAACAATTATCACTAACATGAACACAAAAGCGGCTATCTTTACATGACAATAAATGCTCCACTAATTTGCACAAAGCATCACACCTATTATAACTAGGTATGCAAATGGCCAACACTTTATTATCACAATCCTTCATAATTACTAAATTACTTCCTTAACCAATCAACCATTTTCAGTATACCCTCCTCAGCTTTCACTTGCGGTTTCCAGCCAATTACACGCGTTGCTTTCTCGATGTCAGCCACAAATACCTTCTGGTCACTCTCGCGCCATGGAAGTTGTTTGTACGTCATCTTGATGCTGAGTTTATTTTCCAGCAACTTGAACAACTCCAGCAACGAAAGACTATTATCAATTCCACCACCGATAGCAAATACCTGTCCGTATGCCTCTTTGCAATCCTTTGCAGTGAAATAGAGGTTCACAATGTCGCTGCTATAGAGCACATCACGCACTTGCTTTCCGGTGCCGGATATAGTGAACGGCTCACGATTTTGATTAGCCTTTATCTCCAAGGCTTGTTGGCAGAACCACCCTATCCATCCCTGATCAAACGTAGCATGCTGATTGGCACCGAACATGGATGAATGACGGAACACAATCGTCTTTATTCCAAAGATACGATGAAAATCCAACAAATATTGATCAGCGCTCCCCTTTGAGCAGCCATACGGAGAATGGAAATCCAACGGCATATCAGACGGGAAACCATTTGGGAACTCCTCACAGGTGTAACGCGTTTCGCTCTCCGAAAAATGCAGATTCTCAAAATCGCCAAACACCTTATTCGTCGAAGAATAAAGAATAACTGCATTCGGAGCATACTTACGAACCGAGTCCAACAGATTGAAAGTGCCCAACGCATTGATCTCAAAATCCAAACGTGGATTTTGGATAGATGTAGTCATCGCCACCTGTCCGGCAAGGTGGAATATATAATCCGGTTGCACCTCACGGATAACTGTCTCCACGTCATTCTGATTGCGGATATCGAATGGATAGTACTTAAACTCGCCTTGTTGTTGCAACCAACGCAGATTATCCCCACTCCCGTGCCGATAAAGATTATCCAACACGAACAATTCTTCCCTGCGACGCAGCACCTCTGCCGCAAGGTTACTTCCCACGAAGCCACATCCACCTGTAATTAAATATCTCATGATTCTATCAATGTTTGTAGGCGATACAATGTATTATCACATATACTCTGCCCCGTAATTATTTCAAATTTATACATTGAGCAACGTAGATCCATCACCTCATTAGCGCGATATGGGATTGCCCCATAGTTGACTTCTGATGTGGAATTAAGGATTTTTCGGCAATGCTCAATTATATCTTTTAATGCGATGCTCGTTCCGGAACTTACATTCACAATTTCGCCTTGAGCGACATGCGCAACTCGCATCAGCTGATGAATACCATTCACAAAATCATCCACATAGATAAAATCACGTTTTTGCTCGCAGGGTGTCACATTCAACGGCTGATTGGTGCGCAATTGTTCTATAACATAGGGAATAAATTTGGACATATTCTGTAATGGTCCAAATAAATTCCCTGGACGAACCACCATAATCGGAAAATCATAATTGCGATAGAGCATCTTTGCCGTGTTAGTTGTCAACTGCTTTACCAATGCATATGGCGAGTTGGGCTCTTCACGTGCGGACTCCAAGAAAGGACTTTTTATCTCTCCGTACTCTTCACTGCTTCCAAACTGCACAAATAATTCCAGAGCCTTATCATCCTTAAACCGAGCAAATAAGTTCAGCAATACTTTGAGATTCGACTGAATCATCGCGTCAAAGAAAGACATATCTCGCTCTGCCGTTACAATGGATGCCAAATTGATGATATATTTCGGTGTCGGTAGCTCTTCACTTATCTGCTCCTTATCCAGTTCCATCTTATGGCATGCCACATCCGGATAATTAGCAAAATACGCCTCATCAATGTACTTGTCAAATACGAAAATAGCATATTTCTCGTGTAGGATTCGAACCATGTTCTTCCCCACAAAGCCGCTACCACCGATTATGTATAACTTATCCAACATATTTCCCTATCTCGTTTACGCAAATCTGATAAACATCCTCGTTTCGATACCGTTTGTACCAATCAGCTGTTAACTCAATGGCCTCTTTCGTACTCATTTTCGGCTGCCAACCGAGACGTGTCTGGGCTTTCGTGATATCCAGCATCAGCAAGTTTGCTTCATGTACGGCATCAGGATCTGTTTGATCGAGCAACTCGCCCTTTCCGTAAGCCTCCGTCAGCATCGTAGCCACATCCCATACCGGCACCACGGCATCCATCTTCGGACCAAAGTTCCAGCCTTCACAGAACTTTGTAGGTTCTTCCCACATTTTTTGCGCCAACAGCATATAGCCATCCAACGGTTCCAACACATGCTGCCATGGACGTACCGCTTTACGATTACGAATCGCAATCGGTTGTCCGGCTTCTATCGCACGGATACAATCCGGGATAATCCTGTCTTTTGCCCAATCTCCACCACCAATCACATTTCCGGCACGCACGCTGGCAATAACCTTGCCATGCTTTGCATATGCCTCGGGATTCATAAAACTCCGGCGCCAACTGCTGATAGCTATTTCGCATGCTCCTTTGCTGCTCGAATACGGATCATAACCACCCATCGGTTCGTCCTCCGTATATGCATGGTTCTGCTCGCGGTTCTCATAGCACTTGTCGGTAGTAATCATCACAGCAACCTTGGCACTCTTGCAATGCCGAAACGCCTCCATCACGTTAATCGTACCCATCACATTCGTCTGCCATGTATTCACTGGCTCATAATAACTAAACCGCACTAACGGTTGTGCTGCCAAGTGGAATACTATTTCCGGCTGGTATTCAGCAAAGATTTCTTTCATTTTTTGGCTGTCACGAATGTCGGCACACAAATCAGCCTTAATCTTCTTGCCTATTCCCGAAAGCACAAAGTTGTCTTTCGGTGAGCTTGGTTCAAGAGCCGCACCAATCACCTCCGCACCCAACTCATGCAGCCAAATACTCAACCACGAGCCCTTGAAACCAGTATGTCCGGTGACCAAAACGCGTTTGCCGCGATAGAACTCATTGAATATATCAATCATGTTACTTGGTTTTTGTTGCCACAAAAGCCTTGATAGTGTCAATCATATACTGCAACTTCTCGGCAGTCATACCAGGATAGACGCCAAGCCAAAAACTGTTGTTCATAATGCTGGTGGTAACAGGCAGATTACCGACAGTGCGATAATCCTTACCCTCTACATACTCCTCAAATGCAGGGTGCATAAGCAAGTTTCCAGCAAAAAGGTTTCGGGTCTGCACCTGATGTTCTTCCAAATAGGTAGTTAGCTCATTGCGGGTGTAACCAGCGTCGTCTTTCACTGTTATAAAGAATCCAAACCAACTGGGCTTGCTGTTCTTCTGTGGCTCTGGAAGCTGTAATCCATGAACTCCTTTCAATCCATCATACATAGTCTGGTAATTCTCGCGACGACGACCCACAATGAAATCAAGTTTTTCCAACTGTGCACAACCAATGGCAGCCTGCATATCCGTAGCCTTGAGGTTGTAACCCAAATGACTATACACATATTTATGGTCATAACCCTTTGGAAGTTTACCAAACTGACCCGTGAAACGACAACCGCAGGTGTTGTCTACACCACCCATACACCAACAGTCACGCCCCCAGTCGCGGAAACTTTTCACATATTTATCCAACTCTCGGTTGTTAGTATAAACAGCACCGCCCTCGCCCATAGTCATGTGGTGAGGAGGATAGAAACTGCTTGTACCAATATCTCCGATCGTGCCCGTCTTTTTCCATTCTCCGTCAATGAAGTACTCAGAACCAAGTGCATCACAATTGTCCTCAACCAACCACAAGTTATGCTTTTTACAGAAAGCAACAACCACTTCCAAATTAAAGGGATTGCCCAAAGAATGTGCTACCATAACAGCCTTAGTCCTGGAAGAATATGCTTTATCCAATTGGGTAACATCCATATTACCATCCTCCAAACTCATATCCACAAACACTGGCACGGCTCCAAACTGCACTATGCATGCAACAGTTGTTGGGAAACCTGCCGCCACGGTAATAACTTCATCACCACGCTTTATGGCACGGTCGCCCAATTCGTGAGCAGTCAGTGCGCTGAAAGCAAGCAAATTGGCACTGGAACCACTGTTACATAACGAACAGTATTTCACACCCAGCCATTTGGCAAAACGGGTTTCAAACTTGTGTGCCCATGAACCTGCTGTAAGCCAAAAGTCAAGTGATGAGTCTACCAGATTGACCATCTCTTCCGCATCAAAATAACGACCACCGTAGTTCACTTTGGTCTTGCCTGCGACAAACTCTTGTTGTTTGCCATGTGTCTCATGATAATACTCGCGAGTAAGATTGAGTATCTGTTGTTTCAGTTCTTCTTTGCGTGACATAACATTACCTTTTTGGAGGTCATCTGTAATTACCATTTGCGCCATGGAGCATTTCCTGCCTCACATAGTTTTTCCAACATCTCTTTTTCGCGAATATTATCCATACACTGCCAGAAACCTTCATGCACAAACGACATCAATTCTCCTTGTTCTACAAGTTTCTCCAACGGTTCACGCTCAAAAACGGTGCTATCGCCTTCAATCAAATCAAACACGCTTGGTTCCAAAACCATGTATCCGGCATTAATAGGCGCACCATCACCAATGTTCTTCTCGCGGAACGACTTTACAGCGTTATCACCACCGATATTCAATATACCTTTATCCTGCTTCAACTTCACTGCCGTAAGCGTGGCTTTCTTACCGTGATTTTTGTGGAATTCCACAATTTTATTAATATTCACATCGCACACGCCATCACCGTATGTCATCATGAAAGTTTCATTGCCTACATATTCCTGCACCCGCTTGATACGTCCACCGGTCATTGTGTTGTAGCCCGTATCGACCACTGTTACCTTCCAATGTTCAAGTTCGCTGTGATGCACTGCCATCTCATTCTTCCCGTTACGGAAGTCGAAACTAACATCACTGTTGTGCAGGAAATAGTTAGCAAACCACTGCTTGATATACTCTTGCTTGTATCCGGCACAGATAATAAACTCATTGTATCCGTAATATGAATATTCCTTCATGATATGCCATAAGATAGGCATACCGCCGATCTCAATCATGGGCTTGGGTTTGAAAATTGATTCCTCGGATATTCGGGAACCAAAGCCTCCAGCTAAAAGTACTACTTTCATAACGCCTTTCCTATTCCTGCTCCACCCAAATCAACTTGTTTACATCATAGCCACGCCTTACGGCCTCTGCCAGAATTGTCTCGCGAACCTCGTCGGTCAGCTTCGGTGTGCGGGAGAGTATCCAAAGATATTTCTCCGAACTGCCTCCTATAAGTACCCACTGATAATCAGTATCTAAAAGCATAATGCGATAGTCGCCGTAGAATGGTCCAAAGAACGACACGCGAAGAATTCTCGGGTTGTCGGTAAGTTTGGCCTTGCCCTTCGCCTCTTTCGGTTTGCCATCCTTTATACCTGTGTTCAGCACATCTACCTTGCCATCGTCACGAAGGGTGTATTGCGCCTTGCAAAACTGCATGCCACGTTCAAAACGATGGTCGAAACGTGCAATCTCGTACCACTGTCCGAGGTACTTGTCCAACTGCAACTCTCCCGAAACGGAGTTGTCAACTTTCGGCTGTGCCGTACAGCAGCCATTGCAAAGAAATAATCCCATAATCAAAATCTTTAATAAATGTTTCATATACTTAATCTTTATCTAAACAGTCTGACCACAATAACATTTTCGCCTTTCATCAAACCGTATCCATAAAACTTTTCTGCACCCTGTTGAATATTACTATTCCAAGAACAAGCAGAACAACCATAAAAACGAAACTGTAAGCCATCCAACCCCAGCCTACAAACTCTCCTGCTCCCAAAGCTCCGTGCTTGAAAGTTTCTATTACCGGCGTTACTGGATTGAGGCACATAAGGGTCTCCAAATTAAAACCAGCTACCACCTTACCCTTCACCTGACTGAGCGGATAGACTATTGGCGTTGCGTACATCCATAGCTGGACTATGAAAGAAAACAATATCTGCAAATCACGGTATTTTGTTGTCATAGAAGATATTATAACGCCAAAGCCCAAAGCCAGACCGGCCATCATAATTATCAGCAAAGGCAAAAGCAACAAATACCAGTTGGGAGATGCCGCCGAACCAACAAAAGCAAAATAAATATAAACCAAAATAAATAGCCCGAACTGTATGCCAAAACGCAACAAATTACTGATTACATCGGAGAGTGGCATTATAAGTCGCGGAAAATACACCTTACCAAAAATACCTGAGTTGGTAACAAAAGTGTTTGATGTTTTATTCAGACAGTCAGAAAAATACTGCCACATGCACACGCCGCCGAGATAAAACAGCGGTTGTGGGATACCGTCGGTGGGTATGCCTGCTATACCGCCAAACACCACCATGTACATTATCACCGTTATAGCGGGCTGTATCAGCCACCACAGCGGACCCAATATTGTCTGCTTGTATGTAACCGTTATATTGCGCTTAACAAAAAGTGTAAGCAAATCGCGGTAGTCCCAAATTTCCTTCAAATTCACCTCAAAAAGGCTGTTTTTGGGCTTTATCACCGTTGTAAAATTCTCTTCTTCCAAATATTGCTGTTCCATAATAAAAATATGATTGTCTTTCTTTAATCCTCAGGCTGAATGTTTGTGCTTTAACACTATGTTTCTCAATATTTTCCAGAAATATTTCCAATCGGTGTACAATGGATGTTTCAGGTATTCCTCTATGTACTTACGTTCACTTTCCTGTATTTCTTCCAAAGTGATAGGCATGTCCACGTAAAACGGAGGCATAAGTCCGGGTTTCACTTTGATGTGAAGTTCCTGCATTTCAGGTGTGTAAAGATTTAAATAATGTTTGCTTAACGGACGTACACCCACAAGTTTAAGATCGCCTTTAAAGAAATTAAGAATCATGGGCAACTCATCTATCCAGTATTTGCGCAAAAAATGCCCTATTGTGGATATGCGGTAGTCGTCGGCAATTTTTCCTCCTTCCTGCAGGGAGTTTTGTTTGTAGATATATGCTTGCAAATATTCTGAATATGCGTGCATTGTACGGAACTTATAAACGCCAATAGTTTTGCCGCCTTTGCCTATACGACGCAGACGTATCAACGGACCATAGGACGGATTCTTGTCATCGAAAGGTTCTTTTGTCTTTTGTACCACCACAAAGAAATGGTCGTTCACCACCTGTTCCGACACTATCTCGAAACCGCAGCTATAAAGCCGTCCCATAATCTCGGAACGAGGAAATACCCTGTGCTTACCCTTTGTTACCGCAAAGTATAGCTTCTTAAAGAGCACCATTTTCGGAAATATCCTGTTCCAAATAAAATCGAAGATATAAACTATTGTCCTGATTACAGGCGGATAAGTGTCATAGATGATCTGTTTACGCACATCGCTCACAACGCCACCAATGGCAAAAACTCCACCGTAGGGCAGAATACCGTTCAATTTTATGAAATAGCGGTTGATATACCGTATATCGTTGAATTTCGACACGTTGATGACATGTTCCACTCCCATGCCCAACAAACTGTCTAGTTCCTCGGAAGTCGGCGTGGTAAGTATGCTAACTTTACCTTTAAAATCTTTAGCGTGTTTCTCCGCCCATTGCTCGAGATTGTTGGGAAAATCGTTCTGCAATGTCTCGAAAAGCGATGTCGCTAATTCGTTTACATCGCCGTCAATATCGCTTTGATGCCTGCAACTGTCGGCAGTGTAGTGCGATATTTCTTCATCTTCGGAATAGTTTACCGTAACTATAAAGAGATGTCTGTAAACAGCATAGAGGATTATCTCCAACACCGTCAGTATAATATACAGCAACACGTATTTCCACGAAAAGGATATTTCAAACGACATAGCTTTTGCCAGAAAGAATATCACGGCAAAATTAAGCACATTAACTATCAGTGTTACCGCTATTACCGACCGCACTCGCTTGTATTCCGAATAGTTTAACTTTTGGAGTACAAGACTGACCAATATCCATACCGCTATTGCCACAAACCCGAACCAATACGGGATTTGGTCAATCATAGCCACACTTATAAAGAATAATACAACCGCCATTATGGCATCGGCAATAACGACCAATAGATGCGGTTTGTTATTTTTCATAATTGTCATTTTCCGAAAAAGGAGCTCACCTTTGATATAATGTAATCTTGTGTTTCTTTGTCCAACTCTGTATGCATTGGCAAAGACAGCACCGATTCTGCAAGGTTTTTGGATATTTCAAGGCTTTCGGCGGTGCGGGTGATATGTTGGAAAGCCTCCTGTTCCTGCAATGGTAACGGATAGTATATCATTGCAGGAATATTATTGTCCTCCAAGTATTTCTTGAGGGCGTCGCGTTTGCCATCCTGAACCTTCAACGTGTATTGGTGGTAAACATGTGTGGAGTACTCCGCCTCGTATGGCACATCAATACCTTTCACGTCTTTCAGATTTCTTGTGTAGTACGCGGCGGCTTCATTACGTGCCTTACCGTATTCGTCGAGGTGCGGCAGCTTTACATTGAGTATTGCGGCCTGAATGGTGTCCAGACGTGAGTTGCAGCCTATCACCGAATGGTAATATTTTTTCTTCTGTCCGTGATTGGCAATCATACGAATCCTTTCGGCTAAAGCGTCGTCGTTGGTGCAGAGGGCACCGCCGTCGCCGTAGCATCCGAGATTTTTCGATGGGAAAAACGAAGTACATCCAATGTCGCCCATAGTGCCTGTCTTGGCTTTGTGGCCGTCGCTGAAAGTATATTCTGCCCCAATAGCCTGTGCATTGTCCTCTATCACGAACAAACTGTAATCCTTGGCCAGCTGAAGCACAGGTTCCATATCGCTACTCTGACCAAAAAGATGCACAGGAACAATAGCTTTTGTGTTGGCTGTTATGGCTTTCTCGATATTACTACGCTCCACGGTGAAAGTCTTGGGATTTACGTCCACCATTACAGGTGTAAGTCCGAGCAGTCCAATTACTTCGGCGGTGGCTACGTAGGTGAAAGCCGGAACGATGACTTCGTCGCCGGGTTTCAGTTTAAGTGCCATCATGGCTATCTGTAGGGCGTCGGTGCCGTTGCCGCAAGGTATTACATTTTTGGCACCGAGGTATTTGGCCAGATTTTCGGCGAAATCCTTCACCGGCTGGCCGTTGATGAAAGCTGTATTGTCGATAACCGACTGTATGGCAGCATCGACTTCGGGTTTTATCTTCTGGTACTGACCTTTGAGGTCGACCATCTGTATTTTATTCATCTACAGTTATTTTTTTATGATACGTTTTGTAACGACTTTGTTGTCATTACCAATCATACGTACAACATAAACACTGGTTGGTCTGTCTTTCAAATCAACAACAGTGTTTGCGTCTTTAGTGCGGATATTGACGATTTCTTTTCCGCAAATGTCGAAAACTTTCACCCAATGTTCCTCTGTTCCGTTGAATTCTACAACGAATCTGCCGTTCGAAGGGTTGGGATAGATTTTTAGTTCGGGATTCTCGGCGGTAAGGCACGAAACGTCGGGCTCGGGGTCGGGCAGTTGCGGACCACGCAGACCTATAATTGCCGCCTGATTGTAGTTGAAAGCATATCTGCTCAATGAACCGAGGTTGAAATATCCGTCGTATAGTCCGCCCCATCCCCAGTTCATGTGAAAATAGTCATCGTCGCGGTAGCCGTCGCAAATCCATACGTGTCCTCCGTAGGTAGAGCTCTGTCCTCCGTAGAAAAACGGAGCTAAACTGTCCAACTCCGCTTTTATGATGGCCAGCCAATTGGCATCGGTGTAGTTCGACCTTTGAATATATCTTGTGGTGCTCGGGTATCCGAAATAAGTTTTTATGCCAGTTACAATATTATTTGGACTTATCGAACTACCCCTGTTTCCGTAATTCATATTCACCGCTATGCCGCAATGCGACAGGAGTGTAGCCACAGCATCAATCTGCGTTTGTCTGGACGAGGCACTCAACTGTAGAGGCATGCTGTCGTATTCGTATGTCGTGTTGGCGAAATTTGCCGAAAGTCTTCCATAATCTCCATAGCCGTTGCCATGACTTGCATTGTTGCATGTGTACGAGTGGCTGCCTATTCCATGTACGGGATATTTCCAGTACCGCATAAGCTGTCCCATTACAATTGCCCCGCATCCCACATAGGCATGACCGCCAGGGCCAGCACTATCGACAGGACATTTGCTGTTGTAAATATTTTCTTGATGCCATTTTGTCCTCAACAGCGGACCTACAATCACATTTGCTTTGTCGCGGGATACTTCTCCGTTTTTCAACATATCCCAGTCGGGATTCTCTTCGAAGTCCTCCATTGCAAGTATCGAGCCAATCTCCTGCCTGTATCCGTCGAGGAAAAGCCTGACATTTTCGGGGATATTCTGTGCATCGAAATTGCTCTCGGTAGAATAGGCCAAAATCGGGGCAACTCTGTCGTCGGCACTTACGATAACAAAACCTCTGTCGATGTTGAACACATAGAAACAGGGTGTTGCCGCTTTTTCTCCTGAAAGAGCAACTATGTCGGTATAAGCCAGTATTGCGGAGGTATTAACCGGTTTTTTCACCACAAAACCGCTGTAATATTTCTCTGCCACAGCCTTTGCAGTGGACAAATCAATCTTTTTTGCCTGTAAAGATACGGCAAAAACTAAAGATATTACCAAAAAGATGGTTTTCTTCATTGTATTAAATAATAAAGATAAAGTCCTACCAGCCGAACGGGTGTTTCGACAAAGGCATCTTTGCCAACGGATGGTAGTCACCTTTCAATCCTATGGGCTTGGCGTTGCGGATGGAATGCACTATGTTTATGCAGTTGCGGGCTTCGGATATGCGGAATCCTTCGCCGGAAAGTATTTTTTCGTAACTTTTGGTGTGCAGTTCGGTAAAACCGGCACTGAACTCAAACTCGTCGCCGTCTATCATAATGGTACGGTAGGTGCGTTTTTCACCTTGGACAGCGTTGGCGGGCAGATGGTCGGCGTTGATACTGAGGAAATAACGCACACGTGCTTTCTTAAGTCTCAGAAAACCGGCCACACGGTCGTGGCTGGCTACATGCACCACATTTTCCTGCACATCGCCGAAAATCCACGAAAGCATGTCGTAAAAATGCACTCCAATGTTGGTGGCCACGCCGCCGCTCTTGTGCTCGTCACCTTTCCACGATGTGTAGTACCATTTGCCGCGTGAGGTTATGTAGGTCAAATCCACATCGTAAACCTTGTCCTGCGGACCTTCGTCGATTTTCTTTTTCAGTGCCACTATGGAGTCGTGCAATCGCAGCTGCAAAATGTTATATACATGGTGTCCAGTTTCCTTCTCTATTTTTTCAAGAGCGTCGATATTCCACGGATTCAGCACCATAGGCTTCTCGCAAATCACATCGCAGCCCAAACGCAGGCCGTAGCGTGTGTGGGCGTCGTGCAGGTAGTTGGGGGTGCACACCGACACAAAATCCAATTTTGTGTCGGATTCCTGAAGTTTGGTGTTGTGGCGGTCGAAAAGTTCCTGTTCGGTAAAGAATGCCGCATCGGGGAAATAACTGTCCATAATGCCCACGCTGTCGAAACGGTCGTAGGCCGAGAGTAGGTTGTTGCCCGTATCCTTAATTGCTTTCAGGTGTCGCGGGGCTATATATCCGCCTACACCTATTATTGCAAAATTTTTCATGTTCGATTATTTCAAAAATAGAGTTTGTTTAATACCCAAGCTTGTCTCGTCTTTTTCTGTACTACCTACCCTTCATAACTCTCCACAAACCTGAGTGCTTCAATTACTTTTGGGGTGTGGAAAGAGAGTTGGTCGTATGTTTTGTAAGCTCGGAGCTGTGCTATTGCTGCCTGTACGTCAAGGATGCCACTTTCGTAGAGATTTACCGTAGTGAAAACATTGTCGTTTGCTACAGGACCGAAGACAAGGTCAAAGTTGTGCTTTATCGCTTTCTCTTTCCTGCAACCTACCACAAAGTTTAGCCAGGCTTCGTCCACACCATGGAACTCGCGTATCTTCAAAGCAGGATCTGTCAGAAGGGCATCGTCAATCTCATACACGCTTACCACAGCCTTTGCCGCTTTGGCTCGGTCTTTTTTAATATTTGCCCAGTGCTCGGCTTGTTCAGCAAGGGTTGTGGTGTAAAAACCTTTGCCAAAATCGGTTCGCTCGCGACCGTAACGAAGTGAAGGTTTACGTACTTCTACCGTGGAACCGTGATACAATCTCATATTCTTTTCCTTCGTTGAATAAAACGGTCTATCTCGTCAAGAACATATCCTGTGCCTTGTGTGTGTAACAAATCGTAATGGTTAAGCAAAAACTCATCCACATCATATTCCTTGAACAATGCAAATGTCTGCAAACCACCTATACCCTTGCTAATTGCATACTTCTCCAGTGTATATGTATAAAACTCAAACGCTGGCCTTGAAACTTCACTGATGAGTTTCTTGCGTACCCGTTCAAACTCCTCATAAAGAGCGTCGGTGCTAAGATACCACCATTTGGCACCCTCATTATAGAGTTCTTTATACAAGGGGTTGGAGTATATATACACTAAAGCATCGTCCAAAGAAATATGCTTCTTTGTAGATATACACTCCGCCAGCCTCGAAATCTTTACAGGCACAATATTCTCTTCGTAAACTCCCATCGATTAAATCTATTCCTGCAAACAATTAACCAATTTTCGATACTAATGCGTCAATAACACTTTCTTTCGCTCTATAAACAGTCGTGAGTCGAGATTTGTAAGTGAATCAAATAGTTAAAAGACTCTTTTAAATACTTTTGAACGCAATTTTTGCGAATCACCTATCGCAATAAGCTGAAAATGTATTATATATGTTCCTCGAATCCGCGGAAATGAACGTTAAGTTCGTGGAGGTGCTCCAACAGCGTTCCAAGGGAGGTTCCTTCGGTCATCTTGGCAAAAGCGTTGACATCCTTGGGGAAACACTTGCCGCCGTAGCCGAATTTTCCGTCAGGACCCGGAACGTATGTGTGTGTGTCGTTGATATAGCCAGAAAGGAGGACTCCGGTATGCACTTTGCGCCAGTCGGCTCCCATCTTCTCGCAATATTCGCGACAAGCGTTGAAATAGGTTACCTTGTATGCACCGAATACATTGTGCATATACTTGGTCAGCTCGGCCTCAAGCGGGGTCATAACGGTGAACTTTTTGCCCACAAAAATTTTGGTGAGCAGTTCGTGTGCGCCTGTGAAGACCATTGTCTGTTTCTTAAAGTCCTCGATATGTGTGCGCTCGGTAAGAAATTCGGGCATATAGCATACCTGATGGCCTGTTTCCTTCGAAAGCATGTCGCTTGTGCCGGGGAGAATTGTGGTACGTACAAACACAGGCACATCGGGGAGCTTTGTAATAAGCTCCTTCATCAGTGTCAAGTTCTGCGTACCGTCATCTTCGGTGGGCACGTGTATCTGCAAAAAAGCGATGTCGATATTACTAAGGTCATCGTTGTATCCTTTTGGAGGGTCGCTGATAAAAAGTTTGCACTCGGGATTGTTGTGTTCCAGCCAATCCTTCAAGGCTCCGCCCACGAAGCCACATCCAATAATTCCAACATTAATCATAATCTTTATTTTAGAATGATTTTTTGGGTAATTGTTTTTTATTCTTCAAAAAATTCTTCGGACCATCCGTGTCCCAAATCCCAATGAATATCCACCACTATCTCAAAATCTTCGAGAAGGTTGAATTCGTCTTTTATCAGCTCACGGAATTTTTCTTTATCGATAGGCTTGCCGTCTATTCCATCAGTAAACCAGTGTCCCACAAACACTTGGAACTTGTCCGTTGCCTCATCCAAAAAGACCCGACCTCGGGGAATCATTGTGTAATTGTGTTCCCGAAAAAAAATCGATTTTGTGTCACCCTTTGCCTGAGCACGATGATGCTGTTTTTGCCAATATGTTTTATGAAGTTTGTTTATTGTTGCTTTTCCGTTGACAAACACGGCTTTGTCGGCATCTGTCTTTTCCACACCAAAGAGTACGTTGTTCAGAAAATCGTACCAAAAAATGCCCACTTTCGGTTCGCCGTTGTCGAAAAATCCAATCATCGACTGGCAAACATCTTTATGCTCCTCGCTGTTGGTGTGTTTAATTCCGTCTTTGTCCTGCTCCATAGCAATGATTTTCAAAAACTTAACGGTTTTTGTACATACTTTCGTAATACTTTTCGTACTCACCGGAAGTGATGTTGTCCATCCACTCCTGATTGTCGAGGTACCAGCGTACGGTTTTTTCGATGCCTTCCTCGAACTGCAGACTTGGCTCCCAGCCGAGTTCGTTCTTCAGCTTGGTGCTGTCGATAGCGTAGCGCAGGTCGTGACCGGCACGGTCGGTAACGTAGGTTATCAACTTGTCGGAATAGCCTTCGGGGTTACCCAGAATCCTATCCACCGTTTTGATAATAACCTTGATAAGGTCGATATTCTTCCATTCGTTGAAACCGCCGATGTTGTAAGTGTCGGCAATGCGACCTTTGTGGAAAATGATGTCAATGGCACGTGCGTGATCCTCAACAAAAAGCCAGTCGCGGACGTTCTCGCCCTTACCGTAAACCGGAAGGGGTTTTCCGTGACGGATATTATTGATAAACAACGGTATAAGTTTTTCTGGGAACTGGTAAGAACCGTAGTTGTTGGAGCAGTTGGTAACAATGGTAGGCATCCCGTAGGTGTCGTGGAAAGCCCGTACAAAGTGGTCGCTGCTGGCCTTGGCTGCCGAATAGGGCGAGTGGGGCTGGTATTTGGTGTCCTCGGTAAAGAACTTGTCGCCGTAGGGCGGATTGCCTTCGGGCTTGGTTAGTTCGAGGGCTCCATAGACTTCGTCGGTGGAAATATGGTAGAAACGTTTGCCGTCCCAATTGCCGTCCCAAACTACCTTGGCGGCCTGCAACAGGGATAAAGTGCCCATTACGTTGGTTTTGGCAAAAGTGAAGGGGTCTTTTATGCTGCGGTCTACATGACTCTCGGCAGCAAGGTGGATTACCCCGTCTATCTCGTACTGTTTGAACACCTCCAGCATCTTGTCATAATCGCAGATGTCAGCCTTTACAAAAGTGTAGTTGGGTTTGCCTTCTACATCCTTAAGGTTGGCCAAATTTCCGGCGTATGTCAGTTTGTCGAGGTTAACAATCTTGTAATCAGGATATTTGTTGACAAACAAACGTACTACATGCGAGCCTATAAATCCGGCACCGCCGGTTATCAAAATATTTTTCATTGTTCTGATTTTAAAGCTTTTAAACAGATTTTCAACGAGTCGCGCCAATAAGGCACATCCACTCCAATGGATTTTATCTTGTCTTTGGAAAGGACGCTATACGACGGCCTTTTCACTGGAGATGGATATTTGTCTGATTCTATGGGGTTTACAATAATATTAATGTTGCTTTCCTCGAAAATGGCTTTGGCAAAGTCGTACCACGAAACAGCCCCTTCGTTGGAGAAATGGTAGATGTTCAAGCCTTTGATGCCGTTGTCCAGAACCTTCATCAAAGCACGAGCGAGGTCGGTGGCGTAGGTGGGCGAGCCCACTTGGTCGTAAACCACGTTCAAAGTGTCGCGCTCGGTAGCTACACGGAGCATCGTCTTTACAAAATTTCCGCCAAACTCGGAATAAAGCCACGCGGTGCGTATTATAGCCACATCGCAACCCGTTGATTCCAAAGCTTTTTCGCCATCAAGTTTGGTGGATCCATAAACTCCTGTCGGAGCCGTAGTGTCGGTCTCTTTCAACGGATGACAGCCTTCGCCGCAAAAAACGTAGTCTGTGGATATGTGTACTAAAGGGATATTCAACTCCTTGGCTGTTTCGCCTAACACCTTGGTACCAAGACAGTTGATTTTTTCCGCCAATTCCTGTTCGGTCTCTGCCTTGTCCACAGCGGTGTATGCCGCACAATTGACAATGGCCTGAACGGCGTTTTGCCGTGCGAAATCGCCAAACTGACGCTTGTCGGTAATGTCGAGTTCGGGCACATCGGTGAAAAGAAATGTGTGGTGCGGATAATCACCACTAATTTTCCTCATCGACCTACCCAATTGACCGTTGGCGCCTGTAACAAGTATTTTCATGGTTTAATACACAAAATCTAAGGTATCAGCAATTTCCGAAAGCAGCGGATGATGTTTGTCCTTTTCGGAAAGTATCACTTCGTCGGACGGTATGCGCCATTCGATAGCCAGAGCGGGGTCGTTCCAAGCGATGGCTCCTTCGCTCTGCGGGGCGTAAAAATTGTCGCATTTGTATTGGAACACAGCTTCTTGGCTCAAAACGGCAAATCCGTGGGCTATGCCTTTCGGCATAAAAAACTGCAGATGGTTTTCTGCCGTTAGCTCCACAGCCACATGCTTTCCGAAAGTGGGCGAGCCTTTGCGTATATCCACCGCCACATCCAATACCCTACCGACTATCACACGAACAAGTTTGCTTTGTGCAAACGGCGACTTCTGGAAATGCAGTCCTCGTACCACGCCGTAACGCGACTTGGACTCGTTGTCTTGAACAAAATCCACTTTACCGACTTTTTCAGAAAAGTCTCTTTCGTTGTACGACTCGAAGAAATACCCGCGGTCGTCGCCGAAAATAGTCGGCTCTACGACCAAAACGCCCGATATCGCAGTTTCTATTACTTTCATCGTTAGATAGTTAGAAACCTCTTTCGGCCAGACGCATCAGGTACTGTCCGTATTGGTTTTTTATCATCGGTTGGGCTATCTCTTTCAGACGTTCGGCGGTAATCCATCCTTTTTCAAAGGCGATGCTCTCCAGGCAGGCCACCTTGAGTCCCTGACGCTTTTCCAGCACCTCAATAAAGGTAGATGCTTCGGACAGAGAGTCGTGGGTGCCGGTGTCGAGCCATGCGAAACCACGTTTGAAGATATTGACTTTCAGCTGTTTGTCTTCCAAAAAACGTTGGTTTACGGTGGTTATCTCCAGCTCGCCGCGAGCCGAAGGTTTAATGTTCTTTGCCACTTCCACCACCTTGTTGGGATAGAAATAGAGTCCCACCACAGCGTAGTTGCTTTTTGGGTTCTGCGGTTTCTCCTCTATGGACAGGCAGTTGCCGTTTTTGTCGAACTCGGCCACTCCGTAGCGTTCAGGATCGGCCACCCAGTAGCCGAACACAGTTGCCTTGTTTTCTTTCTCCACGTTATCGACGGCATTCTGCAACAGCTCCGAAAAGCCGTTGCCTTGGAAAATATTGTCGCCAAGCACAAGACAAACGCTGTCGTTGCCAATGAACTCCTCCCCTATTATAAAAGCCTGTGCCAAACCATCGGGGGAAGGCTGTTCGGCATACGAAAAATTCACACCGTAGTCGGAGCCGTCGCCCAGAAGTCTTTTGAATCCCGGCAAATCCTGAGGGGTGGAGATTATAAGTATGTCGCGTATACCAGCCAGCATCAATGCCGAAATGGGGTAGTACACCATCGGCTTGTCGTATATGGGCAGCAATTGCTTGCTAACGCCCTTGGTTATAGGGTAAAGACGTGTGCCGGAGCCACCGGCCAAAACTATTCCTTTCATTGCTTAAAAAATCTTATTTTCTACTTCTGTGTCTATGCAAACGTTTACGCTGTTTCGTGCCATCATCGCCGTAAACATAGCCATAGCCATAACCATAGCCATAACCATAACCATAGCCCCTACGACGTTTGAGCATAGGCACATCCGTAATCACGATAGCCATATTGTTGAATTTATTTTCATCATACATTTGTTGCACCATCGGTAACAAACGTCTGTTGAAATATCCTATTCTCATTACGTAGATGGAAAGGTCGGCACAACGGTTTATAATGGTAGAATCGGCTACAATGTTCGATGGCGTCGAGTCCATTAACACATAGTCATAACGCTCTCTAAGCTCGTCTATAAGCCTATCGAAATCTGGCAGAAGCAAAAGCTGTGATATGTTTGGAGCCGTTTTTTCACAAACGATATAATCCAAATTGGGCGAAAGGCTACTTTGATTTATTATGCTATTTATATCTTTTTCCTCACTAATAAAATAGTTTATAATACCTTTTCTATTGGATCTGTCTATGATTTTGGACATGGAACGTTTTCTGCAGTCCAAATCTACAAGCACCACCTTTTTGCCCAAATAAGCCATAGTTGTGGCAAAGTTAAGTGCGATGTATGTCTTTCCTTCGCTGGGCATTGTGGACACGAACTGTATCACTTTTTTGTCCGATGAACGGATAAAGAACTGCACGTTGGAGTACATTATACGGAAAGCCTCGGTAATAATGTCTGAACCGTTTTCCGTAACCACAAACTTCTTGTCAATAAGTTCCTTGCTCTTTTGGGGAATCTCGCAAAGAATTGGTACAGAAAGACGTTTCTCCACATCGGCTTTGGATTTGAGTCTATCGTCAAGCAATGTTATAAGCAGTAGAATTGCCAAAGGAATAGCGGCACCAATCATAATTCCTGTAGTCATATATTGGCGTTTGTCGGGAGCCACACGGGAGGAAGAGCCGGTGGCCTCAACTATTTTGGCCGCATCTTCCGTTACAGCCAGCGACAATGCCACCTCCTCGCGTTTGTTCAGCAAATACAGATAAAGCGACTCTTTGATTTTTTGCTGACGCATAACGTCAGAAACTGCTTTTTCGTTGTTGTATATACTATTTATATATTGCTTTGATAAATTTTCCTGATGGCGGGCATTCTGTATCCTCATTCTCGTTGATTGTTGCAGATTTTTAACCATCAACAAAACGCCCTCACGCGACGATTCCAAAGATTTTGCCAAACGTTTTGTTTGGGGGTTGTTTTCGCCGTGTATGCTCAACTGCTCATCATATTTTATCTTTTCCGAATTGTAGTTTACAATAACATTTTGCAGAGCCGAGTTCTGCACATCGATGTTTGGCATAAAATCGTTGCGTTTGTCCGGGTCGTCGAGTTGAGATTTAAGATAATTGAGCATCGACAACTCCGACTCGAGTAGCAGGGCTTCGTCCTGATACTTGGTGCTTCTATCAACATACATTTCCGGTGCTGAACTCGATGTGGGAGAGGAATAAGGAATGCCCGAGGAGCGGCGTATATTGTCTATCTTCGACTCCACATATTCCAACTCCCCGTAAATGGAACTTATACGTTTAAGTATAAAATTTTCGGTATTGCGTGTCTTTTGTTTTTTATCCTGATTTGCATCCTCGTTGTACACAACTATCAGGGTATCTATTATATTACGCGATTTTTCGCTGTTGAATCCTTTTATTCCTACACTGATAATGCCCTTACCCTCATCGAGTTTTCTTATAAAAATGCCACCGGCAATCTCCGAAGCTCTTTCTAAAGATGGCTTAT
Organism: uncultured Bacteroidales bacterium; assembly: GCA_905233475.1. Classification (GTDB taxonomy): domain Bacteria; phylum Bacteroidota; class Bacteroidia; order Bacteroidales; family P3; genus UBA1219. The sequence continues at coordinate 26,042 of CAJOEN010000020.1, forward strand.
AGCTCACCGTTATGGGCATTGCGTTGTAGTATTTAGATACCAGATATTGGGTTCTGTCCACAATAAAATTATGTTCTTTGTCAAGCTTCACCGTCTCTCCGAAAGTCGCTTTCTTGGATTTGCCACCACTTATGGAATATGAGTATTCGTCGTGTGATATTGGCAACACCTCCATATCAATGGTAACATCGTTAGCCATTATATTATTTTTGTCGAAAACGGATATTTTTATAGGTGTATCGTGATAGTACTCGTATTTTTTGAAAAGTGAGACATATTTGTACGACGGCTGCAGTTCCAAACGCATTACAACCCTTTCCATAAGGCGTGCCGAACGCATTATGTACATCTCATTGTCCACGTCGCGGTTCATCTTTCCTTCATTATTGAGCAATAATGCCGATACCTCTTCGGCTCTGGTGCTGTTTACACGCAAGAGCACAAGTGCCGACTCCTGATAAACTTTAGGCTTGGTCTTGTAAATAAACATAGCTACGCTCGTACAAACAAGTATTGATAGCAGTAACCAATACCAATTGTTTATTAACAGGAACAGAAAGTCCTTGAAATTGAACGCCGAAGTATCCGATTCAAAACCTGCATTCTGCTGGTTCTGACTAACGACGTTGTTGCCTATATTAGTGTTATTTTTTTCTTCCACGTCTGTTATTATTTAAAGAATATATAAACAAAAGTCATTATTGATGTTGCAAAAGAAAGCACACTGGTAATTACCGTAAGCGGTGTTAGGTCAAGATTAGCCTGACGTTTTTCTCTGTCATTGGGTTCTACATATATAATATCGTTCTGTGCCACATAATAGTAAGGCGAGTCGAAAAGTTCTTTCGATGTCAAATCCACGGTACCTATCTCCCTGTAGCCATCAATTTCCCTTATTATGGTAACATTTTTTCTCTGTCCCGTTATGTTTAGGTCGCCGCACATTGCAATGGCCTGCAGTATAGTAAGCCGCTCGCCCTGCATTATATTGTTGTTGGCATTATTGAGAGTCATTTTACCTGTGGCACCCAGTGTATAAAACCTGAAATTGAGCAGGTTTACCGTTACCCTCGGTTCCGGAACAAGTTCGTCCTTGGTAAGTAACATTTCTATGGTGTCTCTCAGTTTTTCGCGTGTCATTCCGGCTACTTTCAGAAGTCCTATGTAGGGAAAATTTATCTCACCATTCCTGTCCACAAGATACCCTTCGCCTGTGCTTGTGCCACTATTGCCATTTCCGCCTTCCCCAGCCTTGTTGAACGAAGATACATTAGCCCCCATAACGGTGCTTGTTACATATATTCCAAGCAAATCGTTAATTTGTATTCTGCTGGAGTAATCATTTACTATCGGAACTTTTTCGTCGCGCGGGGCGTCCTGGATATATACTATATCCTTAGGCACGGAACAGGAGGCCATTAGCAAAATACCTATTCCAAAATATAGAAACTTGCTTGTTTTCATAACATTATACTTTATTGAGATATTTTTTTCTTTTACAAAAATAGCACGCCAAAGGCGCGGTCAGTAACATTGGAAGATATGACCTGTTTGCAATTTCATTACATTTTTGAAATGACATCCGTTTTTTTAATTCCAATACAAAAAAACAAATTGTCTCCTTTATCTGTAACATTTATTGCTAAAACACAATGACTTATATATGCGAAAGCACTTTAAGACATTATGTAAACAACGTTGCAAAGGTACATTTTTTTTATAAAACTAACAAATTTAGTTTTATAAACTTTTATTAAGATTTGATCCAAATCGACAAGGAAGGGTATTTTTCTGATTTGCAGCTATTTGAGATTAAAACTCCGTATTTTACACTCAATTGCAGTGGTTGAAAACCCCGGCAAATAATCCAATGTTAGCACTTTGCCTCCCTTTGCTGTTACTATGTCGTAGCCCACTATGTCCTGCGGCTTGTAGTCGCTACCTTTGACTAATATGTCGGGTTGCACGGTTTTTATAAGTTCGTATGGTGTGTCTTGGTCGAACATCACAACAAAATCCACAAACACAAATGAAGCAAGCATTAGTGCCCTGCTGTCTTGGTCATTGATGGGACGGTGCGTTCCTTTGAGGCGACGTACCGAAGCGTCGGTGTTAAGTCCCACTATAAGGGCATCTCCCAAATCACGGGCTTTAGACAGGTAGTCGATATGCCCCTGATGCAAAATGTCGAAACAGCCGTTGGTGAACACTGTTTTTCCTATAAGCCGTTGCTGCAAAATTTCTCGCAAATGTATGGCTGTTACAATCTTATCCTTTATTAGTTGGTTGTAGCTCATTTTGCCAATGTGTGTTTTTTAATACCGAAAACTTAACAAGATAGGCCACGCCGAGTATTATCACCACCACCTGTTGCGAAGACCAAAGCAACCATCCCGAGGCAAGCCCCACCTGTTGTGATATTCCATAGATGGCTACGGACTGCCATACAAGCACAGGGTAAAGTCCTATACCTCCGGGGGTTACCATCATACCAACTGTACCAAAAATATACAGCAGAAGTGCGGCCACAAAAGGCAGTTCGGCAGTTTCGGGCATTGCTTGGAATATTACATACCCTCCAAGGAAATACAAAAAATAAATGGCAAGGCTATAGAAAATAAACTGCCAAGGTTTGTGCAAATGCATAATGCTTTTAATACCATCAACAAAACCGACGATAAAGCCGTGCATTTTCTGAAAAAACTTGAATTTCAGTAGTTTTTTGTAAAACAGTAGATATAGTACTACCACTCCCGCAAACATTATAACCAAAATCAAAACTATTATTCCCATGTTTGGTAGGGTGGCTATTTTTGCCGAAAGCTGATTGTACAACCAGTCTTTAAGTTGGTTAAATGCCAATGCAAGTCCCAGCAGAATGGTAAGTCCGAAAGCCAAAATATCCACAATGCGTTCGGTAACCACAGTGCCGAGGGATTTCTGCATAGGAACTTTGTCGGAATGGAGCAACACGCCGCAACGCAACACTTCTCCCAAACGAGGCACAGCCAAATTTGCAAGGTATGCTGTCATTACCGCACCGAAAGAGCGACTAAGTTTAACACTATTACCCATTGAGCCAAGAAGCATGTTCCACCTCAAAGCTCTGAGCACATGACTGAGCACACTGACAAGCATAGCCAGTACCACCCAAAAATAGTTGGCATTGCGGAACGAGTGCCAGATGGCATTGCGTGTGTCGCTGTCGAGTTTGAGCAAAAACCAATAGACAAAAAACAATCCCAAACCCAAAAATAATATAAATTTGAGTATGCTGAAGAGTTTGTTTTTGTTTAGTGTCATGCGGTTATATTATAAATTTTGCCGTGCTACCGCAGTACGTTGTCTTTGGGAAAAATCACTACGGGAGTGTGGTTTTTTGCCTCTTCTAAATCCATCATGGCGTAGGAGGCTATGATAATAAGGTCGCCGACACCGGCTTTGTGTGCCGCCGCCCCGTTGATGCCTATGACGCCCGAGCCTGCCTCGCCTTTTATCACGTAAGTGCTGAAACGCTCCCCGTTGGTGATGTTGTAGATATGAACTTGCTCGTTTTCTATCATGTTGGCGGCCTTCATCAGATTTTCATCAATTGTAATGCTGCCTATGTAGTCGAGGTCGGCTTGGGTAACCGTAACTCGGTGTATTTTAGACTTTAATACGTTTATGTACATCGTTCAATTTTTTTGCAAAGGTACGATTTTTTTTTAATTCGGATTTTGGAATTCGGAACGATTTTTTCTCCTGCTCGCATTCGGCGAAATAATTTGTGGGGACTTCTATTTATTCGTTTGATATACCTCACATTAGCATGCGAGGTTATTGAGAGTTTGCCTCTCCGAGGCAATTTATAGAAGCCCCCTTATGAGATTTACCCGATTTGTTCACATTACTGATTTGTTTCATAGGTGTTCACGATTGTTTCACCATTCTGTCGCTTGAGGCTAAGAGAATTTCAACTCTCAACGGTACTATTTTTCAGCGCCAAAATTTGTAAAAACCTCCACGATTTTTTCGAAATTGCCAAACAAAATCCACAATACGATAATGGAAACGATGGCGGCATAGATAAAAATACGGCTTGCAGGTACGGGTTCGGAGGAATAGGAAGTGTGCCTCTCGTCCATAGCTTTTTTAATGTTTATTTTTCCATTATATCTATTTTCGTCAGAGCCTTCGGAATTTGCTCCACTGTTTTCGGAAAAACGCGGTTTGTAACTGAACTGCGGCACTTTTTTACGTTTCAGCAGACCCGATAACACGCTTTTATCGTCCTTTTTGTCGAAGGACTCTACCAAATCGCGGTAATAGTTCAGCTCGTCGTCGTTTTTGACAGCGTGGTCGTTTTTTTTGTTGGCATATTTTGCCTTGAGCATTTCAAGTTCCTCTTTTTCTTCGCTGTAGAAACGAGGTTTGTATGTAAATCGACGTGGCGATGGCGTGTAGAACATTCCCATAACAGTTTTTTTTTAATGTTTTGATGTCTTTATTTCAAGCAGTTGAGGTATTGACGTATGGTTTCGTGGATACCAAGATAAAGTGCGTCGCTGATTACGGCATGACCTATTGAAACCTCGTCCAAAAAAGGAATCCTCCGCTTGAAATATTCAAGATTGTCGAGGTTGAGGTCGTGACCGGCGTTGAGGCCAAGTCCCACGTTGTGAGCTACCTGTGCGGCTTCGACGAACTTGACAATGGCCTGTTCGCGATTTTCGGCATAATGCGAGGCGTAGCTTTCGGTGTAAAGTTCTACTCTATCTGTGCCAATCTCTTTGGCTTTTTCTATGCGCAAAGGGTCAGGGTCGATAAAAATGGAGACGCGTATGCCATAACTCTGAAACATAGCCACTGTGTCTTTCAGGAAATCGAAATGTTTCACCGTGTCCCAGCCGGCGTTGGAGGTGAGGACATTCTCGGCGTCGGGGACGAGGGTTACCTGCGTGGGTACAACTTCGGTAACAAGTTTTACAAACGACGGAACAGGGTTGCCTTCGATGTTGAATTCCGTAGTTACCACTTTTTTAAGCTCACGCACGTCGGCGTAGCGGATATGGCGTTCGTCGGGACGAGGATGAACAGTTATGCCTTGAGCACCAAATTTTTCGCAGTCGATGGCGAATTTTACGACATCGGGAAAATTGCCACCACGCGCATTGCGTATCGTGGCCACTTTGTTTATGTTTACGCTTAGCTTTGTCATTGCGTTTATTGTTTTTGTTTTTTGCAGTTTCAATTACTACTAAAAGTATATTCTTAAATTCTTCTGCTCGCTTCGCTCACGAATTACGAAGTATTGGTGAACACTTTCAAAATTAATCAATTATTGTGAACAAATCTTGTAATTTAATTAAGCCTTCGGCAAAAAAATGAATAAATAGAACTCCTTTAAAAGGAAATAAACGCCAATATTGTGTTTTTAGTTTGTGAAAATAAAAAAATAATGTACTGTAGATTCAACTACGAAGTGCAACACCATGATGCAAAGATAGCAAAAATTTTCTTTTAGGAGTATCAAAGTTCAAAAGTTTTCTGGGGCGGAGGTTGA
>CAJOEN010000021.1 GCA_905233475.1 uncultured Bacteroidales bacterium
GAGGAGGTCGGGAGGAGTAAAAACTCTTGAGGATGGTGAAGAAAAGTCCGGTGGACTTTTCGATAGCGAAGCGGAGAACTCGAGGAGTAAAAACCCCACACACAAGCCCTAAATCCTCCTAACCTCCTTAAAAGGAGGAACTTGCCAAACGCACATGCCAACATAGCCTAAACACAAACCCATGCAAAACGTGGTAGTCCAAACAATTCCCCCTCCGTGAGGGGGGCAGGGGGAGTCTTAACTCTCCGTGAGGGGGCAAGGGGGAGTTTTAACTCTCTCTGAGGAGGTCGGTAGGAGTAAAAAACTCTTGAGGATGGTGAATAAAAGTCCGGTGGACTTTTCGATAGCGAAGCGGAGAACTCGAGGAGTTTTCAACCCCTCACACAAGCCCTAAATCCTCCTAACCTCCTTAAAAGGAGGAACTTGCCGGACGCAAATTCCCTCATAGCCTAAACACAAACCCATGCAAAACGTGGTAGTCCAAACAAGCTCCTCCTCTCTTGAGGAGAAAGTTTACATTTTACTGTTTTTTTAAATCTCGCAATAATAACAATGGGAGATAGTTTTTCATGTTATGAAAAAGATTGTTGCAAAATTACGGTGTACCCACTGCGGAAGTTATAATTATGTGAAAAATAGGATACATAAGAATGTGCAGCTGAAAGCCGCTTCGGATACCATTGGCGATATGCCGCCAGATATAACCGAAATGGACGAGATTTATACAATGGTTTAAAAAGTGGCTACCGAATACCCCTGTGGACCGGGGTTTCTTCGGGGAATTATAGCCTTATTTTTTTTTGAATTAAGGGGACTTCTATTTATTCGTTTGAGAGCGCGTGTCTCCGACACGCCTGTTCTTTATTTGCCTGATATACCTCACATTAGCATGTGAGGTTATTGACCATCACACCTTTTATTGTGCATCATCATAGCAAAAGCCTTTATCAAAATATTTTTGTACTACAGTCGCTTTCCACCCTTTTTCACAACCGTAAAAGCAATACGGAATTTGTAATTGTTGAAAAAAAGACGTAAATTTGCTAACGTATATAATAAAGGCTTTTCGCTGTTTAATGAATTAAAAACTGTTTTTCAGAAATATACAATAAGACATTTTTTGCCGAATACATTAAAAAACTTAAAAATATGCATACGATTTTCAAAACAACCCTTGCCAGTGCCTGCCTTTTTCTCGGCCTGCACTCTTTTTTCTCCAACGATGTACGTGCCCAGCTGCTTCCGGAGTCGTCGCCACTGTCCGTAAAGCTTGATGTCCTCGGACACGGCGAGATACGTCACGGTGGCATTAAGGACTCGTTGAAATACGACCCGTGTTTCCTCGTCAATCGAGAACGTCTGATAGCGGGCTACAGCGGTTCCTCCGAAAGACTTCGGTGGGATATGGGCTTGACACTGCAGCACTCGGCTATCTGGGGACAGAACGGCTCGTTGACTGTGTTCGAGGGCTGGGGAAAGCTCAGCAACAAATGGGGCGCTTTTGTTCAGGTGGGACGTCAGGCTTTGTCGTACGACGACGAGCGCATCATAGGCATGAACGACTGGGCTATGGCCGCCCAGTCGCACGACGCCATCCGTACCGGTTTCGAGCACGGCGCACACAAGTTCCACCTAATTGCCACCTACAATCAGGACAACGACGTGGAGGAGACCGGCGGCAGCTACTACTCCGAAGGCGGTGCACAGTGCCACAAGACCATGCTTGTGGGGTGGTATCACCTGCAGCCGAGCAACTTCCCGGCATCGTTCTCTCTGCTTTTTATGAACGTGGGCATGCAGTCGGGCAAAAAGGGCATTGACGAACATAACGAATATCAGCAGCTATACGGCGGTTATGCTAAGTTCGACAAGCCGTGGCTCGTGTTTGAAGGCTCATACTACCGTCAGTGCGGCCACGAGGAGCATGGGATTCCCATCGATGCTTGGATGGCGGCGGTAAAAGCCACATGGCATCCGGTCAAGTCCCTCGATGTCGTTGCAGGATACGACTGCCTCAGCGGCGACGAGGATTTCGCCGTCCCGGCCAGCGGGTTTTTAGGACTTACGCAGCACAAGGTTGTGAAAGGCTTCAACACCATCTGGGGCTCGCACCATAAGTTCTACGGTGCAATGGATTTCTTCTATCTCACCACCTACTACGGCGGATTCACCCCCGGACTGCGCAACCTCTACGGCTATCTTGGCTGTCATCTCTTCGACCGTCTCAACTGCGGTATCGGCTACCATTATCTGGCCACCGCCACCAAGCTCCGCGACATGGATCTCTCTCTCGGCCACGAGCTGGAGTTCGAGGCCTCGTATGCTTTCAGCAAGGTGGTGTCGCTTTCGGTGGGATTTTCGTATATGAACGGTACCGAAACCATGGAACGACTCAAACGCGTCTCCCAAGACAACAACCTAACTTGGGGCTGGATAGACCTGCGTTTCAAACTCTGAGCCGGCAGCGGCCTGTTGCCGCATTTTTTTCGGGATTTGTAATCCCTGCATATACCTTACATCCACAGCACAAATTCGTAGAGCCGTGGTGCGTTGCATTGCTTTCGACAGGCTCAGGCACCGCTTTTTAATTCGAATTTCGGAATCTTTTTCAAGTTGAAAAATGGAAGTTGAAATTACTGACAACCAACCAAAGATATTCATAATAAATTCTCCGCTTCGCTATCGAAACCCCCATTTTTTCATAAACAAACAATTTTAATAATCCCCAAATAACAAAAACGCAATTATTCCGTTTCTCTCAAAAAGTAGAGAATATTATGGATAAAATAACCATACTTTGGGCTGATGACGAGATAGACCTGCTTAAGCCACATATTATGTTTCTCGAGGATAAAGGCTACGAGGTGATTGCCGTAACCGGTGGCGACGAAGCTCTCGACGAACTGTCGAAACAGGTGGTGGATATTGTGTTTCTCGACGAAAATATGCCCGGCATTAGCGGATTGGACACACTGAGCATAGTAAAAAATCGCTACCCCATGATTCCTGTGGTGATGATAACCAAAAGCGAGGAGGAACATATCATGGACGAAGCTTTGGGCGGAAAAATCTCCGACTATCTCATTAAGCCCGTGAAACCCAATCAGATACTGCTTACCGTAAAAAAACATACCGAGGGCAAACGCCTCGCCGACCAAAAATCCATTCAAAACTACCAGCAGAATTTTCGTAGCATAAGCATGGAACTGATGAACCCCTTATCGGCTGAAGAATGGATAGATATTTACAAACGTCTGGTACAATGGGATTTGGAATTATCTAAAACCGAAGACCGCAATACCCACGAAATTCTTTATTCGCAACGTGCCGAGGCCAACCAGCTTTTCTGCCGTTTCTACGAACAGAACTACGAGGACTGGCTTTCGGGCAGAATCGAGAAACCTCTGATTTCGCCCACTGTGCTCAAAGAAAAACTTTTCCCGCTTTTGCACGACGACAGACCCACTTTCCTTATCGTTATCGACAACTTCCGTTTCGACCAATGGAAATACACCCAGCCCACCATAGAAAACCTGTTCCACACAGAGGAGGAATGTATTTATTACAGCATACTGCCCACCACCACGCAATACGCCCGCAACGCCCTGTTTTCGGGACTTATGCCATCGGAGATAGAGAAAAAATATCCGCAATACTGGATAAACGAAACCGAAGAGGGAAACAAAAACCAATTCGAACACGAGCTTCTCGACGAATATCTTAAACGCTACGGGATAAACATAAAGCACACATACCACAAAGTTCTCAACGCCGCCTTTGGCAAAAAGCTCATCGACAGCATTCCACGCATGATGCAAAACAAACTTACTGTGGTAATTTACAACTTTATAGACATGCTTTCGCACGCCCGCACCGAGTTGGACATAATACGCGAACTGGCCGAAAACGAGCAGTCGTACCGCTCGCTTACCCTATCGTGGCTTGAACATTCGCCACTTATGGAATTTCTGAAACGCATTGCCGAAGAGGATGTCAATGTGATAATAACCACCGACCATGGCTCCGTAAAAATCAACAATCCCGTAAAAGTGAAAGGCGACAAGGATGTGTCGGTGAACCTGCGATACAAAGTTGGTCGCCTGCTCGACTACACCCCCAAGCAGGTGTACGAGGTTAAGGACGCGTCAAAAATCTTTCTGCCAAAACTTTACGTAACTTCGCCTTATATATTTGCCCATCGCAACGACTTTTTTGCCTACCCAAACAACTACAACCAATACGTACAATACTACATGAACACTTTCCAGCACGGCGGCATTTCGATGGAAGAAAATTTAATTCCTTTTATAATATTGAAAAACAGGTAATAATACCTCCATTTGTGGATTAGAACGACCTCTGTACCGACACGGTTTATTGCCGTATATCGAGACCCCACATAAGTTTATCGCGTAGAGCGCTGTAGAAATTTTGGTTGCCCATACGCACTAATTTTATTCCAAAACTCTCTTTACGAATGCTTATCTCGGTTTGTGAGGGCACTATTATCGAGCCGGAGTCCAAACCAAGGCTCATGGTGTCGGTTTTGCTGTGCGTTACAAGGCGTATCTTTGCCGTGTCGGGGACTATGATGGGACGGAAAGTCAGGTTGTGCACCGCCACTGGAGTGAGTACAAAACAGTTGGAGTTTGGTGTGAGTATAGGCCCTCCACAACTGAGCGAATAAGCGGTGGAACCTGTGGGAGTGGCCACAATAAGCCCGTCGCCGGCGTAGGTGGCAAGAAAATCGCCGTCCACAAACACGTCTATCGACAGCAAAGTAAGCGGCTTGTCGCGGTGCAGACCGACCTCGTTAAGCACAAAACACTCCTCAAGGCCATCTGTGCCACCGTATTCCACATGCAACATACTGCGTTCCTCTATGGTGTAATTGCCATTAATGAGTTCCGACACATAGCTGTCCATATCGTTGCCGCTAATGGTGGTAAGAAAGCCAAGATGTCCCATATTCACGCCCACAATGGGTATGTTGCGATTGCCCAAAAGTGCCACTGTTTTCAAAAGGGTGCCGTCGCCGCCTATGGAAAGCAGGAAATCGGGCTGTGATTCCTCGTGTGCACCATTGCCGAAAATTCGTGGAGCCTTCGCAAAAGCAACGCTCTCACGTATCATTGCATAGAAATCGCCATACACAAAAATGTCGATACCCTGCTTTTCGAGCGAACATACAAGATTCTGCAACGACTCGCGCATTGTGCCATCATATTTTTTTCCAAAAATTCCTATCTTCAAACTCATCGTTTCAAAAGTTTTTTAATCATTTCAACACAGTAAGCGAGCCTTTTTTGACGTTTGTAAAACCGTCCTCACCTACATATTGTATCATATAAACGTAACAGCCCGTAGGCACAAGTTTCCCTTTGTAATACCCGTTCCAAGGCTCATTCACATCTTCCGAAAAGAAAACCATAAGTCCATAACGGTTATATATCCGCAAAGAGTAGCCTTCGGATTTAACAGCGCGCATTTTGGGCAGAAACCGGTTGTTGTTGTCTCTCGAAGGTGTGAAAACGTTAGGCACCCAAACCGAGGGCGAGCCGTGATATTCCACCGTTTGTGAGCGTGCCACGCAGTAGCTGTTGTCATTAGGGTTGGTGTATGCCGCTTCCACGCGGTACATCACATTTCCGTAAGGGTCTGTAAAGTCCTGAATGCTACAGGTGCTGGTTACGCATATAACTTCCCACGAAGTGTCGATGTCGGTCTTTTTCAGTACACTGTAATCCAAAAAAGTACCAGCCCCGTCGTAAGGTGTCCACGATAAGGTGTTGGCATCGCCGTCCTTGCCGAGCGTAGCCACAATTTGTCGCACACGGTTCGACTTTTTCTCGATAAGTCCGCACTCGTCCCAAACGCTGAGGAAATAAGAGTAATTGTGTGCCTGCACATCCACATTGCTGTCGGTGAGTTTGAGTATAGGGTTGCCCGTGTAAGCTATGCTGCCGTAGTTTTGGAAAAGTCCCATGTCCACACGGCGATAAACGGTGTAGCCGTTGGCCACGAAATGGGTGTCGGTGTAGAATGTGAGTTCCATCGCACTACCGTCGGCGGATACCGAAGCTCCCAAAGTGTATATAAAATCTGCAGTGTCCACCGTCATCATGTCAAATTCACTGATGTTGGAAAAAGCATATTTGGTGTTACCCACATTGCTTATGCGTAGCAAGGCATATACACGCCTTACTCCGGCAGGTATGGTAAAACGGAGGTCGCGTGCCGACGAGGGTTCGTTTGCCACAGCATTGTAACGGCCATTGTCGTAACGCAAAAGCAAGGTGTATCGCCCAACGCCGCCGGGCATATTGATATATTCGTTCCACGAAAATAGCAAGTCGCGTGTACAATGCTTCCCTTTCATATTCAAAACCACGTTGTTGTAGGGATTAGTGAGGGCACTGGCCGAAAAGCACGAATCGAATGCATATATACGGAAAGCGTTTACGGTGTCGCTCGAACGTGCAGTGCAGATGTACGATGTTGTGTTTTGTCCCCACACAGTGTCCAAAGCCATGCACGGAGTTCCTTGACAGATGAAATACCCCATAATGTCGGGGTCGGGACTACGTTGCCACGAAAGTATTATGTTCTGAGTGGCGGTATCAACGGTTACTACATCCAAAGTGCAAGGTGTTGTGGGGTTGGGGTCGGTGAACCAAGCTCCTGCCTGTGACGAGAGCGATGAGCGCGACATATCGCCGTACTCCACTTTATAGAAAATTGTGTCGCTACAGATGGAGTGCCTTATGGTGTCCTGATAACGCTCCACAGCGGTTGTACCTACTGCCGACCATCCGCTGTTGGGCATTTTACGATAAACAGTGTACTGCCCACCAGATGAGTAATATGGGCGATTCCAGCTGACATAAGCGTATTCGCTCCTGTTGAGCACATTTACAACAGTGGGCAAAACAGTGGCGGCAGAATCAAGAGTAACGGAGTCTGTATAAGATAATGGATTGTCAGATGTGAGGCGTATGCGGTATATCACACTGTCGGACAGCGCATTGGCGGCAGTGTCGGTGTACTGCCTTGTGTTGATGTCGTTTATTACGGCCATGGTGTCGTATATTCCAGTCTGGCTGTTGAGCCTTTCCAATTTGCAATTTCGGAACAATGCAGTACCGTTGCTGTAAGTCCACCGCAGAACGACACTGCCGCTGTCGGTAACGCTAAGGTCGGTGAAACTAACCGTCTGAGCCCCGACAGAAAGCGTACAGCACAACATAAAACCTATATATATGGCTAATCTACGCATAATTCCGATTATATAACGCAAAATGTAGGTTTTTCGTATTTGCCGACAACGAATTAAACGTTTGTCATACACGGGGAAGTGTGTTTTTGGGCTTTACGCAATGCTTTAACAGCAATGGAATACAGTATCTTCTTTGTATCTACCAACAATTTCTGTAGCACAAAAAACGGCACAATCCGATTTTTTTCGTATCTTTGCAGTCTATTTTAATCCATTACAAACGAATAACTAACCGTAAAAAAACTTATCTTATGAAAAAAATACTGTTCTTCCTTTTTGTAATTGCTACAGTTACAACAACATTTGCCGACGAAGGCATGTGGATTCCCATGTTGCTCGGCAAAAACGAGGCCGATATGCAGAAACAAGGCATGCGTATCACCGCCAAAGACATCTACGACATCAACAACGCCTGTCTTAAGGACGCTGTGGTGCTTTTCGGCGGCGGATGCACCGGCGAATATGTGTCCAAACAGGGACTGCTCTTTACCAACCACCACTGCGGCTATAGCCAGATTGCCGCACGCAGCACCTTGGAACACAACTATTTGGCCAACGGCTTCTGGGCAAAAAGTTTCAGCGAGGAAATCCCCTGTCCAGGACTTACCGTCACCCGTCTGGTGCGCATGGAAGACGTTACCACTCAGGTACTTGAAGGCATAAGCAACGACATGGACGAGAAAGAGCGCAACGCCCTTATCAACGAAAACATCAAGAAAATCGGCGACAAAGCAGTGGAAGGCACCCACTACAAAGCCGTGATAAAGCCGTTTTACTATGGCAATCAGTATTTTATGTATATCAACGAAGTCTTCAGCGATGTGCGATTGGTAGGCACTCCCCCGTCGAACATAGGCAAATTCGGCGGCGATACCGACAACTGGATGTGGCCGCGTCATACCGGCGATTTCTCGGTGTTCCGCGTGTATGCCGACAAGGACAACAAGCCCGCACCCTACTCCGCCGACAACCAGCCCTACAAACCGCTCAAGCACCTCACCATTTCGCTGAAAGGCGCCGAACAGAACGACTTCACCTTCGTTTTCGGCTATCCGGGAACCACCCAACGCTACATCACTTCCGACGCCGTGGAGTTGATAGCCAACGTTACCAACCCCGTACGTATTGCCCTGCGCACCATTCGCCTCGACCACTACAACAACGCCATGAACCAGGACGCCGCACAGCGTCTGAAATACTCCTCCACAGTGGCCAGCATCGCCAACGGATGGAAAAAATGGCAGGGCGAGACAATAGGCGTAAACCGCTTGGAAGTGCCCAAGATGAAACGCGAATTTGAACAGAAATTCCAGCAGTGGGCCAACGACAAACCCGAATACCGCGACGTGCTTCCGCAACTGGCACAAAACTACGCCACACTGAAACCCCTCGAACTGAAACGCACCTATTTCAACGAGGCCGTGATGGCAAGCGACTTTATGAAACGTGCCTACGCTATGTGGCAACTGGAATCTATTTTGGATAACGAAGAGGCCAAAGCACACTGCGAGAAACTTATAAAAACCAACGAGAAATATTTTACCGATTTCGAGAAACATACCATCGTCGACAAGGCCATTTTCATCGAAACTTTCACCTATATGTGGCAGAAAGGTTTCGCCCCTTATCTCGACAAAAAATGCCACTCAAAAGCCGATGTGGAAAAGCTTTTGAGTAATGTTTACGAAAAATCCATGCTCACCCACAAGGACAAAGTCATCAGTTTCCTAAAAAGCTATAATTCCAAGAAAAAATCCAAAATTCGCAAAGACCCGGCTGTGGATTTATTCAATACTGCCCATAGTTACACTTTTGGTGAAGAATATAAACTTGGAGAGCTGATAGATCTTAATAATCATCGTGATACTTACCGCACTGCACAGGATAATATCAGCAGATTGATGCGTATCTACGTGAAAGGCATGATGGAGATGCAGCCCGACGTAAACTTCTTCCCCGATGCCAACCTCACCCTGCGTGTGGCCTATGGTCATGTGGACGGCTTCAAGCCCAAGGACGGCGTTTCGTACAAGCCCTACACCACCATCGAAGGCATTATGCAGAAAGAAAATCCCGACATCTACGACTACGTGGTTGAACCCCGTTTGAAAGAGCTTTACAACAACAAGGACTTCGGCACCTACACCAACAGCAAGGGCGAGCTTCCGGTTTGTTTCATCGCCACCAACCACACCACCGGCGGCAACTCTGGCAGTCCCGTCATCAACGCCGACGGACAGCTGATAGGCCTCAACTTCGACCGTTGCTGGGAAGGCACCATGAGCGACATCCTTTTCGACCCCGAATACTGCCGCAACATAACCCTCGACATACGCTACTGCCTGTTTATCATCGACAAATTTGCAGGCGCACAAAACCTTATCAACGAACTGGATATTGCCAAATAATTATGGAACAGCAACTTATAGAGCAGGCTTGGCAAAACCGCGACCTTCTGAAAAACGAGGACGTGCGTGCCGCCATCCGCAACACAATAGAAAAACTCGACAAAGGCCAGATACGCATTGCCGAGCCTAAGGATGCCCAATGGATTGTAAACGAGTGGATTAAGAAGGCCGTGATACTGTACTTCCCCATCTGCGACATGCATACCATAGAGCTTCCGCCTTTCGAATTTCACGACAAGATAGCGCTGAAACACGACTACGCCTCGCAGGGCGTGCGTGTGGTGCCTCATGCCATAGCCCGCTACGGCTCGTTCCTCGCCAAAGGCGTGGTGATGATGCCGTCGTATGTGAACATAGGCGCCTACGTGGACAGCGGCACTATGGTGGACACATGGGCCACCGTGGGGTCGTGCGCGCAGATAGGCAAAAACGTGCATCTGAGCGGCGGCGTGGGCATAGGCGGCGTGCTGGAACCCGTGCAGGCAGCACCCGTGATAGTGGAGGACAACTGCTTTATCGGCTCGCGCTGCATTATCGTGGAGGGCGCGCATATCGGCACCGAAGCCGTGATAGGTGCAGGTGTGGTGATTACCGGCTCCACCAAGATAATCGACGTAACAGGCTCCGAGCCAAAGGAATACAAAGGCTTTGTGCCGCCTCGCTCGGTGGTGATTCCCGGCAGCATACCCAAGCATTTCCCCGCCGGCGACTACAACGTGCCTTGCGCCCTTATCATAGGTCAGCGCAAGCCTTCCACCGACCTCAAGACCTCGCTCAACGCCGCCCTTCGCGACTTCGGAGTGGAGGTGTAACTAATTTCCCACATATAAAAGCCGTGTAACACGAGGCAAACAAGCTCGCACTTTCCCTGCTATGGAGGGTTGGGTCTGTTTTTCTAAGTCTTAAACAACGGATAAGATTCCAACATTCATTTTTTTTTCGTAAATTTGTAATTTGGTATTTTTCAGCCAATACAAACTAATTTATTAAAAATCAAATATATATTATGGACAGCAAACTTATAATATACAATACCCTTTCGAGGCAGAAAGAACTTTTCCGCCCGCTCAACGCCCCATACGTGGGAATGTACGTATGCGGCCCCACTGTTTACGGCGACGCACATTTGGGACACGCCCGTCCCGCCATCACTTTCGACGTGGTTTTCCGCTACCTGAAGCACCTCGGCTACAAAGTGCGCTACGTGCGTAACATCACCGACGTAGGACACCTTGAGCATGATGCCGACGACGGCGAGGACAAAATTGCCAAGAAAGCCCGTCTCGAAAACCTCGAACCTATGGAGGTCGCACAATTCTACACCGACCGCTACCACGCCGCTATGGACCGCCTCAACGTGCTACACCCAAGCATTGAGCCACACGCCTCCGGCCATATCATAGAACAGATAGAGCTGGTGCAGAAAATCCTCGACGCAGGTCTTGCCTACGAAAGCAACGGTTCCATATATTTCGATATTCGTAAATATCAGGAACAGACAAAAAAATACGGCTGTCTTTCGGGACGTGCAATAGAAGACCAGCTCTCTACCACACGCGAGCTCGACGGACAGGACGACAAGCGCGCCTCTTCCGATTTCGCACTTTGGAAAAAAGCCGCTCCCGAGCACATCATGCGTTGGAACTCGCCTTGGAGCGTGGGTTTTCCGGGCTGGCATACCGAATGTACCGCTATGGGAACCAAATACTTGGGTGAGAATTTCGACATACACGGCGGCGGCATGGATCTTATTTTCCCGCACCACGAGTCGGAGATTGCACAGCAGACCGCCGTTACCGGACACGGCCCGTGCAAATACTGGATGCACAACAATATGATTACCATCAACGGCAAGAAGATGGGCAAGTCTCTGGGTAATTTCATAACCCTCGACGAATTTTTCAGCGGAAGCCACAAGGACAAGGATGGCAATGAAATGCTCGAAAAAGCCTACAGTCCTATGACCATACGTTTTTTCATACTTCAGGCTCACTATCGTAGCACCGTGGATTTCTCCAACGAAGCACTTCAGGCTGCAGAAAAAGGCTACTCGCGACTAATGCAGGCCTACAAGACCCTTGGCTCGCTGCAAGCCTCCAAAACATCGTCGGTGGATATTAGCAAATACACTTCGAACTGCTACGACGCCATCAACGACGACTTCAACACTCCAATAGTGATAGCCCATCTGTTCGAAGCGGTGAAGACCATAAACAGTGTACACGACAAAAAAGACACTCTTACACAAGCCGACATCGACGAGCTGAAAAGGCTGTTCGACGTGTTCGCTTTCGACATACTCGGCCTCACCGACGAGAGTGCCTCGGACAACGCAGCCGTTGTAAACGGACTGATGGACATGATACTGGACATCCGCGCCAAAGCCAAAGCCAACAAGGACTGGACCACAAGCGACGCCATCCGCGACAAGCTAAAAGAGATTGGCATAACTGTAAAAGACGGCAAGGACGGAGCTACTTGGAGCATCGAATAACACCACAGCATGATACCTCCCGACACAATACAGAAAATACTTGACGCCACTCATATAGAGGAGGTTGTGTCGGAATTTGTGTCGCTACACCGGCGTGGAGCCAACTATGTGGGGTGTTGCCCTTTCCACAACGAAAAAACGCCTTCGTTCTCGGTGTCGCCGTCGAGGGGCATATTCAAATGTTTCGGTTGCGGCGAGGCGGGCAATGCCGTACATTTTCTAATGAAACACGAGCATTTCTCCTACCCCGACGCCCTGCGCTATTTAGCCAACAAATACGGTATCGAGATTCAGGAAAAGGAGCTTACGCCCGAAGAACGGCAGTCGCAGACCGAACGCGACACCCTGTTTCACGTGAGCGAGTTTGCACAGAAACATTTCGCCGACCAGCTTTACAACAACGAGGACGGACGCAACGTAGGCTTGGCGTATTTCTACGAACGTCAGCTCAGCGACGAGGTCATCAAAAAATTCGGACTTGGCTACTGCCTCGACCAGTGGGAAGTTTTCACCAAATACGCCCTTGCCAACGGCTACAGCGAAGAAGCCCTTGTTAAATCGGGACTTACCATAAAAAAAGAAGATGGCGAACACTTGTTATACGACCGCTTTCGCGGAAGGGTGATGTTTCCCGTTTTCAACGCCAGCGGACGTGTGCTTGGCTTCAGCGGACGTGTGCTGACATCGGACAAGCAACGCGCCAAATACGTAAACTCTCCCGACTCGGAGATTTACAACAAAAGCCTAACCCTATACGGCATATTTCAGGCCAAAAACGCAATAGCAAAGCAAGATTTGTGCTATCTTGTGGAAGGCAACATCGATGTAATTTCCATGTACCAGTCGGGTATTGAAAACACTGTGGCTTCGTGCGGCACCTCGCTAACACGCGAGCAGGTGCGACTGATAAAACGCTACACCCACAACGTAACCCTGATGTACGACGGCGACCCGCCGGGTATAAAAGCGGCCATCAAAGCCATAGACCTGTTGCTGTCCGAAGGCATGAAAGTCCGCGTGGTGCTGTTTCCCGACAACGACGACCCCGACAGCTACGCGAAAAAATACGGTTCCGAGCAAATTCAGGACTTCGTAAAAAACAATGCCACAGACTTTGTCCGTTTCAAAACCGGAATTCTGATGGCCGATACCGCCGGCGACCCTATACGTATTTCCGAAGCGGCTTCGGAGATGGTGAACACCATAGCACTTGTGGGCGATATGATGGAACGCTCCGAGAGCATTCGCGAATGCGCGTCCATAATGAAAATCTCTGAACAGGACATAGCACAGGGCGTGGCAAAAGCCATTATGCGCAACAAGGAAAAAGCTTTCAACGACGCCCAAAAAGCTGCTGAAAACCACTCTTCAGAACAGCCCACCACTGATACCGACAAAGAACTCGAAAGCCACGACACTGACAACCCTTCCAACTCCACCGACAAGCACCAGTTCCTGACAAGTTTCTTCCCATGCGAGGAACAGGAGAAAAAAATCATAAGCCTGTTGCTCAATCACGGAAACCGAACAATAACCCAAGCTGCCAAGGACGAAAACGGGAACGACATTCTCGAGGAGTACTACGTGGCCGCCATTGTGGTGGGAGAAATCCTCGGCGACAATATAAAATTTGACAACCCTCTGTACCAAAGCATATTCGATGAATATGCCGAACAACTGCAACAAAACAACCTGCTTTCGGATCAGCATTTTGTAAACCACCCCGACGAAATTGTACGCACCCTTGCCGCCACGCTACTATCGCAACCATATACCATAAGCGATAAATGGTCGGAAAAATACAATATCTCCGTACCATCGCCCGACGACAAAAACGTTGTAGAACACGATGTGCATGATTCCATTCTTAATCTGAAAATGAAGAAGTTGGAACAAAAAATTACTGAAGCCAAAGAAGAACTTAAAAACGCCACATACTCCGAAAACCTTACCATTTTGCTCGGACAGATAAAACAATACGAAAATATCAAAATGGCCATAGGCAAGGAACTCAACCGCGTAATATCATAGCACAAACAACTGATAATCAAACTAAATCAAAAAAAAAAGAAATGTCAAAATTTATTTCCAACGCATGGCGAGCAACACTCCTATTTTTGTACGCCATTCTGCTGATACTTATGCCTGAACATAAAATCATCATCGTTTTGGGCATAGTCATATTTACACTTATAGCTATATGGTTTTCACAGAGTTACAAGAACAAGCCAGCAAAGTTTGTCCTCGACCAAACCCTTGCCAAAGGCATTTGGGGACAGTTGGGTTTG
Source organism: uncultured Bacteroidales bacterium (assembly GCA_905233475.1). Taxonomy (GTDB): domain Bacteria; phylum Bacteroidota; class Bacteroidia; order Bacteroidales; family P3; genus UBA1219. The sequence goes on from CAJOEN010000021.1 coordinate 14,467, forward strand.
TCGTTTATGGTGTTTCTGATTGTGTTCGACGTGGCCGCCTCTTTCTACGTATGGTTTGGAAATAACGGCGGTAGCAAGGCTTTCGCCGATTTGGTAAGTCCGGTTACAATGCGTCAAGATGCATACGAAAATGACAGCAAAGCCGTTGTACCCATAGTAATGTATCTGATTGGAGTAGTGGCGTTTACCGGTCTTGTGGTAGCCACCATCAACCGTATTGCCGCCACTCGTGCCGAAAACTACAAACTCGGCCACAGCACCTACCGCAAACTCAGAAACCACTACATAATAATAGGTTACGGCGACACCTGCGTGCCTCTGATAAGCAACATTCAAAAACGGCACGACAACGAAACCATGCCCTACATGCTACTGCTTACCAACCAAAATGTGGCCGACATACGCCGCAATATACAGACACAATTACCTGATATAGAACAGAATATTATAATTTATTCGGGCAACCTAAACTCCGAAAGCCAACTGCAAAGGCTCAACATACACACCGCACGCGAGGTGTTTGTACTTGGCGAAGGCTACGGCAACGGACGCGACTCCATGAACCTTGAATGTGCGAAAAAGATAAAAGAGATACGCAAGGAGCAACAAGGCGACATTCTACGTGTGAACGTGCAGTTCGACAAAGCCATGTCGTACTCCACCATAAAACAGATAACCATACCCAAGGACTACTATTCCATTAACAATAAGGATATTATATACCTGCGTCCGTTCAATTTCTACGAAAACTGGGCACGTATGCTTTGGGGAACTTTCGCTCTGGACACCTACCGCACCCTCGACCGCGGACAGATGGCGGAAGCCGACAAACACGTGCACCTCGTTATCGTTGGTTTCGAAAATATGGGGATGGCCTTGTTGCTCGAAGCACTGCGTTTGTGCCACTACCCCAACTACGACGAAACTACCGGACGCAACAAAACCCTCATTACCGTAGTAGATCCGAAAATGGATGAATTGTTGCCACTCTTCAAATCACGTTACCGTTATCTAAGCCAAATTTCCGATATTGACATAGATTATAGGCAGAAAAATTTGGAAGATGAAGACATTCGCAACTTGCTCGAAACATCGGCAACCAGCCCCGACACACTACTTACTGTGGCTATCTGCCTCCGCGACCCCGACCAAAGTCTATCGGCGGCGCTAAGTCTACCCGACGCACTGTTTTACAACATTCTACGCAACAGCCAAGGTTACGACGAGATTGTACCGAACCAAAATGTGGAAATTCTTGTGCGTCAGCAAATGCAGATAGGTTTGGCCGACTTGCTGTCGGAAGAGAACAAAAAATACGCCAATGTAAAGGTTTTCGGTACCTTGGACAAAGGTATGGACGACGAACTTGTCAGCGATATTATGCCAATGATAATCAATGCTTTTTACGACTACGAATATAATAACGACAAGTTTTCTGTGGATAAGTCGAAATACCCGTCATTTTTTGAGTACGCCAACGCCAAACCGGAACAAGCCCTTAACGACGCTTACCTGCACTGGATTACTTTGAATGAGGATATACGTTTTGCAAACCGCTATCAAATAGAAATGTATCGCACTTATACCGTTTACCGCGACATTTTGGACAAAAATCCGCATATACTTTACCGGATGGAGCACCTGCGCTGGTGCGCCGACCGTTGCATAACCGGCTACCGCGACACCCACGATTTTGTGAATAAGGACGGCTCGCTCGGTAAAAAGGACAACAAAGACATGAAACTTCATTACGATATTATTCCTTACAATACCCTTCCCGAAAAAGAAAAAGACAAGGACAAAAACGTGGTGGAGAACATGGACAACGTTATGGCTTTAACCAAAAAACTCAAAGACAATTTAGGCCAAGGCCGGTTTTCGGCAATACGCTGAACAGAAAAAACACTCCGCCCCTGCTTTGCAAGAAACGGAGTGGTAGAAATTCCGCCAACATATTGTGGCTGTGCTATGTTTACAAACTTTAATTTAGTTTGTTATACCATTCCAATTTATTTGAAGCGATACAAACATAATCATCGCAAGAATTATAAACAGTCCTATAGCACCAACAAGAAGCGACATGGTTTCTAGGCTGAGCAGTACATAAATGAAAGCGTACAGGCACGAAAGTATCATACCTATTACAATAGCGGTTTTGCGCTCCTTCAACACTCCAGTCAAGAACACCGTTATCAGCCCGATGGTCATAACCGAAGCTATGAGGTACGACCAGCCGAACAACATGTATTCGCTGAAAGAAAGCAACAGCAAGTAGAACAGCATTATGGCAAAGCCTATCAGCAGATAATGCAGCCAATAGATGGGTGTGCGACGGCGGTTTTCGATGATAAACACCGTTACAAATGTCAGTACTACAATAAGAAACGAGTATTTGACGGCACGGCTGTTCTGTGTGTATTGGTCAACGGAAACGATGAAATCCACGCCAAAGTTGTCGTCACCTTCATCATAATTGTCCAACGGGAATTCTTCCGTACTTGTGTTTTTGGCAAAAACGGTCCAGTCGGAGGTGAAGCCATCGGCTGTTATTTCCCTTTCGTCGGGCAGATTGCCGCCTTGGAAACTCGGATTGGTGTAGTTGGACGTGATATGCACTGTGGTGGGATTGCCCAACGGCTGGAATTTCAGCTTGTTGGAGCCTTTCAACGTTGCCTTTGCAGAAAATTTCAGAGTGTCGCCTTTCAGCAGACCCGACAAATCTACGGGGCATGACAAATAATTCGGATAACTGCCTTCGGCTTTTAAATTCTGGTCTTTTCCATCGATGGACAATCTGGTCTTTTTTACCATTTTGTCACGTTCGCCCATTCTCATGGCAATTTTTGCCTTTTGAATATCGTATTCGTTTATATTGCTGGAATCCAGATAGTCGGGCAGCACAAAAGTTCCGCTCATATCAATATCCGAAGTGTAAACCACGGCTTTGTAAATGCTGCGGTGCAACTCTTTGGTGTCGATGTTACAATTGTAGTTCAGTTCGTCGGGGGTGATGTATATTTTGTCCGTTTCTCTTAATGGTGTATTGGGCTCCACTGCCACCGATACCTCTCCTTCAATTTTTTGTTCCTTAACCTGCGTTGCTTGTTTAACGGTAGGTTTCGCAGGTATTTCTATTACCAGTCCCGACACCAATTGTTCATTGCCCCAGTTGGCGGTTATTTCATATTTGGCGGCACGGGCAGTATTTTCACGTTCATCGATAAGTACACCGATAATGATACGCGGGATAAGCATTGCCACACTAAGCCCTGCTATCAAAAGCAGTTTAATGCCTACATTCATCTGTTTTTTGGGCATCGGCGACGGTGTTTGTTGTACCTGCATGCCAGTTTGAGGTGTTTGTGTTTCCATAACAATTTGTTTTTATTATTGATATTTTATTGATTTCCAAGTATTTATTAGAAAATAAAAGTATTTTTCCCCATTTTCAAAAATACATTTTTTTATGTAAAAAAAATATAATCACAAAAAATATGATAATAGTAGCACAGGGGGCCTTCATCGAAACAAATATTGATGGGGCAATTGAATTGATAATTAAAGAACGAACAAATTCTGCATTAGAGTTTACGGATAACATTGTCAATCTGCCCAACGTAATAAAATGGCAGGTTCACAAGCCGGAATGTTTTTCCCTTCGCTGTAACAGCATTATCGATGCTGAAACGGCCTGACCATATACGAATGGCAATGTCATGAGGAGCCAAATCCATATATGCATTGAGCGAACGCAAGTGTGCATTGGTGCCGCTTTTCACCTCTACCGGGATTGCCATATTTTCGTATTGGTACACAAAGTCCACTTCAGCCGAAGAACCCTCCTTGTCGCGCACCCAGAAATGATGGCTTTTGCCAAAATCAGAACTTGTGGCAGCTAATTCTTGTCCCGCTATGTGTTCGGCAATATGTCCTCGCCATGCGGTCATTATGTCGTTGGTGCTAAAAATTTCGTTGCGAATTCCAGCATAATAATTCACCAATCCTGTGTCAAGCCATAGTAGCTTTGGTTTGCGCTTGAGATTGGGCAACAAAGGGACAAGTGGTTCCGAAACGGGGTACACAAGTTCCATAAGCAGGGCTTTCTCTATTGTTCTGAAAGCTTCGCCCACTTCACGGGAACGGTAGTTGCTTCCTGCAAAGTTATTGAAAGTTATGGCTTCGGCGGCATGATTCCAGCCGTGGGCTATTATATGGCGTATCACCGCTGTTTGAGTGTTGTTACGTGAGTATTTTTCAACATCATCGGAATATGCGTTGATAAAAGAACTATAAATCGGGGTTACAGCAAGCACGTCGCGCCGCTCGGCGTATTTCGTCACCGCTTCGGGCATACCGCCAACGGCGATATAGTTTTTGAAATAATTCATAAGCCGTTCGTGTATGGCGTCTCCTTTCAGCTGTTGTACTACCCCGGCATCAAACTCCTCGCCAATTCCTTTCAGAAATTCGACAAAAGTGCAAGGTCTGAGCATCATATATTCCACTCTGCCAACAGGGAAGGAAATGTGGTTATTTATTAGCGACTCTAAAAGCGAGCCGGCAGCTATAACATGTATATTTGGCATTTCTTCATAGAAATAACGTAGCTGTTTTACCGCCTCGGGGGAATTCTGTATTTCATCGATAAACAGCAGTGTGGAGTTTCCCGACTTACGTTTGCCGCAGTGTATGTATATATTATCCACCAAATTGGTAATATCATCCTCTTGAAAGAGTTGCAGGTCTCGCTTTCGGTCAAGATTCAAATAAAGGTAGTTATCAAATTCAGCCGAAAACTGGTTTACAAGGGTGGTTTTTCCTACTTGACGTGCCCCCCGCAATATAAGCGGCTTATGTTTTGGATTATTTTTCCAAGCCTTAAGTTCTCTATAAACAGTACGTTCTATCATAATTTAGTGTTTTTATTTGTAACAAACCGACGGCAAAAATACGAAATTTTTGTAACAAACCGACGGCAAAAATACAGAATCTTGTAACAAACTGACGGTAAAAAACACAAAATCTTGTAACAAACTGACGGCAACATCTAATTCGATTTTTTCAAATTGACCAGCCTGAGGTAGTGTCTTTTTACGGGTTTCCCTCTTTCACACATTTGGCATAATGTGAAAGAACAGGTTTTCGAGAAACTCTCTATTTCATAGACTTATATCGTCCTCAACTGTTTTCGGGATGTGTCATTTTGTGGATAAGCAGAAGTCCTTCGATATTGCGTGGCACCTGCAAATCCAAATACGCGCTCTCCAAAGGTATTATTCGTCCGGCCTTAACTGCCGAAAGACGTGTGTAAGGCTCTGTTTTGCAGAAACTTTCGGCATCCTCTTTGCGAATAAGTATATAGTCGGGGTCGGCAAGGAGGAGCGACTCAATACTATACTCCCAACCTTTAATATCCTCTGCTATGTTACGGCAACCTGCACGGGTAAGGATGTCGTTGATAAAAGTATTGCCGCCAGCGGTGAAATTCCCACCTTTGCCATAGCCCACCGCATAATATACCGTTGGACACTTTAGGTTTGTGTCGAGATGGATTTTATCCACTTCGGCACGTAACGTATTATTGAGACGTTCCGCTGCTTCGGCACTGCCTATGAGTTTGCCTATGGCGGCTATGTTTTCGAACAGTCCCTCGAAAGTCTGCTTTTCCACCACGCATACCAACGGCACGCCAGCTTTATTTATCTGTTCTACAGCCTTTTGTGGTACCATAGAGCCACTTATCACCAAATCGGGACGCAAGGAAATCACTTTTTCGATGTTAAGGTTGGAAATACCTCCAATACTCTCTATTTGCAAGGCTTGAGCAGGATATTGACAAAAATCCGTGCGTCCTACCAAAACGCTGTCGGCACCCAAGGCAAAGATTATCTCGGTAACAGCAGGCGACACGGATACCACACGCTTGGGAGCGACAGGCACCGTTACCTCGGCGCCATAGTCGTCGGTATAGACATAACTACTTTGTCCAGAATTACTTACCGAAGTGCTACAATAGCAAAACAGCGTTGCAAAAGCGATGGCTAACAAAAGAATTTTTACTTTCATGACAGAAACAATTTTTTGCAAAAGTACGAAATTTCATTAAAACACGGCAACAAAAAAATAAATAGCTACAAAACACGTTATTATTGAGTGTTTAATTTAAAACATCTGCAACATGAAAAAATATTGTCTTTTGGCATTGATATTCGCCACCGCATTGGCAAACGCCCAAAACACGGTAAACAGCACTCCAAAGTTGAAAGAAGCAACGGTTTTCAATCAAGGTGCGGAACTTTCGTACACTGCCACCGTAGCACTTGCCAAAGGTGAAAATGAGGTTCTTCTCACTGGCCTAAGCCCCGTTATCACACAGAATAGCATTAAGGTGGAAGCTTCGGGAGGTGCCGTTATCTCGTCCTCGGAACTTTCCTCCGACTACCTAACCGACGTCAAGACCAGCGAACGCCTGAAACGCCTGCAGGACTCCATTACCCTGTACAACAAAAAATCAAAGCAGGTACAGAACGATATAAAAATCAATACCGACATGCTTAGTGTTTTGGAAAAAGGTGTAAAACATAATGTTACCAACGAAAAAGAGGCCAGTAGCACCGACAGGGTTACCCACAACCTCGAATACTACAAAAACAAAGCCAAAGAACTGAACAACAATATCTTATCTTTAAACGACCAAAAAGAGGAAATCTCAAAAACTCTCACTCGCCTCAACAAACAGCTGAAAGAAGAATCCACCGGAAAAAGCAAAAAGACCTCACAATTGCGCCTTGCAGTGTCGGCTCCACTTGCTGGAAACGTTACCTTTGCAGTAAAATATTTCACCACACAGGCAGGATGGGTGCCCGAACACCATATAGTGGTCGCCGCCGAGGACAAACCCGTGCAGATTACCACCAAAGCCAAAGTAATGCAATACACAGGCCTGGACTGGAACAACGTAAAAATAACGCTATCTACCGGAATGCCAAGCCTCCACAACACCGCCCCCGAAATGGACGCATGGTTTCTGAAACCCGTTACATCGTACGTTGGCGGATTACGTAAGAAAAAAAATGCTCGGACAGAAGAAGAACTCGAATATGTGGAAGATGATATAGCAATTGAAAATAATGTATATTATGGCGGAAATAGAAGAGACGCCACTGAAATTAAAACAATGCTGTTTTTCGTAAACGGAACGGAAGTGTCGGAAAGCGAGATGGAACAACTTGCCTCCAACGAAATCAAAACTCGTGAGATACTCTCGCCCGACGAAACTAAAAGTCGTTTCGGATACTTGACAAAACAAGGTTCCATAGTCGTTACTACCAAAAACATGGACGATTACGTAAGTCAGTCGGAAGACGATTTGAACCGCCTTTTCAACATCGACCTCAAATACTCCATACCGGGCAACGGTAAGGAACAATACATCACCATTGGCAAACAGGAGACTGCCGCCACATACCGTTATTACTGCGTTCCCAAGCTCGATCCCTCAACTTTCCTTATGGCGGAAATCAATAATTGGGAGAAACTCAACCTCCTTAGCGGCAACGCAAACATCTCGTTTGCAGGCTCATACGTAGGAAACACCTATATCGACGCCAACTCCACAAAAAAGACCCTATCCCTCACTCTCGGCATTGACAACAAGGTTGTGGTAACACGCAAAAAAGTGAAAGACTACAGCAGCAGCAAGATACTCGGCAGCGATGTCAAAGTGGCCACAACCTACGAAATCACTGTGAAAAACAACAAAAACAAGAATATCCTGCTTACGGTGAAAGACCAATACCCCGTTTCCACCAACAAAAAAATTGACGTGGAACTGCAAAAAGAGACCTCCACACCAACAACCAACAACGAAAAAACCGGCATAATGACCTGGGACACAGAAGTAAAAGCCGCACAATCGCACAAAATAACTCTCAGTTACACAGTAAAATATCCCAAAGATATGACATTAAAAATAGAATAAAATTCAAAAAATAGTCTGTAGCACAACAAAAAACACTTTTCGCCGTTATAAATTTTTTATACGAAACCAAACAAAGATAATTTCTTCATGTCTAACAAACTGAAAACGATACTCAAAGCAACGGGCAGGATTCTTACGGCCATTCCCCGTTTTGTGATGTCGTGCATTGGTTTTGTGCGTGCCAACACGTGGGCGGAGATAAAAGAACGCATCGGTGAACGGCATCAAAAACTAAAAACCGATATGCGTCGCAAACACCGTTTTGTTGTGATGGATTCGGAGACTTTCTGCGAAAAATGGTCGTTCGAGCTCAAGGGAATCAACCTGTTTGTAGGCGTGGGCGTGGCCACAATAATACTTATTGTACTAACTTCGTTGCTGATAGCATTCACCTCGTTGCGCGAGTACATACCCGGCTACATGCGTACCGACATAATGGAGCAGGCATACGAAAACTCCCGTATGCTCGATTCGTTGGAGCTGGCACTTGCACAGCAGGAAAGGCAGTTGCAAGATCTGAAAATGGTAATAAGCGGACAACCATTGCCATCCGAGGAAGCCTACAGACACAAGTCCGACACCTCGCACAAGGTACAATCTTCGGAATACAAACACTCCAAAGCCGATTCGCTTTTGCGAGAGGAGGTGGAAAGTGCCGACCAATATCAGGTAAAACCCTCCAAGATAAACAAATTGGTTAAAAAGCCAAGCCAAACATCTTCAGTTACGTTCAGCGAGGCTCAGACAACGACAACAACAACGACAACGGCGGCAATAGCAACAGCAAAAAGCCCGTCGTTAATGCCTTTCTTTACTCCTCTCAACGGCAAAATAAGCCGCAGTTTCAATGAAAAGGACAACCATTTCGGCATTGACGTGTCGGGAACAGAAAATAGCGTGGTGAAATCCATATACAACGGCACTGTGCTGTTAGCAAGTTTCACTCCCGAAACAGGCTATATCATTGTTATTCAACACCCCAACAACTACATATCCGTATGCAAGCACTGCGGTTCGCTACTCAAACGGGCGGGAGATGTAGTGCGGGCGGGAGATCCTGTGGCCTTTTTGGGCGACAGCGGTAGCAAAAACAGCGACCCGTACCTGCACTTCGAACTGTGGTACAACGGCAAACCAATCAACCCCCAAAGCTATGTCAATTTCTAACACCAACGATAACGAATCACAAAAAAAACACATCGCCATAATAGGCTCCACCGGCTCCATAGGCGTACAGGCACTAAATGTTATACGCCGCCACCCCGACCAATACTCCGTGGAAGTGCTTACTGCCAATACCAACGCCGAACTCCTTATTGCTCAAGCCATTGAATTTCAACCCAACACTGTAGTTATTGTTGATAAAGATAAATATCCGCAAGTGCAACAAGCTCTTTCGGAACACGATATAAAAGTATTTGCAGGCGAAAAATCGCTTTCCGACGTTATGGAGATGAACTCCATCGACACCGTGCTTACCGCGGTGGTGGGCTTTGCAGGACTTACACCCACCCTGCGTGCCATAGAATACGGCAAAACCATAGCCCTCGCCAACAAAGAAACTATGGTGGTGGCAGGAGAGATTGTAACAAAACTCGCCACTCAGAAAAATGTACCCATACTGCCTGTAGATTCGGAGCATTCCGCAATATTTCAGTCGATAGTGGGCGAATGGCACAACCCTATAGAAAAGATATTGCTCACTGCTTCGGGAGGACCGTTTTTCGGCAAAGACCGCAATTTTCTAAAAACGGTTACCGTGGACGACGCCCTGCACCATCCCAACTGGAGCATGGGCAAAAAGATAACTATCGACTCCGCTACGCTGATGAACAAAGGCTTGGAAATTATCGAAGCCAAATGGCTTTTCGATGTGGCCCCCGAGCAGATAGAGGTAGTGGTACACCCGCAATCCATTGTCCACTCGCTTGTGCAGTTCCGCGACGGTTCGGTAAAGGCTCAGCTCGGACTGCCCAACATGGAGTTGCCCATACACTACGCACTTTCGTATCCCATGCGGCACGCCGACAGCACCCCACGACTCAGTTTTGCCGACTACCCGACACTCACTTTCGCCCAACCCGACCCCGACACCTTCACCTGTCTTGCGCTGGCCTATCAAGCCATAGAAAAAGGAGGCAACATGCCCTGTATAATGAACGCCGCTAACGAGATAGCCGTTTCGGCTTTTCTGAAAGGACAAATTTCTTTCCTCGACATTGCCGATACTATTGCCGCAGCTATGGCAAAAAACACTTTCATAGCCAAGCCATCGCTCGACGACCTTCTGCAAACCGACAAAGAAACAAGAATATCAACTTTAAATAACATTAAAACAATTTAACATATTTGAAATGAAACTTTTAGCACTGTTACTCAGCCTTTCTTTCCTTGTGATAACCCACGAGTTTGGACACTATTGCTTTGCACGTCTGTTCAAATGCCGTGTGCGTCGCTTTTATTTGTTCTTCAACTGGAAATTCTCCATACTGAAAGCCAAAAAGTTCGACGGAAAATGGCACTTCCTGTGGTTCAACGCCACCACTCCCAAAGAATGGGAAGAGAAAGAACCCGACAACACCCTGTGGGGTATAGGCTGGATTCCGCTGGGAGGATACTGCGACATAGCAGGCATGATAGACGAAACCAAATCCGCCGAAGACATGGAAAGCGAACCGCAGCCGTGGGAATACCGCTCCAAAAAGGCTTGGCAACGTTTGTGTATCATCTCCGGCGGAGTGCTTGTAAATTTCCTTTCGGCTTTGGTGATATACGCCGCCATCTTTGCCCACTGGGGACAAGATGAACTGCCTATGCGCAACGCCACACTCGGCTACGACTACCATCAGATACTTATCGACGAAGGTTTCAAAAACGGCGACATGATACTCGCCATCGACAACTTTAAGGTATCCGACACTACTGCTATAGAGGAAGTCATCAACAAACTATTGCTCAGCAATCCCAAAAACGTTACCGTACTGCGCACTCAGCAACTGTCCGACACATTTTTTGTGGAAAACCCTACCGAAAATGACACAACTGTGATTGTTGAAAATCTCGACACATCGGTAATTGTGGACATAGCCATGTCGGGCAAACTGCTTGAAAAAATCGGCAAAGAAAATCCGAAATACCTGATGTTGCTACGCACCCCGTTCATTGTAAAGGATTTTGTGGCAGGTAGTGTGGCCGAAAAGGCTGGCATTCAGATTGGCGACAGCGTTGTGTCAATAAACGGAGAGGCAACGCCCTCGTTCTCAGAAATTACCGAAGCCCTACAGGACAATGCCGACAAAGACATCACTGTGGGACTGTACCGCAACGACACACTTATGCAGGTGCCCCTGCACATAGGTAGCAACGGCAAACTCGGTGTACAGTGCGAGGACGATATTGCAAAACTCTTCCCTAATGGCATAAACCACATCGACTACAATATTTTCCAAGCCATTCCCGCAGGCATAAAATACGGTTGCCAGACACTTGTAGTCTACGTAAGCTCACTCAAGATTCTCTTCACCAAGAGCGGGGCCTCGCAGCTTGGCGGTTTCGGCACCATTGCCAGTGTGTTCCCAAAAGAATGGAATTGGCAAAGGTTCTGGACAATGACGGCATTTCTCGCCATTATTCTGGCTTTCATGAATATAATACCCATACCCGGCTTGGACGGCGGACACATAGTTTTCACACTTTGGGAGATGATAACACGCCGCAAACCGAGCGAAAAATTCCTCGAACGCGCCCAAACAGTGGGTATGATATTGCTGTTCGCCCTGCTGATAGTGGCTAACGGCAACGACTTATTGCGCTGGCTCTCAGGCAAATTCTAAACAATGAAGAAAATAGACAAGCTCATAATCAAGTCCTTCATAGGACCCCTGCTACTGACGTTTGCACTTGCAATATTCGTCCTGCTGATGAATTTCCTGTGGAAATACGTCGATGACCTTGTGGGACGCGGACTGAGCATCTGGATTATAACCAAACTGTTATTCTACGCTTCCATCACCTTTGTGCCTATGGCATTGCCAATAGCCACCCTTTTCGCGTCAATTATGACAATGGGCAATTTTGGCGAAAAATACGAGCTTGTGGCAATGAAAGCCGGCGGCATATCCGTAAGGCGTATCATGAGGCCTTTGGTGATAATAGTGGTTCTGCTAACGATTATGGCTTTTGGTTTTGCCAACAACATAATGCCTTACGCCGTGCTACAACAGAAACGCACCCTGTACTCCATTACCAACACCAAACCAGCCATCAATATCAAGCCAAGCGAGTACTATTCGGGCATAGAGGGCTATGTAATACGTGTCGATGAAAAAGACAAGCACGACGACAAAACCCTCTACGGCATTACCATATACGACCACAGCGATGGCGTAGGCAACAACTGCGTTACAGTAGCCGAAAAAGGCGAAATGCTAACCACTCCCGACGGGCATTACATGATCTTCAATATGTACAACGGCTACTCGTATCGCGAGGAGGTTACCGGCGAAAATTGGGTCTCGCGCCCTATGACACGCATAAAATTCGACCAACAGCAGTTGAAATTCGACTTGTCGGGCTTCAGTCTCGCCTCCGTGGACGACGACTTTTTCAAAGGCAGCTACCAGATGATGAACGTAATGCAACTCGACGAAGCCATAGACACCCTTGAACTGGAGCAGGACGGGAAACGCACCGAATTTGTGCAACTTATATTCTCGCGTATGAGCACCTACAATCTTATCTGCACCAACGATTCCCTTGCCAAATCCAAAAACACCGAATTTCAATACAAAAAAGCCTTCGATAAACTCGACGAAAAAACTCTGGCAAATATAAAACGCGCCGCCCTGCACAGTGCGCGCATGGCCACCGAGGACATAGGCCTATACGACCAAATGCGTAGTGGCGACCGCGAATACATCAACAAACATTACATAGAGTGGCACCAAAAATTCACCCTATCGTTTGCCTGCTTTGTGCTGTTCCTCATCGGAGCGCCTTTCGGCTCCATAATACGCAAAGGCGGACTAGGCTGGCCTTTAGTGGCTTCGGTGATATTCTTCCTTTTGTACTACGTAATAACCACCATAGCACGCAAAGCCATTATAGAAAGTGCGCTACCCACCACCGGAATGTGGATCTCCACAGCGGTACTCCTACCAATAGGCATACTGCTCACCCTAAAAGCCACCACCGACTCGCCGCTCTTTGATGCCGCCAGCTGGCGCAAATTCTTCGAAAAGCACCGACCTTTCGGCAAAAAAGAAAAACCACAATAACCAATTACCATTCAAATAATTATGAAAATACTACAGTTGTGCAACAAACCCCCCTACCCTCCTGTTGATGGCGGCACCCTTGCCATGAACAGCATAACCTCGGGGTTGCTCGGCAACGGTCATTCGGTTAAAGTGCTATCGGTGGAGTCGGACAAGCACAAGGTAAACCATCGCCTTATGACCGACGAATACACCAACGCTACACGTTTCGAGGCCGTCCACATCGACCTTAATATACATATTCCCGGTGCTTTTGCAGCATGGCTCACAGGAGAATCCTATCACGTAAAACGTTTCCAATCGCCTAAATTCGCACAGAAACTCACCGAAATACTGAAAAACGAAACTTTCGACATAGTGCACGTGGAAAGTATTTTCCTGACACCCTACCTCCCTGTGATACGCAAATATTCCAACGCAAAAGTGATACTCCGTGCACACAACGTAGAACACCTTATTTGGCAACGTCTTGCCGACTGCACACACAATTGTCTGAAACGCAGTTATCTGAAGCACCTGTCGCTTACGCTGAAAAGCTACGAACTTGAACATATCAACAACTACGATGGCATTGTATGCATAACCCGAAAGGACATGGAATATTTTGCCGCCAGCGGATGTACAAAACCTATGGCCGCAATACCTTTTGGCATAGACTTGGCCGACGACATAGAGTACGCACAGGAGGAGGGAAACAGCCTATTCCACATAGGCTCTATGGACTGGCAGCCCAACAAAGAAGGGGTGCAGTGGTTTCTCCGCGAAGTATGGGGCGAAATTCATGCCAAACTGCCTCAGGCAAGGCTGTATTTAGCCGGACGCAAAATGCCCGACAAACTGCTCAAAGCCAAGTATCCCAACGTATCCATAGTTGGTGAAATACCTGATTCCATGTATTTTATAGCATCAAAAAAAATAAACGTGGTGCCTCTGCTTTCGGGTAGCGGCATAAGGGTTAAGATAATCGAGGCGATGTCGGCAGGCAAAGTGGTGATTTCCACCTCTATAGGTGCCGAAGGCATCAACTGCACCGACGGAAAGAATATACTTCTTGCCAACACCCCACAAGAGTTTGTAAACCAAGTACAACGCTGTTTGGACGATTCCGAATTCTGCCGCACCATAGGCGACAACGCACGCCGCCTGATAAAAGAAGAGTACAGCATATCCAAAACCACTGCCAACCTCGAGAATTTTTACAATAATCTACTGACAGAATCCGCACAATAGCACTAACAAATCTTTTAAAAACAATTATCTGATTTGCAATATATTAAAATATGGACAAAGAATTAAACCAACAACAGTTTTGCCAAAGTTGCGGAATGCCTCTCAACGAAGAAGTGCTCGGCACCAATACCGACGGAAGCAAGAACCAAGATTATTGCATTTATTGCTATAAGGACGGTAAATTTCTGCAAGACTGCACTATGGACGAAATGATCGAGCATTGTGCCCAATTTGTGGACGAAGTGAACAAGCAACTGCCCAAACCCATGACAAAAGATGAATACAAACAAATGATGCAAGGATACTTTCCCTTGCTAAAACGTTGGAAAAAATAATTGCAAGTACGGTTTATATATAAAAAAGGCAGTGGCCTCGGAACGAAGTTCCGAGGCCACTGCCTTTTTTATATCTTTATGACAATGAGGTCAATTACTCCTCTTCGACACCTTCGGATTGCATATTAACAAGCCATCCAAACATTGTTGTGGAGCGGCTCGAGAAACTTCCCGAGAAAGGCACACTGCCTGAGGGGTCGAAAGTCTCGGCGACCCGAAATCTTGTTGTCGCTTATCTCGGTTATGTTGATAGTACCGCTTTTCATTACATAGAAATGTTCCATGTCCACTGCCAAACCTACAAGTTGTTTGTTGGCGAACTTGCCGTTAAGCAACCAGTTGTAGTCGAAAGCAAGCACGTCCTCGGCGGAGATGTAGTTGTCCACGGTAAGATTACCCGGTGTGATGTTGCCCGAAAGGCGATAGCACATGAACGGGAAAGCTTGGCTCAACCTGCTCGAATCTAATGTAAGCAAATCATCAATGCTCAATCTCATCGAAATGCCTATAGCATAGGGGGAGGCGTCTTTTTCGCTGCCGTTTTTCTGCATTACAATACTTGCGTTGAAATCGCTTGTTTCAGTGTTTCCCACGATTACAGCGGCACTGCCGGTAAGTTCGCTGAGAATTTCATTTACTGCTTCGTCGCAGGAGGTGAAAAACATGGCACCTGCAAAAAAAGCCATCGTTAAAAATAATTTTTTCATTGGTTCACAATTTTTTATTATTAAATTACTGATTTATTTCCCTTTACGATAAAAACATTATCTTTTGGATAAATTTTTATCGCCTGCAAATATACGATTTTTTTGACAAAGGCATGAAAAAAAATCAAAAAAGTATATACAAATGCCGATTTACATTACTCTCTCCAGCAGAAAACTCACCGGACGAAACCCGTCGTTACAGCTTATCATTGCGCTGTAAGGATTTTTCATCCAGCCGTCGTAGAAATTGCCTCGGCCAGCAGCCAATTCCTCCGCAAACCACCTCATAGACCGCCATGCGCTTTCGCACAGGCCATCCGGTTTCTGCCCGTTGTGCGACACCCATGTTTCGCCCTCGTTAATGTCGCAAGCATGTTCGATTGGATTTTCGTACTTCTGCGACAAATCGCTGTAACTCGCCTTGCGCACCACTGTTATTCTAACATCGTACATAAACTTTTCCATTTTAAAAAGCCCTAAAGTAACAAATTTTCGAAAGAAATATTGTTTTTCTGGCATTTTATGCTAATGCCCGGCAAAAGCCAATCCTGCCACGCTTACTTTTGCGGCATTGGCCTGCAAAACGGCATTGGCACACGATTCCAAAGTCGCTCCTGTGGTTATCACATCGTCTATAATAAGGATGTGTTTGCCCGCGAAAGTATCGGGTTCGGCAAGTGAGAACTTGTCGTGGACATTCTCCCAGCGATTGAAACGGGATTTCTTGGTCTGCGTGTCGGTAAACTCCGTGCGAATCAAGACATTGGCACACACCTGTCTGCCAAAATTCTGAGCTACACCTTTGGCAATCTCCTCACTTTGGTTGTAGCCACGTTTTTTGAGCTTTTTGGAATGGAGCGGCACCGGAACCAAAAAATCCACATCGTCGAAGCGGTGGCTTTCGGCAATGGCAGCTCCAAGTTGCCGTCCCATAAAGACCGCCAACTCTTTGTTATCTTTGTACTTGATATTATGCAAAATTTTCTGCACACCACCCTTTTTTGAAAAATAAAGCAGTGCTGTGGCCGCCCCAATTTGCACCCTTCCCCAAAAAATATTTTCAACAGAATTATCTTTTTCGGAAGAAAAATAGGTAAACGGCAAGCCCAAAGAACAAGCGGTACATATCTGATTTTCAGAACTTAACAACACATCGCCACAACAACAGCAACTTGTTGGAAAAAATATCCCCCGTAGGTCGTTGATAAAATTTGCTCCCATGTCAAAAAAAATTAGTATCTTTGCAATTGCAAAAATAAAAATTTTTATCGAAAATAAAAAATCAAAATCATGAAACTTAAAAAAATACTTTTGGTATCGATAGCTGCATCAGCAGTTGCTATTGGAATGTTGTTCACACAATCGTGCAACAGCGGAGATGAATTGTCTCCTGAAGAAATCGCAAGTCTGAAAACCAAGTACGACAGCATTATGGTCGTTTACGAAAACATGAAAGTGGAATATGCCGAACTCGAAAACACAAACGCCAGAAATGCCGAAGATATACGAGTTAAAGATAGCATTATCAACGCTCAGGCGAAAGAAATTCGCAATTGCTTGAACAACGGAGGCAGGTCTCCCAAATTAGCAAAGAAAGTGGATGAACTGCAGAAACAATGCGAAGATCTTACCAAAGAATTAGAGGCATTAAGAGCCGAAAACCAACGATTGAAAGAAGAAAACCGCAAGGCTCAAGAAGATTTGGCCTCGGCTGACGAAATAATAAACCGTCTGAATGCCGACAATGCCGAAGCAAAGCAAAAACTGGCCGCTGCAAGAGTGCTTCTGGTAAACGACTTGACAGCCACTCCCGAAAAGAAAAAATGTGGCGGTAAAAATTTCAAAGCCACTAACAAAGCCAATTCCGTAGAACGTATCCACATAGCTGGTAAAATACTGCCCAACAACGTGGTTGATCCCGGCACAAAAACATTCTACGCCCGTGTTGCCAAAGGCAGCAACCTTGTAACAAACGCCGGCGAGGAAGCCAAAGCTTTCGATATGGACGGTGTTGAAATGCTTTACACCATTGATCAGGACATAGAATTCTACGGACAAGGCCGCGCTTTCTCAATGGTTTGGAGAAAAGCCGAAAACACAAAACTTGAGGCAGGCATTTACACAGTTACCCTGTACAACAATGGCAACGAGATTGGAAAAACGAACTTCACGCTTAAATAATATATATTTTTTTCATAACTAATAAGAGGGGGCATCCGCAAGGACGCCCTTTTTTATAAACTATAAAAACAAATAATGCCCGCCAACACGAAATACGAACAACTACGTACCTCCCACCCTTCATTCTGTTATGATACATTCTCGTACAAACAGACCGACGACGGATTGCTGATAAAATTCCGTTTTACTGCAGGTGCCGACATAGTTTTCGAACCCGAAACCTTTATACCACAACGCTCTTTTTTCGATTTCGGACGACTGTCGAAAGAACAGTACGACATGCTCATATTCCAAATGGGTATGGTGGAGCTTGTAAGTTATTGGAAATGCGTTTGTTCTCCAAAAGTAGTGATAAAACCTTTCGCAATCGGACAGGGAGAGATCGCCTTTTGGAAAAAACTGTATTTCAACGGTTTGGGCGAATTTTTCTATATCAACGGCATAACTGCAAATGAAGAGGATTTTATGGATATAGCATGCGAAAGCCACCATAAACCGCATTCCGTTGCTTTCAAACTCGACAGCGACAGTTATCTTGTGCCAATAGGCGGAGGCAAGGATTCTGTGGTAACCCTTGAGGCTTTGCGCAAAGCCGGAACAAGGATACGCCCACTGATAATAAATCCCCGTGGAGCCACTACACAATGCGCCGAAATTGCAGGGTTCAGTCAGAGCGATTTCTTTGAGTTCCGCAGGACAATAGACCCGCGTCTGCTACAACTCAACGCCCAAGGCTACCTCAACGGACATACGCCATTTTCGGCAATGCTGGCATTTTACACCCTACTCGCTTCGGCACTGACGGGATTAGGGAACATCGCTCTTTCCAACGAAAGCAGCGCCAACGAAGCTACTGTGATAGGCACATCGGTGAACCACCAATATTCCAAAAGCCTTGAGTTTGAAAACGATTTTAGAGAATACGTAAAAGCCTTTGTATCAGCCGATTTTAATTATTTCAGTTTCCTACGTCCGCTAAGCGAACTGCAGATTGCCATGCTTTTTGCCGAAAATCCAAAATATTTTGAAGTGTTCCGTAGCTGCAACGCCGGTAGCAAACAAAATATCTGGTGCGGCAACTGCCCGAAATGCCTTTTTGCATACATAATTTTGTCCCCTTTCATTGAACCGGGGACAATGGAGCATATTTTTGGCAAAAATCTGCTTTACGACAGCAATTTACAGTTGTATTTCGATGAACTTGTAGGCAAACGTCCCACCAAGCCTTTCGAATGCGTGGGCACCATAGATGAGGTGAAAACTGCCGTGGAAATGACAAAAAAACGCTTCCACAGCCAAACCACACCTCCACAGCTCTTGGCAAACTGCGACACTAACGGCTGTGTGGCCGACATTACAGCTTTTTGTAACGACAACAATCTACCTAAGCCTTTGGAAAAAATTCTGAGGCAGGAACTTGAGAACGCTAGCGAAAAATACCGTCAAAGTATATCGCACGGCAACTGTTGCGGAAAACGAAAATAATTTGTATATTTGCATACTTGGAAATACCCGAGAAATAGTTTATAAACATTTGTTTAGCAATATTTTAAACATTTAGAATTATGGCACACATCATCGAAGACATTTCAAGAACTTTCAACGAATATTTGTTGATACCCGGATTGACCACCAAAGATTGTACCCCCGAGACGGTATCGCTACACACACCGCTTGTAAAATTCCGCAAAGGCGAACAACCTAAAATATTGCTGAACATACCGTTCGTTTCGGCCATTATGCAATCGGTTTCGGACTCCAACATGGCCATAGCATTGGCCAAAAACGGCGGACTGTCGTTCATCTTCGGTTCGCAATCCATCGAAAGTCAGGCCGAAATGGTGCGCAAAGTAAAGAAATACAAAGCTGGTTTTGTGGTGAGCGACGCCAACCTGACTCCCGAAGACACTCTACGTGAAGTTTTGGAACTTAAAGAACGCACGGGATTCTCCACCATAGGCATAACCCACGACGGTTCGTCCAACGGCAAACTCTTGGGCATTGTTACCAGCCGCGATTACCGTCCCTCGCGCACACCTCTCGACACCAAAATCAAGGATTTTATGACTCCTTTCGAAAAACTTGTGGTGGGACGCGAAGGCATAAATCTCGACGAGGCCAACGACATCATCTGGGACAACAAAATCAACGCCCTGCCAATAATCGACAAGGAACAAAATCTGAAATACTTTGTCTTCCGCAAGGACTACGACAACCACAAGGACAATCCCAACGAACTACTCGACCACCACAAACGCCTTCTGGTAGGTGCCGGTATCAATTCGCGCGACTATGCCGAACGTGTGCCCAAACTCATAGAAGCCGGCGTGGATGTGCTATGTATCGACTCCAGCGACGGCTTTTCGGAATGGCAGGCCGAAACCATAAAATACATTCGCGACAACTACGGCGACGAAGTGAAAGTCGGTGCAGGGAATATCGTTGATCGTGAGGGCTTTATGTATCTTGCCGAAGCCGGTGCCGATTTTATAAAAGTGGGCATAGGCGGCGGTTCTATCTGCATAACCCGCGAACAGAAAGGTATAGGACGCGGTCAGGCTACAGCTCTTATAGAAGTGGCAAAAGCACGCGACGAGTATTTCAAAGAAAAAGGCGTTTACATTCCAATTTGCTCCGACGGAGGCATAGTTCAGGACTACCACATGTCGCTGGCATTGGCAATGGGTGCCGATTTCCTTATGATGGGACGCTATTTCGCACGTTTCGACGAAAGTCCTACAAAAAAACTGCTCATCGGCGGAAACTACGTAAAAGAATACTGGGGCGAAGGCTCCAACCGCGCCCGCAACTGGCAACGCTACGACATGGGCGGAAAATCGGGTATGAAATTCGAAGAGGGTGTGGACAGCTACGTGCCCTACGCCGGCAAACTTAAAGACAACCTCGACGTCACCCTTGGTAAAATAAAATCCACAATGTGCAGTTGCGGAGCCACCTCAATCGATATTTTCAAACAAACGGCAAAAATAACACTCGTGTCCTCCACAAGCATTATCGAAGGCGGTGCCCACGACGTTATCCTTAAAGAGACAAAACGCGACAACTAACTGATTTTTAAATTTATATATGGAGTAGGAAAGAAAATAATCTTTTCTGCTCTTTTTTTGTAAAAACATCCAACTATGGAATACGTTGAAATCAAACTTACATTGGCTCCTGTACAGCCTTTCGCGGATATAATTATGGCCGAACTTTCAGAAAAAGGATTCGAAAGTTTTATGGAAACCAACGACGGACTACTCGCCTATATACCGTTGCAACAATACAATACCGAAAATCTGAAACAGGTGTTGTCTTCGGTTGTTGGATGCGAAATCAAGTGCGAGGAAAAAACTCTCCCCGACCAAGATTGGAATGCCACTTGGGAGAAATCGCACCAGCCTGTGATGGTGGAGGACTACTGCTGGATTTACGCCCCGTTTCACAACAGCAACCCCAGTGCCAAATACAACATACTTATAGAACCAAAAATGTCGTTTGGAACGGCACACCACCCCACTACCTATATGATGATAGAACTGCTTAATAACGAAAATCTTACAGGAAAACGGGTTCTTGATATGGGTTGCGGCACGGGAGTGCTGTCGATTTTTGCCGAAAAAAAAGGGGCATCCTTTGTAGAAGCCATCGACAATGACGAATGGGCGTACAAAAACGCCTTGGAAAATGTGGAAAATAATACTTGCCATAACATAAAAATCCTTTTGGGCGATGCCGCACTGCTCACATCCGACAAACGTTTCGATATGGTTGTGGCCAACATCAACCGAAATATACTATTGCGCGACATGCAAACCTATATATCGGTTTTAGCCGAAGGCGGCACAATGCTTATGAGCGGCTTTTACGAACACGACATCCCTGTTATCCGAACCAAAGCCGAGGAGCTTGGCCTGCACTACGACCACCACATAACACGCATGGACTGGGCGGCGGTAAAGTTTATAAAGTAAACTGCGACGTTTGCTTATGCTAAGTATCTTTAGTTGTTACAGTTTGGCGAACCAACTTACAATAAACGCCTAATACGGAACAATAATATTTTTTAAGAAATCGGCACTTTGCGGTCAATGCCGAAAGTCATGGGCGACACTTTGAGTATCGGTGCCACCTGACAACGTTTGTACTCGTTGTTTTTCACCAATTTTAGCACGCGACGCACGGTGTCGGGGTCGTGGTCTTCGGCGCAGATTTGTTCGAAATCCATCTCGCATTCAAGGTGCATGGAAAGAATGGCATCAAGTTCGTCGTAGTCGGGAAGCGAATCGCTGTCTTTCTGGCCGGGACGCAGTTCCGCCGACGGTGCCTTGTCAATGGTATTTTGCGGGATAATTTCGCCATCGCGGTTTATATAATTGGATAGCTCGTAAACTTCGTTTTTGTAAAGATCGGCTATAACGGCAAGGGCTCCACACATATCGCCATATAGGGTTCCGTAACCAACGGCGGCCTCGCTTTTGTTTGAGGTGTTGAGCAGCACAGCTCCCGTTTTGTTAGAAATAGCCATAAGTATTGTTCCGCGAATGCGTGCCTGCATGTTTTCTTCGGTAACGTCTTCGGCCAGTCCTGCAAACACAGGTTTCATCGCCGTTTTGAGCGAATGAAACACGTCGCTTATAGGCACAATGTCGTATGTAATGCCGAGATTTTTGGCCAAAGCCACCGCGTCGGTAATGGAGTGGTCGCTGGAGTATTCGGAGGGCATAAGCACGCCATGAACGTTTTCGCTACCCAAAGCCTGTGTAGCCAAAGCCGCCACAAGTGCCGAATCGATACCTCCCGAAAGTCCGAGTACAGCTTTTTTGAAACCGTTCTTGGCAAAATAATCGCGTATGCCGGTTATCAGAGCCTTGTGTACAAGCTCCACTACTTCGGGTTTCTCGTCGTTTATATTTTGTATAATCTGCAAATCTACGCCTGCATTATCTTCTTCAAAATAAGGCAGTTGTACCAAAACATTTCCTGCGGCGTTGATAGCCATAGAACCTCCTGCAAACAGGTAACTGCCCTCGCCTCCAATGCGGTTCACATAAACAAGCGATGTGTTCATGGTCTCCACAATTTTCTGCATTTTGTAACGTGTGCGGTAAGGTTTGTTGTAATCAAACACGTTGCAACCGCAACACACCACAATATCAATATCTTCGGTATGGGATTTCGAAAGTTCCTTAATATCCTCGTAAAATCCGATTGCGATTTTTTGATTCTGATACTGAACAACTTGCACACCCTCGCCACGCACATAGTATTTCTGTTCGTCAAGATTGAGATATTTTTTAGTAACAACGGCACGTATGGCACGGTTCTGCACAAAAATAAGGGCGTTGCACAAACCGCGGTCCTGCATATGCAAGGGCATGCCAATAATGAAAGCACGATGTTCGGAAATATCCACACATGCCTGCAAAGCGACCTGCGCCTCTTTTTGCAAGTCATTGTAAACCACCGAACTATATAGCGGATAACCGCACAAGGTGTTGGCCGGAAAAACAGATAGTAGCGACTCCCTGCTCTGCGGAGTTTCCAAAGCCTGTTTTACTTTTTCGAGATTGCCGGCAATATCACCGGTCTTGAGATTAAGTTGTACTATGTTGATTTTCATTGTTGTGCATTTATTAGTTCATTCCTGAATTTTCGGCAAAGATACAAAAAAGTTTTGAGAAACGGGGATACAGAGTACCAAATAAAGGTATCTATCGGCAAGCTTTCAGATAATGCACAAATACACAACGAATTGCGTTAAACATCACCCCCGCCACATACAATTTCCATAACGGCATTGCACACTTGTCCGGGAGTATCGCAATACAAAGGTTTTTCTATGTCGGGAAACCCCTTGGCAAAGCCCACACACATCATACTCCAATACTCTTTCAGCTTATTGGCCTTGGATTTTTCGGGTATCCGGAGCATGGCTATCTCATCAAAGAGATTTTGCAAAAAGCTAATAATCAAATTGTTGTCGTTTCTAACGGAATCTATATTTATTTTCATTGGCAACAAGGGGTCGGCAATTGCTCCACGACCTATCATAAAACCATGTATATCAGGAAATTGATGTTTGATTTCTGAAAAATCATCGGACGCGGTTATCTCTCCGTTAAATATCACTTTATGATTAAGTAGCGGCAACACTTCGCACAAACGTCCGATGTGCAAATCGCCTTGATACAACTCGATACCTACACGTGGATGTATGATAACATTGGCCAGCGGAAAACTATTCAGCACGGGAATAAGATCGAAAATCTCGTTGTCGGAACGGTATCCAAGACGTACCTTGACCGAAACGCGGATTTTGGTCTTTGACATAAGGGCATCTAAAACCTCCGCCACTTTATCGGGATAAGGTAACAGGCCACTGCCACGCAATTTGCGGGCTACACGCGGCATGGGACAACCGAGGTTCCAGTTTACCTCGGTGTAGCCTATATCGTACAAACGGTTGGCCAAATCCACAAACTCCTGAATTTCAGAACCTAATACCTGTGGTATCACAGGCATAGAGCCGATATTGTTTTCGGGAAGCACGTCGGCAATTTTTTTGTCGGCCAAAGTTAGATTGCCGTGAGTGAGCGATATAAAAGGACTTACAGCGTAGTCGAACACATCGCCGAAAGTGCGGTGGAAAGCCTTGCGGAAAGGCAGTCCCGTAAGTCCCTGCATGGGGGCGAGGACGAGCATTGTCAGCTACGGTATTGCAATGAGCGTATGATGGTGCGTATAGGCACCTCGTCCATAAGCTCGGTTTTCGAAGTCCAGTTGCCACGCTCGTCGTAGTCGGCATACTGAAACTGTGTAGTCATCAGGATATTACCTTCAGTGTCGTAGTCAGTGCTTTCAACAACTTCGTTGTGTTCGTCGTAGGTGTAAACGGTACGTTCTTCCGAAGTGAACTCCGACTTTTCTATATTCCTCTCTTCCACTTTGTTACCACGAGCGTCATAGCTAAAAAGACGGCGGGCATGCACTCCGTTGGTGTAGATTGTTGCCATCTCCGACAACTGTTTTTTTTCGTCGTAGAAAAGAGATGTCTTGACAATTTCGATACCGTTACGTGTTGTAATTTCACGCACTGGCAACTGATTTTCATCATATTCCACCAGAGTTCGGTCAGAGTTTCCGTTAGGATTATACCACACTTCCTCAGTTTTCAGGCCATTTTCGTAGATATACTCTGTGGTCATGGTGTCTTGGGACTGTGGCATGGTTATAGTTTGCCGAACTATGTTTCCATCTGTATCGATGTCAAAACCAGCAATCAGCGAGGGTTCGTCCTCGCGCTCGAACTTGGTTTCCTCTTCATCCGAAAATATATTATACGTGGTTTCGGTGAGGTGTTCTACATCACCGAGTATATTCATCTTTTGCAGGTCGTTTTTCATTGTCTTTCAGCGAATTATTTCACAGTTTCGTTTATCACAATCTCATCCACAAACATCCACGGACGCAGTCCTTTGGCCTCGTGCCACGAAGGAATTTTGCCAATGGACTTGGCCGCAACTTTGATGTATTTCACTTGGTTGATATTTACCAAGGAACGGAATGTAATTACTTGGTTGTAAGCATTTTCCTTTTCGGAAGGGATAAATTTGACATCGGCTTTGATTTCGGGTGAATAGTTCTTGCCGTCGGGCGAAACGTACACCGAGAACGATTTGGGTGCAAATGCCCACGATTCCGGCGCATGCATAAATGTCGCTTCAACGCTTTGTATGTCAATAGGTTTCACCAAAGCAAGCACTGCCTCGAAATTGCTTCCCGAAAAACCTATCCAGTCGTCCGAAAGGTTTGAGGTACTTCCATAAACTCCATCAAACAAAGCCGTTTCGAGGTTCTTGTTGTAAGGAGTGTTGGGTTGGTTGGTGTATTCTATGGACGACACGTAGTTGTAGTTGAACACTTTTTTGCAGGTGAACGATGGTGAATAATCCTTGGCAAATGCCTTGGCTTTCACCACGGTAGTGTTTTCGATGACGAAAGGCTTTTTGTAAAGCGTTGATTTTTCGTTAGGTTCGGTACCATCGAGGGTATAACGGATTTCCACGTCCTTACTCTCGGAAGCGAGAGTTATTGTCATAGGCGAGTCAAAATTATCGAGGTCTTTGCTGATGGTTGGCATTGGCAGAACCTTGGTCTCCACCTTGGGCATGGCCACCATGCGTATTCCCGATGGCGACTCGTCCTCAATTTCGAAAGCCCTCATACGCACAACAAAACTGTACTTTTTGTCATTTACAAGATACTGACTTTCAAGGCCGTTACCCGAGCCTACGCCAGCATGACGGTAGTCGATATTTACTTCGGTAAAAGAATTCTCTTTCAACGAGTTGTACGACTGTGCATGAGCCATTTGGTAGTCGGTGTATTTCTGCACACTGAAATCAAACAGGGTGTCGAGCATATCTACAAAAAGAGATTCGTTATCGCTTTCGAGAGCCACCCAACGGGTTTCGGTACGGTTTCCGCTGGCCTGCGGACACTGGTATTTTGGCGACATAGCTGATATATTGGAGCTATACACTCCTATCCTGCTACCCAAATGTCTGTCGCTGTACGACTCTTTCTCGCGACCAAACCACTCTACTTTTTTGATGTCGCCGTTTACAGCAAAGTTCATTCCCACACGGGGCATGGTTTTCACCACATCCGACACAAGTATCTGGTTATTTATAATAACGTCGCCTGTGCAATATATCAAGTAAGTCTGGACCACATCAAAGAGTTCCTCGCCAGAGCCGTTTTCAATTCCGTAAAGAGCGTCTATTGTAACGCGGTTTGTGTCGTCCTGACGGCAATTTACGCCTTTAACCACCGTGGAAAGACGGTCTAATCCAGCACTGAGCCAAGCTTTGTAGGCGTTTTCGTCGGCACGGTCGTTTACGGTAGGTGTACGCCAAAAATGTAGCTTGGGTGTCGAGACAAGTATCTCCTTATCATTGATTTTCAGCGAAGTAATTGCAGCTTTATCGGCGTCGAAAAGAACTTCCATATTCTCGTTGAATATTTGCAAAAGACCTTTAACCCCGTCCATTTCCACAAGCGGGGCAGATGTTTTGGTTGTCTTTTTCTGATTTTTAGAGTTCTTCGTTTTTTTCGCTTTAGACTGTTCGGGAACAACGGTGTCGCTTAGATTTTTAAGATACAGACGTTTACGCTCGTAGAAAGAGAGCGGGGTACGCTCCATCTGCTTCATATCTATTGGTATTTCACTGAAACCCAGTTCGGTACCTTTGTTAATATAAGGTTTGTTCTCGCGTTGTTTTACAATGAAACGAATAAAGAATTCCTCGCCAGCGTATCCTGTTATCTTAGGCAATATAAGTTTGAAATTCTTGGTTTCTCCGGGTTTGAGACTCATGTTCACATCGCCAGAAACGACAAGAGGCTTGAGGTTTGAAAAAATAGTGTAATTTACCGTAAAGTCTTTAAGTTCAAAGTAGTCTGCGGTATTGGTGGCACTAAATTCGCCTCCGTCCATACTCACAAGTTTCACCTTGATGGGACAATAAAGTTCCCTCAGTTCGGCAAGAGCGGGGGTTGTTTTGCCGTCGGGCGAAACAAGGCCTTCCAAAGACACGTTTTTACCTGTGTTTTGGTCGAAAACTGCGGTAGCGTTCCAATAGGCCGCAAATCCGCCAATAACCTCGCGATGGCGCATAGCCTGCTCCCACAGCCGATCAAGGCCGCCAAACGAGTTGCCCTGTGTGGAACCGTACTCCATAAGCAACAAAGGACGCGACTGTTTTTTGGACACAAACTGTTTCAGAAATTCGGCATTGCAACCGCGTTTGGCAATAATGTCCGTGTTTTCGGCAAAATCGGCTCCGGAATAAATCACCGGACGCACTTTGTCCTTGTTTTTCAGGAAACGATAGGCGTTTTCCATGCACACGCCGTTGTCCGTGCCGTTGCCCAGCGACCAAGCAATGATAGAGGGGTGATTTTTGTCGCGTTCGTACATATTGCGCACACGTGCTACAAAAGCGGCGGAATAGTCAAGGTCGGTAGCAATACTTTTGTTGAGCGATGAGTACGGTTGCAAATTGGCTTCCGAAACCACATATATTCCATACTCGTCGCAAAGTTCATAAAATTCAGCAGATTGCGGGGTGTTAAAGGTGGTGAGCACTGCGTTTATATTGTTGGAACGCATCATTTTAAAGTCGTTTTGCAGTGCTTTGTAAGATTTTCCGCAGTCTGTCCAAACCACACCGCGCAGTTTTATGGAGTTGCCGTTGAGGTATAGTTTGCCGTCTTTCAACTCCAAATGTCTGAAACCGAAACGAGTGCCGGTAGTTTCTATCACTTGCAATTTTTTGTCGCGGACACGCAGAATAAGTGTATATAAATCAGGATTTTCAGACGACCACGGTTTTACATTCAGCACCTCACGGTCGAAAACTATGTCGATGGCGTTCTTTTTGTCAAAAATCACCCACTGCCCGTATTTGGCCACCTCCTTGCCATCGGGGCCCCACAATACTGCCTCCACATAAAACTCGCCTTTTTTGGTTTTGTTTTCGATGGTGGCATTGATGGTAACATTGCCCGATTTTGATTTTGGACGGCAATCAGCTACAATTGAGTAATCAGATACATTTGCGGTAGCTTTGGAATACATATACACATCACCTGTAATTCCCAATTGGTTCTTGGGCGCCGACATCTCAAGCAAAGAACCTGTGGAAGTACTGAAAATCTGTACAATAATCGTATTGTCGGCATCGGTTTTTACAAAATTGGTAAGATTGAATTCTGATGGTGTGCGTGAGTCTTCGGCATAACCAACCATTTTGCCATTCACCCACACGTAATAGGCAGAACCTGCCGCATCGAAATGTATGAAAACATCACGGTTTTTCCAATCTTTAGGAACATAAACCATTCTGTAATAGGTGCCTACAACGTTGTGCGTTTCGGGTATGGGCAGAGGTTTCTTGAGGGTGATGGCCTCAACGCCCGGATTATTAGCCGCCCAGACCTCGGGTATAGTTACAGTTTGCCACGACTGCACCGAAAAATGCTTTTTGTCGTTGAAATCCTTTTCGGTAGGACGCTCGTCGGCATTTTGTGTCAGCAGGAATTTCCAACTACCACCCAAATCCAAATAGTAGTCCGAACCGTAATAGGCAAGACGCTCCACATCACTGTCCTTGGCGTAAGGCAAAACGTTGGTACGTGGGTACACCTTTTTTTTCTCAAAAACGCCGATATCGTTCCATTCATCGGGAGTTTGGGCGTTGGTTTGCAATGCAAAAAGTGCCACAAAAATGGGCAATAAATATTTTTTCAATGACATATCTCACAAATTTCTTGATTTATAACAATGATTACCAGAGCATTAAACCATCAACGCTCCGACACTTGCAAAATGTAAAGATACTATTTTTTGCCCGATTTCACAAATTTTTTTGAGAGAGAAAAAATAATTGGTGTCCGATAAAAAACTTGAACACAATATGTAATTATATGATTTTTAGATGATTGAGACTGGATTCAAACGTCAGGGGCTTACCATATATGAAGAGTCTTATTATCAGATACATACAGACTTTTATCGGACACCAATAGAACAAAATCTTCCCAATGCTCGTATTGTCGCAACGCCTCGCACACCACGGGCGCATAGTCGCTGTTGGGTTTAAAACTACAACCTGCAAGAAGCACAACAATAGTCATTGTCAAAAGACTACGCAACAACACCTTGCGACGTTTACCGACATTTGGAATAGCTATCTTGATATTATTCATCTGTTCATCTATTTTTTTCTACTACAATAAGCGTTTCTAACATTTCAGAACTAATCACTTTCGTTTTTCTTTGCGTTCTTTTTCAATAGTTTGTATCAACTCAATATTAAGTTGTTCTATTTCGGTAAGCTCAGTCGTGTTTTCCTTTATTGAGGCAATGGGGTACCATAGCCCGCTATTTTTATAGAAATTTGTCAGCTCTGGGTCGGAAAAATGACAGCCATATCTTGCAAAAATTTCGTTTCGTTGCCAGATGAATGGGGAAAAATATGGATGCTGCTCGGTTTCAGCCGGTTCGGATGCCACATGATAATTTTTCGAGAAAGCAAAAATGGCAGTGTCGCCATGGTCGGGAACATAAGGGTTGTACTTACATTCGGGCGTTGGAGCGGCCACCAGAGGCTGAATCAGGCAGACCACCCCGGCACGTGATTTCACCCGCAGACCGTAAAGGATGCTGTCGCCATCTTCAAAAACTTGCATGTAGAACTTGTTCTGGAAATATTTTCTTGGTATCCGCATGGAGTCGAGCAGGGCGCCATATTCCTTGTGCTCGGCAATCCACTGCTCCCTGCCTGAGCGGGAATTAACATTCGGCACATTGCTCAGCGAACCATATATCTCGCTGTACGAGCAAGGCACGACAAAACTGTAATGGTACAGTTGCGAGGGATTTTCCTGAATGCGACGGCGAAGCCCCTCGCGCCAGCGGGTGGTGTCGTGGGGGTAACTGCGGCGGAGCTGACGCACGAGCCTGTTTTCGTGGAAAACCGAGTCGGGATGGTAGAAAGCGTACCACGTGCGGGCAAAATAATGCCGTATCGACTGCGGGTTTTTGTTGGGCGAGAGGTAGGCGTAATATTCGAACAGTTTCGACGCCTTCACCACTGCCCGTCCGCCAAAAGCATCCGCCAATCCGTCGAGCAATGCCTGATTATGGCCTACCGCACAGCCGTGGAGATACACCTGCGTACGGCTGTCGACAAGGGTAGTGTCGGGTACTGCGAGTATGGAGTCGGCAAGCGCTTTGGCAATGGACTGCGGCGAGATTCGTGCGCCACGTGGCGTTACTGTGGCTTGCAGGTCGATAAACTCGTTGCCGTGACTCACAAGGTTGATAAGTCCGTAGGGGCGCTCGTTGGCGGGAGGGTTATCCCTCAGGTAATCAAGCACTTGTTTCAACGACGTTATATCGCCTACCACCACCTCGGTACGGTCGTCGGGATTGATGCGGTAGTAGTGGTCGGCCATAGTATAATATTGGTTGTAGGAATAATTGTCCGTGCCCATGATAAAAGTTATCGAAGTGCGCGGAACGGTGTCCACAAGCGTTTCCTGGACAGTGTCGACGGGTGTTACAACAACGGCAGTGTCTCCCCTATCCTTGCAGGAATGGAGAGACACTATCGCCAATAGAACAATCAGAACGCGTCGGTTCATTATTGCAATGTAAACTTGATAGGCAAATTAAACTGAGTACGCACAGCCTTTCCCCTTTGCGCACCGGGTTTCCACTTGGGCATCAGCTTAATAACACGCACCGCCTCGTCGCCGCAGCCGCCGCCGATGTCGCGCAAAACCTTGATATTGCTGATGGAGCCATCGGCCTCAACAACGAAGGTAACGAATACCCTGCCCTCGATTTTCTTCTCTTTGGCTTCCTGAGGATAAACCAGATTGGCCGCAAGGAACTCTCGCAATGCCTGCTCGCCGCCGGGGAATTCGGGCATGGTTTCTACCACATTAAAAATTTCATGAGCCTCAGCTTCGTCCTCCAATTCGTATTGAAGATTCGTAACCTTGGCAGCATAGAATTTTGTTGCTGCGCCAAGCGACAATTCGGCGACATCGTAGCCAACAGCGTAGTCCGAAACACCTTCGGGCATAGGGATAGGCTGCTGCACAACTGTCTGCTTGCCATCCTTGTTCACAACCACCTCGTCAATGGCCACAAATGATGTATAGTTGGTCATAAGGTTGTATTTCAACCCAAGTTCAAGTATTTTCTTGGCGTTGGGGTCGTCGTCGTTGGCATATCCGCCCACAAGGTAGTCGAGGTATTTGATACGTTCGCGTGCCCACAGGTAACGCAATGCTGAGTTGGATTTTTCGGGTTTCACCGCCGAAAGGTCGAAAGACTGCTTGTAGCTCTTGCGGCCCACTTTTCCCGTAAGGGTTATAGTGCCTTCTGCCTTGCCCTTGTATTTTCCGAAGACAAGGATAGGACGTTCGGCCATCACGTCGGGGATAGATACAGGCTCTACATCGTATGCGCCGAACTTGCCCATGTTCAGCTTGATACGGGTAAGCACAGGGGTATTGATATACTGGCGGAAACGTTTGGCCGCGGCGGCGGCTTCCTCCTTTTTGGTGACGATGAACGGCTCGCCGCTGCCCGCAAAGGCCATACCTTCGATAAGATAACGGTTCACGCCGCTGCCTATTCCGAAAGCGAAGAAATTGGCTTCGCCCGATTTCTCGCGAATCATCTCGAAACAAGCCTTCTCAACATCCACATAGCCGTCGGTGGCTATGACAAAGGTGCGGGCCATATCCTCCTCGGTACGAGGCAGCGCATAGGCCGTCTTCAATGCGTCGAGCACCTCGGTGCCGCTCCAGTTGTTGCCACCTTTGATGAATTCGATAGCCTTGCTCACATTCTCTGCGGTGGCGTTCACCGACTTTGGACTGAAAGTGGCGGCATTGCTCGAAAAAAGTATCACGTTGAACTTATCGGTAGGATTGAGGTTTACAATCAAGTTGCGCATCAAGTCTCTGGTAATCTCCATCGGGAAACCCCACATCGAGCCCGATACATCCACTATAAAGACGAACTCC
This sequence comes from uncultured Bacteroidales bacterium, assembly GCA_905233475.1. Taxonomy (GTDB): domain Bacteria; phylum Bacteroidota; class Bacteroidia; order Bacteroidales; family P3; genus UBA1219. Next base: position 46,790 of record CAJOEN010000021.1, read on the forward strand.
CTCGGCGGGATGTTCTCTTTCTGCACACGCTTGGGCGGCTGCACCATCATCAGGAAGAAATTCTCGTCCTCGCCCTCGTACAGCATCACTCCACTCTCTATCTCGTTGCCTCGCAGCGAATAATTCACAATCACGTCGCGGTTGCCGCCTTTCACCTCCGATGGGTCGAGGCGGACAATAGCGTTTTTCGTCCCTGGCATGTCGATAATCATCTTGTGCGAAGTGCAATTGAGGTCCTGTATCGGTATTCCCGACTGTATGGAAAGCTCGTAGCCGAACTTATACGTCGGCAGCTCGCCGGCATGGGTGTAGGGCGACGACACAAAACCGTCGTCGGGACTGGCTTTGTCCTTGTTTTTGTTAGAATAGCGTGGACCCACCACCGTAGGGTAAACAAAACTGTAGACACCTTTTTCAGGCACCAGCAGCTCAGTATAGTTAAGCTCCACAACAATGGTGTCGCCCACCATGATGTTGGACACATTCATAGTGAAAACATTTGGACGACTCTGTTCCAGCAACGAGGCGCGTTTGCCCTCCTGCTTGGCCTTTTCGTAGTCCTCGCGGGCTTTCTTCTTCTCCTCAATCTTGGCACGTATTATGCGGCTGCCGATGGTCATCTGCATACCGTAAACGGCGGCGCGTGTCGACATGGGGAATGTGTAGATGGCCTCCAACGGATTTTTGCCACTGTTCACATACACCTGTTTTATAGTAACATCGGCAATGGAGCCCACTATGTTAGTCTTTACCGAAGTTTCCTTCAGTGGCAACTGATCGGTTTCGGGATTGTCGCTGATGACAACGAAATACGGCGACAATGTCATGTTCGGGTCATCGTCCGGTTTTTGTGCGGATGCTGCGCCACCTGCGCAAAGCAGCACTACAGACAATACTGCAAGCATTCTGCAGAAAAAAGAAATTGCTTTCATTGGTGAAATAGTTTTTTATTTTAAATTTGGAAATTGTGTATTATTGATTCCATAACGTCGTTTTTGCAACCATATTGCACGCTTCAAAAAAAATACTGACGGATGTTTTTTTTAACGTTCCAACTATTCCCATCTCTATTTCCTCTTTCCTTTCTATCTCAACGCAGTACAATCTGCAACGGCGGGCGGGTACAAAAAAAAAGAGCATCCGAATGGATGCTCCTTTAAAAAGATTGGCGGCGGCCTACTTTCCCACAAACTGGTGCAGTATCATCGGCGATGGCGGGCTTAACTTCTCTGTTCGGAATGGGAAGAGGTGGACGCACCTCGACCATTGGCGGGAAGGACACATAAGGAAAATATCTTTACGGGAAGCCCTCGGGTAATTAGTACCGCTCGGCTCGGGCCTCTCAGCCCCTGCACCTGCGGCCTATCAAGGTCGTAGTCTCCGACCACCCTCTGCGGAAGTCTCATCTTGGGGCGGGTTTCGCACTTAGATGCTTTCAGCGCTTATCCCTTCCCGACATAGCTACCCGGCAATGCAGCTGGCGCCACAACCGGCACACTAGAGGTCAGTCCAACCCGGTCCTCTCGTACTAGGGTCAGGGCCCCTCAAACTTCCAACGCCCACAACAGATAGGGACCGAACTGTCTCGCGACGTTCTGAACCCAGCTCGCGTGCCACTTTAATCGGCGAACAGCCGAACCCTTGGGACCTTC
>CAJOEN010000022.1 GCA_905233475.1 uncultured Bacteroidales bacterium
ACAGTATTTGCGAGACACTTTAACAGGCTGTTACCGCAACTTGGTGATAGACTTGACGGTAAACGACACCCTGAGCGACACTATTCATCCTATTATCTGCGCCGGTGCAGTGCTCGACACCAACGGACATTTAGGCTGTGTACCAGTAAGCGGCATCAATTACCCGCCATATTACCTTCAGGGTGTTTACACGCAGTATTTACGCGACACCGCCACAGGATGTTATCACAACTTGGTGATAGACTTGACGGTAAACGATACACTGCGCGACACTATACGCCGTACTATCTGCGCCGGTGCAGTGCTAGACACCAACGGACATTTAGGCTGTGTACCAGTGAACGGTGTCAATTACCCGCCCTATTACCTTCAAGGCGTTTACACGCAGTATTTACGCGACACCGCCACAGGATGTTATCACAACTTGGTGATAGATTTGAAAGTAAGCGACACCATTCGCGACACTATTCACCGCATTATATGCGCCGGAGCAACTTTCGACACTAACGGCGAGCATTACAGTCGTACGGGATTTTACAGTCAGCTAAACCGCAATGCCTCAACAGGTTGCTACAGCCGTTTGTATATCGACCTCACTGTAAGCGACACCGTTCGCGACACCATTCACCGCACTATATGTGCCGGAGCCGTACTCGACACCAACGGGCAACAGTACAGTCTTACAGGATTTTACACACAACTCAACCGCGATACCATCACAGGCTGTTTCACTCGTCTTTATATCGACCTTACTGTAAGCGACACGATTATCGACACTATATACCGTACTATCTGTGCCGGAGCAGTACTCGACACCAACGGTCGGCAGTACAGCCGCACGGGAATTTACACACAGTTCAACCGCGACGCCACCACAGGATGTTTCAGCCGTCTGTATATCAATCTTTCCGTAAACGACACTCTGCGCGACACCATTTACCGCACTGTCTGTGCCGGAGCAGTACTCGACACCAACGGACATCGGGGTTGCATACCTTTAAGCGGTATCAATTATTCGCCCTACTACCTACAAGGTGTTTACACACAGTATTTGCAAGACACCGTAACGGGCTGTTTCCAGAACTTGGTTATAGACCTGAAAGTGCGTGATACCATACTTGACACCATACACCGCACCATTTGTGCCGGAGCTGTGATTGATACCAACGGACGATTGTACAGCAAAACAGGATTTTACAGTCAGCTAAACCGCGATGCCTCAACAGGTTGCTACAGTCGTTTGTATATCGACCTTTCCGTAAACGACACCCTGCGCGATACCATTCACCGTACCATCTGTGCCGGAGCTATACTCGACACCAACGGTCGGCAATACAGCCGCACAGGATTCTACAGTCAGCTCAACTGCAACGTTACCACCGGTTGCTACACTCGTCTTTATATAGACCTCACAGTAAGCGACACTATTCGCGACACTATCAACCGTACTTTCTGTGCGGGCTCCGTTCTCGACACCAACGGCATACAGTACGTTTCAACCGGCGTCTATCATCAATATCTGCGAGACTCGCATACGGGATGCAGGAGCAATCTTGTTATAAACCTCACTGTTAATGACACTTTCCGCAATGTGATTTGGCAGGAGCTCTGTGCTGGAAACACATTCTCGCATGGCGGACAAAACTATAGTCATCAAGGGACATACTTTCAGCAAAGACAAACCATCTACGGTTGCGATAGCCTTACGATAATCCATATTACCGTGAACGACACTCTGCGCGACACCTTGGAGCAGAGCATTTGTGCCGGACAATCCTTGGATTTAAACGGACAATCCTTTTCTGCTACCGGATGGTATCGTCAGAAATTGCGTACTACCGAGGGTTGCGACAGTATTCTGCACATAAATCTTACCGTGAACGACACCCTGCGCGACACTCTTTATCTCATAATTTGTACAGGAAAATCCGTCGAGTTAAACGGACATACTTATTCTCGTAAGGGTTGGTACCGACAAGATTTGCGGTCCAGCTATGGCTGCGACAGTATTCTTACCATTTCCGTGCGTGTGGACACCCCGGCAGGACTGCTGTCATCTTTCAAGATGAAACCACAGGTGATTTCATTGCAACAAATGCAGATAAAATTTTCGGACTACTCCTCCGGAAACGCTTTCGACCGCAAATGGCTCTTCCACGAAATTCCCGACAGGTATCTCGACGAGGAAATTCTTCACAAACGTTTTGTTTATTACACACCACACTACGAGAGCGACTCGTTGCAAGTAACACTTATCATCCTGACCGACTTCGGTTGCTCCGACACAACCACCAGCACTTACCCTATACTAAAAGGCGATGTGTGTATACCGGGAGCTTTCACACCCAATGCCGACGAAAACCAGACAATGAAAGTGGGTTGTTACGACATCGATACTTACGAGATAATAATATACAGCAGGTCGGGACTGCGCGTATATCACTCCACCGACCCCGATGAAAGCTGGGACGGGACATACAAAGGACGCCCCTGCCCCGCCGCCTCATACGTTTACCACGTAAAATACACCACCAAGTCGCAGAAAGACAAAAAATACGAGAAAAATGGCTCCGTGCTACTTATAAGATAAACACACTTTTTTTCTCAACACTTCTCAAAAAACAGGATTGACTGTTGAAAAAAACATAACAACAAAAAAAAAGCCGGTAGAAATATTTTTGGCAAAAAAATAAAAATCTTTAATCTTCGACAATTGTGAAAAACAACACACCAAACTCCCACGACATTTGCAAACATCTAAAAAACACATATATACATCCGAAAACAAGTAAAAACACACCCTTCTAACATATTGATACCCAGTATAATATCCAAACAAAATGATTATTAGACAATTGTGACTGCACACACAACACAAAGTATTTTGATACAGAAGATTATAAAGAACGTACTAAAATGTAGATAAAAAAATGATAATTTTTCCAATATTTCTTTTTTTTGTCAAAAAAAAATATTATATTGCCTTTTTCGATAGAAAAATTCCTATAATTCAATGTCTTTTAAATATTTAGGTTTTACAATTATCCTTTTATCAAAAAAGGTGGTGTTTTGCTTAATAAAAAAAAATGACAACGCCAAATTTTTTTTTGAACCGACGTTTTTTTTTTTAGATATACATTTGCATACGATACAAGAAAACAAACGGAATAGTGTATAATTCAGATAAACAATACATAAGATAAATGACAAGCGAAAAAGATTACGAAAAAGTATGGAGCAAATGTCTTGAAGTGATAAAAGACGTTGTTACGCCGGAAATGTACCAGACGTGGTTCATGCCCATAGTGCCTATAGGACTCGAGGATGACGCTCGCGGTCCGGTACTTATACTCCGTCTGCCAAGCCAATACTATTGCGACCATTTGGAAAACCACTTTTCCGACATACTACGTCGTACAATCAAAAAAGAATTAGGCCCGTCGGGCAGGTTAAGATACAACATTATAATGGGTATGGACGAAAACAAAAAGCCTATAGTAACGATAACCCTGCCGTCGCAGGGCACAAAAAAACAGGAAAGCAAACCGGTGAGCCTGCCGCGCGCCATCGGTATGCCCGAAGCAGGAAAAATAACCAACCCCCTATACATCCCCGGGACAAAAAGAATAACCATACACTCACAGCTCAACGAGTCGTGGCGCCTCGAAAACTTTGTAGAGGGCGACTGCAACCGCCTTGCGCGGAGCGCCGGCTTCAGCATAGCACAAAATCCGGGCAAAACCGCCTTCAACCCCTTGCTCATATACGGCAACAGCGGCCTAGGCAAATCACACCTCGCCACCGCCATAGGCTGGAAAACCAAAGAACTGCACAGCGACAAAGTGGTGCTTTACGTAACTTCAGACCAATTCATGAGGCAATACTCCACATCCACCCAGGACAACACCACCAACGACTTCATACACTTCTACGAATGTATCGACGTGCTCATCATCGACGACATACACTTTTGGGAAAACCGTGCCCCAAAAACACAGGAAGCCTTTTTCCAGATCTTCAACCACCTGCACCAGCAGAAAAAACAAATCATCATCACTTCCGACAAAGCGCCGTCCGAGCTGTCCGGAATTGAGGAACGCCTTGTAAACCGTCTTAAATGGGGACTTCAGGCCGACTTGCAAATCCCCGACGTGGAAACACGTATAAACATTTTGAAACAGAAACTGGCTCAGGACGGCATAGAAATGCCCTACTCTGTAATTGAGCACATTGCCTACAACATCAACACCAACGTGCGGGAACTCGAAGGCGCCCTTGTAACCCTCATGGCACAGTCGTCGCTCAACAAAAAGGAGATAACCTTCGATTTGGCCAAACAGATGATAGAAAAATTCGTAAAGAACACCTCGCGCGACATCACCATCGACTACATACAAAAAGTGGTATGCGACTACTTCAACCTGTCGGTGGAAAGCATGCAGTCCCGCACACGCAAACGCGAAATCGTGCAGGCACGCCAGCTAGCCATGTATTTTGCAAAACAATACACCAAATCCCCGCTGTCGATGATAGGTCTGCAATGCGGAAACAAAGACCATGCCACCGTACTGCACGCCTGCAAAACAGTATCCAATCTTATCGAAACCGACAAGCAATTTCGCTCGTGGGCAGAGGACATAAGCAAAAAAATAAAGCAATAACCCTCTTTTTCAAAAAACTTTTTCGTTTGAAACCGCATTGGTTTTACACAACCAAACCACTAATAACCAATAATTTAAGCAGGCGGATGCACCAATCAAGAAAAATAAAAGCGCCCGCCCGCTTTTTTTTATAAAAAAAATTATGTAAGTTTGCAGGTACTTTTATAAAAAACAAAAAAACTGCGATAACAAATAACAATGCAAAAAAGCATTACTCAATTTACAAATGATGGAAGAAACAGTTAATACGCAACAAAACGAGACTGAGGACATTATCAGCCAGCAAAATACGGAAACCACTGATGTTTCTGCAACCGAAACAGCAAATACTATGCAACCTGCCGAAGACAGCCAACCCGAAACGCACACCGAAACAGAGGCCGAACCACAGACCGACTATTCCGAATACACTCGCGAACAGCTTGTTGAGGCACTGAGGGAACTGTTACAGTACGACATATCGCAAATTAGAAACAGAGTCCTTTCTATAAAACAGCATTTCGACGAAAAAACAGCCGCTCTAAAGGCCGAAATGCCCGAAACTGACGACAACACACAGGACACTGTTGGAGAAATGTATAACGAGCTCTACAACCAGTACCGCAAAAAACGTCAAACTTTCAACCATGAACTTGAAACCCAACGACAACACAACCTCGAACTAAAAAAAGAGCTCCTCGACGAGTTACGTGCACTCATAAACAGCGACGACACGCTGAAAAAAGCTCAGGACAACTTCAACTCCATACAGGAAAAATGGAAATCCGTAGGCGAAGTACCACGCAACGAAATCAACAACCTTTGGAACAGCTACCATTTCCTTATAGAGCAATTCTTCGCCAAGGTAAAGATAAACAAGGAGTTGCGCGACAAAGACCTCAAAACCAACCTCGAACAAAAAATAGCAATCTGCGAAAAGGCCGAAGCTTTGATAATGGAGCCCTCGGTAAACAAGGCTTTCAAGCAGGTTCAGGAGTTGCGCGAACAGTTGCGCGAAACAGGCCCTGTGCCAAGCGAACAAAACGAGGACGTTTGGAAACGTTTCCGCACAGCGACAGAGAAAATAGACGAACGCCGCCGTGAGCACTACGCCAACATGAAAGTGGAAATGGAGCAAAATCTCCTTGCAAAAACCGAATTGTGCGAAAACGCGGAAGCCTTGGCCAATTTCCAATCCGAAAACTTCAAAGAATGGGGCGAGAAAACAACCGAAATGGAAGGACTTCTCAAAATATGGAAATCCATAGGCCCAGTGCCACGCGAGCACAACGACGGCATTTGGCAACGCTTCACCGCCGCAATGTCCAAGTTCTACGAAAACAAAAAGGAGCACATCGAAAACTTGCGTTCCGAACAAACAGAAAACTACAACCGTAAAATCGACCTTTGCCTAAAAGCCGAATATTTGGCCGAAAACACCGATAAAGACTGGTACAAAGCCACCAATGAAATTTTGAAGCTGCAAAAAGAATGGAAAGAAATCGGCCCCACAAACAAAAAACAGGCCGAAGAGGTTTGGGGACGGTTCCGCGCTGCTTGCAACAACTTTTTCGCCCGCAAAACCGAATTTTACAATGCTCGCAAAGAACAAGGTTCGGAAAACACCGCAAAAAAACAGGCTCTTATCGAAGAGCTGAAGAAATATCCGTTCGACAACGACAACACCAAGAATCTTGAAGTGATACACAGCTTCAGACGCAGGTGGAACGAAATAGGATACACACCAAACGAAGACCGCACAAAACTACAGCAAGAGTTCACCGACATTATAAACTCCCACATCGACAAGCTGAAAATCGACTCCATGACGATTCTGGACGCAGGCAAGTCCGACAAAAACGGTCATATCTCCCCCGAATTGGCTCGCAAACTGCAGGACGAGATTGCAAAACTGAAAAACGAAGTGAGCATCTGGGAAAACAATATTGGATTTTTAGCCAATTCGAAACAAGCCACCCTGCTCAAAGAAGAATTTGACAAAAAAATACAATCTGCACGGCAAAAAATCGCTCTTATGGAAGCGAAACTGAAAATGGACTCCAAAAAAGGAACAGAATCCGAAAAGAAAACAGATTCTTCCAAATAGTCCAACAAAACCTAGTAGAGCCCGCACAATAGGGCTCACTCCACTCCACTGCCTACCACCACCATAAACGAAAGCCTTGCTATTCGTTAGTGCCTGCCGATAATCTCAGCAGATTGTCAAAAGAAACAAATATTTGCATTATGGCAAAACCAACGATAAACAAAAGAGGTTGTGCGGCTCTAATGCTGGCTTTCTTTGTCATGAACACTTATTTATTGCTGGCGCAGAACGCCCCGACAGGGTGTCCATCAATAAGAGCTTCGGGAACTGTAAGCGGCCTCGACACAACAATACAATGCGGAGGATGTATAATACTTCACGCCGACGTAACAGCAACAGCGACCACAGCCAACGACTACACCGTATCGCAAATAACCTACAACCCGCCTTTCTCTTTCCAAGCAGGCACACAAATCAACCTCAATAGAGACGACTACTATGCCGCTATCATTAACCTGCCGTTCAGTTTCTGTTTCTATGGACAAACATACACACAAGCCTGCGTGGGAGCCAACGGCGTAGTGTCGTTCAACGCCAACAACAACGGCGGCCCATGTGCCTACAGCTATTACTCCTACCTGCCAATACCCAACGCGAATTTCCCGAGCTCACTACTGAACGCCATATACGGCGTGTGCGAGGACATCTATCCGGGATACAGCGGCAACGGTCAGATATATCAGGGAGTGCTCGGCTCGTACCCATGCCGTACCGCATGTATAAGCTACTACTCGGTACCTCTTTACGGAAACTACTCAGTAAGAAACACCTATCAGATAGTACTTTACGAAGGCACAAACATCATAGACGTATATATACAACAACGCAACTGCTGTTCATCCACAAACAGCGGACACGGACTTGTGGGAGTGCAGAACGCCAACGGTACAATGGCCGTTGCAGCACCAAACCGCAACGGCGGCACTTGGACAGCCTACGCCGAAGCTTGGCGTTTCACACCTACCGGCACTCCTCGATACACTGTTACATGGTACGACGGCACCGACACTACCAACGCCAACGGCGTGATTTTGGGACATGACACCATCAACAGCGACACGGCCATGTCGAGGATTCTCGTATGCCCGAGAGGAAACAACCCTTTCACCGCACGCCTGCGGTACACAGCCTGCAACGGCGACCATTTCGACATAATCAGCACCACCACCATAACAAGCAGCGATGTTACCTACACCGACACCTCTTTCTGCCATACCGGGACGTACAACTTCCACGGACGCATACTATCGTCATCGGGAATGTACTACGACACAATACGAAACTCCGCAGGTTGCGACAGCATAATAGAACGACTTAACCTACGACTGACATCAACATCCATTGATAATGTAACAGCCTGCAACACTTATACTTGGCAGGACGGAAACACCTACACTCGAGACACAAACACGCCAACGGTGCTGCTCACCAATCAGTTCGGTTGCGATAGTACTGTAACACTGCACCTTACCATAACTCCAACTACTTTCGACACCATCTACGACACTATTTGCGAAGGCTCTTCCTTCAATTTTGCAGGCAATACCGTAACAGATTCGGGAACTTACACTGTGGTATTGCCCAACCGCATAGGCTGCGACAGCAGTGTTACCCTGATAATGTCCATCGAACACCCTCAAAACGATACCATCCACGACACCATCTGCGAAGGCACGTACTATTCATTTTCGGGCAACAACATCTACAACCCGGGGGTATATTACGACACAAGCCCTACAGCACGCGGTTGCGACAGCTTAACAGTGCTTTTCCTCACCAAGAAGTATGTGCCGAAGCCACAGTTCGCGCAACAAGGCTATACAGAGGAAATTTGTTTGGCCACCACCATATCACGCACCGACATAAATCCAGAATCGCAGGGAAACAGATACACATGGCACTGGAACGACGGATATGTAAACAACAATTTTAGCGGAGAAACAGTCACACACACCTACTCATCACCCGGCACATACGACATAATATGCGCCATTCTCGCAGCCAACGGTTGTCGCGACACCATACTCCTTAGAGCCAAGGTTTACGAATACAGCAGGGCTGCCTTCTCATGGAATCCACCAATTATAACCATACTTTCCCCCGAAGTGCAGTTCCGCAATCTCAGCCACCCTCACGACCCGCAACACAACACATATCTTTGGGAAATATACAACGACACCTCGGCAATGTCGCGTCCGACCCAACTCACCGAATTTGAACCCGTTTACCAATGGCAAACCACAGGGCACGGCGACGTTGGCAACTATCCGATAAGGCTTATCGCCTACACCCAATACGCCACCTCCGACGGCGGCACCCTCGTATGCTCCGACACCGCCGTATCCTCGATATTCATCACCAACGACTTTTTGCAATTCCCAAATGTAATTACTGCAAATGGCGACGGCTTAAATGACATCTTCGTGATAAAGAACCTTATAGAAGGCAAAGGCTACACCGACACTGAACTCTTTATCTTCAACAGCTGGGGACGCGTAGTTTACCACAAGCAAAATATCTCCAAATACGAGGACTTTTGGGACCCTGCCGCCGCCAACGAGCCACAAGGAACGTACTACTACCGCTTCACCGGAAAAGGATACAAAGGGAACATACAACGCAACGGCACTGTGCAGGTATTGCGATAATACAGAATCTTAACAGCCTAAAAAAACGGTAAAAATGTAGCATTTGCATGGTTATAGTGTCTATTAAAAGACAAAAGCCAACTGCAAAATGATAGTTTTTTTCGGCAATGGGTCAAAAAAAAACGTTCCTTACCAACGTTATCATTTTGACAAACAAACACTTACCAACTAATTGTTTGTAAAACAGACAAAAAACATTGCAAAAATCGCAAAAAAAACGTATCTTTGCAAGCTGGTTGTTACAACAAAATGTAGTACCAGATAATATAAAAAAAACAATTGTTTGTTATGAAGGTGAAAAGACAAAACGCAATTAAAATATTTGTTCTGGCCATGCTGCTTGTCGGCTTGTCGGCCAATCGCATGCAAGCTCAGGTAACGATACGGTCTGGCTGTCCGTCGATAGTGGTATCCGCCACCTCCGACGGTAGCGACACCACAGTGCATTGCGGCGACTGCGTTACGCTGACGGCATACGCCAACGCTACCGCAACCACTGCAAACGACTACACCGTGTCTTCCATAGCATACAATCCTCCGTTCAGATTCAACGACGGAAATGTGGTAAACCTCACTGGCGACGACTATTACGCCGACACTCTTCACCTGCCTTTCAAATTCTGCTTTTACGGCGGGACATATAGTTCCGTAGCCGTAGGCACAAACGGTATCATATCTTTTAACGCGGCAAATATAAATCAGACCTGTCCATGGACATTTTACACGAATTGCCCTATCCCCAACCCAACTTTTCCGGCAGCGGCACTCAATGCCATCTACGGTGCCTATGAGGACATTACAATCGCTTATTCGGGACATGGCGGAGAGTTGCGCATGGATGTAATGGGCGAATATCCGTGCCGTGCCGCTTGCTTTATATACAGGCAATGTCCGTTGTTCGGCAACTACGACACTGCACATACATCAATGATTGTATTGTATGAGGGCACTAACATTATCGACATTTATATTGAAAGTCATATAGGCAGAGCTTCAACAAACAACGGTGAGGCTTTGATTGGAATACAGAACGCTACGGGTACTATGGGCATAGCAGCCCCGGGGCGAAACGGTGGACACTGGGTAGCCCGGCGTGAGGCATGGCGTTTCACTCCTACCGGAACTCCAAACTACAAAGTAACATGGTACGAAGGTAGAGACACCAACGGACGCAGACTTTTCAGCGAAATAATAAACAGCGACACTGCAAAATCACGTTGGGTTGTATGTCCCACCGAACCGACGACTTACACAGCCCGTATGGAATTCCAAGCCTGCAATGGCGACTATTTCGACATATACAACTCATACCGCATCAACGCCGACACCATAAAACACGAATACTACGACACTTGTAGCGACGCTCCCATAATGTTTGGCGGTGTTATGCGCTACGACGCAGGCGTTTATTACGACACCGTAAAACGTGTGGGCAACAGCCGTTGCGACAGTATAATACGCCAACTCACATTGGGCAGGATAACTCACTCGTGGGATAGCGTAATTGCATGTGGACGATATGTTTGGCGCGATGGAAAAACTTATAACCGTAGCACCATACTGCCGACATTCACAACCACAAACGAGGCTGGTTGCGACAGTGTCATACACCTGCACCTGACTATGGACTACAAATTCCAAGACACCATAGTGGACACAATCTGCGAAGGACAACAGTCGTTCCTATTCGGCAACGCATACTCGCGGACAGGCAAATACGTGGACACACTGATATCGAAATACGGTTGCGACAGCATAATAATGCTCGACCTTACTGTGATACCTAAACCAATAATGACATTGCACAATACCGGTTTCGACTGCGAGACACAGACTTTTGCATTGCTTGTACAAACCACCGACGACACCATGTTCCACTGGTCGGCTTCTCCTTACGACCTCTCGCTTGAAGGACAGGAAAGGGAAACGCTCATACACGTGGCACCGCGACAGAACACCACATATACTGTCTCGGCTGGCATGACAACCCGCAATCCCGAATGCGAAACACGTGCAAGCATATTTGTGGAAGCTTCGCCAAAACTTGAAGCGACGATACTTCGCACACCCGATTTTGTAATGTCCTACAACACCCAAATGAAATTCACCGACGTAAGCCGCGGACATGTGGTGGAACGCTGGTGGACATGCGAAAAGAAAGACATTATCGACACACACTCATATACTTACTACAACTATCCCAAAAATCAGGACAGCACTTGGGTGAAACTTGTGGTACGCAACGAGTACCTATGCTACGACAGCACTACAATGATTATAACCGTGAACTACAACGGCAACGACACAGTTTCGGGCAACCGCTACGAACTGTGGATTCCCAACGCTTTCACCCCCGATTTGCCCACAAACAAAGAATTTCTCGTAAAGAGTATCGGTATAACAGAATACAATATTGTATTGTACAACCGTGTGGGACAAAAAGTATTTGAATCGAACAACGTAAACGAGACATGGGACGGTACATACAAAGGTGGCATTTGCGAATCCGGGGTATATACCTATATAATAAAATACAAAAGCCAAGAACAACCAAACACAGAACTTACACGAAAAGGCTCGGTTATATTGGTACGATAAAAGATGAAATAAGAACTAAGCGACTAATTTTTAGTCGCTTAGTCGTTAAAATAAATAACATTATAATAATTTCACTAATTTAAGAGAGAAAAATGACAAAGTATGTTTACACATTCGGAGGAAAAACAGCCGAAGGAACAGCAGCAATGAAGAATTTGCTCGGAGGAAAAGGTGCCAATTTGGCAGAAATGTGTTTGTTAGGACTTCCTGTTCCCGCAGGTTTGACAATCACAACAGACTGTTGTACGGATTATTACGCCAACAACTGCCAGCTTCCCACATCACTTATGGACGAAGTTTGGAAAGGAATGCAGAACATCGAAACCCTTATGGGTATGAAATACGACGACCCCGAAAATCCGCTGTTAGTGTCATGCCGCTCCGGTGCCCGCACCTCCATGCCCGGTATGATGGATACAGTACTCAATATTGGTCTCAGCTCCAAAACAATACCCGGTTTGATAAAGAAAACCAACAACCCACGTTTCGTTTACGACTCGTACCGTCGTCTGATAATGATGTACGCCGACGTTGTTATGGAAAAAGCCGAAGGCATTGAACCCGAAGAAGGCAAAGGCATACGTAAACAACTCGACGATATGTTCGACGCTTTCAAAGAGAAACGCGGCTACAAAGTGGACACCGAAGTTACCGCCGACGAACTGAAAGACCTTGCCGAACAGTTCAAAGCCAAAATCAAAGAAGTTTTGGGCGTGGCTTTCCCCGACGACGCTAAAGAACAACTCATTGGTGGTATCAAAGCCGTGTTCAAATCGTGGAACGGCAAAAAAGCCATCTCCTACCGCCGTATCGAAAGCATTCCCGACGACTGGGGCACTGCTGTAAACGTGCAGGCAATGGTATTCGGAAATATGGGCGAAAACTCCGCAACAGGCGTAGCTTTCACACGTAACCCCGCCAACGGCGACAACAAATTCTACGGCGAATGGCTTATCAACGCACAAGGCGAAGACGTGGTGGCCGGTATCCGTACCCCCAACCCACTCAACGACGACACCAAAAACGAGCAAAACAAAGCCATGCACTCCATGCAAGAGCTTATGCCCGAAACATACAAGGAACTTTGCGAAATTCGCGACATTCTTGAAAAGAACTATCACGACATGCTCGACATCGAGTTCACAATCCAAAACGGCAAACTGTATATGCTGCAGTGCCGCGTAGGAAAACGCACCGGCCTTGCCGCACTCACTATGGCCAACGACATGATGAACGAAGGTCTCATAGATGAGAAAACTGTGGTAATGCGCGTGTCGCCTGCACAACTCGACGAACTGCTGCACCCGATTTTGGATGCCGAAGCCGAAAAGAAATGCACTGTTATAGCCAAAGGTCTGCCCGCCGGACCCGGAGGCGCTGTAGGCGTTATAGCTCTGACCAACGAAAAAGCCTGTGAGTATGCCGCCGCTAAGATACCCAACATTCTTGTTCGCGAAGAGACCAACCCGGAGGACGTTGAAGGTATGCGTGCCGCCAACGGTATCCTTACCGCTCGCGGAGGCATGACCTCTCACGCAGCCCTGGTGGCTCGCGGATGGGGCAAATGCTGCATAGTAGGCTGTGGCGACCTCAAGATAGACTTCGAGAAAGGCGAGGTTTACTTGGGAGGAAAAACTTTCAAAGAAGGCGATTTGCTGAGCCTCAACGGTACCAAAGGCTGGATTTACGACCAGAAAATAAAGATGATAAACGCTACGGAAAACCCGTTGTTCGTCAAATTCATGAATATTGTTGACAAATACCGCACCATGGGCGTTCGCACCAATGCCGACACCCCCGAAGACGCCCGCAAGGCCATCGAATTCGGCGCCGAAGGTATCGGACTTTTCCGTATCGAACACATGTTCTACGGCGAAAACAGCGAGGAACCTCTCGAAAAGCTCCGCAACATGATTCTGGCCAACAACACCGAAGAACGTATTTCCGCTCTTAAAGAACTTGAGCCATACATAACCAAGGCTGCCAAAGGAACTTTGGAAGTGATGGACGGCAAGCCTCTCACATTCCGTCTGATGGACCCCCCGCTGCACGAATTCGTTCCGCAGGACGAGGAAAAACAGCGCAAAGTGGCCGAAGAACGTCATATCGATTTCGAGACTTTGAAAAAACGTGTCGATGCCCTTCACGAGGTGAACCCAATGATGGGTCTGCGCGGTGTACGTCTGGGTATCGTTTACCCCGAAATCACCGAAACACAGTTCAGAGCTCTGTTCTCGGCTACCGCCGAACTCCTCAAGGAAGGCAAACACCCGATATTGGAGATAATGGTGCCGCTGACAATCAACTCCCTCGAACTGAAACATCAGAAATGCATTGCCGACCGCGTACACAAAGAAGTGCAGGAAAAATACGGTATCAACTTTGAATACAAGTTCGGTACGATGATTGAAATACCGCGTGCCGCACTGGTGGCCAACAAGATTGCCGAAGTTGCCGAATTCTTCTCTTTCGGTACAAACGACCTCACACAGATGACTTTCGGTTTCTCCCGCGACGACGTTAATTCTATCGTTGCCAAATACATGGAAGACAAAATAATCATGGCCGACCCGTTCAACACTTTCGACCAAGAGTGTGTTGGAGAACTTGTGAAACTCGGCGTGGAACGCGGACACAGCCAGCGCGCAAACCTCAAATGCGGTGTTTGCGGCGAACACGGCGGAGACCCCACTTCGGTGGAATTCTTCTACAAGACCGGCCTCAACTACGTGTCCTGCTCGCCATTCCGCGTGCCAGTAGCACGTTTGGCCGCAGCACAAGCAGCTATCAAAAATTCCAAATAACAAAATTTTTGAAGTAATGTCAAAAGAGGATGCTCCAGCATCGGGCATCCTCTTTTTTTTATAACACACAACCGCTATTTTGTATCTGTTCTGATATGGGAAAAATACTGCTTTTGGAGACAGCCACCCAAATATGTTCGGTGGCGCTTGCAGTGGACAAAAAAATTGTGGCAAGCCGAATTAGCAACGCACCCAACGCTCATTCCTCGAGTTTGGCTGTGTTTGTGGCGGAAACCATGAAGGAATCGGGATTGCCTTTCAAATCGTTGGACGCCGTGTGTGTGAGTAGCGGCCCCGGCTCGTACACGGGACTGCGCATAGGCGTATCCACCGCCAAAGGTCTGTGCTACGCCCTTGGGATACCGCTTATAGCCGTCGAAACACTGCAAAGCATGACCGACCTATTTATAAGCAAAAACAGCAGTTTCAGCGACTATATCTGCCCAATGATAGACGCCCGCCGCATGGAAGTATATACCGCCGTATTCGACAAAAAAGGCACGCGCCTCGAACCAACTGCCGCCAAAGTGGTAGAAGAAAACAGTTTTGAAGAATACTTAAACAAAGGTACTGTGGCTTTTTTCGGCGACGGAGCTACCAAAACACAGCAATTGTTAGGAAACAACCGCAACGCCATTTACGACCTGCCGTTCTCTTTCTCCGCCGAAGGTCTGCTTAACGAGGCCTTCAATAAATATGAGGCGGGGAACTTTGAGGATGTAGCTTATTTCGAGCCGTTCTACCTAAAAGATTTTGTTGCCAAAAAGCCCACTGTAAAAGGATTGCTTTGATACCGCCGATAGAACTATGATTCATTCTACACGGTTACGGTTGTAGTGAGGCACTACTACGGCCACAAAGAACAGAAGTCCGAGCAACAGCACTCCATCGGCGACCATGTATCCGAATCCGAACGACACCTGTTCGGCAATAGCTCCGCCGAAAAAAATTCCCAAGCCAAGTCCCAGATCCCATGCGGAGAGATAGGTGGCGGTGGCCGAGCCTCGCTGGTTGCGCTGCGCCAGGTCGATGAACATTGTGTTGAACGAGGTAAAGATGGTGCCGTAACCCGCTCCGCATATCACCGCTATAGCCACCAAAAGGTATTTTGCCACCGCGGCGGAAAGTCCGTTGAAATTAGGCAAGGCCGCCAGCAGTCCTATGCCTGCAACAAGCAAGGCTATGCCGAGTATCACCGTCTGCGGCTTTTTGTCGCGATCAACCATCTTGCCGGCGAACAGTCGCGAAAGGATAAGTCCCACCGCATAGAGGATGAAGAACATTCCTCCGCTCAACGCCACGCCTGTTTCGTCGATATACATAGCTATATAGTTGGAAATCTGACCGTAAGGAAAAGCGATAAGTATGTACGCCACCCCTCCCGGAATGCCTTTCGGCAGTATAAAACGGTCTATCGACACTTTTGGACGGCGCAGTGGCGGACGGAAGCGGGTTTGTATGCACGAGGCAATTATCACGCCTATACTACTGATAAACAAGCCTGTAGCAAAAATCCACATATAATCTATCTTGCCATACATCATCAGACCGGCCATAGGTCCGAGAGCCATAGCCACGTTAGACGAGACACCAAAAAAGCCTATCCCCTCCCCTCTTCGCGACGACGGCACAAGGTCTATCACCAAAGTATTGCTCGACACCGAAGTGAGGCCGAATGTAAGGCCGTACAAAACACGAACCACAATCAATGCAAACAATGTTTCGGCCACGATATAAGCGCCAAACACTGCCGCAAAAAACAGAAAAGCAAGTATATACACCGACTTACGGTTGTATGTGTCCATAATGTAGCCCGAAAAAGGCCGCACAACAAGTGTTGCCAACGAATAGCAAGCTATCACCATTCCTATGATGATTTTGTCGCTTGTAAAAACATCGCAAAGATACAGCGGCATTATCGGCAAAATAAGATAGAACGAAAAGAAAAACAGAAAGTTAGCCAAACACAGCAGGCTGTAGTTGCGGTTGAAAAGCAATTCTTTCGACATCCTTTATAACACTCAAAATACCAGAAACGTTTTTATGACGCCACGTCCTCCGCGTCGTCGCCGAAACTTATATCGTCTGGCAATTCGTTTACATCGTCGTCGGTATGGGGAAAGTGTTGCTTGAGTATCTCTCCCACAGAGGTTACGGCAGCCGAGATTCCCTCCACAAACAAGCCTTGTGAAAAATTGCTTACAAGGGTGTCCTTAATTTTGTTCCAAAAATCCTTTGGCACCACAGCATTCACACCTTCATCCCCTATTATTGCAACTTTATGCGATTTTACGGCCACGTAAACAAGCACTCCGTTGCGCTGTTGGGTATGCTCCATTCCAAGTTTACGGAAAATGGCCACAGCACGGTCGAGAACATCGCCACGACACGTTTTGTCAATATGCACACGTATCTCACCCGATGTTCCGAGTTCGGCTTCCTTTACGGCATTCACAATCAGTTGCTGACGTTCTTTGGTGAAATATTTCATAGATCTGGGAAAAACTCCATTGTGTAAAACGCACAACTAAAACTCAAAATTCACTTCCGGAGCCTTATCGGCACCTTCGGAAGCCGTGAAATATGCTTTTTTGTCGAAACCGAACATGCCAGCAAAAATATTTACGGGGAAATGGCGAATGTAGGCGTTGTATTTCTGCACCACATCGTTGAATTTCTGCCGTTCGGTGGCTATTCGGTTTTCCGTACCTTCGAGTTGCGTCTGCAAATCCTGAAAGTTCTGAGTGGCTTTAAGTTCCGGATACCGCTCTATTGTTGCCAACATACGTCCGAGCGACGAACCGAGCTGGTCTTGTGCCTTTTGGAATTTTGCGATGTTCTCTTCGGTCAGCTCGTCGGCAGTAAACTGTACCGAAGTGGCTTTGGCACGGGCTTCGATTACACTCTCGAGGGTTTTGCGTTCGAAATCGGCGGCGCCCTTAACAGTATTTACCAACTGCGGCACAAGGTCGGCACGACGCTGATACACATTTTCTACCTGCGCCCACGCCTTGGAGACACCTTCCTCGCGCGACACCATGCTGTTATACGTTATAACACTGTACATCACTACAATAGCCACTACAACAATGGCAATAATCGTTCCTTTTTTCATTTTTTATGCGAATTTATAATGTTTTTAATAAAATGGGATAACGCGCGATATTACTATTTTATTGCTATGAAATATGTTTTGGCAAAATAAAAAATTTTTGCGTACATTTGCATTTTGCAACAACAAAAAGTTTTACATCACATATCACTAACAAACAGTATTTTACAATGATAAAAAAAGTTTTTTTTGCTGTGGCTATGACGACTGCCGGCATTTTCGGAGCCTTTGCCCAAAAACAAATAACCTTGGAGGACATTTGGGCGCGCGGAACCTTTTCTGTACGTGGAATTAGCGAAATCCGCTCCATGAAAGACGGGGAACATTACTGCACGCTAACGCGCAACAGTATCGACAAATTTTCGTACAAAAACGGCGAAAAAACGGGGTCGGTGTGCGTGTTTACCGACATTGCGACAGATTTTCCACGCGTAGAGTCGTACCAGTTCAACGAACAGGAGACACACCTGCTTCTGTCATCGGGTTTTGAGCCTATATACCGCCACTCGGGAGTTTCGGACTACTATCTGTACGACATTCAGGCCAAAAGCTGCAAAAAACTGTCCAACAACGGCAAACAGCGTCTGACACAATTTTCGCCCGACGGCAAAAAGACCGCTTTTGTCCGTGATAACAACCTGTTTATCTGCGACTTGGAAACCCTGCAGGAGAAACAGGTAACTTTCGACGGCAAGTTCAACCATATTATCAACGGCACCACCGACTGGGTTTACGAAGAGGAATTTGCCATAACAAAAGGTTTCTACTGGTCGCCCGACAGTAAAAAGATAGCTTTCTACCGTTTCGACGAAAGTGCTGTAAAACAATACAATATGCAGATGTGGGGTGAGCTTTACCCCGAGGACTACACTTTTAAATATCCCAAGGCCGGCGAGGACAACTCCGTGGTTGATGTGCTGATATACGACCTCACAACCGACAAAACCCTCAAACTCGACGTGGGTAGCCAAAACGACCAGTACATACCGCGTATAAAATGGACAACCAACCCCAACGTGCTTGCGTTTATGCGCATGAACCGTCTGCAAAACAAAATGGAACTGCTTTTGGCTGACGCCACAACAGGCGCAATATCAAATCTTTACACCGAAGAAAACAACACCTACGTTGAGGTGCCCGATACATGGATTTTCCTCAAGGACGGCAAGAATTTCCTAATCACCTCCGAGAAGGACGGTTACAACCATATATATATGTACGACATGAACGGCAAGCAGGTGCGCCAGATTACAAAAGGCAACTACGACGTGGCCTCGGTGTGCGGCGTGGACGAGAAAGCCAAGCGGCTTTATTTCACCTCGCACGAAAGTTCGGCTATCAACACCGAGTTGTATGTTACCGATTTCAACGGCAAGAAAATCACCAAATTGAGCAACGCTCCCGGTACTTACCGTATCAATTTCAGCAACGGATGTAGCTATTACATCTGCAACTTCAGCGATGCCAACACCCCTCCTATCTACACTATCCACGACAGCAAAGGCAAACAAATTGTTATGCTTGAGAACAATGTCGCCCTCCAAAACCGCATGAAAGAATACGGCAACGAGAAAAAAGTCTTTGGACAACTTACTACATCTGAAAACGTTACCCTCAACTATTACATCATCAAACCTGCCGACTTCGACAGCAGCAAGCAGTACCCCGTTTTCTTTTACGTGTACGGCGGTCCCGGACACCAACAGGTTACCAACAGCTACAGCTACAACGACTACTACTGGCACCGTCTGCTGGCACAGCACGGCTACATAGTGGTTTGCGTGGACGGACGCGGTACCGGCGGTCGTGGAGCCGAATTTAAAAAGGTAACCTACAAGCAGTTGGGAAAATACGAGTGTATCGACGTCATTGAGGCCGCCAAATATTTCGCCGCAAAACCTTGGGTGGACGCCGACCGCATAGGCATATTCGGCTGGAGCTTTGGAGGTTATCTGTCGTCGCTGGCCATACTCAAAGGCAACGACGTGTTCAAGGCTGCAATAGCTGTGGCTCCCGTTACCACATGGCGATACTACGACAACATATACACAGAGCGTTTTTTGCAACGTCCGCAGGACAACCCCGAAGGTTACGACCAAAACTCGCCAATCAATTTTGCCAAACAACTGAAAGGCAATTACTTGATAATTCACGGCACTGGCGATGACAACGTTCATTTCCAAAACGCCGCCGATATGATTACCGCTTTGGAACAAGCCAACAAACAGTTCGAAATGAGGATATATCCCAACAAAAACCATAGCATTTACGGCGGATACACCCGTCTCAACCTCTACACCCTGATGACCGATTTTATTTTCAGAAAGCTATAACAAACAATATATCAACATATTGAATATCAAAGTTAATTAAAAAACAAAAAATAAGTTTCAAAATTGACAGAAAATTTGTATATTTGCAACCGATTTTGTCAGAAAAAAACAAATAAAGTCTTAATTAGATGAACAAAAAAGTATTTATAATACTATTCACCTTGGCCACGACATTTGCCAACGCCCAGTGGGCAGATTTCGGGTTCCGCATAGGCATGGGCCCGGCCAAGATCAGCGACGACATACTAATGCGCAGAGGCATTACTGGATACAATTTCAGTGCCTACATCAACTATGGATTTACTCAGACCGAAAGTTATCTGAGAAACACTTTCTACCTGCAAACGGGTGTTTCCATGATACGCCGCGGTGGATATTTCTCGCAAACATACAGCGGATACGCGCTGGGCGCCATACGCGAAGGATTCTTTAACTTATGGTATGCCCAAGTGCCTGTTTTGGCATCGTTCAAATTCAATCTGCCAAAAATACCATACGTTGCAGACGTACCACAGTTACATGCGTTTATTGGTCCGGCCGTAAGCATAGGACTTTTCGGCGACACGCGTGAACGAAAAGTGGCACCTACGTACACACAACCTACGGAAAATTACGATTGGGAGAACAAAGCCTTTGACGTTATCGACCGTATCGATGTTAATGCCATTGTGGGCATAGGAGTACACTGGAGAGGCTTTACTTTCGATATTTTCTACGACCACGGCTTTATGGTGCTCTACGATGAAATAGACATCTCTGACCCGGAAGGCAAACGCAAAGCCTTCAGCGGCAACAACCAAGCTTTTATCTTCTCACTTGGCTACAAATTGCCCGTTTACAAAAACAACGACTGATAATATTATGCTTCATAATTAAATTTGTGTTGGCGGTGAGCAATCACCGCTTTTTTGTTGCCTATGCATTTTTCAGCAACAAAAGATAAACTTGCCGTTAATGAAAAATATTTCGTACTTTTGCAGAAAACAAACAAATAGGCTTTTTAATATCAATCCACTAAAAACCAGCACTCTATGAATAACATCGTGGCCATTGTAGGACGACCGAATGTGGGAAAATCTACATTTTTCAACCGTCTAACAGAAACACGCTCCGCCATTGTAGATGAGACAAGCGGCGTTACTCGCGACCGCCAGTACGGCAAATCCGAATGGAACGGAATCGGCTTTTCGGTAATCGACACCGGAGGCTACGTTGTAGGTAGCGACGATTCCTTTGAGCTGGAAATCCGCAAACAGGTGCAACTTGCCATAGATGAGGCAGATATAATACTTTTTTTGCTCGATGTCAAAGACGGCCTTACGCCTATGGACGAGGATGTTGCCAATATGCTTCGCCGCACGGAAAAGAAAGTCTTTGTGGTGGTGAACAAAGTGGATAATCCCATGCGTATGAACGAGATAGCCGAATTCTACTCACTCGGCTTAGGAGAGATATACCCCATTTCGGGAATGAACGGCTCCGGTACCGGCGAACTTTTAGACGAAGTGGTCAAGGACATGACACCCGTAGAAGACGAATCCTCCGACTTGCCACGTATAGCCGTTGTAGGCCGTCCAAACGTAGGTAAATCGTCGCTTATCAACGCCCTTACCGGCGAGGACCGCAACATTGTAACACCTATTGCCGGCACCACCCGCGACTCCATTTTCACCCGCTACAACAGTTTCGGCTTCAATTTTCTGTTTGTGGACACAGCAGGACTGCGCAAAAAGCAGAAAGTTACCGAAGACATAGAATTTTACTCGGTACTACGGTCGGTGCGCTCCATCGAAAACAGCGACGTGTGCATACTTATGATTGACGCTTCGCAAGGATTTGAACAACAGGACATTAATATCTTCAGCCTCGCACAACGCAACAACAAAGGGGTTGTAATTGTGGTAAACAAATGGGATTTGATTGAAAAAGACACCCACACCCACAAAAATTACGAAAAACTCATACGCGAACGCATTGCCCCCTTCTCCGACGTTCCAATAGTGTTCACCTCGGTGATAAACAAACAGCGTATTTACAAGGTTTTGGAGACCGCCCGCAAAGTTTATGAATCGCGTAGCCGCAGAATAAGTACTTCGGAACTGAATGACACCCTTCTGCCTATTGTAAAGGAACAGAACCCACCTCCCGCATGGAAAGGCAAATATATAAAAATCAAATACATAACCCAATTGCCTACGGCTTACCCGCAGTTTGTATTCTTTTGCAATCTGCCCCAATATATCCGCGACCCGTACCGCCGTTTTGTGGAGAACCGCATGAGGGAGCTGTGGGATTTCGAAGGTGTGCCGATTAAGATTTTCTTCCGAGCGAAGTAAACCTTTTTAGTTAAGAATTCCTGCCTGATTCGCTAATCAAACAACCCTCTACGACTTCACTTTCTTTCATTGTTCATTCTGTTCGGTTGCTTTTGTCGAACACTTTCCACTTGATCTCCCGAAGCTTTTCGAGAAAGGGGCGCTCAACGTTGAGGTATTCGGACATGGTATTATCAACAATTTACGATGAACAATTAGTCGCTTTATAATTAGTTTCTATAGAATTATCAATTTCTCCTATCAACTGTAGATATGTTGGTCCTGAAATATAATATGTTTTACCCTGTGTACCAATCAAATTCCATAATTTATTCCACGCAACAATCCAATTCGTATTTCCATATTCGGGTATTACCCAAGGAACAGATTGCATTTTTTCAACAAGGGTATCATCATATATATAATCATAGCCTTTTTTTGTCAAACGAATGAATCTTCCATCTTGGTCAACCTCAATATACTGTAATGCCTGTAATCCAACATAGACAATATTGAATATTTCTTGCTCTTTAGGATTTAGTTTATATACCACTTGAAAATTAAGCACATTTACCACAAATCCTTGATTGTCCTTACTGTTTGTGTTTCTAAACAATTGAAATATTTGTTCTGCAATTTGTCTTTCGTTTTTCATATTTTTAATTCTTTTATTTCCTTCAACAACCTCTCCATCAACCCCTTCTTCATCTTCTCATATTTCTCCAAAACCTTCTCCTTCTACTCTATCACCTGATGTCCTCTTCTTCCTCGTCGGGTTCGAATTCCTGCTCGGGTGCGGGTTCTGTTTTTTTGTCGCGGGAGAGGGAGTTCCAGATGTTGTTGTGGAGTTTCCAGCCGCAGTGTCGGCAATAGATGGCGTCTTCTTCGTGGACGGAAGCGCCGCAGTGGTAACATATCTTGTTGCCTTCGGCTTTCACGCGCTCGGTCTCACGTTCTATCTTTTCCTTTACCTTGCCGCGATGCACGGCGTAAGCCTCGCTGCCTATTATGCCCGTAGGCACGGCAATTACGGAGTAACCTAACAGCATCGATATGGTAGCAATTATCTGTCCGGTGGCCGTGATGGGCGCTATGTCGCCGTATCCCACCGTAGTTATGGTTACAATAGCCCAGTAGATGCCCTTCGGTATGCTGGAAAACATCGGATTTCGGACGTTTTCAACGGTATATACCATTGTCCCGAGAATAACGGCGGCCATAAAAACGAACATCATAAACACCACTATCTTGCGGAAACTGTTCTTCAATATCAGCAACATAGACTGCGAGTCGCTCATGAACTGTTTCATGTTGAGCACACGGAACACCCTGAGTATTCGCAAGATACGTATCGTGGTAACGGAACCGAAAAGCGGGAAGAACAATGCCAGATAGAAGGGGAAAATGGAGAGTGCGTCGATGATGCCGAAAAACGACACCATGTAGCGCAACGGCTTTTTCAAACAATAGATACGCAGTATATATTCTATAGTGAAGGCAATGGTAAGAATCCATTCAATGGTGGAAAAGATGTAATGCAGGGTCGGCACTTTGCTGAGGAGGTTCACCGTGTCCATTATCGGGATAAGCACGCTTATGAAAATGACCCACAACAGGTATATGTCGAAACGTTTGCCCGCCTTGGTGTTTGACAGGAATATTATCTGATACAATTCCTTTTTGGAGGGCAGTTTGATACGGAATAGCGCCAACAATTTGGCTATGTACTTCTCAACCAAATGGTCGAGATTGCGGCGACTGAAAAGAGTGCGAAACCAGTTCTTTTTTGTCGGTGCTGTGCCGCTTTCCTGTGTCGGAGCGGGATTTACGGTGTTTTTTTGTTCTTCGTTTTGCATAAGATTAGTTATTCTCATTTTTCAAATAATACAATGTAGCGCAGCGCCGGGGCTGGAAAGCCGCCTTTGCCACACGTTGCACGTCGTAGGGGGTGATGCGGGCATACATCTGCGGCTCGGTATTGGCCAGAGCAGCATCGCCGAGATTCTCGAAATAGGCTATACGCATTGCACGGTCGATACACTTGTACTGCGATTGAAGAAGTGCAGCCTCGGCATTGTTCTTGACTTTTTGCAGCTCATACTCATCAACATACTGTGTAGCAATACTTTGCAACTGTTCAACAATGGCTTCGTCGGCGGCTTGGGGCGACACTCCGTCGGCCAAATAGCCGGAAACCACAAACTGTCCCTCGTCGATGTCGCCGGTGATGTAGGCGTCGATTTTGGTGAACAGCCTCCGACGTTTCACCAGCTCGTTGTACATGCGCGACGACTTGCCGTTGGAAAGTATGTCGGAGATAAGGTCGAACACGTAATAGTCGGGGCTGAGACGGTTGCACATCTTGTAGGACTTAACTATAACCGATGCCGGGACGTTGCGGCGGACGGTTTGCTCGCGCGCCTCGGTCTGCTCCGGCTCGGCGGGCAGACAGCGTTTGTTGGCCGGACCATGCGGTATGTCGCCGAACCATTTGGCAACGAGGTCCTGCACCTCGGCATGGTCGATATTGCCTGCCACGGCAACAATGGCGTTGTTAGGACGATAGTAGCGGTAGAAGAAATCCTCCACATCGCCGAGGGTGGCGTCCTGCACATGGGCTATGTCCTTGCCTATGGTACACCAGCGATAGGGATGCACCTTGTAGGCCAGCGGACGCAGCAGAAGCCACAAATCGCCGTACGGCTGGTTGATGTATCGCTGACGGTATTCCTCGGTAACCACGTTTTTCTGCACCGACAGGCTTTTTTCGGAGAAATCGAGAAGGTTCATGCGGTCGCTCTCGAGCCACAACGCCGTTTCAAGATTCTGCTTGGGCAGTGTTATGTAGTAGTTGGTGATGTCGTTGTTGGTGAAAGCGTTGTTTTCGGCACCCACATTGTCGGCCACTTGGTCGTAGCTCGGGATATTGGCCGAGCCGCCGAACATCAGATGCTCGAACAGATGCGCAAAGCCCGTGCGGTCGGGGTTTTCGTCGCGGGCACCAACGTTGTACAGTATGTTCACGCTCACAAGCGAGGTGTTCCGCTCCTGATGCGTGAGCAGAGTGAGGCCGTTGGGCAGTGTGGTTTTCTCGAAATCAATCATCGTTTATTTTCCAATACAGAAATATTCCAATCCGTTGGTTTTCAGTTCGTCGGGATTGTAGATATTGCGTCCGTCGAAAATGACGGGGGTTTTCATGCTGTTTTTGATGCGGTTCCATTCGGGAAGGCGGAACTCCTTCCATTCGGTTACAACCATCAGTGCATCAACATTTTCCACCGTTTCGTAAATATCCTTGCAATAAGTAACGGTGTCGCCGATGCGACGCTTGCACTCGTTCATGGCAATGGGGTCGAACACACGCACCGTGCAGCCGGCCTTGAGCAGCTTGTCGATGATAACCAGCGACGGAGCCTCGCGCATGTCGTCGGTTTCGGGCTTGAACGAAAGTCCCCAAAGGGCTATGGTACGGCCTTTGAGGTCGCCGTTGTAGTAACGTTGCAGCTTTTCGAAAAGAATGGCTTTCTGGGTTTCGTTCACACGTTCCACCGCTTCGATAACCTGCATGGTGTAGCCGTTTTCTTTGGCGGTGTGTATCAGCGCTTTAACATCCTTGGGGAAACACGATCCGCCGTAGCCGCAGCCCGGGTACAGGAATTTCTTGCCGATACGGGTGTCGGTGCCAATGCCCTTGCGCACCATATTTACGTCGGCGCCGATAATCTCGCACAGGTTGGCGATGTCGTTCATAAAGCTGATACGCGTGGCAAGCATGGCGTTGGCGGCGTATTTGGTCATCTCGGCGGAAGGCACGTCCATAAAAATCACGCGGAAGTTGTTGAGCAGGAACGGACGGTAGAGGCGCGTCATTATCTCCTCGGCGCGCTGCGACTCCACTCCCACCACCACGCGGTCGGGACTCATAAAGTCCTTGATGGCGTCGCCCTCTTTGAGGAATTCGGGGTTGGAAGCCACGTCGAAATCGATGCTGAGGCCGCGCTTGTCGAGTTCGGCCTGTATGGTGGCGCGCACTTTCTTGGCGGTGCCCACAGGCACGGTGCTTTTGGTAACCACCAGCACGTATTTTTTCATGTTCTGACCTATGGTGCGTGCCACTTCGAGCACGAATTTAAGGTCGGCGCTGCCGTCGTTGTCGGGGGGGGTGCCCACGGCGCTGAAAACCACCTCCACATCGTCGAGGCAATTGCGGAGGTCGGTGGTGAAATGCAGACGGCCGGCCTGAACATTGCGTTTTACCATAGGCTCCAAGCCCGGCTCGTAGATTGGGATGACGCCGCCGATGAGGTTTTCTATCTTCGTTTTGTCGATGTCCACACAGGTTACGTCCACGCCCATTTCGGCGAAACAGGTGCCTGTTACAAGGCCCACATATCCGGTTCCTACTACTGCTATTTTCATATAATGTTAATTTTCAAAGCATTATCCAATTTTTCCAAACAAAAAGTTTGAAAAATCCAAACTTGCAAATATACGATTTTTTTTGGAAATTTGGCGAATTGAGGTCAAAGGTCGAAGGTCTTAAGTCAAAGGTCGGTGGTCTGGTTGAATTGTTGACCGTTTAATTACTGCTTTTGGCAGTGAGCTAAAGGTTGTTTAATTGTTGGTGGTCATTGTTCGGTTGTCGAGTTGTCGCCTAAATAGTTCCCACTTCAAAGGGGGCAGGGGGATTGATTCTCAACTTCCAATTTAAACCTTCAAGTGATAAGTGGGGCTGCTTAGGGATTAAATATTTTTATTATATAGAGTGTCGCGTGTCTCCGACACGCATATTATCTGCGGGGCTTTTTGTCCCCACTCTGCGAAAATCTGCGATTTTCTTGAATGGGGTTATTGAGATCCCGTGTCTGTACTAAGAGTGTCGGATTTTTATGGTTCTACGCTTCGCTATCGAAAAGTCCACTGGACTTTTCTTCACCTTTAGCTCATTGCCCACGGCAATAAATCCGATGATACGAAAATACCAATAAAGAAACTGGCCGCGACAAAGCCGCGGCTGGTTTCTTTCATTATTACTATATTTTTCCCAGTATCTACTGGTTTACATGCCTTGCCCAGGGGAGAATTACTGGGCGGAGCGGACAAGGCGGACAGATAGACCGTAGTAGCGGTAGTTGTAGCCGCTGGGACTCACACTGCCGCTGTAGAAGCCCAGGACGTACGCGCCGTAGCTACTGTCGTACGTGGCCGCCCAGCAGCTGCCGAGAGAACCAACGTAGCTGACCGAAGTCCCACTGCGGTAGCCCGCGGCAGGCAGGAAGGCGCAGCCGGCATTCTCCAATGTGGTCCATTGAGCGGAAGTTATCACGTTTGTGGTATATGCCGCACCTGTGGTGTTGGTGCTGTTAAGCGCGTAGGTGGATGTGCTCCAGTTGTCGGGAACTATGATAAGGCCCGACACTCCGTTTACAGTGGCTTTGGCATAACGTA
>CAJOEN010000023.1:0-385 GCA_905233475.1 uncultured Bacteroidales bacterium
CAATTCGCAAAAGACGGTGTCACACACATATCGCGCATGATAGAATATTGGAACAAAGACGGGAAACACGCCACCCTGCTGACGAACAACTTTGAACTGTCCGAACGGGAGATCCTCGGCGTATACGACAACCGCTGGCAG
The DNA here is from genome assembly GCA_905233475.1 of uncultured Bacteroidales bacterium. Lineage (GTDB taxonomy): Bacteria > Bacteroidota > Bacteroidia > Bacteroidales > P3 > UBA1219. Next base: position 142 of record CAJOEN010000023.1, read on the forward strand.
ATAGAGCTGCTCTTCAAGCAGTTGAAACAGAACTTCCCCCTGAAATATTTCTACGGTGAAAGCGTCAATGCCATAGAATCGCAGATATGGGTATGCCTGATAGCAAATCTGCTGCTCACTGTGGTTAACCGCAAGGTAAAACGTCGCTGGGCATTCTCCAACCTAGTTACCGCCGTGAGACAGATGCTGATGTACTACGTAAACATCTTAAGTTTCCTTGAAAATCCGGAGCGTACATGGCAGG
>CAJOEN010000023.1:407-28570 GCA_905233475.1 uncultured Bacteroidales bacterium
TGACAAATTGCTGTTTGGCAAACCACATCATTGCTATATATCAATGCTTTACATTTTTATTACGTTGCCTATGATTTTTTATCGGACACTAATAATTAATTTTAAATAATTTAAATTGTAAAAAAAATGAAAAAGTTATTTTTTTTAAGTATGATGTGCCTTACGGCACTGGCAATTGCAAGCTGCGACAAAGAAAAGGACAATGACAATACAGGAACAAGTGGCGGTGGCGTAACACCTGCCGGATATGTTGATTTGGGCTTGCCCAGCGGCACGAAATGGAAAGCTACCAACGAAACCAACCCAAACGATACCTGCGACTTTTACACCTACGATGAGGCAATGGAAAAATTCGGCTCAGCTCTTCCAACGAAAGAACAATTGGAAGAGCTGAAAGACAATTGCCAATGGACGTGGGATGATACAAAAAAAGGTTATAAAGTCGTTGGACCTAACGGCAACAGCATATTTCTGCCCGCTGCGGGCTTCTGCCTTTGCTATGGCACTGTGTACTTCGTGGGCTCCGCCGGCAACTATTGGTCGTCCACGCCCGATGGTTCGGGCTCCGCTTGGTTCCTCGACTTCAATTCGGGCAGAGTGGACATGGGCAGCGGCAAACGGTGCGGCGGGCGATCCGTGCGCCTCGTCCAAGATTGAGGGATTGCGCACGCAAGAGCATGAAGAAACCGCCAGTGGCTGTTTCGATAGCGAAGCGGAGAAAAAGAAAGGCATCAGAAATTGTTTTTGCTGTTCGGGCTCTGCCCGACAGCAAAAAGGTGTAAACATATAAAATAAAAATAAAAACGAATTTTTGTTTTCGTTGGGCGTGAAATTGCGTCATTTAATTGAGGGGGCTTCTATAAATTGCCTCGGAGAGGCAAACTCTCAATAACCTCACATGCTAATGTGAGGTATATCAGGCAAATAAAGAACAGGCGTGTCGGAGAGTGCCGAATTATTTCGGCACTTTTTTAGTGTAAAAAAAACTCTGGCAGTCGGTTTTTGCTCTTGCAAAAATTATTTTTCTTTTTTCAGAAAAAAAACGTAACTTTGCACTTCGGTTTATTTGCGATAAACGGTCACCAAGGCTCGCCGCATATTGCAAACCGTCAATAAGATAATTGGAGTATCAGAGCCTGAAAGCAATTTTCTTTATCGAAGTATGTATAAGATTGAGAATCACCCTATTCTGGACATCCCGCAGAGCGAGATAACCGAATTTCTTTACAATGGACAAAAGGTGCAGGGACGCAAGGGCTACACCATTGCCAAAGCCTTGCACGAAGCGGGATTTCCCGTGCACAGCCACTCTCTTAAAGGCCGCAACCGCTCTCTGGAGTGCGGTATAGGCAAATGTGGCGCCTGCGAGATGCTCGTCGATGGCAAAGTGCGCCGTATCTGCATCACCCCTGTGGACGGCGTTAAGGAAGTGAAACAGATTCCTCAAGACGAATCGGCTCTGCCTCCTGCCAACGAACTCGCTCCCCGCGAAGTGAAGATATACAAAACCACCGTTGCCATTGTGGGTGCGGGTCCTGCCGGCCTTGCCTGCCGCGAACAGCTCAACACTTTCGGCATCGACAACCTCGTTATCGACAACAACGCCCGTATCGGCGGACAGTTCAATATGCAGACCCACCAGTTTTTCTTCTTCGAGAAAGAAAAGAAATACGGCGGAATGCGTGGCTTCGACATCGCTAAGACCCTTGCCGGCGACAGCCACGAGGGCATTTTGCTCAACTACACCGTTTGGGATATTCTCGAAGGCTGCCGTTTGGCAATAAAGAATATCGTTTCGGGCGAGATGGCCTACGTCGATGCACAGCATCTGGTTGTGGCTACCGGCGCAGTGCCTTTCATGCCTGCTTTCGAAAACGACGACGTTCCTGGCGTTTACACCGCCGCCGTGTTCCAAAAGATGATGAATCAGGAACATACTTTGCTCGGCAAACGTGTGCTTACCGTCGGTGCGGGAAACATCGGCTACCTCACTTCCTATCAAGGAATGCAGGCAGGAGCCACCATCAAAGCCATTATCGAGGCCATGCCTCGCGAGGGCGGTTTCCCCGTTCAGGCCAACCGTGTGCGCCGTCTGGGAATCCCCATCATGACAGGCTACACACTTGTCCGCGCCATCCCCAACGACGACAAGACGGGCATTGTGGGTGCCGTTATCGCTAAATGCGAGAATTTCAAACCCATACCCGGCACCGAACAGATTATCGACGACATCGACATTATAAATATATGTACCGGCCTTACCCCCGACAGCCAGCTGCTTACCAAGGGCAAGGAACTCTTCGGACATAATGTTTATGGCGTAGGCGATGCAGTGCGTATCGGCGAAGGCACAAGCGCTGTGCTTCGCGGACGTCAGGCTGCATACGAGATTGCACAGAATATGGCTATGCGTTTCAACTACGACGAATACCTCGAAATTTCGCGTCAGTACATCGACTCGCAGCAGCATCCCGTGCGCATTCTCGAAAATCCCAACCTGCCCACAGCCGAGCGTATGCAAGCCAAACCTTTCGTGCAAATCGACTGTCTGTACGGCTTTGCCTGCAACCCATGTACTTTCAGCTGTCCGCAGGGCGCTATCACCAAACCTACCACAAGTAGCACTCCTACAGTGGATTACGACAAGTGTATAGGCTGTATGGAATGCGTCAACCACTGCCCGGGTCTGGCAATTTTCGGTTACAACACCCAGAAAAACTGGTGTTTCCTGCCGATAGAATACGCCGTGAACGAAGGTGCTGAGGTTTATCTTGTGGACAACAACGGCAAGAAAATCGGCGAAGGCGTTGTGGAAAAAGTGCTTAAAAAGGATAACAAAACCAATGTGGCACGTGTCCACATCGACAATGTGGAAGGCGCCATCACCAATGTTAAGGGATTTATTGCCAAAGACCGCTATCCCAAGCCTTTGGAAATGAAACCTTTGCACGAAACCGACGGCGAGACTTACATCTGCCACTGCGAGGATGTTTCGCTCGACGACCTGCTTGCAGCCGTTGGCGACCGCAAATATATCTCCGTCGACGAACTCAAGCACATCACCCGCATGGGTATGGGTCCTTGTCGTGGAAAACGTTGCATAGCCCGTGCCAAACAGACTTTGCGCGCTCACGGCATCGAGGTTACCGGCGATGCAACTCCGCGTGCCCCGCTGAGCAACCAGGTTACTCTTGGCGACGTCTATACCGATGGAACCAAGGAAGTTTACGTGTTCCCGAAATCCAACAACGTGCGTCGCGAGAGCGTGCGTGTGCTGATAGCTGGCGGCGGTATTGCCGGTAGCGGACTGTTCCGCTATTTTGCCGAAGCAGGCTTCAATCCTGTGATGGTGAACTACAGCCGTGGCGCTTCGTGGCGTAACATCGGCGGCGGCCGTCCTGCATTCTCCAATCCCGACATTGCTGATATAGCACAGCATAACCACGAGATTTTCAAGGAGATAGCTAAAGTCCACGACATCGGCTACAAGCCTACCCGTTATGTAAACCTCGTCCACGACGACGCCACCTACCGTTCGCTCGACGCTTCGCGTGCTTGGAGCGACGCCTACATGGTGGAACGCAAGGATTTCAAGAAAGAGATTTCGCCTGTTTGGGACGACACCAAAACCACTTACACTCACGCACTTATGACCCGCGACTGCTGGCAGGCTACCCCGGGACGCGTGGTGGATTACATACGTGGCATCGGCGTTGCCAAAGGCGGCAAATATTTCGAAGACTGCGAACTGCTTCAGGTTCAGCGCAATGGCAGCCGTGTGCTGGCTTTGGTGCGTACCCACGATGGTCAGTATGTGGAGTACGACTGCGAGCACTTTGTAAATGCCATGGGCTGGGGCGCCGAAAAGTTCACCGATATGCTCGGCATCGACACAGGCTTGTATCCTGTTAAGCACCAGGCATTTATCACCCGCCGTCTGCCGTTGATGGGCGTTAACGGTGATGCCCTCGATATGATTATCGACCGTCGTCATTACAAAGGATTTAGCGCCGTTTACGGACAGCAGTTCCACCACACCGGCCAGATAATCGGTTGCGCAAGTCCCGACTGCGACAGCTACGAGGCACGTCAGAACGTCAAGTTCAACAGCAAGGAGTTCCTCGAAATCGTCAGCGAGGTGTTCTGCGAATGGATACCTAACCTTCGCGAGGTGGGATTCCATGCCGTTTGGGCTGGATGGTACACCGAGCCGCGCTATATCGTGGACCCGGAGGCAGGTCTGCTTGTAGGTCTGCGCGGACACGGCTTCATGCTCGGTCAGTATCTCGCAAAACTCTACGTGGAGAAATATCTCGGACACGATGTTCCGGGCTATATGAATGACCTCGCCCTCAGCGGCAAAGGCCTCAGCGAGAACGCATTTAAATAATTTTGAAAACAATTCGGAAAGAGGATGTCCAAAAACGGACATCCTCATTTCTTTATAAGGCATTTTTTTGTAAATAAAACATTTTGATACTGTTATGGCAAAAATTCTTGTTACAGGAGGCACAGGCTACATAGGTTCGCACACTTCGGTGGAGCTTATAAACAAAGGATATACGGTACTCATCGCCGATAATCTTAGCAACTCGTCGGCAGATGTGTTGGACAACATAGCAAAAATTACGGGCGTGCGTCCGCTTTTCGAGCAAATCGACCTTTCGGACAAAACTCAGGCCAAAGCTCTTTTCGACCGTCACCCCGACATCGAAGCCGTTATCAACTTTGCTGCGCATAAGGCTGTGGGTGAGTCGGTTACAGAGCCGCTGAAGTACTACAACAACAACCTTTCCATCGTTTTCAACGTGCTTGGCAATATGGAGCGCCTTGGCATCAAGAATTTCGTGCAGTCGTCGTCGTGCACTGTCTATGGCGAGCCCGACACACTGCCAATCAGCGAGCAGTCGCCTTTGAAACCAGCAGTTTCGCCTTACGGCAACACCAAGAAAATTGTGGAGGAGATACTTGCCGACTGCGCCAAGCAGGACAAAGTCCACGCCATAGCCCTGCGCTATTTCAACCCCATCGGAGCGCATCCTTCGGGACTTATCGGCGAGCTGCCGCGCGGAGTGCCAAATAACCTGATGCCTTTCATTACCCAGACTGCCATCGGCATACGTCAGCAGCTGAGCGTCTTCGGCGACGACTACGACACCCCCGACGGCACCTGCATCCGCGACTACATACATGTGGTGGATTTGGCCAAGTCGCACGTGGTGGCGGTGGAACGTCTTGCCAAAGGCACCAACAAAGCGGCTTTCGAGGTGTTCAACATAGGCACGGGCAACGGCTTTTCGGTGATGGAAGTGATAAAGAGTTTTGAAAAGATGTCGGGCGTTAAGCTCAACTACCGCATTGCCGGAAGGCGTGAGGGCGACATAGTTAAAATCTGGGCCGACACCACCTTTTCCAACAAAGAGCTGGGCTGGAAAGCCGAGCACACCCTCGACGACATGACCCGCGACGCTTGGAACTGGGAGAAGAAGTTGGCGGGGAAATAAAGTTTATTAGGAAAGTTTACCCCCCCCGATTTTATGCCCTCATCAAACAACAATAAAAGCATCTTCAAGCAAGTGGCCAACTACCGCGAGCTGTACATTTACCAAAAGGCCGAAGTGTTGGTGCTGCTGACGGACATTTTCTGCAAACGCTTCCTCCCGCGCTACGGCGACCGCACCGTGGACCAGATGAACCAAGCCGCGCGCAGTGGCAAGCAGAATATCGTTGAAGGCTGCGAGGCTGCCATGACAAGCGCCGAAACCGAAGTTAAGCTCGTAAATGTAGGCCGTGCCAGTTTCCAAGAGCTGAGGGAGGACTACGAAGACTACCTTAAGAAAAACTCACTCACAATCTGGGACAAAACCCATCCGCGTTTCAATAAAATGCTGGCCTTCTGCCGAAACAACAACGACTTTGCTCCCTACCGCCCATTGGCCGAAAAATGCTATGCCGAGGAGTTCTGCAATATGGCTCTCACCCTCTGCCACATTACCGACAAAATGTTTGCCTCATATCTCAAGCACTTGGAGCAACGTTTCGTGGAAGAAGGCGGCATTAAGGAACGCATGCACTCCGCCCGCACAGGCTACAAGCAGGACTTACAGCAACGCATTTTAGAACTTGAAACCGAAAACCGCAAGCTGAAAGAAGAAAACGATGCGTTGAAAAAGCAGTTGAAGGAACTCAAAAAGTGATAAAAAAAAACGGCAGAGCCTGTGACTGTTTTTATGATGATTATGAATTTGTTGTTAAACAATGAATTATGATTTAATCTTGGATGATAAGGGAGAAAGAAGTTTGACTTTGTTTGACCTATAGGCCGAATTTTTTAATTGACAAAAAATATTTTTTGGCGTCAAAATTTCCTGAATTGATAGTAATAGGGTGCAATTTTATAGCAAAATTGAGACACAAAAAAAAATGATACAAAACTCAAAAGAAAAACTCAAACGGAAAAGTCAAAACAAGGAATGCGAAGAAGCGTTTAAGTCAAGAGTTGAAGACGGGGATAGTCTTCGAAAAATCCCACATCTCACTACAAAATACTCTGTGTATCAAAAAAAAAATGTATATTTGCAGTGGTAAAAAAAACATAAAAAGACGAAAAACTCTTTATAAACCATTAAAAAACAATATAAAATGAAGAAAATAGTATTGCTCGTAACACTGTTATTAACTTTTTTGAACGGTACATTCGCAGTAACTGCCTATCCGGGCGTAATCAAATTCAAACAACCCGATAACAAAACTTTTTTACAAATTTATCTGTTCGGCGATGAACGTTTCAATTGGGGTGAAACCCTAGACGGTTATTCGCTCATGCACGACGAGGAAGGTTATTTTGTGTATGCCACTCAGGATCAGAATGGTGATATGCAACCTACACAATACCGCGCTACCGAGATTGACGAACGTCCTGCCGAAGTTGTGGCATTTCTGGAAAAGACTCCTAAACATCTGCGTTACAGCGACGAACAACGCCGCACCATGCGAGAACTTTGGAATATGATAAATGACAATCCCGCTTACGCAAAAAGCCAGTCGGGTGAAAAAGCATTACGTCCTGTTACCATAGGCAACGTGAAACTGCTTTTGATCTTGGTCAATTTCTCCGATAAGACATTTACTAAAGATGCCAACACCATCTCCAAACTTTTCAATCAAGTAAATTACTTCAACGTTACCATGCGCGGAAGTGTGCACGATTACTATTACGAAAACTCTTACGGTCAGATGAACCTGACCTTTGACGTGGTTGGACCTTTTAGTTTGCCGCAAAATATGGCATATTATGGCAGTTCTTCAGGACAAGGCGGTAGTCAGGCTTTCGGACGCACATCCATACAACTTGCTATCAATTCCGGCGTAAACCTCTCCAACTACGACAACAACGGCGACAATATTGTGGACGGAATACACATTATGTTCGCAGGCTACGGCGAGGAAAGCTCTGGAGTAGAAGCTCAGATATGGTCACACAAAGGTACACTGCAAAGTCCAATATACAACAATGGCGTTTACGCACAGACCTACTCCTGCTCACCTGAATTTCGTGGTGGCAGCGGCACCACCCTTACGGCAATAGGTGTTATTTGCCACGAATTGGGGCATGTGTTCGGAGCTCCCGACTATTACGACACAGACAACAACAGTAGCGGTGCCGGTACCAACGGATACACTGGCAACGGACAGTGGGACATTATGTCGTCCGGCTCGTGGAATGGCACAACAGGTAGCCTCACTGGAAACCAACCGTCGCACCACAATCCATACTCGAAATGCTACATCTACGGATGGGCAACCCCCAAAGAACTTACAACAGCAAAAACCGTTGTTATGTATCCAACTTCGTCCGACTCATCTTCTATTTACAAAATCACAACTGCTACAAACGGAGAGTATTATCTGCTTGAAAACCGTCAGCAAGTCGATTTCGACGGTTCGCTTCCCGGACACGGACTTTTGATATTCCATGTTCATTCGGGATTTTCGCCGTCGAGCCAACAAAACAATGTATCACATCCTCAGAGGTTCTATCCTGTATGCGCCGGTATTACAACGGCACACCCAACAGGAACCCCAAGTTCTTACGGCAGCATCAACTCGCAAGCCTGTCCGTTCCCCGGTTCGACACGTATGACATCTTTCACCGATGCCACCACACCTGCCGCAACTTCTTGGAACGGCGTTAGTACCAACAAACCCATCACCAACATTACAGAAAATAACACTCTCCACACTATCAGTTTCACCTTCAAGGGAGCTGCCGTAGAGGCCGCCAATGTTGAAGCCGTAGCACACAACAAAACTCAAGTCAATGTAAAATGGAGAAGATTTGGTGCAAATGAGGTAATGCTTGTTTATTCGAGCAACGGTACTTTCGGAACGCCGTCGGGTAGCTACACCGCAGGACAGTCGATAAGTGGTGGAGGTACGGTTCTTTACGTAGGCGACGCGAATATTTTCCAACATACAGGGCTTACTGCCGGTACACGTTACAATTACAAACTTTTTACTAAACTCACCTCAACACCCACAATCACATGGTCGTCGGGAGTAACATGCAGTACCACAACTCCTACCTGCAACGCTTCGGGACTACCATTAACCCAAAACTTCGAAAGCACAACCTTGCCCACCTGCTGGACACGTGAAACAACCAATAATTCCGTAAACTGGCAGATAGGTGCAGGCAACGGGGCTTCCGCACCCTCATCGGCTTACTCGGCACCCTACAATGCCTACTGCAAAATAACCGACAACAACCTTATAGGAGCACAGGCTTATCTTATTTCGGAACCGATAAACCTTTCTTCGGAATCAGAAGCCAATTTGAAATTTGTGTACTACAACAAGAGCTATACCGCATATCAGGACGTGCTGACAGTGGCATACCGCTCTTCTTACGGCGACGAATGGACACCTTTAGCTACCTATTACTCAAATGTTTCCTCTTGGACGGAAGTGGCACTCAATCTTCCCAATCTGTCTGATTACTATCAGATTGCTTTCATTGCAACAGCAAATTACGGCAGGGGCGTTTGCGTAGATGATATAAGGGTAAGCAGCGGATACGCAGACATCACTCCCGCCACAAAGGAAAATCCCAAGATAACGATATATCCCAATCCTGCCAAAGCATTGGTAACCTTTAGCATAGAGGGCAACGACAGCCAAACCTCATACACCGTTTATGACCTTACGGGAAAAGCGATACTAAACGGAACCATGCAGGGTGCAGAAAACAAAACAGTATCTGTTGAAAGTCTGAAATCTGGCATGTATTTTGTTAGGTTCCAAAACGATAACTTCAACAAAACCGAAACACTGATAATAAAATAACTCAAGACAAACAAATTACGGGGAGATGTGCGTTACAACAATCTTCCCGTTTTTTTTTATATTTCTTATGAAAAGGACACTGACATTATTTCTATTGCTATTACCTACCATGTTTGCTAATGTGGTAATGGCCGTGACTGCATACCCCGAATTAGTGAAGTTTATGCAACCCGACAAACGCACTTCTGTTATGATTTACCTCAAAGGCGATGAAAAAGTGCATTGGGCTGAAACCGAGGACGGATATTCACTCGTTACCGACGACAAAGGTTTTTTCGTTTACGCCACACGAGACGAAATGGGCAACATGGTGCCTTCGGACTTTATTGCAACCGATATAGCACAACGCGATACAAGGGTAACAGATTTTCTTAGAAATACTCCCAAAGGTTTGAGGTACAGTAAAATGCAAATCAACGCAATGCTCTCCATTTGGGAAATCAAAGAAAACTTCGCTGCGGATGCGCAAAAAACAGCGGGCATTACAGGCAACAGAAAAATCCTTGTCATCCTTATGGGATTTCAGGACAAGCGTTTCACCACATTACGTGCAATGGTAAGAGCCATGTTCAACGAGGTGAACTATTCGGCAGTGGGAGCATACGGCAGTGTCCGTGACTATTATTACGAAAACTCCTACGGACAGCTAAGTCTTACAGCGGATGTAGTTGGACCATATGTTTGCGACAGCAACGCTTCGTTTTACGGTAATAACGATAATCAAAGTATTGGTTATCAATCTTTTGCTCGCGAAGCTATTATCGCCGCATCATCACACGTCGATTTTTCAAACTACGACAATGACGGCGATGGTATAGTGGACTGCATACATATACTTTTTGCTGGCTACGGCGAGGAGGCCGGCGGTGGAGCCGACTGTATTTGGTCGCACAAATGGAATCTATTTCAACCACTTACGTACAACAACACAACTATCGATAAATACTCCTGTTCCCCTGAATTTGGCGGATCTTCGGGCAACAGCCTCACACGCATAGGTGTAATTTGCCACGAGATTGGGCATGTTTTCGGCGCTCCCGATTTCTACGACACCGACTATGAACAGTCGGGGGGACAATATCCCGCCACAGGCAAGTGGGACCTTATGGCCGGCGGAAGTTGGAATATGGGTGGAGCGTCGCCGGCACACCACAACCCATATACCAAAACAAAAATATACAAGTGGACTAATATCAAGACATTATCATCTCCGTCATGCATAACGCTCAACCCAACCAGTAGCGATTCCGCTTCGTATTACAGGCTCAACACCCAAACGGCTGGCGAATACTACATCATCGAAAACCGTCAGCAAACAGGTTTCGACCGAGGACTTCCCGGCCACGGCATGATAGTTTACCATGCCCACAAGGATTTGGACAACGGCGGAGCCATAAACACCACCCATCCGCAGAAATTTTATGTGGTGTCGGCGTCTTCACGAGTTTTGTATCCATCGGGAACAGCGACCTCGTATCCGGGCATAGGCACTCAGGAATGCCCTTTCCCCGGCTCGACAAGAAACACTGTCCTCAACGATACAACAAAACCCAGCCTTCTGTCGTGGGCTGGTGCCAACTCGGGACATCGCCTTACCTATATTGGAGAAAACACTTTCGACAATACCGTGTCATTTGTTTACAATGAAGGGTGTACCCCAATGTCATCAAATTTCAGTGGCGAGGGAATAAGCGGAGACAAGGTTCTACTGTCGTGGACGCCTTTCGGTAGCCAAAAAGTTTTGATTGTGGTGAATGACACCAACAATTTTTCTACGCCACAAAACCGCCGTTATCATGCTGGAGATACCTTGCCCACAGGCGAAATAGTTGTCGCGTCCGACCTTTTCGACATTCATACCTTATGCACAAACCTCCAACACTCAACAACTTACTATTTCCGACTTTACACCATGCTCAGCGATACCACCTACACACAACCGCTGGCCACCACCGCAACCACACTTTGTGCAAACAAAGGGTTCCCGTTTCAAGAAGGATTTCAGTCGGGAGAAATTCCCAACTGCTGGGTGCAGACTGGCCAAAGCGGAGTGTCGTGGCAACTCGAACGAGAGAACCACAACCTTTATCTTTCACTGCACGCCGACAGTACCGTAGTTACAGGAGAAAAAATATCGCAACTGCAGATAACGCCGATAAATTTGGGTGACAACGCCAATTTGGTGTTGCTTTTGGATGTCCGCAACATTCTGCGGTACGACACTATTTCCGATTCCGTAAGGGTAGCCCGTCTTGATACCCTTGTGGTGAAATACCGCACTCCTTCGCTTTACGAATGGACAACCCTTAGAGTGTTTGCCAACAACATTCCCGATTGGCAAAGGTTTGCTATACCATTGCCCAATATTTCCGACGATTACCGCATAGCCTTGGAAGGACATTGGGGAGGAAAAACGCTATCGGTGGACAACATCAAAGTCATCAATGTACATTTAGTTACAGTAACCACCGATGGCAACGGTACTATAGAACCAGGGGGAGGCTCCTCGATGAGCAGTGTGTCCGTACCACACGGCGAGAGCGTATCGTTCAACATTATTCCTAACAGTGGCTACGTTTTGCAGGAAATATATCTCGATTACGTATTGCAACGACGTGCCAACCCGTTTGTATTAAACAATGTTACCGACGCACATACTATTTATGCTACTTTTGCTAAAAATGAAGATATTGTTACGGCTGAAAGTGTTGAAAATAAGATTGTTGTATCGCCAAATCCCGCCACAGACAGGTTGCATATAAACTTTAGCGGCACAAACGGCGATGCCGATTACGCTATTTATGACATGTCGGGACGTGTGATGAGCAAAGGCACCATACACGCCGGCAAAGCAGAAGAGATGGATGTCTCTCGTTTCCGTAGCGGAGTTTACTACATCAAAGTTACTGGAGACACTTTCAAAGCCAACGAAAAAATCATCATCAAAAAATAAAAAACTCTCGCAATGTAGAGAAATACGGTTTTAGCATATTATTATGAATGCCGATTATGAATGCCGACGAAAATTTCATAGGTAAACATCTACTTCATACCTAATGGTATATTTCTTAGTAAGCGCCGACACTTGTGTCGGCGCTTGTATTCCCGAAACGCAGACAGAAAATGAAAACCTTGGTTACCATATTTTTTGCACTTTTTGCCCTGCAAGGCTTTTCGCCAGAGGATATGTACGGCAGCTACGACCGTGACGGGAAATACCGTGCCATGGAGGAACAGATTGAGCAGATTAACCGTCAGTGCGAAGCGGCGGAACAGGAAAGAAGCGAGAAAAAGATGTTTATTTTTATGATTTCAATGCTTACCGGGCTTGTCCCGATAGTGGTTATAGGCAAGAAAATCTATAAGGAACGTAGTTGGGAAACCAACCCGCAGGGGATGTGGAAAGCACTCGGAATAGCCGTGATTGGCGGTGTTGCACTTTTTGCCTTGAACTATGGCGTGTATTATCTGAAAATTATTCATAACGAGGTGTTTATGATATTATTCCCAGCTGCTATTGCCATTGCAGTTATCGTAGGGGCTATAGTTATGTGGAGGCGGTAGTGAAAGTGCGGTGGTGTTCTTAAAGTGAGGAACTTGGCCAACGCGCATGTCCATAATCATCCTGAAGTATTCTCCGCTTCGCTATCGAAAAGTCCACTGGAATTTTCTTCACCGTCCTTAAAGTTAGGAACTTAGCTAACACGCATGCCCGCTTGGTTCTGCGCGTACAACAGTAACAAAACAACAATTCAACGACTCAACACTCTAACTTTTTCAAATCTTTACAAGAAAACTGCCAATATGTCAGTAATAAATTGTATATTTGCAATCGTATAATAATATATGTTTTGATATAATTATTTGAAATATTGCAAGATATGAATGTTCAATCTGTAAAAAATAAATATGACATTATTGGGAATTCTCCCGAACTGAACCACGCCATAGAGATGGCTGTAAAAGCTGCACCAACCGACATGAGTGTGCTGATAACGGGCGAAAGCGGCGTCGGCAAGGAGATTTTCTCACGCATAATACACGACAACAGCGAGCGAGGCAAAAGTTCCAAAAACAAACTGATAGCCGTAAACTGCGGCGCCATTCCCGAAGGAACTATCGAAAGCGAGTTGTTCGGTCACAAAAAGGGTTCTTTCACCAGTGCCGACAGCGACCGCAAAGGCTATTTCGAGGTGGCCAACGGTGGCACCGTCTTTCTTGATGAAGTCGGGGAACTTCCTATGAGCCTGCAAGCCAAACTGTTGCGTGTGCTCGAGAACGGCGAGATAATCCCTGTGGGTTCTTCGGTGCCACAAAAAGTGGACGTGCGTGTTGTTGCCGCCACCAATGTGGACATAGAACAAGCCGTGCGCAATGGCAAATTCCGTCAAGATTTGTACTATCGCTTGTGCCAAATCTCCATAAAAGTACCTGCTTTGCGCGAACGTCGGGACGATATTTTCCTGCTTTTCCGCAAATTCGCCGCCGATGTAGCCGACCAGTACCGCACCGACCCCATACGCCTTACCGACGAAGCCAAGGAATACCTTATCAACTACCCTTGGTACGGTAACATACGCGAACTCAAGCACTTCGCCGAAAGTATATCTGTGTTGGAATATGAACGCACCATTACCAAGGAAATTTTACAGAAGTACTTGAAATACAGTATATCGGGAAGTATGCCCACCGTTTACAAGGCAGGCGACGGCAATACAGAGATGTCGGATAGAGAACTGTTGCTCAGGGTGTTATCGATGGGTAACATGATTCACGAACTGCACAACGAAATCAACGACTTAAAAAACACAATTTCTGAACTTGTGCGTGGCGGAATGCCTGTAAGTCAGCCTGCTGTACAACCTGTGCACGACAAACTGCCACCGATGATACATCAAAGCGACGACATTCCTGTGCACTATCTAGAAAACAATAACGATGATGCTGAGGAATTTGCTGATACCGAAGTGGTTGAGGATGAGCCCCTTGCCCTCGAAGAACGAGAGAAAAAAGCCATTGTAAGGGCGTTGGAGAAACATCGCGGCAACCGTAAGCCGGCAGCCGCCGACTTAAATATCTCGGAAAGAACACTTTACCGCAAACTGAAAAAATACGGTATAGAATAAATGCTTTAAAATCATGTTGTTACCGCGTTTGCATTTGTCGGGATTGAAGCAGTGGCAACTGCCTGCTTCTAAAAGTCTTTCTAATAGGTGGCTGGTAATCAACTATTTGTACGGGGGAAAGATAGATATACAAAATCTATCTACCGCAGAAGATACCGTATTGATGTACAGATTGTTGCAACAACTCTCCGTTGGCACCGACCACAATTTCGATTGTGGCAATGCAGGAACCGTAGCACGTTTTATTACGGCACTTTTGGCAAGCCAAAACGGTACTTTCGTTGTTACAGGCGACGAGCGTATGAAAGCCCGTCCTATGGCAGAACTGATTGAAACTATGCGAGATATGGGAGCCGAGATACATTGCTTGGAGGGGGAAGGTTTTTTGCCACTGGAAATACATGGCACTCGGCTGAGTGGGGGAGAGGTACGACTTTCGGGAACACAGAGCAGCCAGTTTGCCTCGGCACTAATGCTTGTGGCACCGGTAATGGAACAACCCCTGACTTTGAAATTTGATACCGTGCCTACGTCAGAATCCTATATTTCAATTACTTGTGAATTGCTTAAAGCCTGTGGACACAGCATTTGGCAACATCCGTTGGAAATAAGTGTAAAGCCCACCGACAAAGTATCTAAAATTTCGGTGAGTATAGAAAACGATTGGAGTTCAGCTGCTTACGCATACAATGCGGTGGCTTTTTCACCCGATATGTCGGTTTTCCTTCCCGGACTTGACAAAGGATCCGTTCAAGGCGACAGCGTAGCCCGTGAGTGGTACTCGCGTATTGGAGTTGAAACGACTTTTGTCGAGAGAGGCATATTGCTGAAAAACAAGATGTTAAAGTGTGAAAATCCACTCCTTTTCGAGTGCTCCGACAATCCAGACTTGGTACCTCCTATGGTTGTGGCCTGTGCGGGCTTAGGTTTGGAGGCGGTATTTCGTCATGTGCATACGCTAAACCTCAAGGAATCAGAGCGTTTGAGTGTTTTGTCAAAGGAACTATCCAAACTTGGTTGCAGGAATGTGGCTACGGATGATAGTCTGTATGTTTATCCCTCTCAACTGTCAGTAAAAGAGCAAATTAAAACTTATAACGACCACCGCATTGCGATGTCTTTCGCTACTTTGGCCTGTCTTTTCGATGGTGTGGACGTGGAAAATCCCGATGTAGTGGGCAAATCATTCCCGAATTTTTGGAACGAATTTTTAAATCCGAAACAATTATGAAAAAAAGAATTTTGTTTGTAATTACCTTGTTATTAGCTTTTTGTGAAATATCATGCGCCAATTGTACTACAATACCGGACAACAACGATTCGCTTAACTTTGTTTCGGTAAGGTGGAACATCGACACTATTGCCCAAGGTGTGGTGTACAAGAACGTGCAACTATCAAATAACGAGATATTTAACTCGAATCAGTTTGTCTGTATTTTGGAGATTTTACCACAAAGCAAAGTGCGACTTGCCTTTGCCCACAGGCCGGAGCGCACGCTAACTTCGCAGATTGCCTGTGCCAACAACGCTTTGGCCGCCGTAAATGGCTCGTTTTTCGATATGGACAAGCACAATCCTATATGTTACTTACGTATTGATGGACAGCAAGTTGGAGAAAATACCCCGCAAAAAAGCGACACCATCAACCGCAAGTATTACCAGTACGCCACCATTGTCCTCGACAGCCTTGGACGCCCATTGCTTATTGTCCCCGACAGCAACCGCCACTGGGAAGAGACATTTTTCGACAGAACTGTGTCCAACGTTATGACCGCCGGCCCCATGCTTATACGCAACGGCAAGGCCGTGCCACAGCGCGACGACCGCACTTTTGTAACCCAACGCCACAACCGCACCGCTTTAGGCTTGAAACCCGACGGCACAGTATTGCTTTTTACTGTGGACGGACGAATGAAACAATCCAATGGAATGACACTCAATGAGTTGTCTCAAACCATGATTTGGCTTGGTTGCACCGAAGCCATTAACCTCGACGGCGGAGGCTCCACAACTCTATACCTGCGTGGCCGTCCTGAAAACGGAGTGGTGAACTATCCTACCGACAACGGCCGTTTCGACCACAAGGGCGAGCGAAAAGTGTCCAATGTGATAATGTTGTTGGATAATTAAAAAAGAAAACTGTAAAATTATGGTTTTCAGTATTTTAATTTTTTTTTGAATTTTATTTTTGTATAAATATAATTGCTTAGCGTAAAATGCTGTATAATAATGTGTTGCAGGTTGTAGCGTCAATGGTTTACCTTTTTGGAGTGCCGTTGGCAGTGATACTTTTGGCAAGGAAATGGACGTTTATAAACAAGATAAGCCCAATGATGGTTTTGTACTGTATTGGCCTACTGGTAGGCAATGTCGGTATAGTTAATTCCGTTGTTTCCGCCACTTGCGAAAGCGTTTCGAACATCACCGTACTTGTAGCCATTCCGCTAATGCTTATCTGTTGTGATTTCAAGGTGTGGTCGGCAAAAAAACTTGCCAAGGCTTTTTTTACAGGCTTTGCGAGTGTGATGATAGTGATATTGGCAGGATTTTTCATTTTCCGCCCCGATGAAGGTACAATGGCAACGGAGGCCTATGCCAAGGTAAGTGCCGTTATGACAGGAATTTACACAGGAGGAATACCTAATATCGGAGCCATAAGCAAAGCCGTGGGAATGCCAAACGACCTATATCTTTTGGTTACAAGTTACGACCTGATTATCACTGGATTATATCTTATTTTTGTAATATTTTTTGGCAAAGCGGTTTTTCGCAAACTGCTTCCTTTGCAGGAAAAAAAGGACGTAGCCGATTTTGAAACTCCTGACTTACAAATTGATAAGGAAAATCGTTTTTGGAAAAAAGTACTTGCCGTTTGTGTGGCATTGATTGTGGCTGCGGTATCGTATGCAGTTTCGCTGATAGTTCCCATTGACAATAATGTGGCCGTTATAGTGCTGTTAATCACTACTTTGTCGTTAGCTTTATCATTGAGCAAGCCGGTTAAGCGCTTGGGCAACACTTTCGATTTGGGGCTGTATTTTGTCTATGTGTTTTGTCTGTCAATAGCAACAATGGTTAATGTGCACGACCTCAAGTTGTTAGAAAATATGTATATACTTTATTACATTGCCTTTACTGTTTTTGGCTCGCTGTTGCTCCAGATTCTCTTTGCCAAAATATTCCGTATCGACGGTGATACGGTACTTGTGTCGTCGGTGGCTTTGATAAACTCACCGCCTTTTGTGCCGATGGTTGCAGCCATACTCAAAAATAGGGATGTTGTTATAACGGGCATTGCCATTGGACTGATAGGCTATGCCATAGGCAACTATCTCGGTGTTGGAATTTATTTTACTTTTTGGTTCAATAGCTTTTTTGTGACAATAATCACTTTCTCAGTGTTCTAGATGCTTTTAAATCACTTTTTCAGAATGTTTGGATATTGCTATAGCGGCAAAAAAATCTTCCAATAAAAATTAGATTTGGAAAATCCGACTTTTTTTCTTAACTTTGCACATTTGAAAGAGCATTCCTGCGGAGCCCTCCTTAACATGGCGGAAACCGTGTGGGAACGCGGAAAAGCGATGTTGCGGAAGTGACATGTTCGTGTTTTTTTCGTGAAAATGTTCTATTGTAAAGCACTTAAAAAAATAATGTATATGGCAAAAATCATTACTGAAAAACTGAGACTGATGGTCATTTCTTTGTCGGCCATCGTTATGAGTTGCGGCGTAGCAAACGCACAGGAAATTGTAAGTTCGTCGCTTGAAACACAAACCAATACACGTTACAAAGCCACTGTGGTGAGAAATCTTCAGCAGGATGTCGCTCGCCGTCAGGTGCTTATGCAGCAAAAAGCAAAGGACCTTTTGCTGTCGTTGCCCAACAACGAGAAGCTCTACGATGAGGGAGATGTGTCGATACAGACGAGCCTCACCGAAGAAAGCGGCGGAACGGGCAAATTGAATTACAATTTCGTAATCTCGTACAATTGCAAGCATATCGAAGGACAGACCGATGACTATCGCGCCGGAGCCTACAACTACACCGAATCCAATGCCTGCCGTGCCATCTGCACACTTACCAAGCAGTTTGTGGAGAACGACTGTCGCGACATATTTACAAGCGGCAAAAAAGTTCTTGTCAAAATTACAAGCAGCACCGACGCCTCGCCTGTAAGCGAAGTGCCCTACAAAGGCGAATACGGCGATTTCCGCTATGTACAAGTCTTTTATAACGACAAGCCTACACGTATTTCGGTGAATATGACCGAGGGAATTGTGAACAACGCCCAGCTCGCGTTTCTGCGTGGACAAAGCGTGAAAAACTATTTGGAGACAGCTGTGGACAATTTCCGCAACACTGACAATAGCTACGAGTTCTACACCAAAAGTTACGAAATGACAGGTTCTCAGTACCGTCGTTGCTCCATCGAACTTACTGTGCTTGACGCTTTTAGCGAAAAAAGGAAATCCATGCTCGCCACTTTGGAGGAAGAGGATCCCAATGTGGACATCAACATTCCGGTTAATCCCGCCGACAACAACAACACTTTTGTGCTGATTATTGCCAACGACCGTTACGACACGCTTTTCCCGCACATGCCTTACGTGGCCAACGACGCTTATATTTTCCGCGAATACTGCCTGAAAACCCTCGGCGTTCCCGAGCGTCAGCTTAAGATGTTGCAGAACGTAAACAAATCGAAAATTGCCAACAGCGGTGTGAAATGGTTGCAAGACCTTATGAAAGTAACACGCGGCAAGGGCAAAATAATTATATATTACGCAGGATATGGAATTTTGGACGCCAGCAACGCTCCATACATACTTCCGGCAGACGTATGTATTCCCGTTAAGGGCTCTCTCGGAAAAGAACCTCTCAGCAAGAAAAATCGTGCAAAACTCGTGGAACAGTCTCTGGCTATTACCGAACTCTGCAGTATGCTCACATCTTTTCAGGCACAGTCGGTTACGCTGTTTTTAGATGCCAATTTCAATGGCGTTCAGCGCGATGGCGACTATCTTTTCCCTCCTGAGAAAAAAAGACGCTGTGCATCTACAAAGAAACCCAAGGCTTTGCGTATCCGTGGAGATGTGGTGGTGTTCAGCTCTTCCGATTTCGGAGCCACAAGTTATGCTTTCAAAGAACAGGAACACGGATTCTTTACCTACTTCCTGCTCAAAGAACTCAAACAGTCGAAAGGTAACCTCTCATACGACGATATGTTTACCAACGTAAAGGATGCAGTCTCCTTTGAATCCTCATTGCAGGGCTTGCAACAGATTCCTATAATGATTTCGGGTGGCAAAACCAAAGACACGTGGACAACAATGACATTTAAATAATCGACAAATTAAATAAAAAACAATATTGCGACACAGTGAAATGTGTCGCTTTTTTGTAAAAATAAATACTTATGACTGTAAATATTGTAAAAAAATACGGAGACACCGAACCTTTGGTGCTTGTTGTTAGAAAAAACAATGTCGCTGACTGTATGAAAAACAGCCCGTTAAGCGATAAGGAAAAGGCTTTTGTGGAAAAAAATGCCGAAAAGAATTGTAAAATACTGAACCTTAGCACATTGGATATTCAGAAATACGTGGTGCTTTACGAAGACGGAAATCTTAAAACACTTCGCGATTCGGCCAATGCTGTCTGCACAAAGGTAGAGAAGTCAAAAAAGGAAAGCCTTACGGTATTTTGCGATGAAAAGGAGATTTCCTTGGCTTTTCTTGAAGGTTTATTACTGAGTGCCTACAAATTCGACAAATACAAAAGCGAAAAACCGACTAAGGTTACTACCGTGAATATGCTTGTCAAAGGCTTGAAAAAGAGTGAAATGGAATCGGTGCTCAACCTTTGCGAAAGCGTTTGTATGGCACGCGACTGGGTCAATGAGCCGGTGATGGTGCTAAATGCCGACACTTTTGCCAAAATACTTCACGATGAGGCAGTAAGTTTGGGCGTTGATGTTACAATATTGAAACAGAAACAGATAGAATCCTTGAAAATGGGCGGACTTTTGGGAGTGAACCGTGGTAGTGTAGACGAGGCACGTTTCATCGTCCTCGAATGGAAACCCGAAAACGTTGCGGGCGAACAGCCTGTGGTGTTTGTTGGCAAAGGAATAATGTACGATACCGGTGGGCTCAACATCAAAACCGGCGACTATATGTACGACATGAAAAGCGATATGGCTGGTGCGGCAACTATGGCCGCCACGATTTTTGCCGTAGCCAAGGACAAGCTTCCAATTCATCTGGTGGCACTTATTCCGGCTACAGATAACCGTCCTTGCGGCAACGCCTACGCCAATGGCGACATACTTAAAATGTACGACGGCACAATGGTGGAAGTGGTGAATACCGATGCTGAAGGCCGTCTGATATTGGCCGATGCCATAGCCTACGCCAACCGCTACAACCCCAAAGTTATTGTTGATGCCGCTACCCTTACAGGAGCCGCCGAGCGTGCCATAGGCAAATACGGCATTGTGGCCATGCATCAGAATGCGCAAGAAACAATGGAACAACTGAAAAAGGCCGGCGATGATGTTTATGAGCGTATTGCCGAATTTCCATTTTGGGAAGAATACGGCGAACTGATAAAATCCGATGTGGCCGATATAAAAAACAGTGGTGCAGGTGTAAATGCTGGCATGATAACCGCCGGCAAGTTTCTCGCACATTTTGCCAAAGCCCCGTTTGTGCACCTCGACATAGCAGGAGTGGCTTTCTGCGAAAAGGATTACGGTATCTATGGTAAAGGTGCTACTGGCTTTGGTATCAGGCTGTTGCACCAGTGGCTGAAAGAACGTTGCTAATTGCTTAGGCGGTTGGTTGTACAAGAAAAAGCATGTCATTGAACGTGATTTTACCGATTGAACATGAAATTTTTCATAGATATGGGGAGATTTTTGCATAAAAGGATAAAATATTGTGCTTTAGTTGTTTGTGCGATGCTTGCGGTAACTTTGCCAAAAAACTCTGCCGCACAGTTGGTTGAGGATTTTAGCTCCCCCTCGTGGCCTTACGCTGGTTGGGTAGGCGACACCGCCAAATTTTCCACAGCCACTGGAAAGTTGCGTGTTCCCGATTCAATCAATAAGCCATCACCAGCTTCGGTTGCAGTACCATACAATTTCTTGGCAGGCGATACAGTGTATGACTTACAGTTTGATTTTGAGGTGCTTAGTGCGATTCCAACATCTAAGAATTACGTTAGTGTTTACCTTTGGGGCGATAGTGCCAACATTGAAAAATCGCAGAATGCATTGTATATTACATTCAATACTTCCAAGCAAGCCCAACTTTTCCAAAGTGTGGGTGGAGTTGCAACTTCCTTGCTAACAACCAATGATACAATTGGTTATAGGATTGTAAAAATGACTCTGACAAAAACGCTTTCAAATCGCTTTACCCTTATTATGCGTGTGTGCGACCGTGAAACATCTAATTTCCTTCGAGCCGACACTGTTTCCACAACGCATGTACTACCTTCGGCCATCAATTTCACTCAACAGGGATATTTTGGAGTGCGGTTTACTTATTCGAAAACTTACTATAACCGTTTCTACCTCGACAATGTGAACCTCCGTCCTTTGGTACCCGACACAGTACCTCCGTCTGTTCGTTCGGCGGTTATAGCTTCTTCCGACGACAACAACGATATGGTTCTTGTAACATTCAACGAGGATATTGATTCCGCAACGGCTGTAAATGCTTCCAACTACCGCATTTTGACCATGCCTTCCGCCCAACAGTTGCCATTGCTTAACGGTACCTTGCTAAATGCTAATCAGGTGATGTTGCAGTTCTCCAAACTTTCGGCTGATGAACTTCACAAAATCCGTGTGTGCGGAGTTAAAGACCTTGCGGGCAACATTATGACTGCCTGCGACACTGCCTTTGTGAGACGTTCCGCTACCGACAACAATCCGCCAACGGCACTTTCGGCTGTGGCACGTGATGAGAATACCGTGAAAATTACTTTCGATGAGGTTGTGGATAAGGTAACAGCTTCAAACGTAATGAATTATGCAATATCGGGCGTAAATCCCATACAAGTGGAATATTTGGGCAGTTCGGTGCTGCTTACTTTTGCACTTTCGTGGCAGGAGCTGGTTACATACAACCTTCACCTTGAAAACATCTACGACCTTTCGGCCAATATCATGGCACCCACCGATTTGGAGTTTGTCTTTGATACTACGTACAGGAATTTGATTATCAACGAGATACTTTTCAATCCTCAGGTCGGTGGCGAGGATTTTGTCGAGATTTATAACAAATCGGGATATGCTATTCCGTTGAGTGGCATTGTTTTAGCAGCTTGGGACGCTTCCAATAACAGAATTAAGAGTGTATGTCGCATTTCCGACACCGCCGTCCTCGGTCCACACGACTATTGTGTTGTAACCCGCGATACAATTTTAAGTCGCAGATATACAGTGCTTTCCCCCGAAAAGGTGATTTGTCCGCTTAATGTCATGCCCCCGTTCAACAATGGCGAGGGTACTGTGGTTATTGCATTGAAAGACAGTGCAATAATAGACCGATTCGATTACACCGAAAAGATGCACAACACGTTTTTGAACAACGTTAAGGGAGTGTCGTTGGAACGTCGCTCTTTCGACCTTGCCACACAGAACGAGAGTAACTGGCACTCGGCTTCCAAGTCGGCCGGCTATGCTACTCCAACCTACAAGAACTCACAGAGTTACAACTTTCTCTACAACGAAGGCGATATAACTATAGACCCGATAGTCTTTTCGCCCGACGCCGACGGCTACAACGACGTGATGAACCTCTCGTACAGTTTCGAGAATTGCGACTATACCGCCAATGTCTTTATCTACGACGCTCAAGGGCGTTTGGTTCGCCGTTTGGAGCGCAACGCCATACTCGGTTGCAACGGAGTATTCTCGTGGGACGGCACCAACGAGGCCAAGGCACGCTGTCAGATTGGAAACTATGTGGTTTACATGGAAGTGTTTGATGCCAAAGGCAATAAACAATCCTTCAAAAAGGTTGTTACGCTGATGGTGCGTTAGCCTTGCGCAGATAGAAATTAGTCCATTGTCCAGATTGTCGGACGGTTAAAGCGTTGAGAAACAATGCGGTTTATTTCTGATTGATAGTTTGTTCGATCACGTCGATAATTTTCTGCGAAGGCAGCAGCCCAAAAAGGTGCTTATACAGAATAAATGGGGGAGGGACTAAGGGGAAAATTTAATCGGTTATGACAGGCCTGTAGATTTCCCTCAAAGCTGTCGGTATGGAATATTGGCTTTTTAAAATATCTGCGGAAACATGTTTCTTTAGAATGGGTATGTACGTGTAACATTTTGCCCCGGTAACGCTGCCGTATATAGCAACAGAAGAGTTGTCTGTGTAGAAATCACATTTGTAAGACTGAAGAACATTTTCAAGAACAACAGATTTGTCGAGTTCTACAATGTATTCTCCCCAAACGTCGTGTATTATTTTATTGTATTTTTCTTTGTGTTTCTTGTTGGACTCCGACAAAAAAACAGGATGAAATTTGTAGACTATCGATTTGTAGTCTTTTCCCTTGAAAATATCGGCGAGCCGCGAATACAGGTCAATTACTACCTCATCTGAAACGAAAAGAAACAATGGGTCAATTGAAAGTAACGCGTCGGGGACGAATCCCAAGTCTATGGTTTCAAAAGGAGAACCGATTACTATAAGATCGTTTTGGTGAAGTGGAAAACATAGTGTCGAGGTGGCTATGCACCCAAGGTATTTTGGATTGTCGGAAGATATGAAATGGTTTTTAGCAGAGAAAATACGTGGCCAAAGTGGCTTTAGCAGCACTCTGTAAAACAAATACCTCCATCCGACGAAAGTCTGTGGATTGAAATCCCTATATGAAGCAAATCCGTCCTCGGTAACATAAAAACCTTTGCAATTAGGCTTTGTAACCATAAGGCTGCAAATGTCATTAGAACATACCGAAGTGTACCAGATGAAATCGTCGCCGCACAGCAATGGATCGATGCTCCGGTCGAAATCTTTGATGTTTTTACATGTCTTTGCGAAATTAGCGCCGGCAAAAACCCTGCCTTTTTTTGCATCCACATTGTAAGAAGTGGAAACGGTTGCATACAGATTGTCGTAAGCAGGAGGAATAGTGTAGTCTCGTAGCAGAAGCAGAATGCATTCGTCGTTGCGGAGTTGCAGTTTCTCAATAGTTTTTCTTGCAATGAGAAAAGTTAGATGGCTTGTAACGGAAAAAACATGTTTCATGGTTATATTTTGTTTTCCAAAAGCCATTCGGCAAATTCCCTGAAGGCACCTTCTCCGCCTTTTTTACCGAGTACCATTATCCCGTTTAAATTCTTTATGGCAGGCAGAGCATCTGCAGGACAGGCCGGAATACCTACTGTAGACAGCAGTTCCATGCAGTTGAGATCGTCGCCGATATATGCGGCTTCGTTCAATGATATACCTTCTTTTTCGCATATCTCTTTGGCCGCCTCCAGTTTGCCACCTTCGCGCTTGCCTTGATACAGGTAGTCTACGTTTAGTTTTTTGGCACGGTTTTCCACTATCTTTGTGTTTTCGGTAGTTATGATGCCTGTTTTTATTCCGGCTTCGCGTAGTAGTTTGAAACCCATGCCGTCGTGGGTGTTGAATTTCTTTAATTCGTCGCCGCTTTCGGAATAGTACATCCCTGAGTCAGTCAGGACTCCGTCCACATCACATAATACCAATTTGATGCGTTCGCAGTTCACGTTTGTTAGATTATATTTTTTCGCAAGGAATTCAATATATGTCCAGTCGTCGGGTTCGTCTATCTCGGTGGCAGTATATTGTGGCATCTCATAAATTCCTATGTTACCGTGTAAACGATTGCCGTAATTCTCTATGTTCCCTACGGTATTGATATAGAAAGCCCCGTTTTCCATCAGGGAACCAGCAAACTCTTGTCTGCGAGGTCGATGGGCGTAATCATAGTTCGAAGATTGGCCCGATTCGGACCAGAAAAACCGTTTTGTCCTGACACACGACAGCAATGAGTCGAAACAGCCTTTTGAATAATAATCCAACGCTTCGTCGAAATGAATGGTTTGTGTTAATGGCGATGTAGCTTGGGCAAGAATAAAAATGGTGTCTTTAGGGAGATTTGCCTTGTTTAGATATTCAAGCATGACGCTCTCTGTGCTGGCAGTGTCGGAAGCGTTTTCTGCATCTCGGTCGTAAATTTCTGTCTTTTTGTATTTTTTGGACAATACCACATCCTTAATATGTGCGGAGTCGGTGGCAACAATTATTTTGTCCACTTTTTCGCACGCCTCAAGAGCTTCGATGTTCCAGCAAACCAAAGGCTTCCCACATAATGGTTTTATATTTTTCAGAGGGATGGATTTACTGCCACCACGCACTGGAATAAATGCTATCACCATTTTATTTGATTCTTTTTAAGTTTGTTCCTTTGAACCGATTCAATATTCAGAATGTCGATTTGTTTGTAAGACAATGCTTTGTAAACGGCTTTGCAGTCGCGTACCAGTTTCCTTACTCCGTCGGGTTCCAGCGAGGCTGCATGGTCGGTGCCTTTCCAAGTCCTGTCTAAAGTGAAATGCCGCTCAATGAATTCAGCGCCAAGGGCAACGGCGGCAGAATCTACAGCTATTCCCAAATGATGCCCCGAAAAACCTATGGCTTTTACACGGTTGGAGTATCTCTCTCTCAGCCGTGTTATTTCCAAAAGACAGATGTCCTCAAAGGGAACGGGATATCCGGAAGTACAGCTGTATATAACCAAATCCATATTGCGTTTGTTCTTTTCGAAAAATTCAACAATGGACTCCTCTTCTTCTTTTGTTGTCATTCCGAAGGACAAATGTATTTCTCCTTCAAAGTTGTCGCACAGGTACTGTAGAAGATTTTTGTTTAGGTTGCAGGCCGAAGGGACTTTTATTAAACTTGGCTTTAGGGAGGTTATTTCCTTTGCTGATGTAACATCCCAAACCGACGTGGAATACTCTATCCCATACTCCTCGCACCATTTCTGAAGTTGTTTGTGTTGTTCAAGAGTGAATTCTAAGAACTCTCTGTGTTCGCCGTATGTGTTGCCGTATGAGTTGTGAGGATTAGGATGAGGGGCGTTGTATTCTTCAGGTGTGAGCAATTCTTTGTTGCACCTTTTTTGAAACTTCACGATGTCTGCCTTGCAGTATTTTGCAGCTGTCAGAATCATCTCTTTGGCAATATCGATGTCGCCTTTATGGTTGCACCCAATTTCCGCGATTATTTTTGGCTCTTTCATTTGAATTCTTTTTTATGTTTAATATCTTATATGTTGATATGTTTTGTTTTGCAAAAATACAAAAAAATAAAATATGATAGACAAAAGTCATGAAAAAAACTTTTAAATAATAATTTATTTGCTGATAGTTGCTGAATGTCGGTGCTTTAAATGCATTGCTCCATGTTTTTCCGCATTTTTTGCCGATATAAACACGAATTTCTGAAAAAGTCGGCTTGTTTTACATAAGAAATCACCCCGAATCCCCCTTTGGCACCGTTTTGCCTTGCCATCTCCACAAACTCTTTGCCGATGTCTGAATTACCACCCAAAAACAACAATTACTTAGTCTTTAGAATCACCTAAGTCTGTTTTGTCGTTAAGCGTTGTGGAACGCAATTGAAACAATTTGTCCAAAAGAAACAAATCTTCTTTGTGTGTGAGTTTTATGTTCGATTCATCGCCTTCCACTACGTATATTTTTATATGTGGCATATATTTCACAACGGTTCCGCAGTCGTCGGTTGATACAAAATCAGGGTCTTTCAGAGCTTTTTCGTATGCTTTTGCCACCACATCGTACTTGAATGCCTGAGGGGTTTGTTCGCGGCGCAGAAGTTTGCGATTGGGAATATTGTCGATAAACGCGCCGTTTTTCTCTACTGCCATTATAGTGTCAGTGGCAGGCACGGCTACATCCACGGCATCATATTTTTTGAGAGCCTCAACAACGTCTTTTATAATTCTGTCGCTTACAAGCGGACGCACGGCATCGTGGAAAATCATGTTGCAGTTTCCGTGGCCCTTGTATGCCTCAATTGCAGAAACAGAAGACATGTAGCGCTCGTTACCACCTTTCAGTATGCGTTTTACTTTTTTCCACTGGTTGCGCGCCACAATGCCTTCAATATCATCCATATACGAGGGATGAATCACAATGGCGATTTCATCAATTAGGCTGTTGTTGTCAAACACGTCTATCGTGTGTTCGATAACAGTCTTTCCAGCCACTTTCAAGAACTGTTTGGGAGTGGGACACCCCAAACGGCTACCAACTCCTCCCGCCAGAATTACTGCAATGTTAATGTTTGAATCACAGCTTGTTGTGTTCATTTATGTTTTTTTGTTTTAAATGTTCGTTTTTCATGTATAAAATCATGCAAAAATACGAAAAAATAACAAATAATCGACAAAACTTTGCAAAAAACCTCAAAAACTAAAGTTTATTATTGAAAATCAGAGCATTATCTTCTTATTGATGTGTTTTTTGCATTTTTCAAGCGATAGAAACACAAAAAAGTCCAAATATTTACTCAAAATTCTCACAAAAAAGTCCAAAAAGTACCGAACCCCGGCGGAAAATATAAATTTTTTCTCGTTGATACACAGTATTTTGTGTTGCAGGAGCAA
>CAJOEN010000024.1 GCA_905233475.1 uncultured Bacteroidales bacterium
CTTTGACAAATTGCTGTTTGGCAAACCACATCATTGCTATATATCAATGCTTTACATTTTTATAATACCGCATCTGATTTTTTATCGGACACCAATAATATTAAATATACATATGGAGAAGAAAAAGTTGATACACTATACAAAAAACACATATCATCAAAATATATATTTGATTTGGACAAAGGATTTTGCAAAATTGATACGGATTCTATAATGGAAGGTATTCCTTATTAAATAATCATGTAGTAACATATTCTCTATGAAACAATAACCCCACACCGCCGCCGTTATAAAAAATGATGCTAAACGAGTTAAGACATAGAACAAACCCCACTAACACCCCTGCCGGGCGTGCCGCAAGGAGCAGTGCGACAACAACGCCTCAAAACTGCTTTTGTACAATTATAACCCAAGAATTGAATATATTATGAAATCACGCAACATCTTTTTATTGATTGTTTTCACATTGACAGTATTGTTTCTTTGTTCATGCCATAATGGAAAAAGAAATGATACGATTACGGATACGGATTTTGTAATACTCAACAAATCCTTGTCGGATGAACTTGATACACTCGTGTCGGAACTAGAGAACTTTGACATCGTATTCAAAGACTTCCTCGAATACTTACATGATGATTTTGACCCGAAAAGATGTAATATCTTGGTAAGTATCTCCATCCATAATATGGATACATTAGTGGATTTCATACAATACGATACTTTGTACAAAGATAAGCTTGAGATTTTCCCTATAGTTGGATCTTTTAAGTCTGCCAATGGTATAACAATACAATTTGCGGATAAAGGGTGGCTCACCAGAGGTGTTTTGTATGAGACGCAACAAGTCTGCCATATATTACCGATATGCTATTTTCATTCCCTAATTAGACCTATGGTGCTACGGAACGGAAAATTGATAATGAACCCGCCGCCTCTATGTGAAAATTAGAGCCTCGGGGGCATGTTTGAGACGTTTCTCCCCAAAAGAAGGACCCAACTGAAACAATGTTAGGAAATTAAAAACAACGAAAAGTATAAATGACCATTAAATTCAACTTAGGAGAATAAAATTGTAGAAAATTCAAGATAAATCATGGAACAAAAACATTTAACATTTAGTCTGTTAATTAGTAGTCTTTTGATTATTACGGTTTCCTGCAATACTAATATCAAAGAAGACCATCCTAATACCATATCTCAACCATTTAAAATTTTACCATGCATAGAAACGGCGTTTTATTATTATATTGACAACTTAAATTGTTATACGTCGGATGGTTGTTATAAGGATTCGACAGTATATGCAATTGAATTTTTAAAGGGTCTAAAAGGATTTTCGGAAGAAGATTCTCTGATACTTATCTATGGTATAAACTCATGGATGACTACATGTATGACTACCGATGGCTTAAAAGGTATTACTAACATAGACAATTATAAAGTTCTACTATTTGATAAGTATAACATCGGTTGTGGCTTTTACAATTCCGATTCTTTGAAATGGATAAGTTTGGATAGTCTCATAATTTTTAAAGAAACTGTTAAGGAAGGTCTTTTGTTTAAAATCAGTAATGGATATATTGAGCTTTTTGCTGTTGAACCAAATGATTTTGTGCCGATTCCTGTTGTGGCGGATATGTAATCATTAGCGATAGAAAGAAGCTTATTAAAAAAAAACAAGAACTCACATTTACAAAAAACACCCGTTTCGCAGTTACCGGAAAACAAATATACTATAAAGGATATTTAAACGAAACCGTTTGTTCAATGCGCAAGTTGCAACACTATCATAAAAAAATTTGTTTATTTCGTAAAAAGTTCGTAACTTTGCAAATTGCTTTAAAAAGCATATAGCATTAG
This sequence comes from uncultured Bacteroidales bacterium, assembly GCA_905233475.1. Classification (GTDB taxonomy): domain Bacteria; phylum Bacteroidota; class Bacteroidia; order Bacteroidales; family P3; genus UBA1219. The sequence continues at coordinate 1,864 of CAJOEN010000024.1, forward strand.
TAATCACAATTATACAAAAATAACAACATGAATATAACAAGAGAAAACGTTGGAAATCTTGAACTTTTGATAAAAGTTGACATCAACGAAACCGATTATTCGGAAAAAGTTACCAAAAAACTGAAAGAGTACCGCCAAAAGGCTAATATACCGGGATTTAGAAAAGGCACCGCCCCTATGGAACTGATAAACAAGTACTACAAAACTGCCGTTATGGCCGACACCGTTCAGGACACCCTCAACGAAACTCTTTACAAATATATTGTCGATGAAAAACTCGACCTTTTGGGCACACCAATATCCAACGACGAAAAAACCGGCACCATAGATTTCGGAACACAAACCGATTATACTTTCTATTTCGACGCCGCATATTTCCCCAAAATGGACATACAGTGGGACAAAATAGACACCAAGCTGTATCAGGTGAAAGTTGTAGCCAAAGACATAGACGAACAAATCTCTTCCATTTGCCGCAACTATGGCAAATTCGAAGTCCCCGAACAGATAAACGCCGACGACGACAGCGTTTACGCAAGTTTTGTGGAACTCGAAAAAGGCGAGAAACCTGCCGAAGCTAAAAGCAAATTTGCCGTGTTTGAGATTTCCAAGATTAAAGACGAGGCAATAAAACAGCAGTTTATGGGCAAAAAAGCCAACGATGCAGTTACTTTCAACGTTGGCAAGGCTTTCGCCGCCGCCGACATAGAGCAGATTTTCCACCTGCCCGCCGCCGAGGCAAAAAAATACAAAGCCGACATAGAGCTCACAATCAGCAGCCTGGCACATATCACACCGCACGAGGTCAATCAAGAACTTTTCGACAAAATGTATCCGGGTGCAGGCATTACAACCGCGGAACAGTTCAAAAAAAGCATAAAGAAAGACATCGAAGACAGCTACGGCAGACAGTGCGAAATAATGTATGTGAACGACGTTGAAAAATGGCTCCTCGACAATTTCGGCACCGAACTGCCGACCAAATTCCTGCAGCGCTACATAGCTGAACGCAGCGAAAAAGGCACAAGCCACGACGATGTAATCAGCAACTGGGAAACCTCGTATCTGCCATCCATCAAAGTCGAGATACTGGAAGAAAACCTCAGCAAAGAAGGCAACATAACTCCATCGCACGCCGATGTGGTTAATGAAGTGGTTACCATACTGAAACAGCGCGACGCAAAGAAAGACGACGAAAGCGACGAAGATTTCGAGAAACGCATATTGGAAACTGCCGAAAGTATAGCCAAAGACCGCAAGAACGTGGAACAGATTTTTGGTCGTTTGCGTGGCGAAATGATGTTCAAACTTTTCAGCGAAAAAACAAAACCCACCGCCGAAAAAATAACCATCAAAGAATTTTTGGAAAAGGCAAGACAGTAACACCTGAGCATTTTTTTTATTCATAGTTTTTCATGCAGGCGGAGCTTACGAAAAGCCCGCCTGTTTTGTTAATATCGAAAAAAAAATGCTGTAGTTTAGGAAAAAAAACGTAAATTTGCAAAATCGTTTCTGTCTTGCGCAGAAAACGAATAAAGAATATAAATGTTTGACAATAAAACCATAAAACAATGAAAAGACTGATTTTGACATTTGCAACATTGCTTGTAACATTAGGCATCAACGCCCAGGAGAGCATAATAATTTCCAAGCCCGTTGGCGAATCGGAACTGCCGGGAACATACATTCCCAACTCCGAGAGGGCTACCAGCGTAGTGGCACTTCCGCAGGACGACAGCCCTGTTGTGGGATACCGCAACATTGGCGTAAAGTCGGGTAACAAGGCCGCCATGGGCAACAAACGTATGCTTGCCCCGGGCGAATCGGTTATTCTTACCGTAGAAAACGGCAATATTACCGACGACAGCACGCATATAAGCCTGTCCAATGCCATTGAAAACGCCATAGCAAGAGTTCCGAAATGGCTGCAGTACGACCTGCGTTTCAAAATGCGCCGTATGACATCCACCTACCAAACACGTATGGTGCAAATGATAAACAGCACCCCCAAGCAATACCTCGACGAGGTAGCTTACCAGCTCACCTACCTACCTGCCGAAGTGCTCACCCACACGGCTTTCAATCAGGCTTCGGACTGGAACTATTTGCTTTCCAACGCCCAAATGATATACCTGCACGCCGACTCTCTTAAATACGTGCGTATCAAGGAACACGGCGACACCACCACCGGCGACTGGTACACCACCACCGAATACAAAATAAAACAAGGCTCCAACTATATCTGGCGCGAAGTGGACCGCTACTACTATTATATGTTCATCGTTATGCCCAAAATCTACGACGAAGCCCTTGTGGTAAGAGACCTTACATCGTACAGCTCGCAACGCTCGTGGGGATATTTTTGGCGCGACTATCTGTGGAACAACCCCAGCTCCACCAACGAATATCAGAATGTGAATATGTGCGGCTACCCCGCCGTAAGTTCCTCCGGAGCCCGCGACAGCGTTTGCATCGACACCATACACCGCCTCGGACAGCTTATGCAAATGCCCGAATACCTTTGGGACGAAAGCCCGAGAATACTGTTTTTCAACCGCAACTACAATTCTTCGCAAAGTGCCTTGGACGTGCTTGGCAACTGGTGTTCGCGTTGCATACCTTGGGACGTTACCTCGGCCAGCGACTATCGTCCGTCCCACCCCAACCAAATAGCTTGGAAACACGTTGGCAACTGCCACGAGGACGCAATTCTTGTAACCTCTGCCGCCCGTACCGCCTTGATTCCCTGTATGCACGTGTCCGACAACTGCGACGACCACGTGTGGGCTGCCATACACGACGGTGGCGATGACGTTTGGCACCATTTCGAGTTCTTCCGTGGAGGCCTCTCGTCAGGCAGACCTTATTATTGGGGAATGACCAATATGCAAGCCAACGGCGGCTACGGTTGGACCAGTTCTTACGTACACGGCGAAGTGCCCGACGGCAGTCTTCTCAACGTGTCCAAAACCTACTCCAAGGATACCGCCGCCTGTCGCCTGAAAATAACAATTAAAGACCCCTCCGGCAAACCCGTTGATGGCGTGCGTGTGGAAATATACTCCACAAACTACCAGTACAGCTCCACCAACCCCTATATATTGAGTGCAGGCTATGCTTGGACTAATGCCGAAGGCGTTGTGGATTTGGTTGTTGGCACACAAAACAAATATTACATGAAAGTTTACCACCCAAAATTCGGCTCTTTCCCCACCACATCGGGACAAGTATATCAAGTGTGCGCCTCTGCCAACGCATCACCACGGCTAACTTATAGATATACTTTTACTTTCCCCTCTGCAGCATCGGCACTCCGCAACGATGTTACCTGCGACCAAAACCAGTTCCAAGCCACACAAAGCCTCAATATCAACGCCAAAGCCGAAAACGTTACCACCGACGCGCGTCCATCCGACTGCCAAAACGGACGTTTCTTCCAACGCACCAACACTCCGAGCAACGTAAGCGTTTATGTGGTTGATGAAAGCAATATAAACAAATTCAAAACTGGAGATATGACAGGCAACGCCGAATACTATTTCGGAAATCTCTCCGAAGGCCAATTTGCAGTGCCTGTACACAGCAGCGGAAAAACTTACGTTGTGCTTACAAACAACAATAACTACAGCAACTATGTAGAACTCAACTACGGCTACGAACTAACAGAGGGTGCCTCTTTCGAGCCGATAACACTGCTGCAAACCGCCGAAGCTACCGAGTTCACGGTTTATCCCAATCCGGCCAACGACAAAGTTATCGTTAGCGTAGGCAGCGCTGTGCGTAACGGCGCAATGGTTGAAGTTATCGACATGGCAGGCAGAACCGTTGCCACACAAGCCGTTGCCGAAGGTTCGGCCACAATAGACATCAGCCGTATGCAAAAAGGCGTGTATATGGTAAAACTCAACGGAAGCGTGCGTAAAATCATCAAAAAATAAATGGTAAAGGTTTCTGTGATACTGCCCGTTTACGGGGTGGCAGAATATATTGAAAAATGTACACTTTCGTTGCTGGCACAGACTTTGGACGACATGGAGTTTATCTTCGTGGACGACCACGGTCCCGACGATAGCATCGATATTGCCAAACGTACCATAGCCGGACATCCGCGCGAGGAGCAGTTCAGGTTTATGAAACCTGAACACAACCTCGGCGCGGGTATGGCACGCAATTTCGCCATTCCCCACGCCCAAGGCCAATACATCGCCTTTGTGGACAGCGACGACTGGGTGGATCCAACCATGTTCGAAGAGTTGTACAACCAAGCTGTGGCCAATGGCACCACCGATTTGTGTTGCTGTCAGATGCAAAAGGTTTATCCCGATGGCAAAATTGGTGGCGTGTTGGAAAATCCGCAGGTGGGCAACGGGCTTATTACAGCCGAAAAAAAGAGATTCCTGCTCACGCATTATGTCTCGCTATTTGCTTCATTCATATACAAAAAGGAGTTTGTAACGGACAACGACATACGATTTGCCGAAGACCGTGCCGCCGACGACAGCTATTTTGTATCCTGCGCGTGGATGACGGCAAAAGATATTGCATACGTGAACAAGCCGTTTTACAAATATCTTATACGTCCGGGGTCGGTTTGCACTACCAAGGATAGCACCAAATACGAAAAACGCATCTCCGTATTCGACAAACTGTTGGCCTATTCGAAAAAGCACGGCATATACGCCGATTTTAAAGAGGAAATCGATTTTATGTACATAAAGAAAGGTTACCTTTCGTCCGTTACAAACTACATAACAAATTCCACCGACCCACAGAAAGCCACTTTCAACCGCATTTACGAATCTTTCCTCAAACAAGTTCCCGACTATTGCACAAATCGGTATTACCGTAAAAACAAATCTGTGCGACTTTTGGTGTTCATGCTCAGGCATACTCCCGATTTGGCAATCAGGGTAGTGCGCTTTTGGGCAAAGAAAAACAATGTAATAAGTTAGACTTATGGATTTGGTAATTGGAGCGGGCATATCGGGACTGAGTTATGCCGCATTTTCGAAAAACGACTGTCTGATCGTGGAAAAAGATCCCCTAATTGGCGGCTATTGCCGCACTGTGAGGGAAAAAGACTATGTGTGGGATTATTCTGGACACTTTTTTCATTTCCAAAGACCTGAGATAAAAGACTTTGTAATGGAGCGAATACCCGCCGAGGATATTCTTAACGTGGTGAAACACACGCAGATATATTACAAAGGCAAACTCGTGGACTATCCTTTTCAGATGAACATACACCAGTTGGACAAGGAGGAGTTTGTGGATTGCCTTTACGACCTATTCACGGCGGAAAACGGCGGAAAGACGGATACTTTTAAGAAAATGCTTTATGCGAAATTTGGCAAGTCCATTGCCGAGAAGTTCCTTATTCCATACAACGAAAAACTTTATGCTACGGACTTGGACAATCTTGACACCGATGCTATGGGGCGTTTCTTCCCCTATGCCGATAAAGAACAGATTGTCAGAAATTTCCGCAACTCGGAGAACCGCTCGTACAACGCCACTTTTCTCTACCCAAAATACGGAGCCGAAAAAATTGTGGACTCGATAGCCTCGCGCATAGATCCAGAAAAAATATGCCTCAACGAGGAGCTACTCTCCGTTGATACCCCTACAGGAACGGCACATACAAACAAACGCACTATAAAGTTTGATAATTTGGTATCCACAGTGCCATTTCCCACGCTGTTGCGCAAATGCGGCTTAGATTTCGACGAGTCGGCTTACACCTGCAACAAGGTGCTGGTCTTCAACCTCGGCTTCGACAAAAAGGGACGGGAAAGGAAAAACAACTGGATATATTTCCCCGACCCAGAATTGGTTTTCTACAGGGTGGGCTTTTACGACAATATTATAGGGCAGGACAAAATGTCGCTGTATGTCGAAATTGGGTTCAACCAATTGGAAAAGACTATCGATATAGAAAACTATAGGCAGAAAGTGCTTAGCGATTTGAAAAAGGTAGGGATACTCAACAACGAACACCTTGTGGCAGAACACCATGTGGTGATGGAACCAGCCTACGTACACATAACACAGCAATCCGAAACCGACAAAAACGAAAAGAAAAAGCTACTTGCGGCAAATAACATCTACTCTATCGGCAGATACGGCTCATGGACATATTGCTCATTGGAGGATAATATCTACGAAGCCTTGGAACTTGCCAAAAGATTGTCATAAAACTTGCCCACGCACAAGCCTTTAGTCCTCCTGAAGTCTTTTCCGCTTCGCTATCGAAAAGTCCAGTGGACTTTTCTTCACCGTCCTTAAAAGAAGGAACTTGGTCCGCACCCATGCCCAATTAGTCCAAACACAAACCCACACAAAACGTCGTAGCCCAAACAAGTTCCCCCTCCTGAGGGGGCAAGGGGGAGTAAAAAAACCTGAGGAGGCCGGGAGAAGTAAAAAAAACTCTCTGGAGAAGCAGGGTGAGTAAAAAAAATAAAAAAAAAATTCTATCGTATTAAAAAATATCGTATATTTGCAATTGTAAAAAAAATAACAAAAAATGTATAAACAGATTGATAATCAAGTATTTAAAATATTTGCACATATCATATATATGTGCAAACACCTGATTACCAGTATACTACCCTCTCTACCATTCAAACCCATGATTACCAGTAAATTATACACATATCCAACTACACTTTCGTGTGCAGAAGTCGCTACGGAACCAATATTTATTTTGCCAACAAGAAACATATAATAAAAAAATAATAATAGCATACATAAAATGAAATCAAATTTTAGAAAAATCACAAAAGTATTTGTAGCAGTAGTTATCGTTGCAATAACTATATCCTGCAACAAAGAGGAGTTAAGCGTTGAAAAATCGACAATACGCTTTAATCGTTCCATTTCCGCCACGGCCACCATGCCGAAAAATACCGACAAGGCGCACCTCAATGTCGGCACAAACCGCCCATACTGGGACAATGGTGACGCTATAAACATCAACGGCACCACACTTACTGCCACTAATATAAACGACAGTGCCGCCAATTTCAGAGGAGATGTAACATCTTTCAACCATGCCGGTAAAGACTGTTATTGGGTTGTTTATCCTGCAACAATATATGCATCGTCCTCAACAAGTGGTCTTGTTGTAAACCTACCCTCAACACAGACTTTCAACAGTTCTTCGCCTTTAAACGGAACTACCTACATGGCTGCCCACACCGACGTGACTTCCGGCTCCAATGATGTGAACTTTGCCATGAAGAATCTCGTATCCCTACTGAAACTCACTCTAACCAGTACAAATGTTAGCAACAAGAAACTCAGCAAGATAGTTGTTTACCACTCTTCACAAAATCTACACGGCAACTTTACCATAACCTCAGAACTCAACTATACTGGTGGTACCTACGGCGCAATTACAATTAACTGCACCGACGGCACACATAATTACATAGATATCACATCGGCCACTGACGTGTATATAGCTCTGCCTCCGCTGGCTACAGGCGGTATCATTACCATGAGAATGTACAACACCGATGACCAATACACAACAAAAACCCTTAATATGGGTTCACAACCTTTTGATCGTAACACCGTCTATAATTCTACTATAAATAATGTAGCGTTTGAAAAAATAGATGGATTGTTCTCCGTATCCTCAACCAAAAAAGTTATTTTCTCCCCGGGCAACTTACAGTGGAGTGCCACAAATGGTGGAGCTTCTGCAACAACACATGAGGTAAAAGGCGGTGGCACGGCTGCTGGTACATGGCGTTTTGCCGAAAACCAGTGGGACACTATTGCAACCCGCAATAAAAATGCCTCATCCACTTACACTGGTTGGATAAACCTTTTCGGCTGGGGCACAAGCGGATATAATAGCAAGTATCCGTACATGACAAGCACAAGCAACTCGAATTATGGTAATGGAAGCAACGACATTGCAAGCACCAATTATGACTGGGGTGTTTATAATGCTATCTATAACCCACAGACCTCAAGCACTGACGCCCCTGATACATGGCGTACACTTACATCAACTGAATGGGAATATGTTTTGAATACAAGATCTGGCAACCGTTATGCCAAAGCAATTGTGAACGGTATAAGAGGATTAATTATATTACCGGACAACTGGTCAACATCCACTTACTCTTTGTCCAATATCAACACAGTAAATTCCAATTACGATGGCAACACTATTACTCTATCCAACTGGACCATATTGGAGAATGCCGGTTGCATATTCCTTCCCGCTGGAGGCTACCGCAATAATACCACAGTCTCCAGTGCTACTGGAACTACTCCGAGGGGCTACTACTGGTCAGCTACGAGATACAATACTTCTAGCTCATACTCGTACGGCCTACTTTTCCAGAACGGGGGTACTACCTTTAGTGCTGGAGTTCAGCCAAGGTACTATAGTAGTACTAATACAGCACGTAGCCGTGGTTTCTCGGTACGCCTTGTAAAAGATGCAAATTAATTTAGTGTATAAACACATGTAATTACGAAAAACTGAAGCGGAGCTGAAAGCTCCGCTTCAGTTTTTTTGTAGGGTCACAAAAAATCCACCAACGCCCTTAAACGGGTATGTTTAGCCTGCACACGTACAGACTTATCCCCTCGCACAAATCCGTTAGTCAAAACACAGACCCCTGCAAAACAGGGCAGCCCAAACAAGTTCCTCCTGAGGGGGCAAGGGGGAGAAAAAATCTTGAGGAGACAGGGAGAAGTAAAAAACCGAGTTCCTATACAATAAAAATGCCGTTTGGAAGTTAATAACAAAAAAAAAACACTTATGAACAGAATATTTCTTTTGCTTTTTGCTGGCTTTACCATTGTGGCGCAGGGGTGCAACAGCACGTCTGGCGATAGTTCGCGAACCGATTTAACAGAAAAACAGAACTCCAACGCTCCACGACTTACTCTCACCGATTTCACCGAGGTGGCTGCCGCTACTATTGATGGTGTGGTGCACATAAAAACCGAGATGAAACAGCTTACCCCCATGTATCAGTCGTTTTTTGGTTTGCTGATACCGCAAGGCGTTCAGGAACAGGTATATAGCGCTTTCGGTTCGGGAGTAATCATCTCCTCCGACGGATACATACTTACCAACAACCATGTGGTGCAGGATGCAGAAGCCATCACCGTAACCCTCAACGACAAGCGTGAACTCCCTGCTCATATTGTCGGCACCGACCCCGCCACCGACCTCGCCCTTATCAAAATAGAGGCCACCGACCTAACCTTTATCCCTTTCGGCAATAGCGACGAAGCCAAAATCGGCGAGCCAGTACTTGCCATAGGCAACCCATTCAACCTCACTTCTACCGTTACGTCGGGCATTATCAGTGCCAAAGCGCGCAATGTAAACATCATAGAAAACACGCGTGGCGTGGAAAGCCCCATAGAATCGTTTATACAGACCGACGCAGCTGTTAATTCGGGCAACAGCGGCGGAGCCTTGGTTAATGACAAGGCCGAACTGATAGGTATTGTAACGGCTATAGCCTCGGGCAACGGCTACTACACAGGCTATTCCTTTGCTATACCGTCGAACCTCGCAATCAAGGTGGTGGGCGACCTCAAGCAATATGGCAACGTACAACGTGCCTACCTTGGCGTGCAGGTTACAGATGTAACATCGGCTATTGCCAAAGAGACCGGGGCTTCGGCTATCAAAGGACTGTATATCACCAAAATAACTCCCGATTTTTCGGCATACAACGCTGGTATGCGCCAGGGAGATATTATTCTGAAAATCAACAATATAGAAATCAACAGTTTTGCTGAACTGATGGAAGAGATGGGGCGTTTCAGCCCGGGAGACAAAATTGACGTGCAGTACGAGCGTGCCGGCAAAGCATATACCGCAAAAGTAACTCTGCTTAACTCTATGGGTAATACCCAGATAATCAGAAATAAAAACAAGTAAAACGGATACAGGCAGCGAGGTTTTTCCTCCCTCGAAGCCGTTTTTTGAAAAGATGTGGGATTATGAAGCGATTTAAAACCACTTTATACGCAATGGCACTGCTGCTGGCCTATCTGCCGGCAGTATTGCTGTCGTCGCTACATACCCACACTCCGGTAGCACAGGAACCCGTACATTGTTTCGACTGTGTTCATCATCAGCACCATTCGGGACACCTTACAACCACTTTTGGCCACCACGACTGTATGCTGTGTCAGTTTTCGCAGCAGACGTATATAGGCAACCACACCAATGTCCCAAAAACATTACTTTTGCCAACGGTTGTGCCCTATGCTTGCGAAACCGTTGGCATACAAACTGCCGTTCAACCTACCAAATCGCCACGAGCCCCTCCCCTTTTCTGATATTAAATACTTGCAAGCCCGCACCTTTGGGAAATTTTTAATGGGGCTTCTATAAATTGCCTCGGAGAGGCAAACTCTCAATAACCTCACATGCTAATGTGAGGTATATCAGGCAAATAAAGAACAGGCGTGTCGGAGTGACGCTCTCAAACGAATAAATAGAAGTCCCCTTAAGTAATTTATAATCAGAATTTAAAAACATGAAAATTTTGAAGATTTTGTTGCCATTGGCGATGTGTACGCCTTTGGCGGCGCAGAATGTTCCCGACACGAATGATGTGCTTTCGGGTCAGCTAAAACTTAATGAAGTAGTGGTGCATTGTGTTGCCGGCAAAACCACTATAAAACATTCGCCACTGCCTGTTACAGTGGTTAATGCAAACACATTGAAACAGACATCCTCAAGCAACATAATAGACGCTTTGGCAAAGCAGCCCGGCGTGTCGCAAGTGGCTACGGGCGGAGGTATATCCAAGCCTGTGATACGAGGGTTGGGGTACAATCGTGTGCTTGTGGTAAAGGACGGCATTAGGCAGGAGGGACAGCAGTGGGGCGACGAACATGGGGTCGAAATAGACGCTCACGACGTGGGGTCGGTAGAGATAATAAAAGGTCCGGCCAGCCTCATGTACGGTTCCGATGCTATGGCAGGAGTGATAATTTTCAACAATACCCCAACGCAACCACTCGGCACTGTGGGCGGCAACTTAGATGCCGAATACCACACCAACAACGGCCTTATTAACTATTCGCTGAACCTTGGCGGAAACCACAACAGTTTTGTTTGGGACATCCGCTACAGCGACAAGTTCGCGCACGCCTACAAAAACAGCTACGACGGATATGTCCCCAACTCGCAGTTCAGCGAGCGTGCCATAGCATTGCGGTTGGGACTGATAAAAAAATGGGGATACTCAAACCTCAAAATCGGTTATTACAACATCAATCCGAGTATTGTGGAAGGCGAACGCGACAGCATTACGGGCAATCTGCTCTCGTATAACGACAATGTTGCCACCTACAAACACGGACTGCCGTTCCAAAAAGTTTTTCATCATAAAGCGGTGTCCGAAACTTTCGTAAATCTGAAAAAAGGCTATATCAAAGCCATTGTGGGATTTCAGCATAACACACGACAGGAGTACGAGGAAACGCCCTACGACTACGGTCTGTGCCTGCATCTTGGCACCATCAACTACGACCTGCGCTATGTGAGCAACGTGAGTTACGGATGGAAATACTCTTCGGGCATAAACGGTATGTTGCAGCAGTCGTCCAACAAAGGCGAAGAGTACCTGATACCCGACTACCGGTTAGCCGATATAGGAGTGTTCGCCACAGGCTCCAAAAGTCTTGAGCGTTGGAATTTCAGCGGCGGACTGCGTTTCGACTATCGTTACCTGAAATCCGACAGTCTTATCGACGATGGGCAGTTGCGCTTCCGCGACTTCTCACGCAATTTTACCGGACTTACAGGCAGCCTTGGCGCGACATATCTCATTACCGACGGCCTTACGGCGAAGTTCAACATAGCTCGGGGGTTCCGTGCACCTAATATCAGCGAGCTGTCGGCCAACGGCCAACACGAAGGCACGTTGCGCTACGAGATTGGCAACCGCAACTTTGTCCCGGAATACAGTCTGCAGGCCGACTTTGGCCTTGACTACACTTACCGCTGGCTGTTGGTGCAGGTATCGGCTTTCGCCAACAGCGTGAGCAACTACATCTACACACACCGTATCGACAGTGTTGTGGAACCCGGCCTTATGACTTTCGCCTATTCGCAGGGCGATGCCATGCTGTGGGGTTTCGAGGCCGGTTTTGATGCGCATCCTGTAAATCCTCTGCACTTAGGCGCTACTTTCTCCTACGTAAGTACGCACCTACGCAACCAGCCCGCCGACATGAGCCACCTGCCTTTGACTCCCGCCCCACGGCTCACCACCGACTTAAGGTGGGATATTATTCGGCACGGAATAAAGAAAGCATACGTAGAAGCGCAACTTGACGGATATTTTGCACAAAAACAATGTTTTACAGCATTTGATACCGAAACGGAGACGCCTGCCTACGCTCTTGTAAACATCTCGGCTGGCACCAATATATTTGTGAGAGGTCGCAAAATAGCTGAGATAAATGTGATTGTGAGCAACCTTTTCGATGTGTGTTACCAAAACCACCTGAGCCGCCTCAAATACTGCGATGTGAACGCGCTTACCGGACGACGGGGAGTGTTTGATATGGGACGCAACATTGTTTTCAAGCTCACGGTACCTTTAGGAAAAGGTACAAAAGAGTAAAACCGTTGTCGCATAAAGACTTTTGATTCGGGACTACAAAAATAATGTGGTTCCGAATCACTTTTTTTTCGTATCTTTGCAAAACGAATTTTTAAACAAAAAGACATGCAAAAACGTCGGATACTCTTTGTTAATCAGGAGATTAGTCCATTCTCTAAAGAAACGGAAATATCGAAATTCGCACACGATTTGCCCGAATACATACAATCACACAAAGACAAAGACACAAAAGAAGGTAGGGAGATACGTACTTTTATGCCCCGATACAGCTATGTGCATGAAATAAAAAACCAACTGCACGAAGTAATACGTTTGTCGGGTATGAATTTGATAATCAACACCATCGACCATCAATTGATAATTAAGGTGGGTTCTATGCCAAAATCCAAAACCCAAGTGTATTTTGTTGATAACGACGAGTATTTTGCCGACAGGGAGTCCATTCGCGACGAACAGGGAGTTTTCTTTCCCGACAACGACGAACGCATGATGTTTTTCAACAGGGGTAGCCTTGAAGCTGTTCGCAAACTTGCATGGAAACCCAATCTTATCCACACCAATGGCTGGTTTGCTTCCATGATTCCGTTCTACATACGTCGTTTCAACAAAGAGGACATATTTTTCAACGGCACCAAAATAGTTGTCTCGATTTTCGGTAGCGATGCATTTGACGAACAGTTTTCCGACCTTATGGAGAAAAAGCTGCGCCACGAGGGAGCCACCGCCAAAGACCGTCTGCTGTACGGAGGCCGCGACTACATATCCACTATGCGAACAGCAATAACTTACGCCCACGGCATTGTGATAGCCTCGCCTAATGCTGACAAACAACTTGTGGAATACGCCAAGGCAAACAAAAAGAACGTGCTGGAATACAATCCCAACACCGACGAATTTTTCAGGCAGATAAACAAATTTTATGACGTTGTGATAGGAAGCGGAAAAAAATAATACTATTCCGCGCAAAAATACGTTATACCTGAAAAACCACTTTATCAACAATGAGTAAAATCAGAAACCTTATGAATATAAGATTGCTTGCAGGGGTAACAGCTCTTGTGGCTGTGATGTTTTTTACCGCTTGCACCAACGAAGACACCGATTTTGGCCAAAACCTCACCGACCCATCGGCATGGTACAACGGCACTTTATGCGACACTGTCAGCGTTTCGGCCTACACCTTGCGCGAGGACTCCATGAGCACGTACAATTACATGAACGGCGTTATTGGAGTTTTGCAAAACAGCGTGTTTGGCAAAACCGAGGCCGTGATGTACACCCAAGCCGCACTCTCCACAACAGGCGGCATTAGTTTCGAGAGCGACATTATAGACTCCGTTGTGGTTAGCTTGGCTATAACCAGCATGTTTTCCACCGACACCAAGGACTCCAACTACATATACTCCGCCCGCATAGCCGTACAACCCCTCGCCGAGGCCTTGTCGGACTCCATTTATTACGCTTGTAACGAGGTGGCGGCGGCACCGGAAACATATTTCGACCAAACAGTGGCAATAAAAGCCAAAGACACAGTGGTGCGCATGAAAATGAACTCCTCCATAGAGCCAATATTCTCCAACAAAGTGTATGGCAACAACGAGGACTTTCTTGAAGCACTCAAAGGTTTGAAAATAAGCCTAATACCTCAAGGCGCGGATGCCGACAACATGATGATGTGCATCAACTACGCGGCTTCGGCCACAGGACTTACGGTGTATTTCCACTCCAACAACGACACCATTCCTCTCGAATACTCCTTTGTGTTTTCGGGTACGTCGGCCAAACATTTCAACGGCTATAAACATACCTATACCTCTTCGCCTTTGTCGGTTTTCAATAGCAATGTAGGCGATTCGGTTCCGGGATTGCAGAAACTTTATCTTCAGCCGCTGGGAGGAACTTTCTTAAAACTACGTTTCCCGTATTTGCAACAATGGTCGGCACAACACCCCAACGCAGTTGTACATCAGGCACAGATAATAATGCCGGTTGCCGATGAAACGTCGGCTATAGGCGAGGTTACGCAGCGAGTGCTCTGTTACAAATACCTTGCCGGCGGTAAAGTAATGCTTATTCCCGATATGATGGACGCACTGCTTGCAGGCGGTTTCGACGGATACTACAACAAAGACAAAAAACAGTACCGTATGCGCATAACCCGACATATACAGCAGGTAGTTTCGGGTGCTCCCGACTATGGCCTTGCCATATATATCGACGCACGCCGTGTATCCGCCAAACAGGTGATACTCAAAGGCACCGACAAGAGCCTTGCCGAACACGTCAAGTTAGAAATAATTTATTCCGAAACAAAATAAAAACCTTTGCCATTATGAAAAAACTTGTTATCGCATTAACCCTGATTTCCCTTTTTGCTTCCGCCACAGCGCAGAAATTTGTAAAATACTACGACGAGGGAAAAACCATGAAATCCGTTGAAGGTCAGTACACCGGCAAAACCAAAGTCGGCGACTGGACACTTTATCACCCTAACGGAAAAGTTTATCAACAAGGCTCTTACGACAACCAAGGCAACAAAGTCGGTACATGGATGACCTATTACGAAGACGGCAGCAAATGTGCCGAGGAAAACTTTGGCAATGGCTATAACAGGGAGTGGTACCGCGATGGCAAACTGAAAAGCGAAGTGCCTGTAACTGACGGCACTAAAAACGGCACATACAAATCGTGGTACGAAAACGGAAAACAAAAAGACGAGATACCGTTTGCCAACGGCAGCAAGGAAGGCAAAACCAAAGAATGGCACAGCAACGGAAAACTGAAATTCGAAGGCGAATACAAGGATAACGAGCTGAACTGCTATGCTTTATGGTACACCGACCGCGGACAAAAGGACATGGAAGGCCAACTTGTGGAAGGTATGCAGGAAGGCGAATGGAAATTCTACTACCGCACCAACGGCAAACTCGGCATACGCGGCACTTACAACCAAGGCGTGGAAAACGACACTTGGACTTATTACTACGAAACAGGTGAAAAATGGCGCGAAGGACTGTATCAGGACGGCTTGCGTCAAGGCATTTGGACTACCTACTACGAATCGGGCAAAAAACTCCACGAAGGCAAATATGTGGACGGCCTCGAAGAAGGAAAATGGATAGCATGGCAGGAAAACGGCTCCGTGGATTATCAGGGTTTTTTCACCGAAGGGCTGAAATCCGGCGAATGGACAGGTTACTACCCCAACGGCAAAACCCGCTACATCATCAATTACCGCAAGGATAAGAAACATGGCAAAGAGACAAAATATTTCGAGAACGGACGCTTAAACTCCGAATGCGAATACAAAGACGGCCTTGAAAACGGCACATGGAAAAAATACGACGCCACCACAGGCAAAATTCAGGAAACAGGCAGCTTTAATGAAGGTCAGAAAACCGGCAAATGGGCTTTTTACAACAACCTTGGCGGAATTGCCCGCGAACAGACTTTCAGCAACGGCCTGCCCGACGGCGCCGTGACAGAATACCATACCAACGGAAAGAAATCTGCTGTGGGACAGTACAATGTCGTGGACGGAATATCTTTGCGTTCAGGCACTTGGACATATTACGACCAATATGGAGACGAAACCATGACCATGAAATTTGAAAACGGTTACATGGTGTCCAAAGACGTGAAGAAAAAAACTCCGCAACAGCGGCAGAAAAACCGTCAAGACTCGTTCAAAGCCATAAAACGATGAGCCTTTTCGGCAACGCAAAGATACTGCTGGCATCACAGTCCCCGCGACGGCGACAACTTGTGCAGTTGCTTGGAATACCTTACCAAATTGTAGATATATCGGTGGATGAGGTACTGCCACATCCCGTTGAAGCCTCTGTAGTGGCCGAAACATTGGCCGCCCTCAAAGCCGAAGGCTATAACCGTGCGTTGTTACCCAATGAAATACTGCTTACTGCCGACACCGCCGTTGTACTTGACGATAAGGTGTTGGGCAAGCCCAAAAGCCTTGCCGAAGCCGCAGAAATGCTATCATCCCTTTCCGGACGGGCTCACGAAGTGTACACAGGCGTATGCCTGAAAACTCAAAAACAGAAAAAAGTTTTCTCGGAGTGTACAAAGGTGTTTTTCAGAGAGCTCTCGGCTGAAGCCATCGAATATTACATAAACCACTGCAATTGCATGGATAAAGCCGGTGCCTACGGCATACAGGAGTGGATAGGACTTTACGGAGTGGAACGTATAGATGGCTGTTTTTACAATGTAATGGGTTTGCCTGTAGCGCGTATCTGCAAAGAGATTGAAACTTCGGGACTATAAAAGTCTATACGGGCGTTTGTACACCATGGTCGCCATGCTTACGGCACAGGTATATGTCCATAGCCACAATTACCGCTGTAAATCCCCAAAAAGGGACGGATAGTTTGTCGGTATCGAGGAAATTGTTGAAAATGCCGTGTATGTAATATGTCATAAGTCCGAGTGTGAAACTCAAAGCCATGAGAGCGTTTCGGTTATCGCGGTCTTTCAGTGTGCGGTAAACACGGACACCCGTTCCAAAAGTAATTCCGAAAACTAATAGTACGGCCACCGAGCCGGGGACTCCTTGTTCGGAAAGCGGACCTATATATTCGCTGTGGGCGTTGCCGAGGTTGCCGGCGTTGGTACTTATGGTGGAAAGTTGATACGAGCGTTGGTAGCTTGCATAAACAAATTGATATGTGCCCGGTCCCCAGCCTGTTACAGGGCGTTCCTCGAACATTCGCAATGCCGAGGCCCAGCGGTTGAGGCGTTCAAGATTGGAGGCGTCGGTAGATATGTTGGAAATGGATTTTATCTGATCGGCGATGTCGTAGGATGAGTCCTGACTGTTTTTGCCCAATTTGTACATAACATCGGCCTGATACGCAAAGAAAAGACCTATGGCAAGAGCACCGCAGAGTAGCATCCATTTTACTTTCATGCCCATTTTTATGACGAAATACACGGCCACAGCTCCCAAGACACTTATCCATGCCGCACGCGAGTAGGACAGCACCAAACCCGTAAGCAACAGCACAAAGGCGGCAATGGCAAACAGCCTTTTCCACGACCAAAGTTGCTTGTTTTCAAAGATATAAAAGAAAGCCGGAGGTACAAACATGGCTATCACCACACCGTAGGCCGTATGGTCGTTGTAGAAAGGTCTCATAATGCGGTGCATAGTCTGTAAGTCGGAGAAATTGGAGAAAGTTTTTAGCGTTGTCATAAAAATGACAATCAGCAACGACAACGCATAACACCAATAAAAATAGTTGATACGTTTATTGTTTCTAAATATCTGAACTCCTGCAAAATAGAACGGTATCACAAACCAAAGCCGCGCCAAAAGGTATTTGAACGACACCGCAGGCATTTCCGACGAAAATGATGTTACAAGCATCCAAAACAACGAAAACAATACCGCCAACGATACTGGATGACGTAATATTTGCCTGTCGTAGCTCCGTTTCAGCATTACTCTGAAAAGGAATATCAGCATAAACATTATCATCAGCGGCTCTGTGGGCATGGAAAGCTCCGAACCTTTGACAATCTCATAGTCTATGGCGAACGGCGTGAAAAGGGCAATGGCAAGCAAACCAAACTCCAACTTTCTGACAAACAGCAGTATAAAAAGTCCAGCCACAGGCACAAACATGAGATAATAAAACTCTCGTTTGATGGCGTAGCTGTTGGCAATCAGAAAAACAAAAGTTATAATAAGTACTATTACGGAAAGTTTATTCCCTGAAAACCAATGTTTTATCTCGCTCCAAAAATTACGCATTGTACGGAGGATGATTTTGTTGTAGTTGGAGTTAAAAAAACTGTTTGTCAGGACTTTAACTCCTCTTTAAAGGAATTCCACTTTTCGGCCAAGAGCAACACAAAAATGCACATCAGTTCGGCTGCCAGCGTTCCGAGAAGTATTATTATTGTCCTTTTTGGAAATGATTTGTGGTCGGCTGCTGTGGCTTGATCCACCCAAAACTTACGTGGCACGAACTCATTAAGGTCGGCTTTGCGCTCGGCAATTTGGGTCTGTATGGAAGCAAGTTCCTTGTTCTTGTATTTCAGCAAAAGAGGGTCGGAGATGTTTTGCATTTCGGCTTGCAACTGCCGGCACACATTTTCCATAACCTTGATGGCACCGTCGGTGCGTGGTGCGAGTATTTTTGTGCAAAGGGTGTCGTAATTGGCCGTTATGTAGTTGGCAATGTCGGCGGATGTTTGCGGGTCAAAGTCGGTAACCTTTATTTCTATGCCGAGGAACTCGGTGCGTTTCACGCTTACGTACGCGCGGTACATTCCGTAAAGACGGTAGTACTTGTCCTTGGCGTTTTGTTTTATTCCATAGTGGCTCATCAGGTTGAAACGCTCGCAAACGTCGTGCATCATAGCGTCCGACGACAGCACCTGAAGGGCATATTCGCAGTCGCGTTCTATACCATAATCAAGCACGTCGAGGCTGTAGCGGTCGGCCATTATCGACTTGGATATACGGTTGGAGCTGGTGGGGAACATCACCGCTTTGGCATCGTAGCGCGGTTGAATGACAAACGACACTATTGTGCTGGCAACCAAAGCAATACAAAAAACAACAAGTAGCACTTTCCGCCAACGGTAGAAGAATTTTACCGAATTTTTTAATGAAAAACCGCTGTCATAAAAATTTTGTTCCATCTGAGTTTTGTTTGAATAAAAAAATAAAAAAAATGCCGTTTACCAACGACAACGGATAATAACGCAATGTATGTCCAATATATTGTACGAATAAATAAAATTTATTTGGTAATCAGTGAACGGTGTATCGGATTGTTGAACCTAATGCCCTATTTCAACTTTCAACTCAATTTTTTTTCGTATCTTTGCAAAAAAATACATACTAAAGGTGGACACTTTAAAATACAGTCAGAGAGGCGTTTCGGCATCGAAAGAAGATGTACACGCCGCAATAAGGAATATCGACAAAGGCCTGTATCCCAAGGCTTTCTGTAAAATAATCCCCGACATACTTGGTGGGGACGAAGAATATTGCACGGTAATGCACGCCGACGGCGCCGGCACCAAATCGTCGTTGGCATACATGTATTGGCGCGAAACGGGCGACCTAAGCGTGTGGAAAGGCATCGCCATCGACGCTATAGTTATGAACCTCGACGACCTGCTGTGTGTGGGTATAACCGATAACATACTGATTTCCTCGACCATAGGCCGCAACAAAAGGCTTATACCGGGCGAGGTGATTGCCGCCGTAATCAACGGTACCGAGAGTTTCCTCGAAGAGATGAGGGCTTTGGGCGTAGGCATTTATTCCACCGGCGGCGAGACCGCCGACATCGGCGACCTTGCACGTACCATTGTGGTAGACTCTACCGTTACGGCACGCATCCGCCGAAGCGACGTCATCTCCAACCACAACATCAAAGCCGGCAACGTTATTGTAGGATTGGCCTCTTACGGACAAGCCTCTTACGAAACGGCCTACAACGGCGGCATGGGCAGCAACGGCCTTACATCGGCACGCCACGATGTTTTCAGCAAAATCTATGCCGAGAAATACCCCGAAAGTTACGACAACTGCCTGCCGGACGAAGTGGTGTATTGCGGCAATATGCTCCTCACCTCTCCGACCGAGGTTCAGGGCGTGGACGCCGGCAAGATGGTGCTTTCGCCAACAAGGACTTACGCCCCCGTTATCCGGGAAATTCTGAAAGAACATCGCAAGGACATCTGCGGCATGGTGCACTGTAGCGGCGGGGCACAGACAAAAGTTCTGCATTTTATTGATAATATGCATGTTATCAAGAACAATCTTTTCCCCGTGCCACCGCTTTTCCGTATGATTCACGAGCAGTCGCAGACCGACTGGGCAGAGATGTACAAGGTTTTCAACATGGGGCACCGCATGGAAATTTACACCGACGAGGCTACGGCCAACGACATCATTGCCATTTCAAAGTCGTTCAACATTGACGCTCAAATAATAGGCCATTGCGAGAACTACGAAGGCAAAAAAGTTACAGTAAAATCGGAATACGGAGTTTTTGAATACTAAAATTTTGCAAATCAAATTATTACACGGCATTCTGTGACGAGTGCCGTTTTTTTTATCCCTTTGCCAAATGTAAGTATTGTCCGCTTTCCGGCCCCATGTTGAAAAGCAGGTCAAGGGCGCTGATATTGGGGAAGAAACCATTCTTTTCCTCGAAAACCTGAGGGTATATGGGCATTTTCTCAAAGGCTTTCGTTTGTGCCTTGGGCGAAAATACGTTACGAAAATCGTCCGTGGCCTGTTCGGGACGCACAAAGTCTGTCGTAAGTTCAACATCTGTTGCAAGTCTCAGTTTACCAATCAGATACGAAAGAATATCCATATTTAAGTCAATCAGAAACTTATGATTTCCGAAAATTATTTTTCGCACATCGTCGGAGTAGTAGAGGAAATATGGCGAGGCGTTGTATGCGGCTTCGATGGCACGCCAGTGCTGTGTAGGCCAATTTTCTTTGCGACAGATAGTTATATCCTTGGTTATGGTGTGCCCTCCGTTAGGTTTTGTAACGTTCACCGTAAGTGGCAAAAGCCCGTTGGCGGTGGCTATCACGGTGCGGTTGCGGTAGGTCTGTTTAGGATAAGTCTCGCATACTTCAATCTGTACCGAAGT
This sequence comes from uncultured Bacteroidales bacterium, assembly GCA_905233475.1. GTDB lineage: Bacteria > Bacteroidota > Bacteroidia > Bacteroidales > P3 > UBA1219. The sequence goes on from CAJOEN010000024.1 coordinate 23,141, forward strand.
GCGGGTAGCGAGTTCGGCCATATATGCTGTGCAGGGGAAGTATGCGGTGCTAAAAAGCGGCATGTCAGCGTCCTATTGATATGGATTCCAGATGGTTATCGGCGAAAAACAGGTCTATATTGCCATCGGCGAAAGATATGCGGCGTTCGCCCCATGCCTCGGTCTCTATGTCCTGCTCGTAGTATTTGTTGGCAACAAGCAGACCTACAATCTCGCGTTCGTTTTTCGGAAACACTTTTTCTCCGAACAGAGTGGCCTCGTGGTTATATATATCTATGCAATTCAGCAATTTGTCATCTCCTTCGAAAAAGAGGGTCATTTCAAGGTCGTCGTAATGGGCTACCGTTATATTTTCGCCAAAACCGTTGTCAATCTCTTCGGTGTCAGCAGGTTTACCCAAGATTTTTTCGGTGTCAGCCATAGTAGCTCCGAATTTTATTTCGCCCACACCTTGTTTTATAAGTATTTCTAAAATCATAAAAATTGGATTTGAGTGATGATACTTTATTATAACGCTCAAATGTTTTTAAAATTGTGTTAGATACAAAATTGCAAATAGTACAATAATTTTTTTTGCAGAAATACATCTGATAACCAATAATATAACGAAAAGCTTAATTTTATTTACAAAATAAAAACTCAATATTTTAACTTTTTAAACATTATATATTAAAAAAATTTTGTATCTTTGCATTAAAACATAACCAATACAAAATACTATTAAATTACTAAAATACAAAATATTAAGACACTTAAATCCTATATATTGCAAACTTTATTTGCTTTTTTCAACTGAACGAGGCAAAATAATCAATAAAATACAGTAATACAATTTATTATATCAACAAAACAGATAACACAAACAAACCTATCAATATATAATATTAACAAAAATACAAAATAATTTAATTAAACTAAAATTTAAAAGAATGGCAGCGAAATCGAGTAAAACCGCAAAAATCATGGCCTTGGCCGCAATTATCGCCTTCACGGGTTCATGTACAAAAGAGCTTATGGATTTGGACGCCCTTATGTGCGCAGGAGTGAAACGCGACATAAACTGCGAAGCTGGCCTGCCCGCAACAAACCATTACGACAAAGCTTTTTTGGACCCCACCGACAGACGCAAAGTAAAATGGGAGAACGGCGACGCACTAAACATCAACGGGACAAGCATAACGCTTTCGCGTGTTATAAGCGACACCACCGCCATTTTCAACGGCACAACCTACGCCATACCGTCGGGCGACAACGAAGTCTATTGGGCGGTGTACCCGACATCAATAGCGGGGACATACACCAAAGGCATTCCTGCAAGTTTCACCGCCGATTCGCTGATGGTAAGTTTTCCACCCGTTCAGTCGTTCTCAACCCAGAGCAAGGTACTTGCGGAACAGACTTTTATGGCGGCTTATGCAAGTGTGCCGTCTGGCACAAGCGACCTAAGCCTGCAAATGCGCAACCTTGGCGCCATACTAAAGCTAAGGCTGACGCCAAGCATATCCGCCTCCACCACAATCATTAACAAAATCGTGCTTTCGGTAACCAACGGCAAACTATCGGGCGATTTCTCCGTTAGCAACGACGCAAGCGACCCCACCATCAACAGCACCGCAATGTCTGCCAAGTCGCTCACTGTAAACCTCAGCAACGGCTCCGACAATTATATCGACATAAAAGGTGGCGTCGAGGTTTTTGTCTTTATTCCCCCAATCGCTTCCTGCGACCTGACAGTAAAAATATACGGCGAAAACGGCAATTACTGCCATAGGTCTATATCGTCGGCCACTTTTCTTAGAAACAACATTTACACCGGCAACCTCATCGATTTGGATTTTGAGCAAAGCGAGCCCTATTTTACCGCCAATTCTAACGGCGACAGGGTAGGTTTCGCTCCCGGCAACCTGCAATACAAGGCTTCGTCGGGCACATGGCGTTTTGCCGAAAGGCAGTACGACATCGTCGGCTACAGCAACGAAAACATCTCATCATCTTACAATGGGTGGATAGACCTGTTTGGATGGGGAACGAGCGGACACAAAAACAAATACCCGTACATGAAAAGCATCTCAGCAACGGACTATGGCGAAGGTGCCGCAGACATAAAAGGAACTCTTTACGACTGGGGTCTACGAAACAGCATATACAACACCACAACAGGTATAACCGACATAGCCGGCACATGGAGGGCTTTTACAAAAGACGAAATTTACTACATCTGCAAAGTCCGTAATGCTTCCACAGTAAACGGCGCCGACAATGCGCGCTTCGCCAAAGCCACAATCAACCACAACGGCTCAAGTATAGCAGGGCTGATACTCCTTCCCGACAACTACATACACCCCGACGATATAGACTTATTGTCGGTAAACAACTCCACAGCGCCTTTTACGGACAACGAATACACAGAAACACAATGGCAAACCCTGGAAAAAGCGGGTGCGGTATTCCTGCCCTGCGCCGGACGACGCAGCGGAACACTGACAAGCTTGGTAGGAACGCAGGGATTTTACTGGGCGACAACGCACTACGACGAGAACTATTCCAACATTTTGGAAATCCGCAACAGCGTGAATGCCCAAAACAACCTCGTGCGCTACTATGGAATCAGTGTAAGGCTTATAAAAGACATTCTGTAAAAAACCATAACACTCAAAAAAAACACAGAATTGAAACTCTCTCGCAAAATTCGGGGGAGTTTTTTTTGTGCCAAACATGAAAAAAATAAAAAAAAAAAAAATCACAAAACATTTTGTCAATTAAAAAAAATGTTGTAAATTTGCATTCTGTTGAAAGGGAGTCAAGCACGTGTTTGAACAAACGCAAAACAGTGCAACTCACAAAGTTATGAGAGAAATATTTAATCCCCGGCTCAACAAAATAAAGTAAAATAGAAGTAAAGAACAAACAGAATATAAAATACAAATGGAAAAAAAGGAATATTTAAAAGCATCTTTGGAAGTAATTGAATTCCGTGCCGAAAAAGGATTTGCAACCTCCGAATCCGTTTATACCGAACAGTTTGGAGATGGTACTTCGATAATTTTCTCCAGCGACAACCCTGGTGGTGAACCCAAGGACGGTAACGGCATGTGGGATTTCTAAGCAGAGATTTCCAAAGGCAGAGACGCACAGAAGCAAAAAGTAACAAAGTTCAGAAAAAGTACTTTTTCTGGGCTTTTTTTTGTTGCGCTAAAACATAACACAATATCCACATGCTCCACCGCATAGCGGGAGGGGTAACATTAGCAAACACACAATACCATAGAGAATGACTTTTGAAAATTTGGGCATAGAACCGCCACTGTTGCGGGCAATAACCGAGATGGGATTCGAAAAACCCATGCCCGTTCAGGAAGAGGTGCTACCCGTGCTACTAACCCAAGACACCGACCTCGTAGCCCTTGCACAAACAGGCACAGGCAAAACCGCCGCTTTCGGCCTACCGGCAATACAACGTCTCGACACCAGCGACCAAACCACCGAAGTGCTGATACTCTCCCCCACCCGCGAGCTGTGTCTGCAAATTGCAAAAGACCTCAAACAGTACTCAAAATATGTGGAAGAATGCTCGGTGGTGGCTGTGTACGGCGGAGCAAGCATAGAGCTGCAGAAGAAAGACATCAAAAAAGGTGCAAAGATAATAGTAGCCACACCCGGACGCATACACGACATGATACGCCGCCGCTACGTGGATCTATCGCAGGTTAAAGTGGTGGTGCTCGACGAAGCCGACGAAATGCTCGACATGGGTTTCAAGAACGACCTCGACGCGGTACTCGAACAGACTCCCGATACCAAAAACACATGGCTCTTTTCCGCCACCATGCCCGACGAGGTGGCACGCATCGCCAAAGGCTATATGAACAACCCGCGTGAAATCACCGTTGGCACACGCAACTCCGGAGCGCAGAACGTAAAGCACTGCTACTATCTCGTTCAGGCCAAAGACCGCTATCTGGCCCTTAAACGCATCGCCGACTACAACCCCAACATCTACGCCATTATTTTCTGCCGCACCCGTACCGAGACTCAGGAAGTGGCCACCGCCCTTATCCGCGACGGATACAACGCCGACGCCCTGCACGGCGACCTCTCGCAGCCGCAACGCGACCATGTTATGAACCGTTTCCGCTGCAAAAATCTGCAAATGCTCGTAGCTACCGACGTGGCGGCACGCGGCCTCGACGTGAGCAACCTAACACACGTCATCAACTACAACCTGCCCGACGAAATAGAGGTTTATACCCATCGCAGCGGACGCACCGGAAGAGCCGACAAAACAGGCATCTCCATTGCCATTGTAAACCTTCGCGAAAAGCACAAGATAAAAAAGATTGAGGCAATTATCAAAAAGAAATTCGAGCAGCTGCCCGTGCCTACCGGAATGGAAGTGTGTCAGAAACAGTTCTTCAACATGATACACCGCTTGGAGCATGTGGACGTGAACTACGACGAAATAAACCCCTACATCGGCGAGGTGGTGAAACAGCTGGAGTGGATGGACAAGGAGGAGCTGATACGGCGTTTCGTGTCCATCGAGTTCAACCGTTTCCTCGAATACTACCGCAACGCCCCCGACCTCAACGTAAAGGAGAAGGAGGAACGCAAGTCCATCGAGAAAAAAGCCAAGAACACCGTCCACGACGACAGCGGCATGGCTCGACTGATGATAAATCTCGGCTACAAGGACAAAATACAGCCACAGCGCCTTATCGGGATGATAAACGACCGCTGCCGCGACACCAAGATCAAGATTGGAAAAATCGACATTTCGGAACTTTTCACTTATATAGATGTGGACGGCAACTACGCCAACGACATCATCGAAGCGTTTCACGGCGAGACCTACCGAGGACGTCCGCTTATCGTGCAGGCCGCCAAAAGCAAACGCAAGGACAAGGATGAAGCCCGAAAAGCAAATCGCGATAACCGCCGCAAACCAAGCCGCGACTTCGACGACAATCACAACCGCCGAAACCACAAACACGACAAAAAAACTGAGAATAAAAACCGCGACGACCGCAAAAAAAGAAGAAGGTAATCTTTTATCGAAAAAGAACACTCCTTATCAAAAATTTTTACGTATATTTGCAGAACCGACAATAAAAGTAATTTAATAACAACAATTTGATATGCAAAGAGATACAGCTATTTTTGACTTGATCAAAAAAGAAAGAGAACGCCAGACAAAAGGCATAGAACTTATAGCTTCGGAAAACTTTGTAAGTGAACAGGTTATGGAAGCAATGGGTTCGGTTATGACAAACAAATATGCCGAGGGCTATCCCGGAAAACGCTACTACGGTGGCTGCCAGATAGTTGACCAAAGCGAACAACTGGCTATCGACAGAGTGAAACAGCTCTTCGGTGCCGAATGGGCCAACGTACAGCCTCACTCGGGCGCACAGGCCAACATGGCAGTGCTTCTGGCATGCCTGCAACCGGGCGACACTTTTATGGGGCTCGACCTCAACCACGGCGGACACCTGTCGCACGGCTCGCCCGTAAACTCCTCCGGAATTCTCTATCACCCTGTGGCTTACGCCGTTGAGGAAGAGACCGGCACCATCAACTACGACAAAATGGAACAGGTAGCCCTGCAGGAACGTCCCAAACTGATAATCGGCGGTGCTTCGGCCTACAGCCGCGACTGGGATTGGAAACGCATGCGCGAAATCGCCGACAAAATCGGCGCCATACTCATGGGCGACATTTCGCACCCCGCCGGCCTCATAGCCAAAGGCGAACTGAACAACGCCGTGGCTTACTGCCATATAGTTACCACCACCACCCACAAAACCCTCCGCGGACCTCGTGGCGGTATGATTATGCTAGGCAAAGATTTCGACAATCCTTGGGGCAAAAAGACTCCCAAAGGCGAGATAAAGAAAATGTCGGCACTGCTCGACTCAGCCGTATTCCCCGGCTGTCAGGGCGGCCCGCTGGAACACGTGATTGCCGCCAAAGCCGTCGCTTTCGGCGAAGCCCTCACCGACGACTACGGCCGTTACATAAAACAAGTCCGCGCCAACGCCAAGACTATGGCCGACGCTTTCGTGGCAAAGGGTTACAAGGTTATCTCCAACGGTACCGACAACCACCTGATGCTCATCGACCTGCGCACCAAGTTCCCCGAACTGACAGGTAAAGTGGCCGAAAACACCCTCGTTAAAGCCGACATCACCATCAACAAAAACATGGTGCCTTTCGACAGCCGTTCACCGTTCCAGACCTCCGGTATCCGCGTGGGAACTCCCGCCATCACCACCCGTGGTCTGAAAGAAGGCGACATGGCCGGCATCGTTGACATGATCGATGCCATACTCTGCGACGTGAACAACGAAGACCTCATCGCCAAGACCCGTAAACAAGTGAACGAGATGATGCAGGAACGTCCGCTGTTCGCTTGGTAAAGAATCGTTTTGTTTTCATATTTATTATAATTGCGGAAGCCCCAAAAGGGGCTTCTGTTTTTTTATGGATGAATAAGGGGAAAAAAATGTGGGTTGGGGGGAGACTTTTTTTTTCGTTCCGCAAATTTTTTTTAGCGAAAATGTGCAAGAATCGCAAAATGTTGACATTTCGCTGTGAAAGCAAACAATGTTCACATCGTCTTTACTTCTCAACTTTCCGCAACTCGTTCTTTGCTTTTTCCAGCAATTCCAAAAACCTTTCGTCGGCATGCATGCGAGCCACAGCGGCGGAGGCCACAAGGCGTGCGGCATCCACGTCGCTTTGCCAATGGTAGCCCGCTATTACACGACTCTGTCCGAACTCACAGCCACAAACTCCGCTTTGCCGCTATTGTATAAACTACTTATCTCTTGTGTTTCTTTCTCTCTACCAATAATATAAGTCATAATGTTCAATATTTAATTTTTCTGCAAATATACAAAATATATCTTTCACAGAAAAATTAATTCATAATTATGGTACAACCTTTTTTTCGTTCCGCAAAATCTTTTTCGTAAAAATGTGCAAGAATCGCAAAATTTTTTTTGCAAAAATGTGCAAGAATCGCAAAATTTTGGCGGTTTTGTCTAATGGGAGCAAGCACAAATAAAAAAGAAAAACAGCCAGAGTATTCGGGCAATATGAGCCTTACTAACACCAGCTGTTGTGGTACCATAAAAAGGCACTCTTTTTGTTCGGCAAAATTTCCGAATCCGGACAAGAATCTGTTTAACAGTGCAACTCTGTTGCCCTCTGCTAAGCTACGGGAGCAAGACAACACGGAACCCGTTGTTGTTGTTGCGGTTACTGGGTGTGTTGTTGTTGCGATTCGACACCCGGCAGTTCTTGGCGTTGTTGTAGTTGTATTGTTAGTTGTTGGTTTTGTTGGTGCCACTGTTTGACCTGGTTTTATTGCTATCTTGCCTGCCAAGCGTTGGGCTAATTGCTGAATGCTTTGGCGATAATTGCCTGGTGTAACAGTTGTTCCTTCGCTAGCCACCTGCAAGCCACTTTGCACGTCCAGCACAGTTACATCAACTTGATAGCCACCGTCAAAGCTTATGTACACCTTACCAACCACTACTTTCGAAACATTCATATACCTACCTGCTGTAACTGCCAATTCTTCCGTAATACTCGAACGCTGGATACGTTGTTCTGCAAGTGCTTTGTCTATGTATAACCTGTCCACCATCGTATATCCTTGAGGGCGGAAATAGGTTGAAAATGTCTCACTTATACCATCAAAGTTAGACAGCTACACTTTTGCTCCGGCTTTAAATCCAACCACAGCACAACGTTGTGCGTTCATTGCTATTGCCATAAGGCACATCATGCTTAAAAAGCATTTTGTGTTATTCATTATACAAAATATCAATATTTTTACTTTGCAAATATACGAGTATTTCTTTATCAGTGCAACTATTTTTTGAACAAGTTCTTTTACCATTGGCAAATACATCTTAACATCATCCTCGTCGGCATCAATAAAGGGGGCTTCTATAAATTGCCTCGGAGAGGCAAACTCTCAATAACCTCACATGCTAATGTGAGGTATATCAGGCAAATAAAGAACAGGCGTGTAGAAGTCCCCTAAAATCATCATAATCTGCTTCCTGTCGCAAGTCAAAAATTCTCTTCATCAATTTGCCGTCTTCTTTTGAAAGTGGACCTTTGGAAACATAGTTTTGTCCAAAAAGTGTTATCATGCCGGAATGTGTGTGCGACACATGTCCATCACTTATCAAAAGTGCCGTAGCAGCATAATAAAGAGAGTAATACAGTCTGTTTGCAGCACTACTCCACAATTTTATTGCCGTTATCTTCTCTGCATCATTCAATACAGTAAAAGCCTTTTCTATCCTATATTCAACTATGGCTTTTCTTTCTTCGTCCGACAAAATCATAACATAACTCCTTCTTTTCTAACATTATACTTAAACAACGACGGCGGAGCGGAATTCCACTGGTCGTTTGTGTAAACAAAAGCGTTTATTTCCTCTCCAATACCGAGGCCGGCATCCCACAGGTCACAGGCTATTCCGCTTCTTTCGTAGTGCGACATCGGAGGTTTGTTCAGCAAAATAATCACATCCCAGTCGGAGTCATCCCTGGCATCGCCTCTGGCTCGTGAACCATAAAGAATAATCTGCGCATCCGGTTCTTTTTCTCGAACCGTGATGCGTATCAAATCCATTATCTGTTCCTTGCTCCTTTTTTTCATCGCTACTAATCTTGCATCTATCTAATTTTTAAGCGCTTGCAACAATAGCACTTACAAACTGTCATCTGCAAATATACAAATAAATCTCTTTCCGAACCATTTTATTTACTACGAAAATATCTAAAATTGCCTCTCACAACCATTAATTTGAGACGATGTACACATCGTCTCTACTTCCCAACTTTCCGCATCTCGTTCTTTGCTTTTTCCAGCAGTTTCAAGAACCTTTCGTCGGCGTGCATGCGAGCCACGGCGGCAGCGGCCACAAGGCGTGCGGCATCCACGTCGCTTTGCCAGTGGTAGCCCGCTATCACACGACTCTGTCCGAACTCATAGCCACGGGCAAGCAGTGCGTTGGCGCTGTCGGGATTCACCTCCGAAAGTACCAAGGCCGCCGTCCATCCGCGTATGGTATGACCGGAAGGGTACGATCCGTTGGTGCGCAGCTCTTCCTCATCATCGGGATAGATAGTTGCTTCGTTGAAATAGACATACGGACGTATGCGCATATAATGTGCTTTGGGCAGTATCCTTGCCTGGTCGGTGGCGTCGATGGAGGCTTTGAGGAAATTGTATATGGCCGGAGTGCCTTTCTCCGTTATCTCCATCCCAAAAGGCAGGCTGAACTCCGTGCAGATCGTGCCCAAAGACCACACCGCGTCACGCAAGGCCATGGCCACGCGGGCAGAATCCTTTCGTTGCTCCTTGCCCCAATAATATTGCGAAATATCGTACTTAAACGCCGCCGAAGCGGTATCGGGCGGCGGTGGCAGGAAAAACACCGAATTAGGCATCTGTTGCGGAGTAAACAAAGATTCCTGCGCTACGGCAAATGCCGAAACCATGACAAAAGATAAAATCAGTATTCGTTTCATAATCAGAAAGATATGTATTAAATTGAAATATTTTTCAAAGTACAAATATACATTTTTTTAGTGAACTTAACGAAAGACTGCCGGAGGTTTGGATATTCGGACAAAGGTTATTATAAAAAACTTCAACTTTCAACAAAAAAGATTCCGACCTCCGAGTTCCGAGTTTTCAAAAAAAATCGTATCTTTGCATTTTGTTTTCTGCCGAAGGCAGGAATAATTTACAGGATTTACAAGATTTCTGCCACTTTAGCGGCAAGGAGTATAAATACACAAACACCATGGGAGACTGCAAACGAGTGTACATAGAGACCTACGGCTGCCAGATGAATTTCGCCGACAGCGAGATTGTGGGGGCCATACTGCTTAAAAACAACCACCAGATTACCAACGACTTGGCCGATGCCGACGTGGTGCTTATCAACACCTGCGCCATACGCGACAACGCCGAACAACGTATCCACAAACGTCTTGGCGAACTCCGTGCCGTTAAAAAACGCAAGCCCGCACTCAAAATCGGCATCCTCGGCTGCATGGCCGAACGCCTCAAGGAGCAGCTCCTCGGCGACGACATCCCCGTTGACCTCGTTGTAGGTCCCGACGCCTACCGCAACCTCCCCGAGCTTCTCAACCGTGTGGACTGTGGCGAACGCACCGCCAGCGTGCTCCTCTCCGAAGAAGAGACCTACGCCGAGATAGACCCCGTGCGACTGGGAAGCAACGGAATCTCCGCCTTTATCTCCATCATGCGCGGATGCCAGAATTTCTGCTCCTACTGCGTGGTGCCCTATACCCGTGGCCGTGAACGCAGCCGCGACCCACAAACCATTGTGGATGAGGCACAACGACTTTTCGACAAAGGCTACCGCGAGATAACTCTGCTCGGACAAAACGTAAACTCATACCGCTGGAATACCGACGCCGGAGCAGTGGATTTCCCCGACCTTATGCAGATGGTGGCGAAAATAAGTCCGCTGTTGAGGATACGTTTCTCCACCTCCCATCCCAAAGACCTGTCGGACAAGCTTTTGGAAGTAATGGCCGCCAATCCCAACATCTGCCGTTGCATACATCTGCCCGTGCAGTCGGGTAGCGACAATATGCTCAAGCTGATGAACCGCAAATACACCGTGGAATGGTATCTCGGACGTGTGGAGGCCATACGCCGCTATCTCCACGACTGCTCCATCACCACCGACGTGATAGCCGGTTTCTGCAACGAGACCGAGGACGACCACCGTCAAACCCTCGAGTTGTTCCGCAAAGTGGGCTACGACTACGCCTTTATGTTCAAATACTCCATGCGTCCCAACACCTACGCCGCAAAACGTCTGCAGGACAATATCCCCGAAGATGTAAAGACACGCCGTTTGGAAGAGATAATAGCCCTTCAGGGCGAGCTATCGCTGCAAAGCAACCGCCGCGATGTGGGCAAGACTTTCGAGGTGCTTATCGAAGGCACGTCGAAACGCTCCACCGAGCAGCTTTTCGGACGCAACAGCCAAAACAAAGTCATCGTCTTCCCCCGCGAGGACTACAAACCCGGCCAATATGCCATGGTTACCGTTACCGACTGCACCTCCGCCACACTTATAGGAAAAGCGGTCAGTTGCCAGTAGTCGGTGGTCTGTTGTCAGTTATTTCAACTTTCAACCCTTCATTTTCAAGTGAAAAAGATTCCGAGTTCCGAACTCCGAGTTCCGAACTCGGTCAGTCGCTCAGATCCGTGTCGGATTGTACAAACACGGTGTAACCGGGCAGGGCTTTCGTTACTTCCTCCGCAATGGCATCACAAAGCGCGTTCCTGTCCTTTTCGTCGAACGAAATCACCACGTCGAAGCGGATGTTCTTACTCTGGGTATCGGCAAAAAAACCATGCATCTGCAGCACGTTTTCGTGTTTGCCAACGATATCCGTAACCAGCTCCCGCATTTTTACAATCTCCTGATTAACAGTATTTACGCTATAAACACCCACAGCAGTAACAAACACATTGTGGTGCGTGTACACATCGGCAGTGATTTTCCGCGTTACAGCGTCGATTTTTTCGGCCGTCCATGTGTCGGGCACCTCAATATGCACGGAGGCTATATGCCTGTCGGGACCGTAGTCGGTAAGTACAAGGTCGAAAGCGCCGCTGATTTCGGCGTCGGATTCCAGAACTGTTTTCTTTATATCGCGGGCAAGGATGTTGTCGGCACGTTCGCCAAGTATCTTGCTTATAGTGTCTTTCATCGTCTCCAAGCCGGTTTTTATTATCATAATGGCGATAACGACACCCAGATAGGCTTCCAGCGACACATTCCACAGGATAAACACAAAAGCTGCCACGAGCGTGGACAGCGATATTATGGAATCCATCAGAGCGTCCTTGCCGCTGGCCACAAGAGAATCGGAGTTTACGCGCTTGCCCGTGGCTTTTACAAACAGTCCCAGAGCCACTTTCACCACCACTGCAACGGCTATTATCACAAGCGACAGCGTAGCATAGTCGGGAGTGGCGGGGTCTATTATTTTCTTCACCGACTCTATCAGAGCGGTAATACCTGCATAAAGTATGATAACAGCAATTATCAAAGTGCTAAGGTATTCCAGTCGTCCGTATCCGAAAGGATGTTTGCGGTCGGCGGACTTGCCTGCCAATTTCGTCCCCACTATGGTAATCACCGACGAAAGTGCGTCGGTAAGATTGTTCACGGCGTCCAAAACCACTGCAATGGAGTTGGACAGAAATCCCACTGCGGCCTTAAAGGCAGCAAGAGCCACATTGGCCAAAATGCCTATCACGCTTGTGCGTACAATTACTTTTTCACGATTTTCGCTCATACTTACAAAAATAAATTACTCATTACTAATTACTCATTACTAATTACTCATTACTAAGCATACAAACTCCGAGTTAATCAAGCGGTGGCTGAGCAAGTCGAAACACCGCCCAACTCTTAACTCTTAATTCTCAACTCTTAACTCTTAACTAACAACACTGTGGCATAAGCCGACACACCCTCTTCCCTACCCTCGAAACCGAGATGTTCGGTGGTGGTAGCCTTTATGGAAATGTCGTCCACGTCAATTCCAAGAACACCGGCCAAGGTCTCACGCATTTGGGGCAGATATTCGGCAATTTTGGGTTTTTGCAAACACACCACACTGTCGCAGTTTTCGAGCGTATAGCCCTTGGCACGCACCAGCTCGTATGTCTTGGCGAGAAGTATCTTGCTGTCTATCCCCTTGTATTGCGGGTCCTTGTCGGGAAAATGCTTGCCTATGTCGCCCAGATTGGCGGCTCCGAGCATGGCGTCGCAGATGGCGTGTATCAGCACATCGGCGTCGGAATGCCCCTTGGCGCCTTTGCTGTGGGGTATTTGTATGCCGCCCAGCCAAAAAGGCAGGCCGTCTTCCAACTGATGTACGTCTATACCTATTCCAACTCTATATTTCATTATGTATCAATATTTTAATAAATCCAACATTTCTTCTATCCCGACAAATCGGAAATCGAACTGCGGTTTTTCGCCCCTTCGGCAAAGGGTTACAAAGCAGTCGCCGTCCAACACCGTGCCGCTCACCACCAGTCCCGACGCCACTGGTGCAACAGTCTCTTTTTCAAAATTCACCGAATAGTTTGTAAAATCCTTGGCAATGCCTGTCCCCAAGCATTTCACCAACGCTTCTTTCAACGACCACAGCATGGTAAAAGCGCGGCCTTTGGCGTCGTCGTCGGGCTGTTTTTCGACACTTTGTCGTTCTTCGTCGGAAAAAAAACTCTGCATCAGTTCGGGACGGTGGGTACGCAGATATTCCACGTCCACGCCCACGGCCTCGGTGTCGAAAGCGGCCACCACACGTTGCTTGGAGTCGGAGATATTAAACTGAAAATCGGGATATTGCGCAAAAAAGGGTTTGCCGTTTTCGTTGAAAGAATAAGTCGGCAATGCCTTTTCAGGGAACCGCTTGCGAAAAACATAATGCACTAACATACGTCCAAGCAAAGTCATTTTCATCGGTCGGGTAGGCTTCCATTGGTCGCCAAAATATATCGGTCCCAACGACAAAAAGCGTTCGTCGCTAAGGTATCTTTCATCTAAATCGGTGACAAAAACCTTTATCTGCTGCATAATTTATTTAATGTCAAGCAGTTCCACTTCAAAAATCAGTGTGGAGTTGGGTTTAATCAGCGGACTTGGCGACTGTTCGCCGTAGGCCAGTTCTGAGGGTATGTAGAAAACGAATTTCGCGCCTATGGGCATCAGCTGCAGACCTTCTGTCCATCCTGCAATAACATGGTTGAGCGGGAATTCTATTGCCTCGCCTCTCTGCACCGACGAGTCGAACACCGTTCCGTCGATCAGGGTGCCGTGATAATGAACTTTCACCGTGTCCGTGGCCTTGGGTTTGCGACCCTCGCCCATTTTCACCACTTTGTACTGCAGACCGGTACCGGTTACCTGCACACCGTCTTTCTTTTTGTTCTCGTCGAGGAAAAGTCTGCCTTTTTCCTTCTCGGCCTGCATATCTTTCTTTGCGTTGGCCTCAATTTCGGCATTTATGACATCGAACTGTGCCTCAAGCTCGGATTTATTAAGAAGGCTGGTGCCGTTCATGGCGTCCATAACTCCTTGGGCAAAACTATCCTTGTCCAAGTATGATATGCCCATACCTTTCAGGCTATAGCCCATATTAATTCCTAATGCGTAACTTTTTTTGTCCATTTTAATATGTTTTAATCAAAAAAAGGCTGTCAGGGGACAGCCTTTTTTCTTAACTTATGTATAAAAATTATGGTTAATCTCTGCTATTTTTGGTGCTTGGTTGGAATGTTTGTGAGCCAAGACGTGGCATAGCGCAACGGAATCCAATCCAAGAGGTGGATTTATCTTGGTCGTAGTAGCGACGTGTACCGGGTTGCATCCAGTAAATTCTGTCGTTCCAAGAACCGCCTTTCACCACTCTCACTTTGTTGCTTATCAGGGATGTGATGTTATCGGGATTGTTGGTGTAACGGGCGTACATCATATTGGTAACGCTGTCCGGCGAAGCGAGTTTGTCAGCAGAAGTACCGCCATCTTCCTCTTCGTCATCACCACCAGAGATGGGACGCCATCCTTCCTGACTCAAAGTAGAAGCAAAGTCGCCATCAAGATAGTTTACATTGTCGGCCTGACGGTAGTTTCTTCTGTTGAGGTCGTCATCAACATTGCGGTAAACAATGCCTCCGGTAGTATCGTTGATTTTTACTTCATCATCTTCTATTGTGAAAGTTTTGTAAACATTACCTCTGAATGGGTTGAGGTCTTCGCCACCGAGCGGATTAACATCCTGACGGTAAACGTCCATACACCATTCGCTCACGTTGCCTGCCATGTGGTACAAGCCGTAGTCGTTGGGGAAGTACCATTTTATAGGAGCTGTGTAAACCCAAGAGTCGTTCAGACTGCCTGCAACACCCATATTATCGCCTCTGGAGCGTTTGAAGTTAGCCATAAACTGACCGTAGTAGTGTTTTTCGGCGGAACGGGCGCTTTGACCAGCCCACGGATACACTTTATGCTCCAATTGACGTTCGTCGACAGTGTTTCCTATAATACCAAGTGCGGCAAATTCCCATTCTGCCTCGGTCGGGAGGCGGTAATTTGGCAGGAATATACCGTCGCTTATACGTATATTACGTGGTTCTCCGCCGGAACTTGGATTCAGGTCTCTCAAGCCTTTGGCTGTTTCGCCACGATACATACCTGCAAGATATACATCCGTTTGGAAAGCATTTTCAGCTGTAAGGTCGGTTATGTCGAGTTTAATTACACCGGCTTCGACGGCAATCTTTTCGTTTACGCGGTTCGAACGCCATATACAGTAAGCGCTTGCCTGCTCCCACGACACACCCACAACGGGATAAAGGTCGTATATCGGTGTTTGGAAATAGTAATTCACCAAGTCTTCGGCGTAAGACAGTTTCTGACGCCAGCAGTTGGTATCTGGATATGCAGCACGTACAAATTCCGGATATTCTTCACCGAACACACGCTGCATCCAGTAAATATATTCTTTGTACGACCTGTTGCTGACTTCGGTTTCGTCCATATAAAACGAAGATACGGTTACCGTATGCTGCATGTTGTTCCATTGGTGGTGCGGGTCATCGGAAACCCTTCCCATCAAAAACGAACCGCCTTCAATGAATACTAATCCCGGGCCTGTCATTTGTTCGGTGTAGGGGGATACCTCAAAGCCACCCCATTTGGAATCATTGTAGTTCCAGCCCGTAGTCTGCGATACCGGCTTGTTGCCGCATGCTGTTATCAGCAAAGTTCCTATCGCCATTAAACAGAATAATCTAACGAATTTCATAACTTTTCAGTTTTATGTTTTTATTTGTTCTATTTACGTCTGTTGCTAAAAAAGGTTTCTTTTTTTTAGCGTTTTTTATTATATTTTACAACCTGCAAAGATACGAAAAAAAATCGAGATGGGGCGTTTTTTTTGAATCTTGTTGAAAAAAAACATCTGCACAAACAGCAACCCTTTGATTTTATTTAACTTACAGACAAACTTCCTTTTCCGAAATCAAAGTCATTTTTTGCGTTTTTCATGCTTTGCCTTATGATAGGCTTGCGACGGTGCCATCACAAGACGAAAACCCAATGCTTTTCCTTGTACCAATGGGACATTTGTTGGATGGTTGTCGTACCATTCTTTCACTTTGAGGTCGTTGGAGTAGCTCACCTGCTCTGTCAGCTCCGTGTCGAAGGAACCGCCGCGTATTGTGCCGCAGCCGAAGGCGGTGTGCTCGCTAACATTGCCGCACATATCGTACAGTCCCAGCTCGTTGCATCTCAGCTGTCCTACGGGATGAACAGTGCCGCCGCTGTTTCCGGCATACCACGCCACCTCGCCGATGTAGTTGCTTCCGGCATACAGAAAATGCAACGACTTTTTGCCGCCAATTGCGGCGTATTGCCACTCCCAAGTGGTAGGAATCCTGAACTCCTCACCTGTTTTCATATTCAAGGTATCAACGAACCTGGTCATTTGCGAGAGGTTTATGTTAGTTACAGGCAAGTCGTGACCTTTCACCTCGGACGGGTTGTAGGTGCACACCGACAGCCACTGACGCTGAGTAACTTCGTATCTTCCGATAAGGAAATCCTCCTCGATAATGCGGTCGCGGTAAACCACAGAGTCCAACACTCGTCCCAACCCTGCATTATGGTAGTAAGGCACCAGCTGTTTGTATGAGCCTTTTTTAACGTACACCATATCAAATTTTACGTTATCAACATAAATGCTTGCCACCTGACCTGTTTGAGGATTTTCCCAATCTATTTCCTCTACAACATCTTCGTCGGGAGTATCGCTGGAAGGTTTTGTATTGTTTTCATCTTTGGTGCAGGCGGTAAATGCCAAAACCATTGCAATGGATGCAATTAAAGTTTTTGTCTGTTTTTTCATATAAATGTATATTTTAATTATGGATATGTTTTTAGACAAAATCAACCCTATTTAACTTGTAAACAGGGTTGATTAAATTGTTATACTGAGTGCTGTATCCTAAGCATTTAGAAAGACGGGCAACGTACTGCTCTGATTTTCTTCTTGCGTTCGGGGCAAGGCAGAGTAAATCCGAGGCTAATCTCATGAGAACCGGATGTATTGTTGGCCAGTTTGGATACGGTAACATCGTAACTGTAACCAATTTTGAACCAGTTGTGTTGCAGTCCCACAAGGAATATGAAAGCGTCGGCGTTTTCCAAGCCGTGGCGGAACCACATACCTACTATAAAGGGCTCCCAATCGAGGTACAGACCGTAGTTGAAGTAGTTAAATCCTCCTTGATATTGGTAAATAAGATTTGGAGAAATGATAGGCGTACCCAAAGCCAAAGATGAGGTTCTACGTTTGTCGGTTGCGAGATTTATCAGTCCACCGCCGTGTACAGTAAACTTCATGGGCAATTCGCTAATTCCGTAATAACCGTTGCTGGGCTGGGTGAGGTGCGATACTGCCACACCGCCATACCATGTGTCGCTGTAGATAACGGCACCGGCGTCAAAATCAAGATACCACTTGTTGAGGTTGTCGGGTTGGGTGGCCTGTGTATTCTTTATAAAACCTCCGATAGGGTCTATCATATCGGGAAAACGCAGATTGTCCCAGTTGAGGTTCATATTCACTATATTCATCTGCAATGCCGCATTAACGAATACGTAACGCGAAAGCTGGAACCTGAACGAGTACATTATACCTGCCATAGTTGTCATCAACGCACCATGGTCGCCTTGACGGTCGTTCATCACCAATGCTCCAATGCCACCGTGAAGTCCTTCTACATACTGGTCGTATGATGCCGATACCGTTTGGAAAGAACTCACCAGCGCCGGCCACTGATTTCTATAATTCAGCGATATACGCGGGCACACTTTTGCTCCGGCAAGAGCAGGATTTAAATACAAAGGATTTGCATAAAACTGAGAGAACACAAAATCCTGTGCACTAACCGTTTGACCAGCGGCAAAAAACACCGCAACCGTCAATATTATCTTCTGTATTTTTCTCATCTTCATAAGCTGTATTTTTTTCTCCAAATAATTCGCAATATTACGATTTTTTTTCCAATTTTTCGGCTTTACTCTGAAAAAAAAATACAATATTCTGTTTATCAAACATATAAAATCTCATTTTTTTTATAATTTTCTCGATTTTTCTCGATTTTTTGACTTTTTTTTCAGCGTTTTTTGCCATTTTTTTAACGCACACAATTTTTTTTACTCTTCAGAGTTATTCTTTGGAACAAGTTTTTGACTTATGACAACTATTTTTTCACCCAAAACAATAAAATGTCTGCCTTTTTTTGCGCTTGTAGCCTTATTATTTTTTACGGCATATAAAACATTGGCGCAACAGCGTATTGCAGATGTTTCCATAGTTTGGAAAAACGTTCCCGACTCAGTCTCAACCGTTTCCGTACTTTTCGATGACGGGGGCTTTGTGGAATCTTTTCCCGTTCCGTGCTATTTCAAAGAATTTACCACTATAAGAAATCAAAAAAAATCTGTCAAGTGCGTTGGAGTTTTATACGACACCAGTTTTGAATTTGTTTCAAAAGCCGAGGAGATATTTTTAACCAAAACGGGAACAGTCATTCCCGACACATTATATTATAATTTTTACGGACGAACATTGGGCGACTCCACAATTTTCGGACTGTGCTTACTGCCTTACATAAGAACAAATAACGGTTTCCAAAAACTGAAAAACTTTTCAATATCGTACCGTTTTGACACCATTGCAGGCTGCATGGCCGAAAAAAGCAAAAGTCTATCCAACTCGGTTTTGGCAAAAGGCGAATGGTTCAAAATCGCGGTAAACACAACGGGCATTCACAGAATTTCGGTAAGCGATTTCGAAAGTTCGGGGGTACGTGTACGCGGGAAAAACATTGCCGACCTTGCGATATTCGGAAACGGCGGCGGCCCGCTACCCGAAAAAAACAGCGAGCCACGTATCGACGACCTTGCCGAAAACGCCATATTTGTAGCCGACGAGAACAACGACGGCATTTTCAACAACAACGACTACATATTATTTTATGCCGAAGCCGCCAACGTGTGGCGTTACAACAGCACATCGAAGTGGTTCGAATACGTGGTACACCCATATTCCACCGAAAACTACTACTTTTTTACATGCACCTCAGGCATAGGCTCCGGCAAACGCATCACCGACGTCAGTGTTTCCGGGCTTACAACTACCTCCAACACATACACATACATAGCTCGTTCTGTGATAAACAACGATTTGGTGAACACCCACAACACGGGACAGATTTGGGTCGGCGAGAAATTCTCGTCTTCAACGCCAAGCCGCACCTTCAACCTATCCGTACCAAATCCGATGATTGCCGGAAGCAACTTGCACGCACGCTACGCTTTGGCCAGCGTATCGAAAAGAAATTCCAGCTTCACCATTGACTGGGGAAACGGACGCAACACTATAAACCTGTATCCATTGGCTTCCAACTACGTTACCGATACCAACAACATAACGATTTCGGGAGGCAACACAGCCTCGTTCACAATAACCTACAATTACGGTGAAGGACTTGCGGCTGGCTATCTCGACTTTATAGAAATCAACGCAGTGGCGCGACTACGTTTTGTAGCGGGACAGACAGATTTCCGCAATTTCGGAAGTGGAACAGCAAATTCTGCCACAAAAATACATCTATCCAACTGCAACCGCAACGTCAGGGTTTGGGACGTGTCAGACCTTACCAATGTGCGCAATATGACAGGTACTTTCAGCAACGACACACTCCTATTTTCGGCAAGCAACGAGAGCTTACGCGAATATATAGCTTTCGACGGAAGTTCCTATTATTCTCCTCTTAGAATAACACCTACAGGCAATCAGAACCTCCATGCCCTCAGCTCGATTGACTACGTTATAGTTTCGCACGAGAACTACCTTGAACAAGCCGAACGCATTGCCGATCTGCACCGGATATACGACGGATTAACTGTTGCCGTTGTTACCCCCGAACAGGTGTACAACGAATTTTCGTCGGGAAAACAGGACGCAGTTGCGATACGTAGCCTTATGAAAATGCTTTTCGACAAAAACGTTTCCGACCCTTCCGAAAGTGCCCCACGCCATCTCTTGCTTTTTGGAAAAGCCTCTTACGACAATCGCAACCTAAAGCAAAACAACCAAAACACCGTGGTGGTTTACCAGTCGTATGCTTCTTTCGACAATGAGGGTGTGTCCTACGCCACCGACGACTTTTTCGGCTACCTACACGACTCGGAGTCTGGACTTACACGCGAATCGTTGGACATCGGCATTGGCAGACTTCCGGCTCGTACAACTGAGGAAGCTCGTATCATGACAGACAAAATTGAAAATTACATAACTCGCAAGGATTTCGACATTTCCTCCATAAAAGGCGATTGGCGCAATTCGGTAGTCTTTCTGGCCGACGACGCCGACCCGGGAGCAGCCGGAGATGTTGATTTCTTGCTGTCGTCGGAATACACCACCGAAAAAATTTCGGAGAAATTCCCATTCCTCAACATCGAAAAAATATACGCCGACGCATACGTACAGCAGTCGGGTGCCATTGGCTCCTTCTACCCCGATGTAAAAAACGCCCTTGCCAAAAGCATTAACTACGGGTGCCTACTGCTTAACTACGTGGGACACGGCGCATGGGGCAACATAGGCTCGGAACGCTATATGGACGGAAGCGACATAGAGTCGTACACCAATAAATACACTCTTCCGTTTTTTATGGCAAGCACCTGTACTTTCGGCAAATTCGACATGACCGACGAACTTTCGGGCGGAGAGAGATTCGTAATGAGTGCCAATGGCGGCGGAATAGCGATAGTGGCCGCTTCAAGGCCAATAAGCCACAGCCGCAGTTTCGACACAAAAATATGTATGGATGCCCTTGACCACTCCAACGGCAGACAAAACACCTTGGGCGACGCCCTTATGAACGCCAAAAACGCCGTAATAACACCTCACGCTGTCAACCTTATCGGAGACCCCGCACTGAGGCTTTCGATACCCGACAAACAGGTAACGGTTACAAAGATAAACAACAAATCCGTATGCGACAGTATAGCCGATACAGCCACAGTGCTGTCGCAAATAACCATAGAGGGCGAAATACGAAACGCCGACGGTAGCATAGCCAACAATTTCGACGGAAAAATATACGCCACTGTTTTCGACAGAAGTGCCACCTACTACACCCTCGCCAACGACAATGAGGACACTGAAACTCCTTTTACACAACAGAAAAGCGTGATCGCCAAATCAACTGATACTATTGCGGGCGGACATTTTTCCTACACTTTCATTGTTCCAAAAGATGTGGCCTACAAATACGATTTCGGCAAGCTGAGCCATTACGCCCAATCGGGCAACAGCAACGCCACAGGCTGCTACAAGAACGTCCTTTTCGGAGGATTCAACGAAGAGGCTGACAGCATTGTTTTCCGTCCCCTTGTGCGCCTATTTATGAACGACAGCCTTTTCATTTCGGGCGGAAGCACCGACAACAACCCGTCGCTTTACGCGATATTAAGCGACAAAGTAGGTATAAATTCAGTAGGTAGTGGCATTGGCCACGACATTACCGCTATTTTGGACGGCAATGCAAACAAGATAATCGTGCTCAACGACTTTTTTGAGACCGACATCAACGATAACGCCCGCGGATACATACGCTACCCCCTCTACAACCTCGCCGAAGGCACACACACTCTAACACTCAAGGCATGGAATGTGTACAACTACTCGTCGTCGGCAACCATAACTTTTGAGGTAAAGAACGGCAGCCCCAAAATAGGACGTTTCTTTGCTTATCCCAATCCAGCTCGCGAGAAAGTCTCCATACACATCGAGCACAACAGCCCGTCCAAACCCACCAATGCCGAGGTTTATATTTTCGACGCTTCGGGGCGAATGGTGCGCAAAATAACACCGGCTATCGACAACGGCTCGTATGTAGTCGGTAATGTGGAATGGGATTTCCGAAACGAATCGGGAGCCAAAGTGACCAATGGGGTGTACTATATGCGTGCCATTGTGTCGTTCGACAACGGCGAGCAGGATACCAAATCGGCTAAACTGATTTACAACAAATAAAAATAAAAACATCGGACAATAAAAAACAACGTACAACGTTTTTTCTGCACATTTACAAAAATTCCAAGATGAACAAACACACCAAAATACTAGCAATAATCGCCGCCATCGCCATTACACATAATATATATGCCCAAAAGGATAAAATTGGCGGACAAAACTACATATCCACAGCCATGCCTATAATAATGGTATCACCCGACGCGACATCGGCAGGTATGGGCGATGTGGGAGTAGCATCCAAGCCCGATGCCAACTCGCTACATTGGAACAACGCCAAACTTGCTTTTGTTGAAGACGGAGCAGGGTTCACCATGACCTACACACCGTGGTTGCGAAAACTCGGCGTAGGCGACATGAATATTTTGTATTTGGGAGGCTATTACTCCATAAACGACCGCAGTACAGTTGGCGGTTCCATAATGTACTACTCCGTAGGCGAAGTGGAGTTTCGCGACGAGGACGGTCTGGACAAAGGCACCTACAAACCCAACGAGTTTTCCATAGACCTGTCTTACTCGATGAAACTGTCGGAGACATTCTCGCTCGGTGCTTCGGGTCGCTACCTGCGTTCCGACCTCACACAAGGACAGGACGTTGGAACAGCTCCCACAAAAGCAGGCAACGCCATAGCCGCTGATATTGGAGTGTACTATCAAGACAAACTCAGCGCAAGCACCTCCATGCCCGGCGAACTTGCTTTGGGTTTATTCATTTCCAACCTCGGCTCCAAAATATCTTATTCCGATGTCAATACGGATAAAGACTTCCTTCCCGCAAACCTACGTTTGGGCGGACGATACACTCTAAATATCGATGAATTCAACCAGTTTTCGTTACTTTTGGATTTGAACAAACTTCTGGTTCCAACTCCACCCGTTTATGACAAAGACTCTAATGGTACCAATGTTATCATCGCCGGTATGAACGACCGTGCCGAGGACATCAGCGTTATGCAGGGCGTATTTCAGTCGTTCTACGACGCTCCGAACGGTCTAACAGAAGAATTGCAGGAAATACAATTGTCGGTGGGTGCCGAATACTGGTACAGCCAAATTTTTGCAGTAAGAGCGGGATACTTCTTCGAACACAAGAACAAAGGCGGACGGCAGTACATTACTTTCGGCGGCGGAATACGATACAATATGTTTACTTTCGACGTGTCGTATCTGATTGCGCTATCAAGGACACAGAACCCGTTAGCAAATACTGTCCGCATATCTTTAGGCATGAATTTCGGAAAAGCCTCCGCAACAAAGAAAAGCTCCAACTGAAGAAAGAAATAAAGCAACAAAAAAACGGAGCGGTTTCAATTGAAACCGCTCCGTTTTTTTGTTGTGCACAATTACTTGATATGATGGTTGATAACCCTATAAAAACGTGTTGTATCGAAAAAGGGAGTGAATTTCACCACCTCGGTTTTTGACTTATCGGGATAGATGTCGTATCCGAAAGTTTCCCTCATGGCACAATAAACCATTTCCGAGCAATACATCTCGGCATTGTCGCTAAGGTCGAATACCCCGTCGAAAGGAATTTTGCGGTCAAGATATTTCTGAGCTGTTTTTGCAAGACTGGCGAGCGGAACATCTGAGGTGTCGCGGAAACGCACCACAATAAGGCTTTTTTCCCTGCTTTCTCGACAAAATTCTCTGATGGAACACTCCTGCAGCCCATCGAAATCGGAAAGGCTTGCCGATACCGAATGAATGACCCTTAGTCCGCCATTGCTGTCTGCATCAACAATGCCGCAATGCGACACGGAAAAATCCTCGTCCAAAGCTTTGGCTATGGAAGCGCTCACCACTCCAAAACCCTTACGCAGAATTATGTCGCCAGCCCTTAGCTGAGAAACTTCGTCGGCCGACAGGCGGTCGTGGCATATATACTGCCGTTGCTGTCCCTTTTGGTAGAAAAAAACTACCACAAGTAGGACAACCGCTACGAAAGCGAAAATAATAGCAAATCTTTTCATGGTGAAAAACAAAATAGTTGAGGTTACGACAGATGTTCCTTGCGAAGCAGGTCGTTCACCGTTTTTACAGGATTGAAGGTGGAAAGCGGCGCTTCCACAAAGACGGTCGTCCAGTAAGCCATTGAGCCGTTCCAAAGACCCGGCAACTCCTGCGATTTCAGAGTTTTAGAGCCTTGCGACTTGTGGGTGATAAAGCCCGTTTGAGGGTCGCGATATTTCAGCAGGTCGAAAGGCCGACCTTTATAGTCGCGTAATCCGCACACCAAATCCACGGGATTAAAATGCGTAGCAGACTGCAATACAGCTTCTTGCGAAATATCTTTTCTGTTAATCTGGTTGGTTTCCACAATCTGCAAACTGAGGTTGCCATCGGCATCTTCCACCCAAAAAGGACCGCCGCCCGGCTCGCCTTGGTTGAGAACCATTCCGCATACACGCATGGGACGATTCAGTTTGGAATGCAGAAAAGCCGTCTTTTCCGACCGGGAAAGACTTCCAAAATTCTCAGGCAGAGCTATATGTAGTGAATCCTTGGCAAAAGCGGCTATTTCCGAAATTATTGCGTCGTCGGGATTGGTGTCCAAAATTTTCAGGAACCCGAAAGTCTTTTCTTGCAACGATAACAGAATTCCTCCCAAAACTTTTTTCCAAAGCACAGGCTCCGGGTCGGGAGTGGCTTCGAAAGGATTGTCGGGAGTTACGTTGTCAATATTTTTGATAAAAACCACATCGGCCGAGCATTCGTTGAGGTTTTCGAGCAAAGCCCCATGTCCGCCCGGGCGGAAAATCAGCCGTCCGTCGTCGTCGCGCAATGGATTGTTATAATCATCAACGGCAATAGTATCGGTGTAATGTTTTTGTTCTGAAAGGGTTACATTAAAAGTAACGTCCTTGTACAAAGGTTTCAGTTGTGCTATCGTCTGTTCGAACTCGCTTCGATGTTCGGGGGACACAGTAAAATGCAGGTTGATACTTCCATCGGCATTGCGTGCATACCTGCTACCTTCGGTAAAATGCTCTATAACAGCAGGATATGCAACACCGCCATATTTATGGAATTTAAGCAGAGCCTTTGGTTTGGAGCCATATCCCATAAACTTTTTGCCAAGCAAATAATTCACTATTGTGGCGTAGTCGTGCCTATGCAGGTAGTCGTTTATGTCGAGGCCGTTATTGCCCATAGTCTCCGAAAGTTCGTCGTAGAAAGCAAACTTCGGCAAATTGTCGATAAAAGTCTTAACCGATGGGAATTCCTTTTCCCAATTGTAGCAGACGCCGAAATATACCGACGAAAATTCCGCCAAGTCCTTGAACATCCGCGATGCGGCACCCGAAGCCGGGATAAATTTCAGTAACGAAAGTCGTTGGCGTTTTTCGTCGAAGAGAGTCGAGAAAAAACGCTTGTCGGAATCCTGCACACGCAAAATACCGCCGTTGTCCACGGTTGCGGCGGAGTGCAGATGTACCGGAGGGAATTTCTTACGGAAATTATTGAACTGTATTTCTAAGGCATCCATAGAAATGCCTAATGCCGACATTTGTTCAATGTCGGCTGCGGAAAACTCATAGGACATAGACGCTGAATTAGTAATGACGGAGATACTCTTTCAACAATACCACTCTGCATTCTATGGTTTTGCCGTCTTCCAAACGCACGCTGTTTCTACCTTCGCGATAGAAAAGTTCTCCCGTTGCAGGGTCGCGATCGCCAGTATCATAGGTTGCAATAACGTCGAAAATGGCCGGAGCCTTGAAAGTGGCTTTGAAACGTCCGTTGGCATCGGTAACGCCTTCGGCATTCACTTCACTGTTGTCCTTGGCCACCTTTATTACAGCCCCCTGAAAAGGATTGCCCGTCATCTCGTCAATAAGAATAACGGAAAGGGTACAATCGGTATCCTTGTCGCAAGAAGTAAACATTGCCAATGCAAACGTGCTGACTATGAGAGCACTAATCGTGGTTAAAAAACTTTTTTTCATAAAAAATCGCTATTTATGTTCAGTAAATCGAATTTTTATTTTACCTTTGCAAAAGTAATAAATTTTTACGAAATGGACACCAAAAAAGTTATTTTTGTATCATTTTTTTTATTTTTCAGCCTTGCTATTTTTGCACAAAACGCTGATAACAAAAATATTGCAAGCGAGAAAAAAAGTTATGCCATTATTGAGACTGACTTCGGAAATATGAAGGTTTTGCTGTACGAAGATACCCCTTTGCACCGCGAAAATTTCATCAAATTGGCAAAATCGGGCTTTTATGACGGACTTTTGTTCCATAGAGTGATAAACGGGTTTATGATACAGGGTGGCGACCCCGATTCGCGCGACGCCCAGCCCGGCGTGATGCTCGGCAACGGCGGTCCAGGATACACTATCCCGGCGGAGTTTAGACCAGCTCGTTTCCACAAAAAAGGTGCTTTGGCCGCAGCACGACAGGGCGACGCGGCTAATCCCCAAAAGGAATCGTCGGGCTCGCAGTTCTATATAGTACAGGGAAAGGTTTACAACGAGGCAATAATGCAAAAAATCGCCGCACAGATGAACAAGACTTTTTCCGAGGAACAAATAAAAGCATACGGCACAATAGGCGGCTCGCCATGGCTGGACAACGACTACACCGTTTTCGGAGAAGTTATTGAAGGACTGGAAGTTATCGACAAAATAGCCGCAGTGCAGTGCGGAGGTGCCGACAGACCCTTGAACGACGTAAAAATGACTATAAAAATCATTGAAGAATAACATTTTACGACAATGAAAAACAAGATACATAACTACATCGACGAAATTCAAGCATTAAAAGCTGAAACTTTGCATAACAAAATTGCCGACATTGAGCAATTCCGCATAAAATTCTTGGGCAAGAAAGGCATTATCAGCGAGCTTTTCGGACAATTCAAGGACGTACCCAACGACCAAAAGAAAGAAATTGGCCAACTGCTGAACCAACTGAAAGTAGCCGCCCAAAACAAAATCGAAGAGATGAAAGAAGCTGTGGGCGACACTCCCGCCGAAAACGCAGGCAACCTCGACCTAACCATGCCCACAGATTTCTCCGAACTTGGCAGTCGCCACGTGCTTTCGGTAGTACAAAACGAGATTATAGAGATTTTTTCGCGCATAGGATTCACCGTTTCGGAAGCACCCGAAATTGAGGACGATTGGCACGTGTTTTCGGCACTAAACTTCCCGCCCGAACATCCTGCCCGCGATATGCAGGACACTTTCTTTGTGGAAAAAGACGGCAAACACGGCGATGTGGTATTGCGCACACACACATCTTCGGTACAGGTGCGAGAGATGGAGCGAAGCAAGCCTCCCATACGCATAATAGCCCCGGGCCGCGTGTTCCGCAACGAGGCAATTTCGGCGCGCGCACACTGCATTTTCCACCAAGTGGAGGGACTTTATATCGACAAAAACGTGTCTTTTGCCGACCTTAAACAAGCACTGCTTTACTTTGCCAAAGAGATGTTCGGAGCCGACACTCAGATACGTCTGCGCCCGTCGTATTTCCCGTTTACGGAGCCTTCGGCGGAGATGGACATTTCATGCAACATCTGCGGTGGCAAGGGTTGTAACATCTGTAAACACACCGGATGGCTCGAAATTCTCGGCTGTGGCATGGTGGATCCCAATGTGTTGGAAGCCAGCGGTATAGACAGCAAAGTATATTCAGGTTACGCTTTCGGTATGGGCGTAGAACGTATGGCAATGCTGAAATACCAAATCCGCGACCTGCGCTTGTATTTTGAAAACGACCTGCGTTTCCTCAAACAATTCGACACTTTGGTGTAGTATATGGCAACAATTGTCTTGGAGGACATGCGTTTTTACGCTTTTCATGGGTGTTTTGAAGAGGAACGCGCTATTGGTACATATTTCCGTGTGGACACCACTTTGACTGCCGATACAAGCAAAGCGCAAACATCGGACTGTTTGAACGACACAGTTAATTATCTATCGGTTTATCAGACTGTTAAAATGGAGATGGAGCAACCGTCGAAACTTTTGGAGAATGTGGCCGAAAGGATTGCCACAAAAATACTTGGTCTCTACCCGGCCGTTGAACACGTGTTGGTGAAAGTGTCGAAACTTAATCCGCCATTGGGTGGACAATTAGGAGCTGTGAGCGTGGCTATAGAGAAATATCAATAGATAACTATTTGGTCGTAAGTACTTTATAGCCTATTTGACACGACAGGCAACGTTTTTTCTTGCAATATTCGTTGTACAATTGTATCAATGCCTGCGAGTGGAGGGCATTTTCGGGATTTATACCTACAGACCGCCATTGCTTGACAATGGCGTTGTTCTCACAAGGCAGTTTTTCGAGAATGGAAAGGGCGTTATCCTTATATTTTTCCTGCTGATATTCAATACCGTACAACATCAAAATTGGAACCCAAGCATTGATTGTCACCGACTCGGCAAATTCGGAGCCCAAAGATTTTGACTTGCTTCTCACAGGTTTGTCAAAAAGGTAGTGATTTTGCCAATATTCGGAAGCCGACACCGAAAAGAAAGATTGCAGTGTTTTTATATCGGTCGTTGCCAACATTTTGGAAAACAGCCCGTTGGCTTTAACTATAAAACTGGCGAACTGGCTTATGCGCAAGGTGGGAAATCCCTGTGGACGTACTCTGAAAAATCTCCAAAGATAACCTTCTATTGGATTGATATTGTACACTTTACGTAAGTAGGCATACTCTTTTTTAAGGGCGTTGGGATAGTCATCGGAAAAATCCTGCTCCAACATACCCGCCTGCCCGAACAGCAGGGCTTCGACACGGAAGGGCGACTGTTTTATCCTGGCAAAAATACGCATGTCGATGGATTTTGCCAAAAGTTCGAATGGAGTGGCGTTCACTCGTCCACCGAAATAGCGAGCCACAGTCCAGTAGCAACAGGTTTCCCACGAGTTTCCCGACTCGTAGAGCAGGCGTCTCACAGTTTCGGATTTCTGTTGCAGACGTTCCACCGCCAAACGTTCAAGATAAGTTTTTACCGTAAAATCGGGGATTTTAGGCAAAACCGAAGCACAGGGAATTGCGTCGCAAAGCGTTGGGTGAAGTAACGTACAGTAGTTCTCCCAAACACCTTCGCGCAAAAAATGCTTGAGTTCCAAAGTAGCCGGCTGACGACCATTTTCGAGGAACACGGGAGCGTCGTTTTCGTACACCACGTGCAAAATAACGTTGTTGTATTTTTTATCCGACGAGTGCTTGTGCAAATTCCAATCGGAAGCCCGTTGATGAACTTCAACTGTGCCAGCCCATTCGGTATCGCCTATTTTTATTTTGCTGTTGATAAAATCGGGACCTGCATTGATGTTCAATTCGCCGGCATTTGAAACAACAACAGATTGA
This sequence comes from uncultured Bacteroidales bacterium, assembly GCA_905233475.1. Taxonomy (GTDB): domain Bacteria; phylum Bacteroidota; class Bacteroidia; order Bacteroidales; family P3; genus UBA1219. The sequence goes on from CAJOEN010000024.1 coordinate 52,691, forward strand.
TTATCAACTGTTACCAAGTTATTAGTAAATAAACGGTGTTTCCAGCAGTAATGAAGAAAGGCTTCGGTCATGGGGTTACAAATCTAAATCAGTCATTCTCAACGCCGTAGCCAAACAATGCAAAATCGCCGAGGCAAGGGTCGCCGGGGAATATATTTGCAAGTGCATCGGTTATGGTCAGGGCGGTTTTCAGGGAGTAGGATTTGGATTTCACCAAGCCGAGTTTTTCGGCCATCTGAGCAACATGAGTATCCAAAGGAATTATCAAATCCTTGGGATTGAAGCACTTCCATGCACCAAAATCCACAATACCGTCGGTGCGCACCATCCAACGGAGGAACATATTTATCTTTTTCTGCGGACTTTTGTCGGAAACGCCAAAAAGAGTGCAGATTTTATTGAAAGGTCTGTCGCCCTGAATAGTAAAGCAGGCCTCTTCCATAGTTTTGTGGTGTGTGTAAATATCGCTAAGTCGTTGAAAAAGAGCATTCATAGCCTGATGGCTGACGGTGCGGTAAAAAGAGGCGGTATTGTCTGATGAAAAATCTTTCTCCCAACGTTTGGAAAGCACGTAATCGTAAGGCGAATGATTCATAATTTCGTCCAAACGCAGAGCCGATTTCACTATTTGTTTGCGGTTTCCGAAGCTAAGATAGGAAGTTAGGAAGGCGCTGATTTCCAAGTCTTGAAGTCTGCCGTTGCGATAATGGTTCGGCACCTGAACGGGGTCATTTTGAAGAAACAATGCACGGTTGTTGTACTGTCGTGCCCAAGCAATAAGTTTTTGTTCCGTTTCGGTTGTCATAACTATTTCACTATGGTGATGTCGCCTTTAAACGACACATTTTGATGAGCTTCGCACTCTATGTCGCAGGTGTACATATACACCCCCGACTGGCATTTGCGGCCTTTGAAAGTGCCGTCCCAGCATTCGTTTATGTCGTTGGATTCGTAAACTTTTTCGCCCCAGCGAGAGAAAATCGCGATATGGAACGACACAATCCAGTCGCCGCGGAAGCAAAGCTGGTCGTTCAAGCCGTCGCCATTTGGCGAGAAAGCATTGGGTATGAACACATTGGGGCGTCCGCAGATAACGTCCACACAAGGCACGAAAAGAGTGTCGCGATATTCGCAACCAAGCGAGTCGATGACGGTAACGAAATAAAAAGTGCTGTCGGTAGGGCTTGCCGATGTGTTAGGCATATTTGGAGTGCCGAGAGTTCCCGAGGGTTCCCACCGGTAAATGCCGTTGCGTATAGGTGTTACGTGCAAACGGGTGGACTCGCCACGGAAAACAAGTGTATCGTCGGCCCACACGCGCATGCTATCGAAAGAGCTGAATATTCCTACCACAAAAGTGTCTGTAATACTGCAATTTACCGAATCGGTGATAAGCAAGGAGTAAAGGCCGCCGCAAAGCGAGTCGATATGCGATGTGGCAGCACCGTTGCTCCAAGAGTATGTGTATGGCGAAACGCCACCTATAGGCCGCACGTTGATTTCGCCCGAACAGATATTACTACAAGAGGCTTTTATAAGTGCCGTATCCGTATATGGCGGAAGTTCAACAATTTGCGTTGTATCAAAATACTCACAACCGTTGGCGTCGGTAATTTTGAGTATATAGGTACCCACACATAAGTTATTGCGGTTGAGGGTATAAATCGGGACATCGAGCCACTCGTAAGTATAAGTGGAATTTCCTGACACAGTGGCTGTTATGGAGCCATTGCACGAAGCCGCGCAATTGGTTGGCGTAATGTTTTTTCTAACCGTAGGAGGCAGTGGGTCGGAGATAGTAAAGTTCTGAGTTACAGAACATCCCTTAGCGTCGGTAACCATTATAAAATAATTGCCCTGACAAAGATTGTAGATGGCAGTATCGGTATTATTGCCTGTACTCCAACGGATATTGAATGGTGGAGTGGCGTTGTTGAGTGATATTGAGGCAAATCCGTCGCAAGCATTGGGACAACTTGAACTTTGATAAACGACCGGCATGGTAATAGAAACGAAATTTACAAATACGCTGTCGATTGCAGAACAGCCGTTGGTGTCGAACACTTTGACATAAAAATACTGCGGACCTGTGATATTTACATAAACACTGGGCAACAGCATGTTAGGGTTGAGGGTATCGGTAAAGTTGCGGTTCGACGACCATTGATGATAATAAGTGCCGTGTCCCTGAGTGACGGCCGAAAGGAATATCGGGCTGGTGCAGTCGGATGAGTCGCGATATAACGACAAATTGATAGGCGACATAAGTATGTGTTGGTCAATGGTATCGGTGCAAGCGCCGTTCGAAACCACCACTTGGAACATAGTGTCGTTATATACAGTGGTGTAAGGGTTGGCTATCGTTGAGTCGCTTACGTTGCCCGAAATCCAGCGATACGTACACCCAGGCTGTGGACTTTGCCCTATGCGTACCCTTATGCCCGGACAGGTATAAACCGTGTCGAAAGGCTGCTGATGTCCTAAAACCATCAGTTGTTTCACCGTAGTATCGGTGGAATGGCAACCGTTTTCGAGATAGGCCACAAGCATTACGTTGTACACTCCCGGATTGGTGTATATATGTGTGGGATTTACGGCTGTGGACGTTGAGCCATCGCCAAAAAACCAACGGAACGAAGTGCCAAAGCCCGTGTTTTGGAATACTACAGTATCGGGGACACAGCCAACTGGAGGACGTATGAAATCGGCAACAGGGAAGTCGTTATGCACATTCATACGAAAAATACCGTTGTTGCAGTTGCTGCTATTGTTTGTGGTGGACAAGGCACCCGCTGTTGTCGGAAAACCCTGACAGCCGCCGCAACTTGCACATACCGATTGGTAAAGTGTTGCCATTTTGTCGAAACGGCTGGTGCCGCCATCAACGTGGTCGTGGCCAGAATTGGCGTTGCTGTTTGAATGAGCTTCGCCAAAGAAGGTTGCATAGTCCATAGCGCTGGCCGTCTCGGTAAGGCATATAATATAAAAATCCTGACCGTCGGTGGTAGATTGTATGGCGTTGGGCGACACCTGCATATTCCAAGTTCCGTTGGTGTTCCACGGCTGTACTTGGCCGTTGAGGTAATATCCGCAGAAAATCCTCCCCCACCCTGCGGCATACACGCGGTTGCACACGTCGGCGGCAAAGGCAGTAGGCGAAATATTTGGCACGCCGCTACCCGTTCCGAAAACAGTGGACCAGATAAGAGTGTCCAAATCGGCGCCAAAACGCGCCAAAAACTGCCCGCTGTTGGGAACGTTGTACAAAGCATTATGTATCAAAGTATTGCCCGAAGCCTTGGTTTGCCCGAAAATAAAGACGTGATTCTGCTTTCCTGTCCGCACAAAATAAGACTGATCGTAAGCCGGAGAGCCGAAAAAAGTGGAACTCATCAATTGGTTGCCTGTGGAAGATATTTTGGCTATAAAAGCGTCGGCGGAACCGCCATTGTAAACGGTATCGTAAGCGTTGGCAGTAACCGGAAAATCGTGAGAATTGGTACCTCCACAAACAACAATATTGTATTCGTCGTCGGTGTCGATGGAATATGCCGCATCGTCCTTCGAGCCTCCTATATAGCTACTCCACAAAAGGTTAGAAAGATTATAGTCCAACTTAAACACAACACCTTCCTGTCCCCCTCCCGAATGTGGTTGAAAGGCGCCAACTGTGGTTGGGAAATCGTTAGAGAAAGTACACGAAGCCACATAAACGTTGTTCAGGTCGTCGGTAATGAGTTCGCCACGGGCACCGTCGCCGTAATTATAGTAAAGTGAGTCGTTGCCCAGCATAACGAGGTCGTTGCTATACGAAAAACGCTGCTTGTAGTTGAGACCGTCGTTGGAGGAACCGCCCACAAAAGTAGAGGCACCAAGCTGGGTGCCAGTGGCATTGAGGCGGCACACGAATATATCGGAACCGTTGGGGAAATTTATCACACCCGAACCGAGATAAGTAACACTTGTCCCCCCTCTGAAAGTGCAGCTATAGGCCGATGGTGTAGTAGGAAAATTGGCGGAGCCTGTGGTGCCAAGAATCACAAGTTCGTCAAACTCATTTACATACAGGCTGTGAGGCATATCGGCGTACATACCCCCAATGTATGTTGCGTACACACGTTGCGCACCCGTAGCGTCGAGTTTTATCACACCTATATCTGCATTACCTGCCGAAACGGATTGAAAAGCCCCCAAAGTGGTAGGATAGCCGTTGCCAAACACAAGACCTGCAGAGTAAGTATTTTTGTGCGAATCGAAAGCGGCTGTGGTTCCCCAATTATCGGCTGTGGAACCGGTATATGTGGAAAAAATCAGCACCGGGTCGATGACAAGGGGTTTAGAGGCATCGTAGCCACCTGTTTCAAAAGACAAAACATTAGCCTTGAGTTTGTAGGAGCATGCCACCTCAACTTCCTTACCATCAACCATTTGATAGGCATACGGCTTTAGTTCAACAATATCGGCCACCGAAGTTTTGATAATGAGATTTCCGTTTTGCACACGCAAGCCGTCGGTACCGTCGTAGCGGATACGAATGTCGTTGGGAGAGGCTCCCTGATTCACCACGAAATCGTATTTGAAAGCCTGTTGCGCGGAATACACCTTAAGGTCGATATTGCGGTAAAGATTGCGATACATCACAGTTTGGTACAGATGTACCTCCGAAGCCCATTTTTTGGGGTCGTTGCCTATAAAATAATTCTCGTAAGTTGGTTCCATATCCTCACCAAAAACGCTGTCGGGACTTGCGTTTTCGAAAACGAGGCGGTAAGCATGGAAACGGAAGTCCTTGTTGGTATTTTTGTCGTTGAGATAAGGTTTTCCCTTGGGATTTTTAGGGTCGGCAAGGAGTATGGTGAAGCAACTCCGTTCCAGAAATATATCGGCATTGGTTATAACGGACTTGAAAAGAATATTATCCTCCCACTGCCCTTTGTTTTCGGTGAAATGCATACGTCCGCCCACGCCAAGGGTGTCGCGCACATTGCGGGCGGCGAGGGAGCCAACGGTAAGCAAGGCCACCGTCAGTAGCAGGATACGGTAAATTCTTTTCATAGTATTATGGTTTATTGGTTGTTATCCAATTTTGTCGAAACCGAGGAATGGCACAAGAGCTTCGGGCATAACAATGCCGTCTTCGGTCTGGTAGTTTTCGAGTATTGAAGCCACTATGCGAGGCAAGGCGAGGGCACTGCCGTTGAGAGTATGGGCCAGACGCATTTTGCCGTCTTTGTCCTTGAAACGCAGTTTCATACGGTTGGCCTGAAAAGCCTCGAAATTGGACACCGAGCTTACCTCGAGCCATTTCTCCTGAGCCGCCGACCACACCTCAAAATCGTAAGTCATTGCCGATGTGAAACTTATATCGCCACCACAGAGTTTCACTATGCGGAACGGCAGTTTAAGTTTCTGCAGAAGTCCGCCAACGTAGTCTTTCATTATCTCCAGCTGCTGGTACGAGCGGTCGGGGTGGTCGATGACAACAATCTCCACCTTGCTGAACTCGTGCAGACGATTGAGTCCGCGCACATCCTTGCCATAGGAGCCTGCCTCGCGACGGAAGCACTCCGAATAGCCCGCATGACAGATGGGAAATTGCCTTTCGTCGATAATCACGTTGCGGTAAATGTTGGTAATAGGCACTTCGGCGGTTGGCCTTCCTTGTCGGGGAGCTGGCCGGTGCCGAGGCCCGAGGCCTCGTTAATCATCAGCGGAGGCTGAATTTCCTCGAAACCAGCGGCGGCTGCGTTGCTCAAAAAGAAATTTATAAGGGCACGCTGCAAGGCGGCGCCTTTGCCACGGTAAACGGGGAATCCCGCACCGGTTATCTTGTTGCCGAGTTCAAAGTCGATGATGTTGTATTTGGCGCACAACTCCCAGTGTGGCAGTGCATCGGCAGGAAGCTGGGGCTTTTCGCCGAAATGAGCCACAATCTCGTTGTCGTCGGCGTTTTTGCCTTTGGGTACGGAGATATGCGGGGCGTTGGGTAGGGCTATCAGCTTGGCGTTGAGTTCCTTTTCGGTATCGGCTAAACGGTCGGAGAGTTCCTTCTCGCGGGTTTTAAGCTCGGCGGTGAGGGCTTTCTTGGCGTTGGCCTCGTCCTGACGGCCTTGTTTGAAAAGCAGGCCAATCTCTTTGGCAATGGCATTGCTTTCGGCTTTTATGTCGTCGCATTCCTTTTGAAGCCGACGACGTTGATTATCAAGGTCAAGTATTTCGTTTACACGGAGTTCCACATCTTTTACGTTCTTGATTTTCAGGCGTTCTATGGCCTCCTGAGTGTTATCGCGTAGGAATTGGAGTTGTAACATGATATTTTATAATGTTTTACGTTTAATTATATAGTTTTTGCATTGCTGCAAATATACGATTTTTTTCCAATTCGGGATTATAGAATGAGGTTTTTCGTTTTTTTTTCGTAAATTTGCACCATATAAATTAACGACAAAACTTTTTATTATATGCATAACATACGTAAGATTGACACCGATTTGATATACGTCGGTGCGAGCGACAGACGTTTAGCGCTGTTCGAAAACATATATCCCATTCCCAACGGGGTGTCGTACAATAGCTACGTGCTTTTGGACGAAAAAACCGTACTTATGGACACTGCCGACACATCGGTGGCGCACCGTTTTTTCGAAAACGTAGCTGCCGCACTTGATGGCCGCCCACTGGATTATCTTGTTATAAACCACATGGAACCCGACCATTGCGCACTTATCGAGGATATTTTGTTGCGTTATCCCGACCTTACCATAGTAACCAGCGCAAAGGCTCTCGGCATGATAAAACAGTTCTTCACCACCGACGTTGAAGGCCGCACACAAGTCGTTGCCGAAGGCGATACCCTATGCACCGGACGGCATACATTGCAGTTCGTTATGGCACCTATGGTACACTGGCCTGAGGTTATGGTTACCTACGACACCACCGGCGGCGTGCTGTTTTCGGCTGACGCATTCGGCACTTTCGGAGCCATAAACGGCAACCTATTCGCCGACGAACTCGATTTCGACCGCGACTGCCTCGATGAAGCCCGACGCTACTACACCAATATCGTGGGCAAATACGGCGCTCAGGTACAGGCACTTCTGAAAAAAGCCTCTGCTTTGGACATAAAAATGATATGCCCGCTACACGGACCCGTTTGGCGAAAGGATTTTGGATATTTTATCGGAAAATACGACATCTGGAGCCGCTACGAGCCCGAAACAACAGGCGTTATGATAGCCTACGGCTCCATCTACGGCAACACCGAAAACGTGGCCGATATTTTGGCAGCCAAACTCGCCGAAAAAGGTGTTCGCGACATTGCCATGTACGACGTGTCCAAAACCGATGTCAGCTACCTCGTAAGCTCCGCTTTCCAATTCTCGCACATCGTTTTGGCGTCATCAACGTACAACAACGGCATTTTCACCCCTATGGAAAATTTCCTGCTCGACATAAAAGCCCACGCTTTGCAAAACCGCACCTTAGCCGTGGTAGAAAACGGTTCTTGGGCACCGCAGAGCGGAAAACTGATACGCTCCATATTGGAAACAATGAAAAACATGCAGGTATTGGGCGAAAACCTCACACTCAAATCATGCCTCAAGGACTGCCAAATGAACGATTTGGAGACTCTTGCCGAAACAATTGCAAATGACATTAAATAAAACGCCGATTATGAATAACATAGACCGAAACGCCGTGATGAGCATTGGCTACGGCTTGTACGTGCTTACGGCTCACGAAGGCACAAAAGACAACGGATGTATAGTAAATGTTGTGGCACAACTCACCGACAATCCCATGCGTATGTTGATTACGGTGAACAAGAACAACCTTACGCACGATATGATTCTCAACACACGACAGTTCAACGTATCGTTGCTTACCGAAGAAACTCCAATGCACGTAATAAAGCATTTTGGTTTCCAAAGCGGCAGGGATGTGAACAAATTTGAGAAATGCGATGCCGTGAAAAGAGCCGAAAACGGAATTTATTACATTCCAAAATACACCAACGCCTATATCTCCGGCAAAGTCACGGAAACCACCGACCTTGGCACCCACACCCTTTTTATAGCCGAAATAACCGAAGCCGTTAAACTTGGCGATGCCCCCTCGCTAACCTACGCCTATTATCAGAAAAACATAAAACCCAGTGCTGCAAAAACTGATTCCGACAAAGGCGTAACACGTTGGGTATGTAATGTTTGCGGATACGTATATGAGGGAGAGAATATCCCCGACGATTTCATTTGTCCGTGGTGCAAACACGGAAAAGAAGATTTTTCAATTCAGAATTAGGAGGTCGGAACTCGGATTTTTACTCCCCCTTGCCCCCTCAGGGTTTTTACTCCCCCTTGCCACCTCAGGGTTTTTACTCCCCCTTGCCACCTCAGGAGGGGGAACTTGTTTGGGCTTCCCTGTTTTGTATGGGTTTGTGTTTGGGCTATGTTAGCATGTGCGAGGGGTTAAACTCCTCCCGGCCTCCTCAGGATTTTTACTCCCCCTTGCCCCCTCAGGAGGGGGAACTTGTTTGGACTATGATGGCATGTGCGAGGGCAAAGTTCCTCCTTTTAAGGAGGTTAGGAGGATTAAACTCTATTTACTTCGCAATAACACATCCTCCATAATACATTTTACTACATGTTCTGGATTGTTGCGGACATCGCTGTCGTAAACTCGTATCACTCGCAGACCAAGCACTTGCATTTGACGGTCGCGCTCTTTATCCTTTATCTGTGCTTTCTCCGAGAAGTGCGACAATCCATCAATTTCTATAACCAAACTCAGTTCTTTGCAATAGAAATCAGCAATATAATTTAATATCGGCTTCTGTCTGTTGAAAACAAAACCTGTCTGTTTTGCCTTTAGATGTCGCCACAACAAAGACTCCGCAAGTACCCCGTTTTTTCTTAGGTCTCTGCTAAATTGCTTTAATGCAGGGTTATATGGCAGGTGCATTGGACTAAAAATAAGATTTTTTGTTTCTATACCGTTTTCTTGCAAATACTGTGGGGTGATATTGCATGTGGTCATATGCGATTGATTTTTTTTGCAAAAATACGTAAAAGTTTTGAATTGGAACAGATTGGGCAGGAACTCCTCCCTGCCCCCTCAGGATTTTTTACTTCCCCTTGCCCCCTCAGGAGGGGGAATCGTTTGGGCTACCACAAAAAAGGTTTGGCGGAGCTGAAAGCTCCGCCAAACCGCCATAAATCCACCTTTATCAACTCTTAACTATAAAACTCTTAATTCTCTTTCACCAAGCGCACTGCATACCCGTTGGCGCGGATAGCAACAGCTTTATCATCTGCATAACTTAGACTATTCGACGTTCCTATAAGCACTCTATGTGCACGTACCCCATCCACGGAGAATACAGACGTGGAAGCCCAGTAAGCTAATCCATTATAATTACCCGAAACATTATTCCTAGTTCTGGTGCCCGTTACGGGAAGAAAAACGCAACCGGCGTTTTCCAATGCAGTCCATCCGGCCGATGTGCACAACGTAACTGTGTTCCAAGCTGTTCCGCAGTTTATATTACCCCAAGTAACGCCGGCAGGAGTGCCTCCGGAATAATAATCGGGGAAAAGTATCAAGCCTTGTATACTGTCTTTATCGGTGTTTATTGCAGCTAAAGTGTAACGGACGTTTGGTGTGCCATTTACTGTGGAGGCTGTACGCTTACCTATAAGATATATATATTCGTCTCTGGTAGGAGTGCGCCATGTGCCTTTGGCATCGGTTGAACCCGTTACGGGGTTGTATATATTATTGTATACGCCCCAGTCGGCATTGGCGTATGTGCCTGTAAGGGAATAGTTGTAATCAGAGCCGTCGGTAGGACCGTAGCCCATACCTACGCTTGCAGGATATGCCACCGAATTAAAAGTTGCATCATACGGCTGATAGAACACATTTCCGTTGTTCCAACCGCTTGTGCCCCAGCCGAAAAGGTCTATGGTGTCGGCCTGTGTGGCACGGTTTTCTGCTACTGTGTTGTTGCCCGGCGCATTGCCTATTCTCAAATATTGCTTTCTGGCGAATTGCCAAGTGCCATTGGCGGCCACATAACGCAGATTGCCCGGTGCAAAAACCAATTCCGTATTGTACGACCCCGAGATGGTTTTCTCTGTCTTTTCAAAAGCCACAGGATTCATAGTGCTTGTGTACACGGTGTTTCTGTTAAGTGTTGATACACTGTGGGTTCTGATTGTGTGGTTGCCGTCCTTGTCGTACAGACGCATTACAAGCTCCCCTGAAGTTAGCGGCGGCAAAGCCACATACACGTCGGTGAAATCGCTGCTGGAGAGCTCTATATAATCGTTAAGCCCGTTCTTGCAGTCCACTATAAGTCCGTTGCTGCCCGAACCCAAGGACATGGGCGCCGTAGGATCGCTTATGGTGCCGGACATGCCACTGAGGTTTGTGGTGCTGTGGGTAAAAACAATACGGTCCAGACGTTTGCCGTTGGTGGATGATTTCAGTCGCAATCTCAGTACTGTTACAAGGTTTTTCATTTCAAATCCCAAGTAGTACGATGAGGGGTTTGCGTCGGTGTGCGCGGCCATGTAGGTGGTGCCCGAAAGAGGCTGCTTAGCCTTGTCGAAAGTCTGGTAAAGAGGTATGTCCACCACCAGCCCGCTTTCCGAGGAGGAACTGCGTAGCGAGGTTGGGTAAACCGCCCAATAGCAGTCTTTGCCGCCATGCGTATAAGCCCCTATAGTACCTGTAAATTCGGCTTTGGTGCTGTCGTTTGGGTCGATGTAGTGTGTCCGGATAGCGGTTCCGTTGATGGAGATGGTGTCGTTCGGCTGCCAGAACACTTTCCTGTCGCTTGTGTGCAGACAAGCCTTGTCCGCGCTCTGCTGAGGCATGGTGGCCGTGGCGTTTATGTTACGTATCAAACGTACTGTCGTGGGGTCGGGAGCCATTTCCTTGGTGCATGCACCTCCCAAGGCGGCAACGACCGCAACTGCGGCCAAAAGTTTTGCCATTGTTTTAAAGTTTGTTTTTGTCATAAAATTAAATGTTGTTTGTTATATTATCTTTTAAGTTTGTTCGTTTTTTTTTCTTTCGGGTTGGCAAAATAAAGCCGTCCGCCTTGCGGCGAACGGCAAGAGACTAATGAAAAAGAGATGCCCGCAGCTTGGACATCTCTGTTCCATATAAAAAAAATCATGTTGGTGTTACGGCAAA
>CAJOEN010000025.1 GCA_905233475.1 uncultured Bacteroidales bacterium
CTTCCTGTGATTTTCTTCCCGACCTTCGACAATATCCTTGCGGTTTTCGTTGAGCAGACACGAAGTGGTGGTAAGCACGTCGCCACAGCCGTTGAAATCCACCGAACCGCCTTCCATAACGATATGCGGCTCGAAAGCGGGCAGGCCGAGGTATTCGGCAATGCGTGCAGGAATGAGGTTGTCCAAATCGCAAGGATATTTACCGCCCCAAGCGTTGTAGTCCCAGTTTACGATGGCTTTCAGGCTGTCGTCGTTGCGGTTGAGCAGAAAAGCGGGGCCGTGGTCGCGACACCATGCGTCGTTGGTTGGAAAGATATGAAACACAACATTTTGCATACTGGTACCAATTTCGGCAAGTGCCGCCTGTACGCGGTCGGCCATTTGCCGGTCGAGCACATTGATATGCACCAACTCGTTCTCCGCCAAGGTCTTTATAAATAAGTGGTACGACGGGAAAATCGTCTCAATCTTGCCCGGCCACGAATTTTCGTTGTGAGGGTAGCTAAGCCATGTGGCCTCGTGTTTCGCCCATTCGGCAGGAAAAAAATATCCAAGAGAATTCGGATTTCGGATTTCGGAATTATTCATAATGATTTCTATATTATATTCTCCTTGCCGCTAAAGCGGCAGAAATATTTGTATATCTTTTAAATTGCTTCTGCCTTCGGCAGAAAAAAAAAATGAATCAATGGAACTTTCCTCATAAACATAAATAATCAATTTTCTACTTTCAACTATTCAAAGTGTTTCCTCCAGTGTTCCCATTTTTGTACTGTTGGAGCCTTTTATCAGTATCGTACAGTCTTTTAGTATGTTGGATTCAAAATATTGCTTAGCGTCTTCGGAAGTAGCAAACCACATAGCCGACGGATCTTGGCTGCTCACAAAGGCAAACTCCTGTCCTACAAATACTTTCATCTTAAAATCAAAACTTTGTACCATATTTAGCACCGCGCGATGTTCCTCCTCCGACACAGCCCCGAGTTCTTTCATTCCGCCAAGCATAACAACGGCGTTGGCGTAGGCCATTTTGCCAAAATTCTGCACAGCAGCTTTCATACTCGAAGGGTTGGCATTGTAGCAGTCGAGGAAAAGTTTGTTTTTTGCCGTTTCCTTGAACTGCGAGCGACAATTTGCAGGATGGTATTCCTCCAAAGCGCATTTGATGTCGAACAGCTCCACGCCGAAATACTGTCCCACGCACACGGCGGCCATTGCGTTGGGCATGTTGTACTCACCCAAAAGTTGTGTCTGCACGGTGTAAACATTGTCGCCGTTTTCGAAATAGAATTTCATATAAGGATTGGCCCCGACAAAAGCGCCTTTGACGTCGGCAGCGGCCGACTGTCCGTAGGTGGTGCGAGACATTGCGGAGCTGCGTTCCATAAGGATGTCGTCGTCGGCATTGACAAAAACACGTCCGTTTTTCCCGGCAAGGTAGCGATACATCTCCGTCTTGGTGTTTATCACCCCTTCGAAAGAGCCGAAGCCCTCCAGATGCGCCTTGCCCACGTTGGTGATAAGTCCGAAGTCCGGTTCGGCAATACGGCAGAGGAAATCTATCTCGCCCGGGTGGTTGGCACCGGTCTCCACGACGGCAATCTGAGTGTCCAACGGCATGGTTAGCAAGGTGATAGGCACACCGATATGGTTGTTGAAATTGCCTTGGGTAGAGTGTGTGCGGTAGCGTTTCGAGAGCACGGCGGTAACAAGCTCCTTGGTGGTGGTTTTGCCGTTGGTGCCAGTGATGGCGAGCACAGGGATATTGAATTGGCGGCGGTGGTAGGTGGCAAGCTGCTGCATGGTAGCAAGGACGTTATCCACGAGAATGCAGCGGTCGTCGGTGCGGTACTGCGAGTTGTCGATAACACAGTACGAAGCACCTTTCTGCAAAGCCTCTGCAGCAAAGGCATTGCCGTCGAACGAGCCGCCCTTCAAAGCAAAGAACATTGTGCCACGACTTATATTGCGGGTGTCCGTTGTTATGGAGCCACATTGCCTGAATATATCGTATATTTCTTTAATTTCCATATATCAAATACTTACAAAAAAAAAGCAAACTGACATAGTTGTGCAAAAGTACACTTTTTTTTCTTTTTTTCGTACATTATTGTAATACTTTATCCACACCTAAAGCAAAAAAAATGTTCATAACTTGGTACGTATAAGAGTTTGAAATCCAAGTTTTACAAAAAAAGGACTTCAAGAATGTTGCATGTTTCGGCAAAAAAAACTGTTTTTTCTCGAAAAAAAAACGTAACTTTGCGACACAAAAGACGGGACATTTTCCTGTTTTTGAAAAGAAAAAATAACACAAATCAATAACTTAAAACAAAAAAACATGTCAGAATTCTTAAAAAATCTATGGCTTAATCACACCACTGGAGTGATATTTTGTGCCATACTGGTCTTGGTGATTCCCTTTTTGGTTTTCTATCTGAAGAAAGCCAAGGAACACCCCAAAGGACTTGTAGCCGCCGCCCTCAGTAATATGGGCGAACGTTTCGGCTACTACATCATGAACGCCATTTTGTTGCTGTTCATCGTATCCAAATTCGGTTTGGACGACGGCACGGCAGGCCTTATCTATTCCGTCTTCTATTTCGGAATATATGTGCTAAGTTTGGTGGGAGGTATTATTGCCGACCGTACCCAAAACTACAACCGCACAATACAGTGGGGTTTGATTATCATGGCAATAGGCTATGTTGCCTTGGCAATCCCATTGTTCAGCAAGGATGCCAACGGCATTATCGCCAACGGCACCGGCACATGGTGGGCAATACTGATTTTCACCTGCGTGGCTCTGCTGTTCATCGCTTTCGGTAACGGTTTGTTCAAAGGCAACCTGCAGGCTCTGGTAGGTCAGATGTACGACAACTTCGAGGCCGAAGCCGCAAAGAAAGGTCCGGAAGCCTTGGCCGAAGCCAAAGACAAACGCGACAGCGGTTTCCAGATTTTCTACGTGTTCATCAACATCGGCGGCGTGATAGCTCCTTTCGTGGCTCCCGTGCTGCGTACATGGTGGCTTAAAGTCCACAACTTTGTTTACAACGCCGACATGCCGGCTCTCTGCCACCAGTATCTTGCCGACGGACAAGCTACTACAAAATTCACCGAGACCATGAACAATTCGGTGATAGACCCGAGCGCTGTTTCCGACCTCACACAATTCAGCTCCGACTACATAGATGTCTACAACACCGGTATCCACTACGCTTTCATAGCTTCCATGTTGGCCATGTTCATCTCACTGATAATATTCTTTGTAAACAAAAAAGGATTCCCGCAACCCGCCAAGAAAGAAGCCGCTCAGGTTGTTGAATACACCGCCGAAGAAAAAGCAAGCATGGCCAAGGAAATCAAACAGCGTATGTACGCTCTGTTCGCAGTGCTGGGCATAGCAGTGTTCTTCTGGTTGTCGTTCCACCAAAACGGACAGTCGCTGTCGGTGTTTGCCCGCGATTTCGTTGATTCTTCGGCAATTGCCCCCGAAATCTGGCAGGCTATGAACCCGTTGTTCGTTATTATCCTCACTCCTTTGGTAATGCTTATTTTCGCTGCTTTGGCAAGAAAAGGCAAACCCGTTTCCACCCCTCGCAAAATTGCTTTGGGTATGGGCATAGCTGGTTGTGCTTACCTATTCCTGTTGTTGTTCTCCATTGTTAGCAACTACCCCTCCGGCGACGAATTCAGAGCTATGGATGCCGCAGCAATGGCACAGGCAGGATTGGCAAAAGCCGCTCCTTGGGTAATGATTGTAACATACTTTTTCCTCACTGTGGCCGAGTTGTTCATCTCGCCTCTGGGACTTTCGTTTGTGTCGAAAGTAGCTCCTCGCCACATGGTTGGCTTGTGCCAAGGCTTGTGGCTGGGTGCAACAGCCATCGGAAACCTGTTTATCTTCGTAGGTCCCATCATGCTCAACGCTTGGCCCATCTGGCAGTGCTGGGGAGTGTTCCTCGCTGTATGCCTCGTGTCCATGTGCGTAATGTTCGGCATGGTGAAATGGCTCGAAAGAGTTACAGAATAATTCTACCCTTTATATACATAAAAAAGCTGGCTTTAAAGCCAGCTTTTTTATGTATATAAGGTCGCAGTAGGAAAAAACGCCCATACTTTCTGTACATCATACCGATATTCACAAAACGAATAAGATAACCATTTGCTTATTTCCGAAAGTTTTCGTATTTTTGCAGAAATTTTTGAACTATGGAACAACAACGATACATACTGCCATATACCGACTTCGGTTTCAAGCATTTGTTTGGCTCGGAGCCGAACAAGGACTTGCTTATCAGTTTCTTGAACGCTATTCTGCAAGGCGAGCAGGTAATTACCGACCTCACATACCTTAACAACGAGAAACTCGGCTCCACGCAGTGGGAACGCAAAGCCATTTTCGACGTATATTGCAAAAACGAAAAAGGCGAGTACTTCATAGTTGAAATGCAGAACGCCTACCAGAAGTTTTTCAAGGACAGAAGCGTCTTCTACTCCACTTTCCCCATACGCGAGCAGGCCAAACAAGGCGACTGGGATTTCGAACTGAAAGCCGTTTATATAGTTGGGCTGCTGAATTTCGTTTTCGACGAGGACAAAGATTCCACAGAGTACTTCCACCATTACGTGCAACTGATGGAGAAGAACCGCAAGAAAGTGTTTTACGACAAGTTCACCCTGATGTATCTCGAACTGCCGAAATTCAACAAGGATGAAAATGAGCTTGTTACCATGATAGACAAGTGGATGTACGTTTTGAAGAACGTATCCCGGCTTCTTGACAAGCCCGCAAGTCTGCAGGAACGCATTTTTACACGTTTCTTTGAGGTAGCCGACATAAAAAAGTTCACACCCGAAGATGTGATACAATATGAAGCCTCGCTTAAAGCATACAGGGACAACAACAACACGCTTTCCAGTGCCATTGAAAAAGGGTACAATAAAGGTATCAAGAAAGGAATAAAAGAAGGACGGAAAGAAGGTTTAGCCGAAGGACGGAAAGAAGGTTTAGCCGAAGGACGGAACCAAGAAAAAATTTCCATAGCCAAAGACATGAAATCCGACGGCCTACCTATTGCCACCATTGCCAAATACACCGGACTTCCCCACGAAGATATAGAAAAGTTGTAATATTGACATTACCAAAAATTTTGTTGCAAAAAAAAAACGGAGCCGAAGGCTCCGCTTTTTTTATAATTGTTAGTCTAACTTAGAATTTCCAGTTGAAACCAACGCCAATGAGGCTGGGCAGAGAGTTAACGCCAAATTCTATTTCGTTAGTTTTGGAGATTTCCTTAGATCCATCTGCAGATTCGTCTGTTTCTTTACTCATGTTGTAACCTATGCTGAGCAGGTTAAGATAGCAATCCATCGAAATGTGGTCGTTCAAATTGTAGGACAGACCAGGAATAATATTCAAACCAAAGTCAAAATATTTAGTACCGTCCACCTCTGTTGATGAAACACTTTCAATTTCAGTTTTATTTTTGTCTTGTCCCATCCAAATAGGTATCTGCAGTTCGCAGAACATGGAAAGGTTGCCAAAATCCAATACATTGTAACGTGCGAAAGGAGTGATACCGTACATTGTTGTTTTTACTGTGTTGGTTACATCACCAGCAGCTTTGTCTTCTCCTTGAGCGGCAGGTGTTACTCTCACTCGTTTATCCTGAGAAATACCAAATGCTGCACCAATCGACAATTTATCCATTTGGAAACCTATTTTCGGTGTGATTTCCCAAGATATTGTTTTTGGCAGATCTTGTGTTACAGAAACACCTGTTGCTGTTTGTTCGTATTTACCGTTTTGCACGCTGAAACCAAAGTCTCCACCAACAAAAAGTTGTGCGTTTGCTACGCCCATTGTTGCCATTGCAACCAAAGTTAAAAATACTTTTTTCATTTTTGTAAAAATTTTAATGTGTTAATAAATTAAATGATTTAAGTGTTTTCTATTGTATTATTTTTATTCATTATTCTTTAACAATATCCACATGCAAAATTACACCTTTCTTTTCAAAAAATCAAACTTCTCAACAAAAAAACTTTTGTGTTTAAATTCTAAATCATTGCGTATCATTGCATTCTACATAATTTATAAACAACAAATTGTGAACTATAAATTATAGACCAATCAAAATCTCAGTGCAACATAAACAGATATTGAGCTGTTTTTGGAATCAATATCGTCCTGCAACCAGTCTCCTTTTTTATTTTGTTTCAGTTCGTTTAGAGTGTTGAAAAGGCCGTATGTGTAACGAGCTCCAAAAATAAGTCCTATATTATAGGCTTCTTTGTGCATTTCCATGTCTATACGGTAGCTAAAACCTGCTGTAACCGAGAGATCCCAACGTCTATAGTATTCAAAATCAGGAAGATTTACAGATGCATCTTCCTCTATTTGAGTGAATTTACCTCTCGGGCGAGTCCAATCCATTTCGGTTGTAAAGCCCCAATCCTTTATATTTTCAGAATATTGGTACGATTTTTCGCCGGTAAGCAGATAGCCCACCTGAGGGCCTGCCTCGATATTGAAACCCGTAAAGGGCGAAATTTTTAGCAACAGTGGCATTTGCAAGTAATATGTGGTAATGTCTCCTTCATAGTAGCCGCCAATGGTGGGCAGATTTACCTGGACATTGCCGTGCGCACCTTGCTTGGCAACAAAAATCTCGGTACCGAGGGTTAGTGTGGGGTTGAAACGTACATCAAGGAACATACCTGCGCTAAAACCCGTTGTATAGCTGTATTCCATCCTTTTTCCCTTTACAAAAGGCGAAATTGTATCGGGTATTTTTTCGGAGTACGACATGGTGTTGAGCGTGAATGCGGCTTTGGGGCCGAATTTTACTTTTATTTGGGCTTTTGCAGTGGTGATTCCGAGTGTCATCAAGGCCACCAAACATACTGTAAAATGCGTTTTCGTCTTCATCGGTATATTATTTTATTTTAATTTTTAGTTTTGCAAAGATATGATTTTTTTTCCAAGTTTGCCCAAATCCGAGCAAGTTTTTTATACATCAACTTTTTATATTATTGGTGTTAAAGATGTTATATTTCTACATATCTTTTTTTCTGTTGAATTTTCAAGTGCAAGTGTTTTTTCGCAACAAGAATCTTTAGTGTTTTACTGTGTAGGCTGCCGGTTTCTTCTTTATAGGTGCAAATTCCTTGAGGAATTTCTTATCCTCGTGCAGACGCCCACGTATGTTTTCACGCAAAATCCACTTGCCATTACTGAAATACAGGGCGTTTTCCATTCCCGACGGCACATAGTACTGATACAGACCCTCCATGCCCTCGATAACCGGAGACACATCATCAAATACAATCATTTTATCTTTCTCCTCGCGCGACACGGTAACGGTAACCGTTTTTCCGTTTTTCTTTTCCTTCTTTTTTTCCTGGATCTCGTAATACTGCTCGTCGTAACGGACATTTACCGAGGCTTTTTTGGAATATTGTATCAAAACGCGGCGTATGTTGCGGTCGTGTTTAAAAACCTGAGCACCAAAAATAGGTTGCGAGGAGTTCGATTTGAAGGTGATAGGCTCTATCACTTTGCGTTGCACTATGGTATTGCCACCACTCCAACCGATAAGCGTATAAGAAACTTTGCCGTCGTATTTTATAGTTATAAGTTCTTGATATATAGCCCCATACCAGTTATTGCCCATAAGCACCGATTCTTCGGTGTTGAACATCTCCTCGCTTTTGTCGTTAAGTATATGCACATCGTATTCATCGGTTTTGGGGTTGTATGCCTGCACCATGCCGAAACACTCGTATTCGCCGTTGTCGCGTATCACCGCCCAAGAGAATATCTTAAACTTGCCGTCATCGGCGGTAAGCACCGACACATTGCGTCCGAAATTCCATTTCCACGCAAAAGATTTTTCGCCAAGCAAAGCCTCTTCCAACAGCAACAAAGCCTGTTCGTTGGCGTTGTAACGCTCGTTGTCGGTAGATGCGTTGAAAGTCTTGTCGAAAAGCTGGTTAAGCTCCTGCTCGTAGTGGCGCATTTCGTCCTTGCTTTGTGCGTAAATTGCCGCCGGGCACAGCGTTAGCAGCAACATTAAAGTTATTACTTTTTTTATGTGCATTCCGTAGTTTGGTTTATTTTTTGTATTTTTGTTTTTACGAAAAACAGCACAAAAAGTTATAATATCGTTTCAAATATCTGTTTTTTAACAAAATAAACAACAAACGTCATGAGTTTATCCGACACCATTTCAGTTTTTGCGGAATTGGGCAAAAAAATACAAGGCGGCCTCGACGACGGCTCGCTCGACGGCATTATCGACATTGCTTCGCACCATAATCCGTGGCACACACACGGAAACATTCTCTTTGCCCTCGGACGCGTGGTACGCAACCTGGAGCAGCCTCGACTGGAGCAGTGGCTCGCCCCCTACCCCACCCTCGACGGGTTACACAAGCCAAAAACGGTGGCGGTGGTTATGAGCGGCGAAGTGCCTCTTTCGGGATGGAGCGATTTCCTTTCGGTGATTGCCTCGGGCAACCGCATACTTATAAAACTGAGCGACGGCGACGACGTGCTTATCCCTCATCTGGCTAAAATGTTGGTGCGCATAGCCCCTGAGTTTGAGGACTATGTGACTTTCGCCGAAGGACGCATGCACCGTTTCGACGCGATAATAGCCACCGGAGACGGCAATACCAACCGCTATTTCGAACGCTATTTTGCACATTATCAGCACATAATAAGGCAACCGAAAAACAGTGTGGCTGTGCTCGACGGCAACGAGACCCCGGCACAACTCACGGCCTTGGCCGACGACATTTTTATTTATATGGGAATGGGCAGTCGGGGCGTGTCGAAACTTTTTGTGCCCGAGGGCTACGATTTTGGCAGACTTATCAAAGCCGCCGAGAAATACCGTCAGCTGTTCGACGAAAACCACTACAAAAGCAATTTGGATTACCACAAGGCTCTGCTGATGCTCAACGCCGTACCTTTTATCGACGGCGATTTCTGGATTTTGAAAGATGACGAGCCAATAGCCTCACCTGTGTCGGTAACAAACTACGGCACTTACAATAAATTATCTGAAGTTACTGATTTTCTGAAGAATAACGCCAATAGTATCGACTGCGTGGTTTCGGGCACGGAACTGGATAATGCCATACCTTTCGGCAAAGCCCACCGCACCGAGCTTTGGGACTATCCGCAAGGCATAAACACTATGGATTTTCTTATCAACTTAAAGAATGAACTCTAAACTCTCCTGTTCGCCTTCGGCTTACGACAGGCGAAATATTGGCGAACACCTTTGAAAAAAAATTCAGTGAACAAATTTTGTGGATATTGTAGGTTATTTTTCAATTAATTAAAATTCAAAGAAATGCAACACGGAACACTGATACTTTTTCCTGTGGGCTTGGGCGGCGACCTCAGCGCCTGCCTGCCCGAATACAATCGCCAGCTACTTAACACCTGCACAACTTTTATTGTGGAGGAGCTGCGTACAGCACGCCGTTTCCTGAAAAAAGCAGGTTACCTAACCCCTATCGACGACACCACTTTTTATGTCCTTAACGAACACACCCAGCAGTCGGAGATTGAGCATTACCTCGACGGCATAAGCGAGGGCAAAAACATCGGTCTGCTCTCGGAGGCGGGCTTGCCCTGCGTGGCCGACCCGGGAGCAATGGCAGTGCGTATGGCGCAAAAGCATGGCATCGAGGTGGTTCCGCTCGTAGGACCTTCGTCGCTGATGATGGCGCTGATGGCTTCGGGCTTCAACGGACAGAATTTCGCTTTTGTCGGCTACCTGCCGATTGACAAACCTGAACGTATCAAAGCTATTAAAGCATTGGAAAATAGAGCTTATCACGAGAACCAGACTCAGATTTTCATAGAAACGCCCTACCGCTCGCAACAAACGATAGAACTTTTGTCCAACATCTGCAACCCACAAACCATGATTTGTGTCGCCACCGACATAACCCTTGAAAATCAGTTTATTAAGTCGGCTACGGCTGCTTGGTGGAAAAAGCACCTGCCCGACATCGCAAAACGAAACACTGTGTTTTTAATTGAGAGTTGAGAGTTCGGTAAAAATCTTAAAAAGTTTTGATATTGAAAAAAAAGCGTATATTTGTCGTTTCAAAAAACACAAAATATAAACCATAAATTGTAAACCATTATGACTGCCGGTAAAGACATCTGCAATGAGCTAAGGGCGTTGCGCCGCCACATAGCCGACGAAAACCAAATCCCTTTGGAGATGGAAGAATGCACCTACTGTGGCGAGTGTTGCGGCACCTGTCCCCGTTGCGATGCCGAGGTACGTTACCTCGAAGAAGCCCTTTCGCACCGCATTACTCTTGGCAAAGCTGTAACAGCCGACACCACCGCGCAAAAGCCCCTTGCCAAAGAAATTGCCTACACCGTTGGCAAAGTGCGTGTTACCGGAGTGGTTCTGAACTCCAAAACCAAAGAGCCGGAGCCGTTTATAAATGTGACAGTGGAAAAAGATGGAAAGCTGATTGGTGGTGCTGCCACGGATATTGACGGAAAGTATGTTTTATACATTCCAAAAGGAGAATATAAGTTCATAATCAATGGTATTGGATTTAAAAGAATGGAGTTTTTGAGAACTATTGGTGAGAGCGATGAAGGCGGTGTATTATTAGTTGATAAAATTTATCTGGAAGAAAGAGCGACAATGGGCTTGCTTCATGTTGTAATTAAAGGAGATGCTGAGCCCAAGAGACCAAAATTGATTGACAAAGACCCCTACGGGCCAAAAGGCCATGTGGAATACGACGGAGTAAAAGTGATAGTAAAATGACAGAAATCAAACAACTAAGCAATTAAACATTTCAACTTTCAATTATGGAAAACGGTCATCATATATGCAATGAGCTAAGGGCGTTGCGCCGCCACATAGCCGACGAAAACCAAATCCCTTTGGAGATGGAGGAATGCACCTACCGTGGCGAGTGTTGCGGCACCTGTCCCCGTTGCGATGCCGAGGTACGTTACCTCGAAGAAGCCCTTTCGCACCGCATTACTCTTGGCAAAGCTGTAACAGTACAGGCGCAGAATGTAACCGACACCGCCTCGCTAAAGTCCGTCGCCAAAGAAATCTCCGACACTGTTGGCAAAGTGCGTGTTACTGGAGTGGTGAAAAACGCCAGAACCAAGGATCTGGAGCCGTTTGTAAATGTTGTGTTTAAAAAGAATGGGGAAATGGTGACCGAGACTGCAACAGATATGGACGGGAGTTTTGAATTGTGGTTAAAACCAGATAGATATGAAATCGTGATCTGTTGCATCGGATTTGCACAATATGAATTTTCAATAGATATTACAAATGTAAAAGAACTGAAAATTGGAGATATTTTTTTAGAAGAAAAAAAAGAAGTTCATATAATCGTCGGTAGAATTAGAACAGATCCCCTTATTGATAAAGACCCCTATGGACCAACCCAAACCATTAAATATGACGGCGTAAAGGTAATAGCGAGGTGAATTCGGAATTCGGAATTCGGAACGGAATTTTTACAGGCTCAAACGCATTGGAAACAAAAAAAACAACTATAAACTGTAAACTCTTAATTCTTAACTCACATGAATGAAGTGCCTTTTATCGGGGTTGAGCGTCACAGGCTCGGTGCCGACGGCAGGGGTGTTACCACTCTCGCCGCTTTTCATGGCTGTACGCTCCGTTGCAAATATTGTCTCAACCGCCGTTGCTTGGAGTCCGCCGAGGGGCTGCCCGCCTACACTCCCGAGCAGCTGTTCAAGCACGTGAGTATCGACAATCTGTATTTTATAGCCACAGGCGGCGGCGTGTGTTTCGGCGGCGGCGAGCCTCTGCTGCACAGCGATTTTATCTGCGAGTTCAAGGAACTTTGCGGCAAAAGCTGGAACATCACCGTAGAGACATCGCTCAACGTGCCTCAAAAAGCTGTGGCAAAGGTGGTTAAGGTGGCGGGGGAGTTTATTGTGGATATAAAAGAAAGCAATTTGAACATTTACAACGCCTACACCAGTGGCGACGGCAGTCGCGCGTGGGACAACCTGCGGTATCTACTGTCGGAGGTAGCTGCCGCCCAAGTGATGGTGCGTGTACCGCTGATAAAGGACTACAACACCGAAAGCGACACTGCCCGGACGATGGAGAAACTCAAGGCGCTGGGAGTGGCACGAATCAACAGGTTCGAGTATATCACCGAGAGGTGATAAATTAATGAGAATTTTAAAAATATTTTGTGTTATCGAATATTTTTCATAACTTTGCAAATATAATAACGTTCAAGAAGAATGAGAATAATAGCGAAAAGCACACTGGTTGAGTACTATACACGCAATCCGCGGGCCAAACAACCGCTTGAAGATTGGTTTGAAATTACCAAAAAAGCTCAATGGCAAAATACCAACGATATTCGCAAAGTCTTTAATAATGTGGATTACATGGGTAACGACAGGTATGTATTCAACATAAAAGGCAACGATTATCGTCTTGTTGTGATAATAAGGTTTGCCAATGGCATGGTATATATACGTTTTGTTGGAACTCATTCAGAATATGATAAAATCAAGGACATTAAAAATATTTGACCTATGGCACAGATAAAAAGCGAAGCGGCATACCGAGCTGCATTGAAAAGAATAGACGAGTTGCTTTTTTTGACAAGCGACGACATGCCTGAGAGTGACCCCAATATGCTGGAATTAGATATGTTGTCCGATATGGTTGAGGAATATGAGGATGTTCACTACCCCATTGGAACACCAAAACTGTCCGACATTATCAAGTTGCGAATGTATGAACTCAACCTTACCCAAAGTGCTGTCGCTAAATTGCTCGGAATCAGCACTCCGCACATGAGCGCCATAATGAACGGCAAAAACGAACCGTCGCTGCCCCTTGCACGCAACATCTGTCTCAAGCTCAAAATAGACCCGGCTATTGCGTTGGGATTGTAATAGTTTTAATGGATAACAAAGATTTACAAACTGATACCGAGGTCCATCCTTTGGAACCCTTTTTGCCGTCAAATGCACGGCTGTTGTTTTTGGGCAGCTTTCCTCCTCCGCGCAAACGTTGGAGCATGGATTTCTTTTACCCGAATTTCACCAACGACCATTGGCGTATCGAGGGGCAGATATGGTTCGGCGACCGCAACCATTTTGTAGATTTGGAAAACAAGTGTTTCCGAAAGGATGAGATTGTCGCTTTCCTCAAAAACAAGGGTATTGCGATGTACGACACCGCACGTGTGGTACGCCGTTTAAAAAACAATGCCTCCGACGCTTTCTTGGAAATTGTGGACCCCACCGACATTGAGGCTTTTTTGAGACAAATGCCTTATTGTAAGGCTATTGCCACAACAGGCGAAAAGGCCACCGTGGAACTGTGTCAAATTTTGGGACTCTCTCAGCGGCCTCAGGTGGGTGAAGACTTGCTGTTGGACAGTGGGTTGCGCATTTTCAGGCTTCCGTCCTCATCGCGTGCCTACCCTTTGGCTTTCGAAAAAAAATGCGAGGCTTACCGCCGAATGTTTGAAATGGTGTTTGGTTTATAATTCAAGTTTCTTACTTGTCCCCGTAATGTCCGTAAGCTGTAAGAACGAGGACAATAACTTCTTGGTCGTGAATTTCATAAACAAGACGGTGCTTTTGCGTAATACGTCGGCTCCATCGTTCTCCATTCATGCCTTTCAAGGATTTCGGGTGTCCTGTACCCGTGCGCGGATGTTCATGTGGTTCGCTATGAGTTTTAAAGCCTTTTGGTAGGCACTTGGCTCATTTCGGCAAAGACGTACCAAATCTTGTTCGGCTTTATTAACATAGCATACTTTGTAATTCATAGACTACGGATATGTTTGTCCAACTCCTCAACACAGTATTTTCCTTCATCGTACTCTTTTCGAGCTTCCTCCACTCTGTCAAAAAATCTTCTTCGGAGAAAATGGTGATGTCTGTTTTCTCATTTGCCAGTTTTTTTTTGCATAGCGCGTAAGCCTTTGCATAAGCGTTTCGTTGTCGGCTATTGCACCTATGCTTTGCCAAAGTTCCGTGTGCATAACGTTTTGTTGTACAGCAGTCATATCCGTTTTTTTTATTTTATAACGAAGAAGAACTTTTTTATTGTTATATAGTGGGCTTCTATAAATTGCCTCGGAGAGGCAAACTCTCAATAACCTCGCATGCTAATGTAAGGTATATCAAGCAAATAAAGAACAGGCGTGTCGGAGACACGCGCTCTCAAACGAATAAATAGAAGTCCCCTATATTGTAAATTGTTTCTTAAATATCGCTTCCGGAACAATTTCTTCAAAAGTTTTTTACTTTCAAAATAAAGTTACATTTTTTTCGTTATAATAAATTACAAATATAAAAAATGACATTATTATGTATAAAGCATTGGAAAATCTGAAACCCGCTGCAGTGTGGCGTTTCTTCGATGAAATTCTGCGCATTCCGCGTCCTTCCAAACACGAGGAAAAAATAACACGTTATCTTATCGAATACGGTGTAAACAAAGGCTTCGAGACCCTTACCGACAACGTGGGCAACGTCCTTATCCGCAAACCTGCCACCGCTGGCAACGAAAATCGTCCTTGGGTGTGCCTGCAAAGTCATATCGATATGGTTTGTGAAAAGAACAGCGACAAAATATTTGATTTTCAGAAAGATGCCATTGTTCCAGTGCTTAAAGGCGAATGGCTCTATGCCGACGGAACTACCCTTGGTGCCGACGATGGCATAGGCGTGGCCACAGCCCTTGCAATACTCGATTCCACCGATATCGAGCACGGCCCAATCGAATGCCTCTTTACCGTTGATGAGGAGACCGGACTCACTGGTGCTTCGGCACTGAAAACCGACTGGCTAAAGAGCCGTATTCTCCTCAACCTCGACGACGAAGACCTTGGCGAGATTTGCGTCGGCTGTGCCGGCGGTATCGACACTGTTATGGAAATAGACTACAACCACGTTTCCGTAGAACCTGAAACAGAAGCCTTTACAATAAAAGTATCGGGACTTAAGGGCGGACATTCCGGCGACGACATAAACAAGGGGCTCGGTTGTGCCAACAAGTTGATAAACCGTATTTTATGGTCGATGAGCGAGGAGCTCGGAATGCGTCTTTCTTTGCTTGACGGCGGCAACCTGCGCAATGCCATAGCCCGCGAGGCTTATGCAGTGGTAACGGTTCCTAAAGCCAATGCCGAAAAACTGCAACATGCCGTAAAACAGTTTGAAAAAGCTGTACAGTATGAGTTCCGCTCCACCGAACCCGACCTCAAAGTAAGTGCCGAAAAAGCCGAAATGCCACAGTATCTGTTGGAAAAAGACATGCAAGACAAACTGCTTAACGCACTGTATGCCTGTGCACACGGCGTTTTGGCAATGTCGCGCGAGATTCCCAATTTTGTTGAGACTTCCACCAACCTCGCTTCTATCAAGATGGACGACAAAAAGATACACATCTGCACCAGCCAGCGCAGCTCGGTGGAGAGTGCCAAACACGCCGCCGCCGCCAAAATCGAGGCAACTTTCCGACTGATAGGCGCCAAGGTTACCCACAGCGACGGCTATCCGGGATGGACACCCAATCCCGACAGCAAAGTGCTTAAAATTGCCGACGACGCTTACCGTCGCCTCTTCAACGAGGAACCCACCATACGCGCTATACACGCTGGTTTGGAATGCGGTTTGATAGGCGAAAAATACGATGGTATGGACATGATTTCGTTTGGCCCTACAATGCGCGGAGTGCATTCACCCGAAGAACGCCTCGAAATAGCCACTGTGGAGAAATTCTGGCGTCATGTGATTGAAATACTGAAGAATATTTAGTGGTCTGCAAACTGTAAACTAATTTCAATTTTCAACTAAAAGATGAACCTTTTCGGGCTTACACTCAGCGAATTGCAGGAAATTTGTCTTGCCAACGGCTTGCAGAAGTTTGCGGCCAAGCAAATCTGCGACTGGCTGTACAAAAAGCGTTGCACCAGCATTGACGGCATGACAAACCTCTCGCTGAAAATGCGTGAACAGCTACTCAGGGAGTACACACTCGGCAGAACGCCCTACGCTGATTGTCAGGAGTCTGCCGACGGGACAAAGAAATACCTTTTTCCAGTTGAGAGCGGGAAGTTTGTCGAAACTGTGTATATCCCTGACAAAGAGCGTGGTACGATATGCGTTTCGTCGCAGGTAGGTTGCAAAATGGCTTGCAAGTTTTGTGTAACGGGCAAGCAGGGCTTTCACGGACATCTTTCGGTGGCGGACATTCTAAATCAGATAGTTGGCATTGATGAAGCCGATCAGCTCACCAACATAGTGTTTATGGGCATGGGCGAGCCTTTCGACAACTACGACAATGTACTGAAAGCCACGCATATACTTACTTCTGAATGGGGCTTTGCCATGAGTCCGAGGCGTATCACTGTCTCCACAGTGGGCATTCTGCCGCGTATCAAGGAATTCTTGGAGCAAAGCCAGTGCCATTTGGCGGTAAGTCTGCATTCGCCCTACGGAGACGAGCGTGCAGAGCTTATGCCGATACAGAAAGCCTACGCTCACAGCGAGATAGTGCGTGTGCTCAGGAATTACAACTGGTCGGGGCAAAGACGTTTGTCGTTTGAATACATCATGTTCCGTGGCTTGAACGACGACCTGCTTCACGCCAAAAAGTTAGCGCAACTGCTTCATGGCTTGCATTGCCGTGTGAATTTGATACGTTTCCACGCTTCGCCAAACGTGCCTCTTGTCGGTTCCGACATGAATACAATGACAATTTTTCGTGATTATTTGAATGACAACGGAATAATATGTACAATTCGTGCGTCGCGGGGAGAGGATATTATGGCGGCCTGTGGTTTGCTGGCAGGGAAAGGGGGCGATAGTTAGGAGTTAGGAGTTAGGAGTTAGGAGTTAGGAGTTAGGAGTTAAGAGTTAAGAGTTAAGAGTTAAGAGTTAAGAGTTAAGAGTTAAGAATTAAGAATTAAGAATTAAGAATTGATAATTGATACAGATATGAAAAAATTGATTTTAACCGCATGTTTTGCACTGGCTTTTTCGCTGTGCGCAAATGCACAAGTAAGGTGGCAAACTATTGAAGAAGTCGGACAAACCGATGTTTCCAAAAACGAACGGATGTTTTTAGTGGATTTCAGTACAAGCTGGTGCGGATGGTGCAAGAAAATGGATAAGGAAACTTTTGGCAACGACATGGTTATGGCCATCCTGAACCATTATTATTATTCGGTGCACTTTGATGCTGAAACACCAAAGACATTTACTTGGAATGGCAAGGAGTACGCCAATCCTAATCCCAAGGCCAAAAAAGGTTCGCCTCATAACTTTACCAGAGCCATTTTAGGAGCTCAAATCGGCTATCCGTCCATAGCTGTTTTCAACCAGAAAATGAACCTAGTTCAAGTGCTCCAGGGCTATCAAAACGCCGATGAAATGGTGAAGTTCCTTTGCTTTTTCGTTAATGATAACTACATGAAATACAGTTACCAGAAATATATGGCAATTTTCGACACTCAGATATTGCCCGGCATACTCGAAGAACTTAAGTTGAACTAATTCATTATGTTACTGTGGCAGTGGACGTTGTTATAGACAATAGAGCAGGATTCTGTTCGGGAGTGGTGGCGGCCATACAATTGGCCGAGCAACATTTGCATCGTTCGGGAAAGCTCTATTGCTTGGGCGACATTGTTCACAACAACGAGGAAGTAGAGCGTTTGGCAGCCCAAGGACTGGAAGTAATTTCGTATCAACAGTTTGCACAACTACATGATACCAAGGTGCTTATACGGGCTCATGGCGAACCTCCCGACACATACGCCTTGGCAAAACGTAACAATATCCAAATTATTGACGCCACCTGCCCCATAGTGCTTGCATTGCAGAAAAAAATACGCAAGGGGTATGAGGAAATGGAATCCCTTGGCGGACAGATAGTTATCTTTGGAAAGAAAGGTCATGCCGAAGTGATTGGCCTCAACGGGCAAACACGAAACACCGCAATCGTTATTAGCGATATGGCTGATACTGAACAAATTGACTTCCACAAACCTGTGCGTATGTACTCCCAGACAACCCAAAACAAGGAAATGTACGCATACCTTATCGAAAGTGTGAAAAAGCGTTGTGCAACAGTAGGGAATGATGACGTTCTGGTTTTCAATACAATATGCGGACGTGTGTCAAACCGTGTTGTGGAACTTACTGATTTTGTGGCTTCTGTGGATATTGTAGTTTTTGTTTCGGGGCAAAACAGTTCCAATGGCAAATATCTGTACGAACACTGCAAACAGGTGAAAAACAACACTTTGCTTGTTTCCGGAATAAACCAGCTGCTAAAGGAGTGCTTTGCAGGAGTTTCCAAAATAGGCATAACGGGAGCCACTTCCACACCTCGATGGCTTATGGAAAAGGTTGCTAAATGGTTGAACGATAATTTGTAAACCGATGTATCTGAAGAATATCAAACTTACAGGTTTCAAGAATTACGACGGTGTTGAGGCCGATTTATCCCAGAAAATCAACTGTTTTGTGGGCAACAACGGCGTTGGTAAAACCAATCTTTTGGATGCTGTTTACTACCTTTCATTCTGTAAAAGTTATTTTAATTCCATTGACAATCAGAATATTAAATACGGAGAACCTTTCTTTGCCATACATGGCACATATATTTTCCCCGATTCCGACGAGGAGCAACTTGTATCGTGCGTACTGAAGCGTGGCTCGGCTAAGCAGATGAAAATCAACAAGAAAGCATATAGCCGCTTTGCCGACCACATAGGGAAAATTCCGCTTGTGATGATTTCGCCCTACGACCAGGATCTGATAAACTCCGGAAGCGACGTGCGCCGCAAATTCATAGACGGTATCATATCTCAAACCGACAAGCAATATCTTGAGCAACTGCTTAATTATCAGAAAGTTCTGGAACAACGCAATACTCTTTTGAAACAGTTCTACGAAAACCGTTATTTTGATGAACCTCAACTTGCTTTGTGGGACGAGCAGTTGGTACGTTTCGGACAGCCGGTATATGAGAGCCGAAAAGCCTTTGTGTCGGAGTTCGAGACCTTATTTCAGCACTATTTCGGCATAATTTCCCCTTCCGACGAAAAAGTGTCGCTGGCCTACGAGTCGCAACTCGACGGTGGAGATTTCGCTACCATGCTCCGCGAGGCTTGGCAGAAAGACGCTTATACTCAGTACACTACAGTTGGCACGCACAAGGACGACCTTGTTTTTCGCATTGACGGCGATATGCAGATAAAGAAATTCGGTTCGCAGGGACAGCAAAAGACTTTTGTGGTGGCTCTTAAACTCGCCCAGTTCGAGTATATCGCGTCCGTTCGGGGCGTTAAGCCAATACTTCTGCTCGACGACGTTTTCGACAAACTTGACCTTGAGCGTGTGAGGCAACTCGTATATCTGGTAGGCAGCGACCGTTTTGGACAGGTATTTCTTACTGATACACAGCAAGGTAGAGTGGAGTCGATATTCGAAAATACCGACATAGAACACGCTATTTTCACCGTAAAAGACAATAATATAGAACAGCAATGAAACAGGCTCACGAATACACACTTCAGGACGTATTGAAAACCGTTTATCGTCAAAACGGGCTGTCCGACGCTTTTGCCGAGCAGGAAGCCATTTCGGCATACCGAGAGGTGGTGGGCGACCTAATATCAAAACTTTCACGCAAGGTAATGTTGCAGAAAGACACTCTGCACGTGCAACTTTCTTCTGCGGCTCTGCGACAGGAAATGTCGTTACGAAAAACAACGCTTGTCGAGAAAATAGCCGAAAAAACATCAACACCCATTGTCAAGGACATTGTCTTTTACTAACTTTGGAAATGAAAAAAAAGCTATAATTGTATCAAAAAACAATAAATTACGTAAAAATATAGTTATTGTAGAAAATATTTATGATGAAACGTATATTTATAATGCTATTGTGCATTGCCCTCGTTAAAGTGTCTTCAGCGCAAAAAGATGATACTGAGCGCATTGAGGCTCTTTTGGACAAGGGTGAATGCGATAAGGCCAAGACGCTGTACGACGCTCATGTGCGCAAAGTCAAATTTACGGATTATAGCATAGAAAAGCGTATAAGCAGATGTAAGGCCGAATTTTGGTATAACGCGGGTCTTGAAAAATATGCGCAGGGCAAATATTCCGACGCCTTTTTGTTGTACACCATGGCCGCAAAAAATGATTATGCGGCGGCGCAGTATGAGTTGGGACGCTGTTATGAGTTGGGGCACGGTACCTCAAAGGACTTGTCCGAGGCATTGGATATGTACCGTAATGCCGCCGAGCAAAACAATCCCAAAGCGCAGAACAGAATGGGAGTATTTTATTATGAAGGAATAGGAGTTCCTGTAAATAATTCTGAAGCAGTTATTTGGTTCCGCAAAGCTGCCGAACGCGGACTCGAGGAAGCGCAATACCGTTTGGCGATTTGCTATCTGAAAGGAATGGGCGTGAACAAAAGTTATGCCGAAGCAGTGAAATGGTTCCGCAAGGCCGCCGAGCAGGGCGATGCTGAATCGCAGTACTATATGGGGCTGTGCTATTACCGCCGTTACGGGCTTCCAAGAAACTATTATGAAGCAGTGGAGTGGTTCAAAAAGGCTGTGGACCAAAACCATGTCATGGCACAGTTTTATTTGGGGCTGTGCTATTATGAGGGCAACGGCGTGAAACGTGATTATGCCACAGCTTACCATTGGTTTACAAAAGCGGAAAAAAGTGGCAACGTTGAAGCCCAATACTACATTGGACTTTGCCATTACGAAGGCAATGGTACTAATAAAAACTATGCCGAAGCTGTAAAATATTTCACAAAGGCAGCAGAAAACGGTAATGCCGAAGCCCAATACCGACTTGCCGAATGCTATCGCACCGGCTATGGCGTGGAAAAA
The DNA here is from genome assembly GCA_905233475.1 of uncultured Bacteroidales bacterium. Lineage (GTDB taxonomy): Bacteria > Bacteroidota > Bacteroidia > Bacteroidales > P3 > UBA1219. The sequence continues at coordinate 20,955 of CAJOEN010000025.1, forward strand.
GACAATGACGAAGCAGTGAAATGGTACACCAAAGCTGCCGAGCAAAATCATGCCCCGGCATGTTATAGGTTAGGAGTTTGCCACTATAACGGCTTGGGAGTGGAACAGAACCCCGCCGAGGCGGTTAAATGGTTTACCCAAGCTTCCGATAAGGATTATATGGCCGCCCAATATAGTCTGGCAAAATGTTATTCACAGGGTATTGGTGTGGAGCAGAACTACCAAGAAGCCGCCGTGCTTTTCCGTAAGGTGGCGGAACGCGGTTACTACAAAGCCCAGTACAATATGGGACTTTGCTACGACCAAGGGCTTGGAGTTGAAAGAAATATTTCCGAAGCGGCAAAATGGTACCGCAAAGCCGCCGAACAAGGCTATGCTCCGGCACAGAGCAATCTTGCAGCATGTTACGCTTCCGGTGAAGGTGTTTCCGAAAACTTAGGCGAGGCCTTCGCTTGGTTTCAGGAGGCTGCCGAACGAGGCGATGCCGACGCACAGTACTATTTAGGCGTTTGCTACGACAAAGGCTATGGAGTGAACGAAAACCGCTTCCTGGCAAAAAAATGGTACCGCAAGGCGGCAAAACAAGGACATGAGGCGGCCCGAAAGGTTTTGGAGTGACATAATATGGATAACAATTGATATTTTTTTGCCGAAAGTCTGAAAAATATTTCACTCACGATTAAGCAATGATTGCAGATAAAAATTAGACATGAAAGATATTAAATATTTGACAACCACACTCTTAGCCATTGTATTACTTTCCAGAACAGTATCAGCGCAGAAAACCGACACAATGCAGTGCTTTACAGTTGGATTCAATTTTGGCACCATGCTCACGTCGGGAGAAAGGGTAATGGGCAACGGGCAAAAGACTGATATAGTGAAGAATCCTTTCCTGAACTTCGGCGTTGATGTACTTTACAAATTTCGTACAAATTGGGTGTTGGGCGTGGAAGGAGACCTTTATTTCGGAAACGACAACCTGAAAAATCGCGAACAACGCTTGTCGCATATCTATGCCGAAGGTGCAGTAATTGGCAATGGCGGAGGCGACGCAGGTGTGGAGGCCTTTAATCGTGGAATCAGCGTGATTGGCAGTATGGGGAAAATAATACCTCTCTCCAAGAAAAAGATAAATTCGGGACTTTTTCTGTCGTTAGGTGCCGGACTTACCCAAAGCCAGATTGTTTACAGTGTGCAGGCCGAGGAGGCTCCGCAACTTGATGGAGATTACTCCCGACTTTACGACCATCAGCAACGGGGACCCGTGATTGCCGAAAATATAGGCTATTGGTTTATGAACAGCGATAAGGTGTACCTCAATTTTTTGCTTACTTTCGAAATGCAACAAAGTTTCACCCATTCCACACGCGATTATGTTATCGACAACTGCTTGGGTATCAGTGGTAAAGACAACAATTGGTATTTCACTCCGATTTATATGTTGAAACTTGTCTGGATGTTTCCAATTACTGGAAAAACTACTCAGGAGTACTATTATTTTTAGCGGATGATGAGATTTTTTTACACCACAGGTGTTTTTATTTACGGTTTTGGCATAAAGATAGCGTCGCTGTTCAACAGCAAGGCACGGCTTTGGGTTGAAGGCCGCCGTGGACTTTTGGCAAAGGCGGAAGCCCTTGTCCCCAATGACGGACGTCCCTGTGTTTGGGTTCACGCCTCGTCGTTGGGAGAGTTCGAACAGGCACGCCCTGTTATGGAACTTATACGTGCCGCATATCCAAAATACAGGCTCGTTGCAACTTTTTTCTCCCCATCGGGCTACGAGATACGCAAAAACTGCGCCGACGCCGATGCGGTGCTCTACATGCCTTTGGACACGCCTCGCAATGTCTCACGTTTTCTCGACGTGCTGAAACCACGTGTGGCATTGTTCGTAAAGTACGACTTTTGGTTCAACACACTTGCCGAATTACGCAAACGCAATGTCCCGACTTTCATTTTCTCCACCATATTCCGACCATCGCAGTATTTTTTCAAGCCCTACGGACGGTGGTTTTGTTCGCAACTTGGCTCATTCACTCATTTTTTTGTGCAGAACGAAGAGTCGGTTGCTTTGTTGCAGAAAGCCGGTTTTGAAAATGTTACAAAGTCGGGCGACACCCGTTTCGACCGCGTTGTTAAAATAGCGTCCACAGCTGCGGAGAATGCCTGCGTGGAACGTTTCATCGACGGCAAGACCGTTGTGGTGGCAGGAAGTTCTTGGCCGGAAGACGAAAAATTGCTTCACCATTTCTTCACAACATCACTCCATGATATTAAGTTGATTATTGCCCCGCACGAAACCGACAAGGCTCATGTGGAGCAAATAAAACGGCTTTTCGGAGAAACGGCTGTGTGCTACACCGAATTGCAGTCGGAACAGAATATCGACAGACGTAAAGTACTTATTATCAATACAATAGGTATACTTTCGAGTCTATATAGGTATTCGCATATCGCATATATCGGCGGAGGATTTGGCAAAGGCTTGCATAATATTTTGGAGGCTGTGGTTTACGGTACGCCCGTTTGTTTCGGTCCAAACCACCATAAGTTCCAAGAAGCCAAGGATATACTTGCATTAGGCGGGGGGGCTCTTGTGCTTACTGCCGAAGGTCTTTCGAATATTATGGATAATTGGCTCTCCGACAATGCTTTGTGGCAATCAGCTTCGGATGTATGCCTCGATTATACACGTAGCAATCAGGGTTCCGCCGAAAAGATTTTCGGCATAGTGGAAAAATATTTGAAATAAGTTTGTAGCGATGAAAACAGCAATGGCGAAGAAAAGTTTTATAATAGCGGTTGCGACGTTGTTTTCCGCCATTTTGCTGCTGCATTCGTGCGGTGTGGACAAATTTATTCCCCAAGGCGAGTACCTTCTTACCAAAAACAGTGTGGAAATCGACTATTCTGCTTTGGACGAGGCCGATGCCAAGGGCGTTTCTCAAGCCATATCGGGAGTAAAAAGCTATATACGCCAGTCGCCAAACTCCAAATTGGTGCTTTTTCCAATAGCCATGCGTATTTATTGCCTGTCAAGTCCTACCGACAGCAACTGGATAAACCGTGTGATACGCAAGCAGGGTGAGGCCCCGGTGATATACAGTCAGGAACTTGCCGAACGCTCCGCAAGGCAGATGGAACTCTTGCTCGAATCCAAGGGATGTTTCGGCTCTCAGGTCGTTTACGACACTCATATTGTGAAAAACAACCGTGTAAGTGTAACTTACAAAATAAAACCTAAGCCGCGGTACGTTATAGGCGAAGTGGGTACTGTGTGCGGCAACGCCGGTGTAAAAGCCCTGATGGACGAGCTAACGGGACAGTCGGATGTGAAAACAGGAAACTACTACGACCAAATGGAACTTTCGGGCTTGCGCGACAGGGTGGCCACACGTTTGCAAAACCGAGGTTACTACACGGCTACCAAAGAAAGCATTAGTTTCCTGATAGACACCAATATAGGCGGCAGGAAAATGAATGTCAGCATGCTTATACGAGAAAACAGCAATGCCATCGGCGACACTACGCCCAAACCTACATTGGTGATATATTACATAGACAACGTTTATATATATCCTGATTTAGAGAATCTTATGCCCGTAGATTCTTTGCATAACGACACTTTGCCTGTGGAGGCGAGGGTTATGAACAATGATGTTGTGTATAATTTTGTCACGAACAAAAAAATGCGTATCCGTCCCGAGACTATCTGTCAAACGCTTTTGCTGTATCCGTCGCAGATGTACCGCAATTATGCTGTGGAACGGTCGTATATGGGGTTGTGGGGGCTACGCAATTTCAAATTTGTGGATATGGATTTCGTGCCTTCGTCGCGCACGTCGGACACCGCTGGCTATCTCGACCTCCGCATACGTTTGATGAACGCCATGCGTCGTTCAATGTCCCTCTCGCTCGAACTCAACAACACCTCCCCCATAAACACGCAAAACACCTCAAATACAGGCAATTTCGGATTGGAGTTGGGTTTAGGTTACCAAAATAAAAATGTGTTCGGCGGTGCGGAAATATTCAATATGAAAACCTCTTTGGCTGTGGAGTTGTCGAAACTGGCCATAAACAACAACAAGGTGGATTTTTACGAACTGTTCTCCACTTTCGAGTCGGGTTTGGACATGTCGTTGGATATACCCAAGTTCATTGTGCCGTTTGCCAGTCTTTTGTCATCGCACAATGTGCGTCCACACACTTTGTTCAATTTGGGTGCAAACTATCAGTACCGTGCTTATTTTGAAAGACTTATAGGCAACACGTCTTTCGGTTACACATGGCAGCATAGGCGTACCACAAAACATCAGTTCCTGCCGGTGGAGTTTACCTTGGTAAAATTCATCAATCAGAATGAGAGTTTTCGCCGTCAGATAGAAAATCTCAACGATTTGAGGCTCAAGTACCAATACAGCGACCACCTGATTTTCGACATGCGTTACAATTTTGTGTACAGCACCCAGCAACTCAACACCAAGACAAATTTCTCGTACCTGTCGTTGGGGGTGGAAACCGCTGGAAATCTGCTCAGTGCGATTTACAACCTTTCGGACTTGAACGCCGACAGTTCGGGCATATACCATATATTTGACATACCGTTTTCGCAATATGTGCGTTTGGATTTCGACTGGAAACGTTATTTCTATCTTTCGTCGCGCAATACCTTTGTATTCCGTATTACGGGCGGCATAGGCATTCCTTACGGAAACTCCATATCCATGCCCTACGAAAAGAGTTTCTACGGCGGAGGCCCCACCACCATAAGGTCTTGGCACATACGCACTTTGGGACCCGGAGGCTATATCAACAACTCAAGCACTAATTTCGAGCGAGTTGGCGATATTTCGCTTACTTTCAATGTTGAAGATCGTTTCAAAATATTCGGTATCTTCGAAGGTGCGGCTTTTGTTGATGCGGGCAACGTTTGGCTGTTGCACAGGTCCGAAGAGTTCCCCGAAGGAGAGTTCCGTTTCGACAAGTTCTACAAACAGATTGCTATGGGAGCGGGCCTGGGACTAAGGGCGAACATCTCCATTCTTACCCTACGTTTGGATTTTGCCATTCCGTTGTTCAACCCGGGCGCATCCGACGGTAATCAGTGGATGTTCTCGAAACTCAAATTCAATCAGATTGTCACCAACTTCGGTATAGACTATCCGTTCTGATTTTTTTTCGACAAAAAACTGTTTCTTAGTAGGTTATACACCGCAAGTATGCTGATTGCTTTGGCTGCAAACCTTTTCCCATTTCGGATTTTCATTTTTTTTGCGTATATTTGCAAAAGAAAAAAGCAGTTTACCAATGCGTAAAATACTAGCAACCACTATATTAGGATTGAGCGTACTGTTTTTGAGTACGGTCACAGCTCAAAAACACGAGTCGCAGTTAATTCGTCTCGACAAAAGCATTGAGCCTCGCAAAGATAGCCGCATATCGCACTATTACGACAGCATAAACCAAATTTATCAACAGTATTTCAATAATGTGGTGGCTGAAGCCGAAAACTATTTGGGCAACAAGGCTCCTGACGGCACCCTTGCCAACGTCCTCACCGACGAGCTCTTTCGTGAAGCCGCCATTGCCATGTCGCTAATTGAAAGCAGCGTTGTTCCCGACCTTGCTTTGCTGAATTTTGGCGGCATCCGCGAACCCATACCGGCAGGAACTATCACCGTTGGCAAAATTTTTAGTGTACTGCCGTTCGACAACAACTACATGGTGCTTATCGACATCAAAGGTAGCGAACTTAGAAAGATGTTTTTCAACAACTTACGCAAGATAGAAAATGCCCAGTCATTTTCCAATGTACGCCTTGTGCACAAAGGAGGCATTATCGATTCCGTAACCATCGGTGGTAAACCTATAGACGACAACCGTTTATACCGAATGGCCACCATCAATTTTATAGAAAACGGAGGTGATAAGATTTTAGAAAACGTAGCCACCTCACATGTTTACACCGATAGCCAACCTTTTCGCACACGGGTAATCGAGTATTTCAAAGCCCAGAAAAAAATCAAAAGAATAAAGGATGGCAGGGTTGTAATTCTCAAATAACGCAACAGGATGAGAAACAGAATATTATCACTAACAATTTCTTTCATAGCATTGGCACTTTTTGCCACATGCAAGAGTTCCAAAACATACACCGTTACCATACTTCACACCAACGACACCCACAGCCAAATCGAGCCTTACATCTCCTCCAACGACACTTTGGGCGGAGTTCTGCGCCGCGAGCAGGCCATTTGGGAGGAACGCCTCAACAGCAGAGGCATAGTGCTGCTCCTCGACGCCGGCGATTTCCTGCAAGGCACACCATATTTCAACCTCTTCGGGGGCGATGTTGAGATAGAAATGATGAACCTTATGAACTACCATGTCGCCACCCTCGGCAACCACGAGTTCGACAACGGTTTGGACAGCCTTGCGGCAAAACTGAAAAAGGCCCGATTCTCTGTCGTATGCTCAAACTACGAATTTGATTGCCCCGAACTGATGAACATAATTGATAAATTTGTAATCATCAAATGCGAAGATTTGAAGATAGGAATTTTCGGCCTCACCACCTCCCTTGATGGTCTGAATTTCTCGTCCATAGTGGAAAAAACAACCTATCTTGACCCTGTGGAAACCTCAAAAAAAATGGTTATAGAGCTAAAAAAACGTAATTGCGACCTTATCATCTGCCTCTCGCACCTCGGCTACGACCCCGAACCCGGCCGTCCGATGTGCGATCCGATTATTGCACAGCAAGTTAATGGTATCGACCTGATAATCAGCGGACATACGCACAAAGTGGTGGACACGGTTATCAACAATACCCATATTGTGCAAACTGGCGAAAAGGGCATGAACCTTGGCAAGGTGGTTATAACAAAATAATAACATTATGAATAATATCAATTTAGACAAACTTATAGTCATTGGCGACCGTGTGTTGATAAAGCCGGCCAACGCCGCCGACAAAACCAAGTCGGGACTGTACCTGCCCGCAGGGTATCAGGAGAAGGAGACTATTCAAACAGGCTACGTGCTGAAATGCGGTCCGGGATACCCCTTGCCCTCGTCGGACAGCGACGAGTCGTGGAACCCTAACAGCAACAAAAACAATTATTTACCTTTACAGGTAAAAGCTGGAGACCTTGCCATTTTTATGCAAAAAGCCGCTACCGAAATAAAATTCAACGGCGAAAAGTTCTTCATAGTACCTCAAAACGCCATACTTATCGTTGAACGCGAAGAGTTTTAAAAAAAGCCGTCCGTTATGAAGCAATTCTTTGCAAAATTACTGTCGCACATATCGTTAGCTTACAAAATCGTGGCTATTATAGCAACAGCCTTGCTAATACTTCTGTTTTTTCCAACGGAAGAAAAAGCGAGTTATGATTTTTCCGTAGATGGATTTTGGAAAAGCAACGACCTGTTTGCCCCTTACGATTTTCCAATACAAAAATCGCAGGAAGAAATTGAAAAAGAGCGCTTTAACGCAAAAAAGACAGGGATGATGTTCTTCCGTACCGACACTTTGGCCGAAGCCCAAACTTTGTTTAAAGTAGAAATCCTTACAAGCGACCCTTATAAAATAAATCGTGTAAAGAGATATTTATCAGACGTTTATAAGCGTGGGTTAATCGAAATGCCAGAAGGGACGGACATACGTGGACACAATATGGTACTGCTTGCCGGAAACATAGGGCATGAGTGCTCTTTCGATGATTTTATCACTGTAAATCAATGCGTTGAAGAAATCAAGTCCATAATCGGCGACACCCTTCTTGAAAAAAGTATTGCTAAAGCACTCTCCCCCAACATTATTTTCGACAAAGACCGCACACGCTTGGAGCAGGAGTCGATGCTGGCACAGGTGTCCACCACCGAAGGCATGGTGTCTGCCGGCGAGCTGATAATCAGAAAAGGCGAGAAAATTTCGCCCGAAAAAGCACGTGTGATTTCGTCGTTGGAATACGAGGAGCAGCAGAAAAGGAATGAATATTACTCGGCGTTCAACCACAATTTGGGACAGTTTCTGCTCACCATAATAGCCCTTGTAACGCTGTTTTTATTCCTGCGTTTGATACGTCATCCTTTGCTTTCGGACAACAAAAAAGTAACTTTCGTGCTTTTTGTGATACTGCTGATGGCCATTCTCACCTCACTGATAGTGCGCGTAAATCCCGACTGGACGCTGCTTGTGCCTTTGTGCATGGCTCCGATACTTATGCGAGTGTTTTTCGACATTCGTGTGGCACTGTATATACATTTGGTTAATACTTTGATATTAGCATCTTGGGTTCCAAATAGTTATGAATTTATCTATTACCAAATCATAGCAGGAATGGTGTCCATCATCAGTGTGAAGAATTTTGAGCAACGTTCAAAGTTCTTTATTGTAAGTCTGTCGATATTTGCCACATACTCACTTGTTTACGTTGCGGGATTACTGTCGCAGGACACGAATCTCGAAAATATCAACGGCACCCGTTTCCTGATATTCTTTATGAACGCCATGCTTACGCTTTTGGCCTACCCGCTGATATACATTTTTGAAAAAGTTTTCGGTTTTGTAACCAAGCTCACGCTGATAGAGCTTTCAAGCACCACCAACAAAGCCCTCCGCGACCTTGCCGACAAGGCACCGGGGACTTTCCAGCACTCTGTGCAGGTGGCCAACATCTCCGAGGATTTGATTCACGAAATCGGCGGCAACGCCCTGCTTGCCAAAGTGGGAGCCCTGTACCACGACATCGGCAAGACCGAGAGTCCGCAGTTCTTTACCGAAAACCAGAGCTCCGATTTCAACCCCCTCAACGATTTTTCGAACATCGAAAGTGCGCATATCATCATAAAACACGTAACCGACGGCGTGCAGCTTGCACAAAAGAAATACCGTCTGCCCGAGGTTATTGTGGATTTCATCCGCACACACCACGGCACCTCGAAAGTGGGCTATTTCTACAACAAACAGCTCAACGAAAATGGCGGCAGTCCCGTCGACGAGGCCGATTTCATGTATCATGGCCCGAGGCCTTACTCGCGAGAAACGGCGGTGGTTATGCTCGTGGATTCTGTGGAAGCCGCCATCAAAAGCCTCAAAGTGCATAACGAAGAAAATATTTCCAAAATTATCGACAGTATCATCGGCGACATCGACAAAATTAAACAGCTGCTGAAAAAACGTATGGTCAGCATTTACCACGTGCGCGTGGAATATCCAGTAGTAGAAGCAAAAAAAGAGTCTAAATAAAACCAACTGAGACATGTACAAAATTTTATCAAGAACCGAATTATCGGCCGACACCTTCCAATACGAAGTGCTTGCGCCACGCATCGCCCAATCGGCTTTGCCCGGACAGTTCCTTATCGTGAAAATGAAAGAGAACTCCGAACGCATCCCCTTGACTATCAGCGATTACAACATCGAAAAAGGAACAGTGGTGCTGGTTTTCAAGGCCGTTGGCAAATCCACACGCGAAATGGCTCAATATCAGGCTGGCGACAGTTTCCTCGACGTTGCCGGTCCTCTCGGCCGCAGCTCAGAATTTGTACATATCCCGCTCGACGAGCTGAAACAGAAGAGATACGTCTTTATCGGCGGCGGAGTGGGTATCGCGCCCATCTTCCCCCAAGTTAAATGGCTTCATAATCACGGCATTACCGCCGACTGCATAATCGGTGCCAAAACCCACGACCTGCTCGTTTACGAAAAGGAGCTGGCACAGATGAGCAACCTCGCCGTTGCCACCGACGACGGCACATCGCAATACAAAGGGTTGGTTACCAACGTATTGCAACAATTCATCGACGAAGGTCGCCACTACGACGAAATTGTGGCCATAGGCCCGATGGTGATGATGCGCGCCGTGGCACGTATGGCATCGCAATACAACATAAAATGCACCGTAAGCCTCAACTCCATTATGGTCGACGGCACGGGAATGTGCGGCGCCTGCCGCGTGATAGTGGGCGGAAAAACCATGTTCACCTGCGTGGACGGCCCCGAATTCGACGGCGCTCTGGTGGATTTCGACAATGCCATGAAACGTCAGGCCATGTACGACAACATAGAAACGCGCAAAGAGCTTGAGGCAGAGGAAATTGCCGTAGGCCACACCTGCCATATCGGCGGAATTGCCGAAGAGACGCGCGACAAATCGAAACGTGTCCCCATCGCCGAGCAGCCGCCGCTGGTGCGTGCCAAGAATTTCGACGAAGTGTGTCTCGGCTACAGCGCCGACGAAGCCATAGTAGAAGCCCAACGCTGTCTGCAATGCAAAAAGCCGCAGTGCGTTGAAGGCTGTCCCGTCAACATCAACATACCTGCCTTTATCGGCCGCATTGCCGAAGGCGATTTCACCAAAGCCGCACATATCATCAACCAAGACTCGGCGCTGCCGTCGGTATGCGGTCGCGTATGTCCGCAGGAGACGCAGTGCGAGGGCAAGTGCATCATGGGCAAACGTTTCGAGCCCATCGCCATAGGCAAACTGGAACGTTTTGTAGGCGACTACGCCCGCGAAAACGACATACAGTTCGACCCGCCGGCAAGCAAAAACGGACACAAGGTGGCCATTGTAGGCAGCGGCCCGTCGGGCATCACCTGCGCCAAAGACCTGCTGATGATGGGCTACGACGTCACCATTTTCGAGGCTCTGCACGAGTTCGGCGGAGTGCTGGTGTACGGCATACCGTCGTTCCGTCTGCCCAAGGACACCGTGGTACGCCATGAGATAGAAAACGTGCGCAAGCTCGGTGCCAAATTCGAGAACAATGTGGTGGTGGGACGCACCGTCTCCATCGACGAGCTGATGGACAAAGAAGGTTTCGAGGCCGTGTTTATAGGCTCCGGCGCCGGACTGCCCAACTTTATGAACATTCCCGGCGAGAACCTCTGCGGAGTGGTCTCGGCCAACGAGTTCCTCACCCGCAACAACCTGCTTTTCGCTTACCGCGACGGCTACGACACCCCCAACTACGTGGGCAAGAAAGTGGTGGTTGTAGGCGGCGGCAACGTGGCAATGGACGCCGCCCGCACGGCCTTGCGTCTGGGCGCCGAAGTGCATATCGTCTATCGTCGTAGCGAAGAGGAACTGCCAGCACGTGTCGAGGAAGTGCATCACGCCAAGGAAGAAGGCATACTTTTCGACCTGCTGTGCAATCCCGTCGAGATATTGGGCGACGAAAAAGGCTGGGTGAACAGCATACGCTGCATACGCATGGCCTTGGGCGAACCCGATGCCTCGGGACGTCGCAGACCCGTGCCGGTGGAAGGCTCGGAGTTCATTATCGATGCCGACATGGTGGTGATGTCCATAGGCACATCGCCCAACCCGCTGATTTCCAGCACTACTTCCAGCTTGGAGACCAACAAATGGAACTGCATCGTGGCCGACGACAACGGCCAGACCTCGCGCAAAGGCATCTTTGCCGGCGGCGACGCCGTAAGCGGTGCCGCTACCGTTATCCTTGCCATGGGAGCCGGCAAAAAAGCCGCCAAAGCCATCGACGAATACATCAAAACGCTGTAACAAAACAAAAAAGTAAATAAAAAAAGTAAAAATAAATAAATAATAGTAAAATAAACGCGTGCTGAAAGCACGCCGTCCTATTAACCCCTCACAAGCGAAGCGCAGTGTGGGGACCCTCACAAGCAAAGCACCGTGTGGGGACTCGCACAAGCGTAGCGTAGTGTGGGGATAGGGAAAAAGAAGTAAACAAAAACAGTGCCGAAGGCACTACATCCTAATAACCCCTCACAAGCGAAGGGCAGTGTGGGGATAAAAAAAAGAATATGAAACAATACCTTGACCTGCTCCGTCATGTGATGGACAACGGCACCGACAAGATGGACCGCACGGGCACCGGCACACGCAGCGTGTTCGGCTACCAGATGAGGTTCGACCTCAACGAGGGTTTCCCCCTGCTGACGACGAAAAAGCTGCACCTGCGCTCGATTATATACGAGCTGCTGTGGTTCCTCAAAGGCGACACCAACATAAAATACCTGCACGACAACCGCGTAACCATCTGGGACGAGTGGGCCGACGCCGACGGCAACCTCGGACCCGTGTACGGCAAGCAGTGGCGCTCGTGGAGATGTCCCGACGGCCGCAGCATCGACCAGATAACACAGCTCATCAACCAGATAAAGAGCAACCCCAACTCGCGACGCCTGCTCGTATGCGCGTGGAACGTGGCGGACATCGACAAAATGGCCCTGCCGCCATGCCATATCCTGTTCCAGTTCTACGTGGCGCAGGGAAGGCTGTCGTGCCAGCTGTACCAGCGTTCGGCCGACATCTTCCTCGGCGTGCCGTTCAACATAGCGTCGTACGCACTGCTTACCATGATGATAGCACAGGTGTGCGGCCTCAAATACGGCGATTTTGTGCATACTTTTGGCGACGCGCATATCTATAGCAACCACTTCGAACAGGTGAAACTGCAGCTCACCCGCGAGCCGCGGCCGCTGCCCAAGATGCTTATCAATCCCGACGTTAAGGACATCTTCAGCTTCGACTACCCCGATTTCACCCTCACCGACTACGACCCGCACCCGCATATCAAAGGCGATGTGGCAGTGTAGGATAGTTGGGAGTTAGTAATGAGTAATGAGTAATGAGTAATGAGTAATTGATTGAAAATCAATGGTCTTTGCAATAAAAAACTTGTTGAAACCATTAAAAATTGCTCCGTAGGAGCTTTCTTTAAATAACAAAGTATAACAAAACAATGGGGGGTTACTCCGTAGGAGTTCTCTTTTGGGGATTATAAAACTGCCTTATGAAAGCATTGAAAAAGCATTATGAATCTGAAAGACACAACACTGCATTTCTTTATACTGCATCTGTCGTGCTTATTGTCTTGATGTTCGTTGCAAACCCAGGCGTAATTGGACAAGAGAGAAAAAAATATTATCGCGACAGCCTAATAAGTATATCCATAGACAAATATCTGTCAAGGGAAAGAAAATATCAGAAATATCGTTCAAAAAAAGAAAAAATCACTTTCGACGTATCGTCCTTACCTGAAACATATCTCTATGATTTTCCCGACAGTTTGTATTATAAGTATCAAGATATTGTTGAATGGGTTAATTCCCAAAACCCTACTATGATTAAAAGATACAAACGCAGTAAAAGAGGTGTCCCAACAATAGATTTTGGCTGGAATATAGACGGAGATGGACGGCTACGCATATCATTTGGACAGAAATATATATCCATAAAGAAAAAGATGCTAGAAATAACACGTTGCGGGGAATGTGGCGCCAGTTTTTTTTATAAGTTTTCGGAAAGCACTAAACAATGGGAATTGGTGGATGCTAATCCGGCAGAAGATTTCATGTTCCCCCAATATCCGGATTCCATACAAGACCCGGAGTTAACATACCATGCCCCGTTATATTTAAAAGCATATAACATCATAATGAAAGACTTTGTCAACAAGAACGAAGTACTGCTGTTGGACACTGTATTTAACTACAGCTTTTTCACCATGCCAAATAAAGATTTCTTTGAGGACACGACAGATTATTATTCCACAAAAGATTGTTGGCAGAATCATTATTTAAAATCTTCTGACGTGAGCAATGCACGCGCCCCCAAAAAAGCATATTTCTTTTCAGCATTTCATCACAACGACACTGCAAGTGCAAAATACATTATATGTTTCTACCAGCCATTCAATTGCAATAATTATGTAAGTTTGGATGCCGAAATCTTTCCCGTTAAAGTAAAGCATCCCAAAGGGAATGGTTTCCATTGGTCCAATATTTTTATAGAGAATGGGGAGAAATGCTTTTGGTTCGATGTTATCAGACAACAAACAACTTCGATTTACTATAGATTTTGGTTTTTTAGTGGATCCTACAGTTTATACAAATATGAAAAAAACACTTGCATTCACGAATAGGGTACTTCAGCTTAAGAAATATCCAATCGTTTCTATCGATTGAAAAACAGAATATTTCGGCATAGCTTAATTTCAATAACGTCCACGACAAATAAAAATCATCCGCATATCATTTTCACTAATCACAGTTCACCATTCACAGTTCACACAAAAATACAACAACGAAAAACTATAGAGCAATGAAAAAACATTTTGCACTGATATTGCCAATTCTTATGGCGATGGTTTGCCACACTCATTCTATGTATGCAAATACCGAGGCTACACCTCGCAACCCCTATCAGGAGGAATCTCAAATAAGAAAAATAGAGATATATGGCGTCAGTCTTCAAACTGGTTACAAAATTCCCACCACAATAAAAAATCTTAAACAACGCACAGAATATAGTTCAACAATATATAATATCGACTTGCTAGAAGATTTATTCGAAGACTACAATAGTTGCGACGAATATCTTACCTCTCGCGACACAATAGTTCCACGAAGAAATTTATGCCATGCTTGTGTAAAAATATATTTCTCATTCAGAAAAGTTACACTTTATTTCAGAGAGGACGCCTGCTATTATTATAAAGGACAATGGTACAAACCAAATTATTTGTTGTATTACAGCATATTCTGCATTTTTGAAAAGGATTCTATTGTGTATGGCTCAATACTTGAGAAATGCGAAGAAGAATTTTACAATAATAAAACAGGAAAAACTGGCAACGAAAACAATCTTTAAACTATTAATAATAAGCAGTTTGTGCATCCTTTATTCGTGCAATTGCGACGCTTCTCACCCAGAGACTTTGCAAAACAATACAAAACCAACAAATTGCATTGACAAAGCAGATTCTTTGGCAAAAGACACTATTATACAAACATGGATAAAGGATTCTCTTGGCTGTATGCGACTTAGAAAAATCGAATAGAAAAAAAACAATTGCGGATTTAATAAGCTTTAATAAAAATGAACCGTTTGCCTGTCATTTTACTGTTATTGGTATCAAACGTCTTGATTGCACAAAAGATACAATTTCCGTATTCGTACAAAAATGAATTTCAGGAGATACACGAAGACGACAAAGTCATAAAAATTTTGGATTCCAATCTGAAATTCATAGAATATTTCAATCCCGACTTCCATGAGTTTTTCACACCATCCGATACCGCTTACAGAGATTATTTTGTATCGGGAGAAAATGTCTATATGATTGATTCGTTGGTTATTACAAACCACAGCTCTTATTCAATGGACTCTCAGATAGAGGGTGTGTACAAAACAAGAATAAACGGGGAAAAATTCATTATAGTGGACTTTTATGACGGTTTTCAGTTAGGTACTATGGTACAACCGCTATATTTCATTTTCAAGGAAGAGAAAGGCTCTTTTGCGTTGCAATCGGTGTATATAATTGAAAATGTGAATGCTTACGACAGTGTGGTAACAGAGTCCTTGCAAATGTTCTACGAAAACGGAAAAATAAAAATGAAAGGCATAAATTTGGTACTTTTGCGAGATCCAAATTGGCTCACTCTTCAAATACACAATGCATTATTCGAAGGTATCGTTACAAAAGACTCTCGCCACTCGCTATTCTCTCTATTAGGCCAGCCCGAGGAGATAACTGATGTATCGAGATACCAAACCGATTGCAAAGAATGGTTAAAATACACAAGGGGGCTTCTATAAATTGCCTCGGAGAGGCAAACTCTCAATAACCTCACATGCTAATGTGAGGTATATCAGGCAAATAAAGAACAGGCGTGTCGGATGACATACCATGTTTGCGGTGATACGGCTTATTTGCAGGGAATTTATTTTCCACAAAACCCTGATGTAAAAATCATTTACAATGGAGAAATTATCGACGGAAAAATGACTATTGACGATTTTTGCAGAAAATTCAATATCAACAAGGAATATGTTTTCAGATTTTTGTTTGTCAACACCTCATGTCCTTTTGTTGATGAAGGATTTGCGTCGGTCATCATGTTATACATCAACGGCATCTATTCCGAATGTATATTTGACAGCAATCAAAGACTGGTTTACATAGGTTTCCCAACTCTTTAATTTCATCCCCATAAAAAAAATTCTGAATATCCGCATATCACTTATCACAGTTCACTGGTCACTAATCACAGTTCACTCAAAAATTTCGCTTATCAAAAAAAAAAAAAAATCGTACCTTTGCAAGTAATTTTTTTTCATAAAAAAACGGGTAAAGCGTTATTAATCAATTTCGCAAACTACAAAACGCAAAAAAAATGACAAAAAAAACAACAGCACTGCTTATTGCATTTTTTGCTACGGCAGCTTTTGCCGACGAAACCGCGGTTCTTGCCAAAATAAAAGCCGCCAACGCCCAAATTAAAAGCATTGAAAGCTCTTTCAACGAGGCTAAAACCCTGAAAGCCAACGGCAAAACAATCGAAAAACAAGGCACATTCTATTTTGTGGCCGACAGCAAGTTAGCCATGCAATACACCCAACCTACAGGCGATAAAACCGTTATCAACGGCAAAAATATGCTTATTGTACGCGACGGCAAAGCACGTACTTTCAACACCGATAGAAACTCCCGCATGCGCAACCTCTCCACCATACTACTCTTTGCCGTACACGGTGAAATAGAAACTCTATGCAAGGCTGTTTCGGCCACCTACGCTACTGCGGATAAAGGCGATTGCTACGTGGTAACCGTCAATGCCACAAAAAAATCGTCGAAAGGCTACTCAAAGATAGAAATAACGTACAACAAAGCCGACGGCCTTATCCGCCAGATGATTATGACCGAAAACTCCGGCGACGTAACCACCTACACCCTGTCGGGTGCCGTAAAAAACAAAGCCATAGCCGATACCTACTTCTCAACAGCAAAGAAATAAGATGCTCCAAACCGACAATATCCGATACCGCAACCTTGAGGTAAACAAAGGAGTTTACATACCACAACCCGAGACCGACTTCCCCGAGGACAACCCCTACAAAAAGCTGTACCCCGCCAAGCACCTCCGCGAGCTGGTGTTCGACGAAAACTACACTTACCTCGACAAAAGCCTGAGTTTCTGGTTACAACGCTGGATAGGCTACGCCTTTTTGGTGGATTTTTTGATCCCGTTGGTAAACCACACCAAATTCGGCCTGCGCATACGCGGGCGCAATAACCTCAAGAAATACCGCAAAGAGCTGGAAAACGGCGCCATCACCATCTGCAACCACTGCTACCGCTGGGACGCCCCCTGCGTTATCAACGCATTGCATTTCAAAAAGATATGGATTCCAGTATACGGCGACAACCTCAACGGCAAAGACTATTGGCACATAAAGCACGTGGGCGGCATTCCCGTGCCCGACAATATGGGCGGACTCAAGAAATTCAACCAAGCCTTCGACGAACTGCACGAGAAAAAACAATGGTTCCACGTGTTCCCCGAGGAGAGTCGCTGGAATTTCTACAAGCCGCTGCGTCCGTTCCGCAAAGGAGCCTTTTCGATGGCATACAAATACAACATGCCCATTGTGCCTATGTGTATCACTTTCCGCGAACGCAAAGGCATATACAAACTGCTGGGCAAGGCCAGCGAGCCGCTGCTCACCATCACCATAGGCGAACCCATTTTCCCCGACTGCAAGGCGCAACGCAAGGACGAGGTAAACAGACTTTTACACCTGAGCCACAATATTTTGCAAAAAATGGCAGGCATTACAAAAAACTCTTGGCCGGCATTTATCAACGAAGAAGAATAGATGAAAGCAATAATATTCGACCTTGACGGAACTCTTTACGACAACAGCAATTTGCCGTTGCGACTGATACTGCACTGCCTTACCTCCGTTTTTACCCTGAAAGCGGAACGCACCGCACGGGCACAATTTTCGGGACAGTATTTCGGCAACAGCGAGGAATATTTCAAAATGCTTTTTAAACGAATGTCGGCAATAAGCGGTAAATCAACGGGATACGTAGAACGGTGGTATCACGGCAAGTATATGCCAACCATGTGCAAAGTACTTGAAAAACACTATCATTACAAGGATGGCGTTCCCGAAAAACTTGCCCGTTTGCGCGAACAGGGCATAAAATCAGCCGTTTTTTCGGACTACGACCATATAATTGAGCGGCTTAGAGCCCTGGACATCAACCCCGAGTGGTTCGACGTTTGTATCGACGCCCCAGCGGCAGGCGGACTTAAACCCTGTCGAGAATCCTTCATAAACATAGCCGAAATGCTTGATTGTGAGCCTAATGACATACTCGTTATCGGCGACCGCGACGACACCGACGGACAAGGTGCCCGCAACAGCGGCATGCAGTTCCTGCTGGTGAAGAAAAAAGCCCCCTTTTTGCATGATATTCAGAAACTAATGATGTAAAAACATAAAACACACTTAATATGAAAATTACAGAAGACCATCTGAACCCATTTGTGCCGAACACACTGCTCGACATAGCCGGCGGACTGCTTTACCGTAAACTTAAAAAAGTTAGCAAAGACCCGCGCAAAGCAAGTGAAAAGACTCTGCGTCAGATTCTTACCTACGCCAAAGACAGTGTTTACGGCAAGGAACATCATTTCGAGGAAATTCTTAAAGCCAAAGACGATGTGGAACTCTATCGTCTCTATCGCGAAAACGTGAAACCCAATGAGTATGAAGACCTTCGTCCATACGTGGACCGTCACAAAAACGGCGAAGCCGACATACTTTTCCCGGGCAAGCCCGTACTTTACGCCACAACCTCCGGCGCCACAAGCAAACCCAAATGGATTCCCATCACCCAAGAGTATATCGACAACATCTACAGCAAGATGAACAAGGTGTGGCTGTACAATTTCCACCGCAACTGCAAGCATGTGTGGGAAGGCCCCATCGTCTCTATCGTAGGCAAATACATCGAAGGTTACGCCCCCGACGGCACCATGTACGGCTCCGTGTCGGGTTACACCCAGGCCAAATGCCCCAGCTTTGTGAAGAAACTCTACGCCTCGCCGTCCGACATTTTCTATATCGAGGACTACACCGCACGTAACTACGCCATTATGCGTATGGGTATCGAACGCAACGTGCACCTGTGCGTTACCGCCAACCCCAGCACTATGGTCGAAATGCAGAACAACGTGAACCGCTACCTCGACGACTATATAGACGACATCGAACACGGCACCATGAGCAAAAAGGTGAACATCCCGGACAAAATCCGTGCCGCCGTTCAGCCTTACCTCAAACCAAATCCCGACCGTGCCAATGAATTACGTGAGTTGCGTGCCAAATACGGCACAGTACTACCTAAGCATTTCTGGCCCGAACTTCAGCTACTTACCACTTGGAAATGCGGAAACACCAAAGTCTATCTCGAGAAATTGGAAGGCTGTTACCCCGAAGGCATGCTACATCAGGAATTCGGCTATTTCTCGTCGGAATGTCGTTTCGGTATTGTGCTCGACGACTCCATCAACACCACCCTTTTCCCGCACTACCACTACTACGAGTTCGTTCCCGAAGAGGATTTCGGCACCGACAACCCACGTTTCCTGCAGCTGCACGAACTTGAGGTTGGCAAACGCTACTGCCCATACTGCACAACCTTTGCAGGTCTGTACCGCTACAATATGAACGACATAATCGAGGTTAGCGACTATTTTGTAAACACTCCGCGTGTGCACATGGTGCAGAAAGTGAACGGCATAGTTACCATGACCGGCGAAAAGCTCTACGAGCCCCAGTTTATCGAAGCCGTGCGCAACGCCGAAAAAGAGACCGGACTGAAAACCAAGTTCTTCATCGGTTTCGCCGACCTCAGTATCTCGGCTTACCATTTCTACTACGAGTTTGAAAATCAGGAGACTACCGTCGAGCAAGCCAACGAGTTCAACAAAATTGTGGACGACAACCTAAAAAAATCAAACATCGAATATCAGGCCGAACGAGACAGTTTCCGTTTGAAAGACCCGATAGCGCACCTGCTCGAGGAGAACAGCTTCGAGAAATTCAAAGAAGCCACCCTCAAAATCACCGGTGCCGACGCCAGCCGTTTCAAACTAAACCTGCTTTTGCAGGACGAAGTGCGCCACGAACGCATGAAACAGTTCGAAAAGAAGGGGGCTTCTATAAATTGCCTCGGAGAGGCAAACTCTCAATAACCTCACATGCTAATGTGAGGTATATCAGGCAAATAAAGAACAGGCGTGTCGGAGTTTCACACAAAAGGAACAGAAACTGCTTGTTTCTGTTCCTTTTTTCATTAGTCTCCGATTTTTTTTTGTACAAAAATAATATTTAATTCTGCAAATATACAAAAAAAAATTGACTTTTTTACGCTGACAGAAAAAAGTTCGTTTTTGTGACGATAAGCGAGAGGGTAAACTACCTCTGCCCTTTCAGGATTTTTACTCCCCACTGCACATCACTGGTTGGATTAAGATGGCAGGTGCACGGGAAAAAAAACACTTATTCTCCGTTTTTGAACAGAAACTCCGGACTTACGGCCTTGAACGAGAGGCGTCCGGCCTTGGCTTCGCGAAACACTATGCCCTCGCGCAGGGAGTCCTCGTTGAGTGCGGATTTCCCGTTGGCCATCGTCAGCACATCATTCACCGTCTTGCCCATAAGGTTCTCGTTTTCCGACAGAACAGGGACAAACTTCATTCCCATTCGTTCCACCTCGGCCTTGGCAGTGAGGGAGTCGCGGCGACCTTCGGGGGTAACGAAATTGAAAACATACAGGTCATACTCACGCACTTTGTACTTGTTGCTCTGCACGTCGGGACCGATGCACTCGCCCTGCAGCGCCACCCAGCGGTATTGCTTGTGGTATTCCAGCCACTGAATCAGCATTTTGCGGATATTGTATTTCTCTGCCACCACCCAATAGCTTCGGCCGTCGGGCTTGGGGATACGCATATTGCGCGAGCATACGATAAACTCATCTCTCTTGAAAAACAGAGATTTACGTCTTACCAGAGCAAAAGTGCCGCTCTGTCCGTCCACTTTCTCCGTAGCCACCCAGCGCAGGTCCTGCTCCAGTATCTCCGGACAGTTCTGAATGCGTTCCTCGTCGGTTTTGCTGATGAAAGAAGGAAATTCCACGTTGCCTTTCTTGGGTGCCACGAGTTTGCGGAACCACGCATGACGCATAAGCCATTTGGGATAATGGCGTTTGGAGGTGACAACGTTGCGTTCCTTGTCCATAGGCGGCTCGTACTTCGTGATGCCAAACAAATCGGTTACGTCGTCGCCTACGTTTATTTCTTTCAAAGTCTTAATCTGTGGGGTGGTGAGAGGTAGCACAAGACCCTGCGAATAGACAGGCAGTCCATTGCCATCCTTAAACTTCTGTGTCTTGATTCGGAAGTTGTACTTTCTCAGAAACTCCCACTGTTCCGTCTGTGGGAAAACACTGTCGGGTTCGCAAAAAACGCACATGTCGCCGTGCTTGAAACCATCGGCCTTGCTTACCATACATGTCCACCCATCAACGGTAGCCAACTCCACCCTGTCTTTGCCTGCAATAGGCTCAACGCCCTGAATCAGTCTAATACTTGCTAATTTTCTCATAGTTTGGCTTTTAAAAGTTATATATTCAATTCGTTATAACGTCAAAAAATCCGAAATGTTGTGTTAGGGAACGACAAAAAGCAAAAATCTTTGTCGCAATGGAAAAAAAGTTGGACACGAATAACACGGATCTTACAAATAATGATTTGTGGTGCTTCTATTTATTCGTTTGAGAGTGTTATTATTTCTCCGCACTTCGTTCTATCGAAACAGCCACTGGCTGTTTTTTCACCATCTCCGAGGCATTTTTTAGAAACCACCTTGTGTATATTACTGCAATTCGTGGCCGTATATTTGATACAGTCGAGTTTTGACTCCCCAAAGTTCCCCTGTTTAAGGGTGTTAGGGGAATTTTAAAAAAACTTGTGCCGAGGTTTTGCCATTTCGAAAAAAAAACGTATTTTTGCAGTTTGGCAGTCGGACTACAGGCAATGCAACCTGCCGTTTCCGACCATGTTACACAAATAAAACCAACGCACCATGCAAGAAAAAATAAAATTAGCCATAACCCACGGCGACATCAACGGAGTGGGATACGAAGTAATTCTGAAAACCTTTGCCGACAGCCGTATGCTGGAGCAATGCACCCCCGTGCTTTACGGTTCGTCGAAGATAGCCACCTACCACAAGAACCTGCTTGCGCAAAACGACCTGAATTTTGTGAACGCTCGCGATGCCAAGAGTCTGCAACACAATAAGTTCAACATCATCAACATAACCAATGATGAGATAAAAATTGACGTGGGCAAATCCACCGAAATTGCCGGACAACTGTCGTCGCTCGCCCTCGAACGCGCCTGCGAAGACCTTATAAAAGGCGATGTGGACGTGCTTGTTACCGCTCCCATCAACAAAAAGAACATACAGTCGCAGACGTTTGATTTCCCCGGCCACACCGAATACCTCTCGCAGAAATTCGGCACAAAAAGTCTTATGATGATGGTGTGCGACCGCATACGTATCGGCATAGTTACCAACCACCTGCCCTTGCGTGAGGTACCCAATGCCATTACCAAGGATTTGCTTCTGGAAAAGATTTGCATTATGGACCAGTCGCTGAAACGCGATTTTGGAATTACCCGTCCCAAGATTGCCGTGCTTGCCCTCAACCCCCATGCCGGCGACAACGGCGTTATCGGCGACGACGACCAGCGCGTGGTGGCTCCAGCCATTCAGGAAGCCATAGACAAAAATATGCTGGTTTACGGCCCCTACCCCTCCGACGGGTTCTTCGGTTCTTCGGAGTTTAACCATTTCGACGGCGTTCTGGCACTCTACCACGACCAAGGTCTGATTCCTTTCAAACTGATGTCGTTCACCGAAGGCGTGAACTTCACCGCCGGACTGCCATACATACGCACATCGCCCGCCCACGGCACCGCCTACGAGATTGCCGGAAAGGACAAAGCCTCCGAACAATCGTTCCGCAGCGCCGTGTATCTGGCTTGCAACATATTGCGTAATCGCAAGGAGTACGACGCTCTTATTGAAAACTCCTTGAAATAAACTTTTTTAACACCCTACGACCATGAAAAACAAGCTGTTACTGCTCGACGGTATGGCAATAACTTATCGTGCCTACTACGCACTGAGCCGCAACCCACGTATCACCTCCAAAGGTCTGAACACATCGGCAATAATGGGATTTACATCCACGCTTTTCGAGCTGATACAAAGTCAGAAACCTACGCATATCGCTGTGGCTTTCGACCTGCCCGCCCCCACTTTCCGCCACAAGCGTTTTGCCGAATACAAGGCCAACCGCGACGCCATGCCCGAAGACATACAGCTTGCCCTGCCGTATATCCGCGAGATAATAACGGCTTTCAACATCCCCATCGCCACCTGCGAGGGCTACGAGGCCGACGATGTGATAGGCACCCTCGCTCACAAAGCCGAACAGCATGGTTTCGAGGTGCTTATGGCCACTCCCGACAAGGATTTCGGACAGCTCGTCACCGAAAATGTGAAGATTTACAAGTTCGGGCGTATGGGACATAAGGACGAAATTATGGGCGTACCCGAAATTCTTGCCAAATTCGGCATACAGCGCTGCGAACAGGTTGCCGACATCCTCGGACTTTGGGGCGACTCCATCGACAATATCCCCGGCATTCCCGGCGTGGGCGAGAAAAAAGCCACGCAGCTCGTCAACGAGTTCGACAGCGTGGAAAACCTCGTGCAGAACTACAGCAAGATAAAGAACGACAAACTGCGCGAACTTGTGGGGCAATACACCGAACAGGCCCTGCTTTCGAAAGAGCTTGCCACCATAGCCCTCGACGCCCCCATCGATTTCGACGAGGAAAGCATGCTGCTCACCGCTCCCGATTTCGAAAGACTCAAAGAGCTATTCAACGAGTTGGAATTCCGCAACTTAGCCAACCGTATATTTACCCACTACAGCACCACCTCTCCCGAACTCATCACTCTGATGCAAAGTCCTTCTCCACAGGCTAATACCACCGCCAAAAAGTCGTCTCAGCCCACCCTTTTCGACAATCCCGACCAACTTGACCTTTTCGGTAGCCAACCAAACGACACCCCTACCACGACAGAAGAAAAGAGATACCGTTCTATCTCCTCGGCAGAAGAAATCGAACAACTAATCAACAAACTGAAAGACAGTAGTTTGTTTTCCATCCATTTCTTGCAGATTTTGGACAGGACAATAGGCGTGGCACTTGCAGGGGAAGGCATAGAAACGACTTTAATTGACGTAAGTAAAGACGCTGGTTTAGAAATTATTAAACCTTTGCTTGATGCCGAAAAACCGACAAAAATCTGTCTGGACCTGAAACAGACTAAAAAACTGCTTCACGGCTACGGCATGGAGTTGCACGGCGATATGTTCTGCACCACCATCGCCCATTACCTTCTGCACTCCGAATCGCGGCACACCGCCGACTATATCTTCCGCAGCTACCTCTCGCAGGAGATTTTCGACATCGACACCTTCACCAAAAAGGTTACCAAAAACGACGTAGAGGCTTTTGTCGCCGAAAACCGCACCACCCTTGACAACGCCGCATGCCACACCGCCGAACTGCTCCTGCAGACCTATCCCCTGCTCGACAACGAGCTTAAGGAGACAGGTGCTGAAAAGCTTTACCGCGAGGTGGAAATCCCGCTTGTGGACGTTCTTCTGAGCATGGAAAACGAGGGCGTGCGCATCGACACCGACTACCTAAAGAATTATTCTGAACAACTGCAGAAAGAACTACAAAACATTGAAAAACAGATTTTCGAATACGCCGAAGGCTCGTTCAACATCAACTCGCCGAAACAGCTGGGCGAAGTGCTTTACGAAAAGCTGAAGATTGTGGACAAGCCGCCGAAAACAGCCACAAAACAGTATTCCACCGCCGAGGACGTGCTACAGAAACTCGCCGACAAGCACGCCATTGTGCCTCTGATTCTGGAATACCGCTCGCTGACGAAACTCATAGGCACCTACCTCGACTCCTTCCCCAAGCTCATCTCCCCCACCGACCAGCGTCTGCATACCATTTTCAATCAGACAGTTACAGCTACGGGGCGACTCAGCTCCAGCAATCCCAACCTGCAAAACATACCCATCCGCACCCAGCGCGGGCGCGAGATACGCAAGGCTTTCGTGCCCCGCAACGAGGAATACACCCTGCTTGCCGCCGACTACTCGCAGATAGAGCTTCGCATTATCGCATCCCTTTCGGGCGACGAACATCTGAAAGCGGCTTTCGTGCAAAACCTTGACATCCACGCTTCTACGGCAGCCAAGATTTACAAGCTGCCCATCGAGGAGGTTAGTGCCGACCTGCGGCGCAACGCCAAATCGGTGAACTTCGGCATCATTTACGGCATCTCCGCTTTCGGTTTGGCCGAACAGCTCGGCATACTGCGCAAAGAGGCGCAAGAGCTTATCGATGAATACTTCGTGCAGTACCCCGACATCAAGAAATACATCGACAACTGCATCGCCACCGCCCGCGAACAGGGCTACGCACAGACCATGCTTGGACGGCGCAGGCCATTGCCCGACATCAACTCACGAAACAACAACATACGAAGTTTTGCCGAACGCAACGCCGTGAATATGCCCATACAAGGAACCTCGGCGGATATGATTAAAATAGCCATGAACAACATCTACAGGGAGTTCGTGAAACGCGGCCTTAAATCGAAGATGATTCTACAAGTGCACGATGAGCTTGTGTTCGACGTTTTCAAACCGGAATTGGACGAGGTAAAAGCCATTGTTACCAAAATGATGGATACCGCCCTGCCCCTTTCGGTACCAATAGAATTGGGCATAGAAACCGGAAACAATTGGTTGGAAGCACATTGATAGTTCGGAATTCGGAATTCGGAATTCGGAGTTCGGAATTTTGAATTTGTAGAGACGATGTGTACATCGTCTAAAATGTAGAATGTGTACATCGTCGGAATGATTGAATAACAATGTAGAGACGTGCCGTGGCGCGTCCCCGATAATTAGGAATTATTGTAGGAACATTATATTATGGCGTATTTATATCGTTCAATCGTAGAGACGTGCCGTGGCGCGTCCCCGATAGTAGAAACGTCATATTATGGTGTCCGAACGTTTGGGCGTCATACAAATAAAAAAATCGGTGCAAAAATATACATAAAATAAAATCATGAAGAAGAAAATAATAATATTGATAGCTTTTGCTTTTACGGCTCAGATTGCTTTTTCACAGGAATGCCGTTTCGAAGGCAAGATAATCACTTCGGAACTGATGGGCAAAGGTTCCAAAATAGAGAGCGTAACTTACTACAAGGACGGCAATTCGGTATGCTACATTGCTTATATGAAAACCCGAATACTTTCCAAAAACGGCATTCTGTACTCCATTGACTACTCTGACGCACGGCCAACGGTGTCTGTAATGACCACACAAAATCATGACATTCAGAAACAGGAACAAAGCTCGGTAAATCTTGAAAAAGAGGTTATTAACGGCCATAGTTGTGTCGTAGTGGAGAAAAATGTAGAAAGGACGGCAGGTTTATTCACAATGAAAAAGACATCACAAAGTTGGATAGACACCTCGTTCTGCCTCGAAAACTCCGAATCTCCTTCAGGCAAAGGTCTAACCGTAAAAAAAATTTCCACTATGGAGATGAATGAACGGAAAAACACTATTACATCCGAGTTGGTCTCGGTGGTGGAATGTCCCGTTGCCGACAGCCTGTTTTACCTTCCCGATGCCACTGAGGCGCGTTACATCTACGCCGGCGATGTTATTGCGGCTTTGAAAAACCCCTCCGACACCGCCCTTTTGAAAAAGATTGCCGACGTTGAGCCACAACAGAAGTCCGAATGGAAGCACTGTACCGAAATTGACGATGACACGTTTACCAAAAGCGTAAAAAAGGACATCTCTGTGGTGGACTTTTCGGCAGTATGGTGCAAACCGTGCAAAATGCTACAACCAATTTTGGACAATATGGCTTACAAATACCAAAAACGTGCAAAATTCTTCACTATAGATATAGATAAATCGCCAAAAACCGCCAAGCAATTGGGTATCAAGGCAGTACCTATCGTAATTGTCTTCAAACACGGCGTGGAGACAGGTCGAATAGAAGGTTTCTACCCCGATATTGAGAAACAAGTAGAAAAATTTATTACCGAAGCCGAGACGAAAAAATAGTATATTTCTGCGTTCCTAACTTGGCTAAGGCGGTGTTCTCTTTTTGGGGAATAGTTATAAGGCAATGCGTAAGCCGAAGCAGTTGCTGTGATAGTCGGGATTGTGCTTGCCACGCTGCGACACTCGGGAATTTCTCTCAAAATCGTACCAACCGCCACCACGTACAACGCGAACAGAGCCAGAATCCGCCCCTCTCGGATTTTTTTCTGCGTCGGCAGTATATGTCGAACACCAATCGTTGCACCACTCCCAAACATTGCCATTCATATCGTACAGGCCAATCTCGTTGGAGGCTTTGCTTCTTACAGGATGGGTACAGCAGTTGTTGTTCATAACTGTGTCCCATTTCCAATCGCTATCATTGCCTTGCAGATACCTGTCGCCACTGTTTTTCCAATACCACGCAACATCATCCAAGCAGTTACTGCCGCTATATCTGTACCCACGGCTGTTTCTACCTCCACGAGCGGCATACTCCCATTCCGCCTCGGTCGGCATACGAAAACGTTTGCCTGTGAGGGCGTTCAATCTATTTATAAAATCATCACAGTCGTACCAAGTTACATTTTCGACAGGATAATCGGCTCCTTTGGTATTGTAATAACTCGGATTGCTACCCATCACAGCCTGCCATAGTTCCTGAGTCACCTCGGTCTCAGCAATATAAAAATCACCGAGGGTTACAATGTGCTGAGGTTTTTCAAGGTTATAAGCGACTGTATCACTGTCGGGTGCTCCCATTTGGAAAGTGCCGCCCTTAACCTTAATCATCCCAAACGAAACTCCGTTTACGGTTACGACGCTTCTTCCAGCAATAAAACTTTTGCCGTGTCCTCTTCCATTAATTTCATCTTCACAAGATGTGATGACAAATCCCACTAAGAGCACTGCCACAACAGGCATTTTTTTTAGTATCCTTTTCATTTTTTGTTGCGTTTTATTTGTCGATAATAGACAAGTTATTTATATACAACTACTTATAAACATTTCTAAAAATATTTTGTCTTTTGTTCGGATTGCAAATATACATTTTTTTAACGCTTTTCGCAAAAAAAAACACCCACATTTTAAATGCAGGTGCCAAACAAAAACATTTATAGAACACACAAAATTATTTTATCAAAAAGTCGAATTTGTCGAGGTTTTTCAATGCTATGCCTGTACCACGTGCCACAGCGCGCAGGGGGTCTTCGGCAATGTGTACTTTAAGTTTGGTGCGTTCGGCTATACGGGCGTCCAAGCCGCGCAACAACGAGCCGCCGCCAGCCAAATAAATGCCCGAGTCGAAAATATCGGAAGCCAATTCGGGAGGAGTTTCGCTCAAAGCCTCAAGTATGGCACTTTCGATACGGCTGATGGATTTGTCCAAAGCATTGGCCACCTCCTTGTAGGAGACGAGACGTGTTTCGGGAATACCTGTAGCCATATTTCTTCCGCGAGCCACAAAATCTTCGGGAATATTGTCCTTAAGTTCGCTCACAGCCGAGCCTACCTGTATTTTTATCTGTTCCGCTGTGCGCTCGCCAATCATAAGATTGTGCATTTTACGCATATATTCGCAGATATTGTCGTTGAACTCGTCGCCGGCTATGCGCACCGATTTGTTACATACGATGCCGCCAAGGGGAATAACAGCTATTTCGGCGGTACCACCTCCGATGTCCACAATCATGTGTCCCACAGGTTCGGTAACGTCAATGCCTATACCAATTGCTGCGGCCATTGGCTCGTGAATCATACGAATTTCCTTGGCACCTGCCTGTTCTGCCGATTCGCGCACTGCACGTTGCTCCACGTTGGTTATACCCGAAGGTATGCAGATAACCATCTTCAAAGCGGGGGCAAGTATGCTCCGAGTTACATCGGCCATTTTAATAAACTCACGTATAAGATGTTGCGCCATCTCAAAATCGGCAATAACGCCACCTTTCAACGGACGTATGGTGCGTATATGGTCGTTTTCATGACCTATATACATAGCCGCTTTTGTTCCTACGGCAATAATTTTATTTTCTTTGTTGGTGTCTATTGCGACCACAGAAGGCTGGTCTATCACTATCTGGTCGTTGTACATAACGATGGAGTTAGCTGTTCCCAAGTCCATCGCAATTTCTTTGTTGAATATTGAAAATAATCCCATTTTGTGTTTTTGTTCTATTATATTTTTTTTAAATTCTTCCTTTGTTACGTCAATAATCTGATTAGGTTACAAAAAAGTATATTTTTTTTCACTTTTTTTGCCAAAACCAAATTAGTGCTTAAAATGGCGTTTGCCTGTTATGGCCATTCCCATGCCGTGTTTTTCGCAGTAGTCGATGGAATCTTGGTCGTGGATGGAGCCTCCCGGGTGTGCCACTGCCACTATACCTGCTTCGTGGGCAATCTCCACGCAGTCGGGGAAGGGAAAGAAAGCGTCGGATGCCATAACCGCACCGTTGAGGTCGAAACCAAAGTTGCGAGCTTTCTCTATAGCCTGTTTCAGAGCGTCCACACGCGAAGTCTGGCCTGTGCCACCTGCCAACAGCTGTCCGTTTTTGGCAAGAATTATGGCGTTGGATTTGGTGTGTTTCACCAATATGGTGGCAAAAACCAAGTCTTTGGCGGTGGATTGGGAGATTGGGGTCGAGGTAACACTGTTACACATCTCCTCTACGGTAGGCACAACGGTATCCTTATCCTGCACCAAAACGCCGTTGAGCACCGAGCGGAACACGCGGTCGTTGTATTTGGTGTTGTTGCGTTTCAGTATTATACGGTTTTTCTTGGATTTGAGGATAGCAAGGGCTTCGTCGCTATATTCGGGAGCTATGCATACCTCGAAGAAAATCTTGTTCATCTCTTCGGCCACCTCTTTCTCTATGTTGCGGTTGGTGATGAGTATGCCTCCGAAAGCCGACACGGGGTCGCCGGCGAGGGCATCCTTCCAAGCGTCCAAAACCGTTGGCCGTGAGGCTATTCCGCAAGCGTTGTTATGCTTTAGTATGGCAAAGGTGGTGTCGCTGAAATCGTCGATAAGATTTACGGCGGCTTCTATGTCCATAATGTTGTTGTAGGAAATTTCCTTGCCGTTGAGTTTGGTAAAACAGGCGTCGAAATCGCCGAAGAAATAGCCTTTTTGGTGGGGGTTTTCGCCGTAGCGTAGGACGTTGGCACGATTGCTGTCGTATTTAAAGACAGGCAGCTCGGCCTCGCGGTTGAAGTAGTTAAAAATAGCGGTGTCGTAATGCGACGAAACGCCAAAAGCGTAGGCTGCAAAACGGCGGCGCTGTTCGAGGGTTGTGCTGCCTTCACCGTTGCGATATATATCAAGAAATTCGGCGTAATGCTCCATAGCGGGGACTATCATCACATCGCCGAAATTTTTGGCGGCGGCACGTATGAGCGATATGCCTCCAATGTCGATTTTTTCTACGATGTCCTGCTCCGAAGCACCCGACTCCACAGTTTTTTCAAAAGGATATAAATCAACTATTACAAGGTCTATTTCGGGAATTTCGTACTCCTTGAGTTGTTCGCCGTCGGAATACATGTCGCGACGGCTGAGGATACCGCCGAACACCTTGGGATGCAGGGTTTTAACACGTCCGCCCAAGATGGATGGGTAACCTGTGAGCGACTCCACCGTCTGGACTCCGACACCCAGACTGCGGATAA
The DNA here is from genome assembly GCA_905233475.1 of uncultured Bacteroidales bacterium. Lineage (GTDB taxonomy): Bacteria > Bacteroidota > Bacteroidia > Bacteroidales > P3 > UBA1219. The sequence continues at coordinate 51,745 of CAJOEN010000025.1, forward strand.
AATCGCAGGTACCGCCTGTGGAATAGATAGTTACTCCGTTATTGCCAAGTTCTTTGACGATGGCTTCGAGACCATCTTTATGAAATACTGATATTAGTGCACTGTTGATGTGTTTATTCATATAATGTGTGTTTATAATGTTTCTGGCCGAAAAATATTGAAAATAGGACAAAATTTCTCCATAATTGGAAATAAACAGCTATTTATCAATACATTAAGTCCTGTACTTACAACAAAGTCCTGTTGCAAAGGTAAGTTTTTTTTTTCAAAAAAACAAGTAATGGCACAAGTTTTTTCAAAAAAGGAAAATGACTATTTTCACCGTCATGTACAACGGATGGATACCGTCACCAAGAAAGTATTTTACGACAAGCTCAAGTTGGTTTATGCGGAATTGCTAAAATGTAACAAGACAGAAGAGAATCTTTAAAAACGCAGTCCCTATCCCCTCTTAATTCCTCACTTAAAAAAATTAGATATTTATCAGCTTTACTCCCATTGCCTGTTCCAGCTTTGTAAGTGTCTCTAAAGACAAGTTTTCCGTTCCCTTTAATATTTTCGACACGTACTGTTGTGTGCAGTCCATACGCTCGGCCATCGCACTCTGCGTCAAATGCTCCTGCTTCATATACGACAGTACTTTCACGGCTATGTGCTTCGAGTGCCGCAGCCACGCCTTGTTGCAGCGCCGCCATTCCGCCTCATTCCTCCATTTCGAGGGTGTATCGCTTGGGGGACTCTCCAAATATTCCGATGTCTTTTGTTTCATGGCTTTTTCCCCTGATTTGTTCTACATTTCGTTTTATAAAGTCCATCGGACTTTCTTCATGCTGTTTCGTTCAAATAATCCTCAAATCCGTTAGCGTCAATTGCTCCCTGCTCTATTAGCAAGTTTCTCACCTGTTCCATTTTCTTCAGTTCCTTCAGCGTATGTTCTCTCTCCTGCATAGTATGTGTTAGTTTGATGGCACCACCCGTTATGGTGTAGCACCCCGGATCCAGCTTGATAGCATACAAACGCAACCACGAGGCATGTTCCGCTCTTTGCCACAAACGTGCCTTTTCCCTGCCAAGCACCATCTCTGCGTCCGACTGTTCCCCAACGGACGGAACAGCTTGTCAAGGTCAGCATATGGAGAAATATCAAGTATCAGGCATTCCAACTCGTTACTGTCATCTATTGTGTCATAGATGGTTTGATCCACATCCGTAATCTTGAAATACGACTCCGAATCGGCCATGTTTTCTATGAAGAACTCCCACAGCCATTCAGGGTCGTCCCACTGATTGAATACCTTACGGAGCGAATTATCATCTTCTCCATCGTACCTTACAGCCAATAGAGTGTTGTTTTCCAATATTTTGTCGAATGTCATAACGTGTTTTATTTGAGACAAATATACAACCTTTTTTTGAAATTATACAACTAAAAGTTGTATTTTAACATTATTTCTTTCATTTTCAAGATAATAATTTCTCATTGCTTTTAATCAACCTATGGCGAAACGTCTGCGTTAAACATTATCGAACATCCGCACTGTTCCTTCCTCATAATTATTCTGCTGTTGAAGAGCAAAGAAATAATCCTATGTCTTTTCCAAAGAAAAAAGTTACTTTTTTTATTAAGGGGGCTTCTATAAATTGCCTCGGAGAGGCAAACTCTCAATAACCTCACATGCTAATGTGAGGTATATCAGGCAAATAAAGAACAGGCGTGTCTGTGCAAAAGAGACAAAACACAAAAATAATTTAGTGCAAAAATAGAAAAAATGCAACATAACGGATTTTTTTTCTCAAATCGAACAACACCAACGCCCCCTTCTATATCCAATTGCAAAAAAAATCGTAAATTTGCCTTGCACACAAACAAAATCCAAAAAATACATAACACACAATAACACAGATGTTTCCTGCTTCAAAAACACTAATTTCCATTGTCTTTGTCGTGATTTCTGCGGCAGTATTCTCCCATTCTTACGCTCAGGAGGAGGCCGCACGCAAGCATATCGTCTCCGCTTTTGCGGCCATCAACAAAGGCGATTGCCGCGAGGCGAAGAAACAATACAACACTTGGAAATCCCAAACAGGAGAGACCAACGCCGACATCGAGACAATGATACGCGAATGCTTTACCCAAAATCCCGAGAAAGACCCTGAATACGAGTCGGTTCCAGGCACCTCGCTTTGGATAACCAAAAAGCCTGTGGCAGTAAAAACCACTTTCGACAATGCCAAAATAATTTGTAAAGAACTCGACTATGGCGGTTTCGACGATTGGCGGCTGCCTACTACAAATGAGTTGTTCCAGATTTTCGCCGCTGGCAAGAACCACGGACGCAAATTCGGAGGCGACTCCAAAAACCACGTGCTACGCAACGGCGGAACCTACCACGGTTACGACATTATGCACTCCGACGGCACCACATTCCACCACGACACCAACCCCAAGGACGATATGCCTTTCGACTGCTTCTGCGTGCGCGACACCAACAGCAATTGACATCATGCCGAAAAAATGAAATAAAAATCGTAACTTTGCAAAGCAATTAAAAACCAATAAACACATATAATAATGAATAAAGTAATAAATACCGACAAGGCTCCCAAAGCCATTGGACCTTACAGCCAAGCAATTCTGGCAGGCAACACACTGTACATCTCCGGTCAGATTCCAATCAACCCCGAAACAGGTAAAATCGTTGAGGGCGGCATTACCGAACAAACCGAACAGGTTATGAAAAACATCAAAGCCATACTCGACGAAGCCGGTTTCACTTTCGCCGACGTTGTGAAAAGCACCTGTCTGCTAAGTACGATGGACAATTTTGCCCCCATGAACGAGGTTTACGGGAAATACTATCCGCAAAACTGCCCCGCTCGCGCCGCCTATGCCGTACAGAAACTCCCAATGGGCGTTATGGTGGAAATTGAAACGATAGCAGTGAAATAATTGTTCAATTGTTTACTGTTTAATTGTTGAATTGATTTTTTAATAAATTGTAGAGACGTGGTGCGCCGCGTCTCTACAATTTTCAATAAACGCAAAAATAAAATAATTCCGAAATCCGAATTCATAATTCCGAATTGAATATGAAAATATTAATGGTTTGTTTGGGCAACATCTGCCGTTCACCCCTTGCCGAAGGCATTTTACGCAAAAAGACACAAATGGCGGGCATTGACGTGGAGATAGATTCCGCTGGTTTTGAAAGTTGCAACGTGGGCGACTGTCCAGACTACCGCACTTTGGAGAATGCCAAACGCAATGAGCTGGACATCAGAGATATACGCGCACGATTATTCCGCACTGCCGATTTCGACCGTTTTGACAAAATATACATCATGGACGACAACAACATGCGCATGATACGGCGTTTTGCACGCAACGACAACGATATGCGTAAAGTGGACTACATTCTCAACGCCGTGTATCCGGGAAGCAAGAGCTGCGTAGCCGACCCATATTATTCGGGGAGCGACGCTTTCCAACGGGTGTACGACCAACTCGACGAGGCTTGCGAAATTATCTGTAAAAAACTGAAAAACAACGAAAAACTATGATAGACGGAATTTTTTCAACCATCACACGCTGCATACTGCACAAGGTGAACGCAAAACCCGAATCCGACGACGACAAAGCTCCCGCAACTCCCGACGACCATCAGGGTTACATACTGTCGGACAGCGAGATAGACATCGACAAGGAGCACCACGACATTATGCGCGACTTCTTCCTCAACGCTTTCAAAGCCAAGGAGTACTACACACTGACATCGGAAACGGACACTCTTTCAGAAAATGTGATATACCGCTGTGTTTCAGATATTTTCGACATGAAAGACAGTTTTCCTTACAAGTCGAAGGACATTGTACGGCACATGTACGAACAAAGCGACGACCGCACTCAAATCGGATACGTATTTGTGGTACTTTTCAATGATTTGGCCATAGATGGCTGCAAAACCGATGCTGTGGGCATTTTCAAGATGGATACCCGTAGCCGTTTTATGAAAATCTCCTTCGACGACAACGACGGCTTTGGCATTGACTACGACGAAGGTATAAACCTCGACAAAGTGGAACGCGGTTGCCTCATTTTCAACACCGAACGCGACAAAGGCTACATTGTGGCCATGAGCGAGAACCTAGGGCGCACCTCGCGCTACTGGATAGACGGAGTGCTCAACGCCGCCCAGCGCAAGGATGAGTATTACAAGACCCAAAACGTAATCTCTTTATGCAAAGACTTTGTAACCAAGCAGTTGCCCAAAGAATACGAGGTCTCCAAAGCCGACCAAGCCGCAATAATGAACAAAACAAAAGAGTATTTCGAGGAAAACTCCGATTTCGATATTGAAAGTTTCACACAAGAAATTCTTCCCGACCCGCAGGTGGCCAACGATTTCAAGCAATTCTCCCATCAGCAGAGCGACGAACTCGACCTCAAAATCGACCAAGGATTCCAGATTTCCGAAGGTGCGGTAAAAAAGCAGTCGCGCATGTTCAAAAGCGTCATTAAACTCGACAAAAACTTCCACGTTTACGTGCACGGCAACAGCAAATATATAGAAAAAGGTTTCGACAATGAAGCTAATTTGCAGTACTACCGACTGTTTTTCAAAGAAGAAGAGTGATTCATAACATTTTTCAAATCAGATTATTACAAAGGCAATTCATTATTTTTGATGAAAAATGTTGTTCGGGTGGATTTTTTTTCGTACCTTTGCACTCGCAAAAACGGCGAGGTAGCTCAGTTGGTTAGAGCGTCGGATTCATAACCCGGAGGTCACGAGTTCAATTCTCGTCCTCGCTACAGAAAGCAAACGAAACGGTTTCAAAAATTTTGAGACCGTTTTTTTTTGCGCCATAAATATTTTGTTTGGACACACAATTTTTCGGCACAAAAAAGGTTTATGTAGATGGATTTTTTTCAAAACAAAAGATGAAAGTTACGTTTTTAGGTACAGGAACCTCGCAGGGAGTACCGGTGATAGCCTGCGGTTGCCATGTGTGCGCCTCGGACGACAGCCGCGACAAACGCCTACGCACCTCGGCACTGGTGGAAGTTTCGGGCAAGAACATACTTATCGACATTGGTCCCGACTTCCGCGAACAAATGCTGCGCACCCGCACAACCCACCTCGACGCCATTCTTATCACCCACCACCACCGCGACCACGTGGCAGGCATCGACGACATACGTTCTTTCAATTACGTACAGAACCGCCCTATGGACATTTTTTCGCACAGCATAACTCTCGACGTACTTCAGCGCGACTACCACTATATCTTTGAAAAACACCAATTTAGCGGCTTGCCCGAAGCAAAACTCCACCCTGTGGACAAATCGCAGTCCTTCAAGGTGGCAGATGGAATTGAGGTAATACCTATACATGTGATGCACAAGGACTTACCCATTCTGGGCTTCCGCATAGGCGATTTTTCATACATAACCGACGCCAATTTTATCTCCAGCGAGGAAATGACAAAATTGCAAGGCACTAAAACACTGGTAATAAATGCTTTACGTAAAGAAAAACACTTTTCACATTTCTGTCTGACAGAAGCGCTTGAGGTTATAAAACAAATAAATCCTACAACGGCTTACCTAACTCACATGAGCCATCAAATGGGGCTACATGCCGAAGTTTCCAAGGAGTTGCCCCAAAACGTACGCCTCGCCTACGATGGACTTTGTATAGAGCTATAAAACAATACGTTATGAGCGACCAGCACCTACACATAATAAGTTTCGACATCCCCTACCCTGCCAACTACGGCGGCGTTATCGACGTGTACAACCGCATAAGGCTGCTGTCCGACGCGGGGGTGAAAATACATCTGCACTGCTTCGAGTACGGCCGCAGCCATTCCGAAGAGCTGAGAGCCATGTGTTTTTCGGTAAACTATTACAAGCGAGACACTTCGGTGCACAACCTCTTCCGCAGAACTCCATACATCGTTTGTTCGAGGCATTCCAAAGAATTGATAGACAATCTTTTGCAGGACGACTATCCAATCCTTATAGAAGGGCTGCACTGCTGCGATGTACTGAACGACAGTCGTTTGACCCAACGCAACACTATTGTGCGGATACACAACATCGAGCACGAATACTACCAACTTTTGGCAAAACAGGAACGCAACACACTGAAAAGCTTGTATTTACGTTCCGAAGCACGAAAACTGAGGAACTATGAAAAAATCCTTGCCAAAGCAAAGCATCTGATAACGGTAAACCAAAAGGAAAACGATTATCTCAACACCAAATTCGGCAACGCCACGCTGATACCTTCGTTCCACGAGTTCGACGAAATTTGTTCGCAACAAGGCACTGGCAGCTACATTCTCTACCATGCCAATCTCTCTGTACCGGAAAATAGTTCCGCTGCCAAGTGGCTGACTAACAATATCTTCTCCCACACCGACTACAGCGTAAAAATTGCAGGGTTAAATCCGCCGAAAAATCTTAAAAAGTTGATTTCCAAATATAAAAACATACAACTAATTGAAAATCCGTCGGAAAATGATATGCGGGTGCTGGTGCAGAACGCACACATTATAATAATGTACACCCACCAGCCCACAGGACTGAAACTGAAACTGCTGCACTCGCTGTTTTCGGGACGTTTCTGTCTGGCAAACAGCAACATGGTGGCAGGCACAGGACTGGAGCAGGTATGTCAGATTGCCGACACTCCCGAAGAATTCCGAAGCAAATTGTCGGAGCTTTGCACCAAAACTTTCAGCAACTACGAGATAGAGCGTCGCAATATGCTTATCAACAACCTTTATTCCAACTACATGAACCGAGACAGGCTTATGAAGATAGTTGAGAGTTGAAAGTTGAAATACCTCAGACTACTTAGAAACACAAATAAAAACAAAAAACTCTGATTTTCAATCGACAGCAGTCAAGAAAAAAAGTTATTTTGGTTATTAAAAAAAAATATGTATCTTCGTAAAACGCAAACAAATATAATTTTTAATACAAAACACTCATTATGAACAATATAGATTGGGGCAATCTGCCTTTCGGTTACGTAAAAACCGACTACAACGTCCGCTGCTACTTCCGCAACGGAGAATGGGGCGAAGTGGAAGTTTCGTCCGACGAAAACATCAACATACACATGGCTGCTTCGAGCCTGCACTACGGTCAGGAAGCCTTTGAAGGATTGAAAGCCTACCGCTGCAAGGACGGCAAAATCCGCATGTTCCGTCCCGAGGCCAACGCCGAACGTCTGCAAAGCACCTGCCGAGGCATTATGATGCCCGAGCTGAGCACCGAGAAATTCGTGGAAATGTGCAAAAAAGTGGTGAAACTCAACGAACGTTTCATTCCTCCCTACGGCACCGGCGCCAGCCTCTACCTGCGTCCTCTGCTGATAGGCACAGGTATCACCGTAGGTGTGAAACCCGCCGACGAATATCTGTTTATGATTTTCGTCACCCCCGTGGGACCGTACTTCAAAGGCGGTTTCAAGGCCAACCCTTACGTTATCACTCGCAAATACGACCGTAGCGCCCCCCTCGGAACCGGCGTTTACAAAGTGGGCGGCAACTACGCAGCTTCGTTGCGCGCACACGTAGAAGCTTGTCACGGCGGCGAATACGCTTGCGAGTTCTACCTCGACGCAAAAGAAAAGAAATATGTAGATGAAGCCGGCGCCGCCAACTTCTTCGGCATCAAGGACGGAGCTTACATCACTCCTAAATCGACATCCATACTGCCCTCCATCACCAACAAGAGCCTTATGCAACTGGCCGAAGATATGGGCATGAAAGTGGAACGCCGTCCCATAGACGTGGAAGAGCTTGCCTCGTTCCAAGAAGCCGGAGCTTGCGGCACAGCAGCCGTGATAAGCCCCATCGAACGTCTCGACGACCCCGAAACCGGCAAGAGCTATGTGTTCGGCAAAGAACCCGGCCCGTGGAGCACAAAACTGTACAACGCACTGCGCGCCATACAGCTCGGCGAAGCCGAAGACAAACACAACTGGAACACTATCGTGGAATAGTTAGTAATTACTAATTACTAATTTATAGTTATTGACTGATAAAAAAAGAGCACTCCGACGAGTGCTCTTTTTTTTTGTACATTGTTTTAGACATTCTTTCAAGCCACTTTTTTAACCACAAAGATAGGCAATTTATCTTCTAAAACACAACGCATTTACATACAATTATTTACAAAGAATTCTGCCAATTTTCTTGGGTATGAAGAAAAGTCCTGTGGACTTTTCGATAGCGAAGCGGAGAACAAAAAAGAAAAGTCCACTGGACTTTTCGATAGCGAAGCGGAGAACGAAAGAAATGCCTTTATCCTACTATTTACTCATTGGCAACAAAATGTTCAACACAATACAGTGGGACATTCTCCATCCAGTATTGATCAATGTATGGTTTCATTGAAAAGCGCAAACCTTTGAAGTTCTGTTTGGCGAAATCTTCCTTCACAAACCGAGCCAGCGACTTGCTTTTCACATTCTCCTCGGCTTTCACTTCAATTGGAATAACACGCTTTTCGGTCTGCACCAAAAAATCGATCTCTACCGAGGAATTATCCTTGCTGTAATAGTAAATATCACAATCGACGGATGCTTTGAGTTGCTGAAGGACATAGTTTTCGGAAAAAGCCCCCTTGAATTCCTTGAAAACGTCATTGTTTGCCAACATCACACTTGCCTTCGCATTGGCCAACGCCCCAAGCAGCCCCACATCGAGCATATACAGTTTAAAAGCAGCGAAATCCTCGTAGAAACGCAATGGTTCTTCGGGCTTGCTGCAACGATGAATCTTGTACACAAGTCCCGCATCCACAAGCCATTGTATCGCCCCCTCCAGTTCGCGGGCACGACCTCCGCTTTTCACCGCACCATATATAAACTTTTTGTTTTCCCTTGCAAGCTGAGCAGGAATGCTGTTCCAAACCATGCGTATACGTTCTGTATCGCCGCCGGCATGTTTTGCCATATCGTTGGCGTATGCCGATATTATTCTGTTCTGCAACTTGCGCACGTTGAAAATATCGCCTTTCTCCACATAATCAAGTACCACTTCGGGCATTCCGCCAACATAATAATACTGCCTGAGCAGTTCCAGCAAAACGGAATCCAGAGTCGCCAACGATGACCAGTCTTCGCTTGCAACCATTTCGGCAAGATTATCCTTGCCCATTGCCACAAGGAACTCCTCGAAAGTCATGGGGTAGAGTTTCAGCACATCCACCTTCCCGACAGGATACGACTCATCGGGGCGGTGCGTTACGCCAAGCAACGAGCCAGCCACAACCACATGAATATCCCTTGCGTTTTCGCAGAAATATTTGAGCGACGCCACACCTTGAGGTGCCTCCTGAATTTCGTCCAAAATAACAAGCGTCTGTCCTGCCTTTATCCGTTGGCTTGTTACCGCTTCTATCTCGCGCAGGATGCGTGCTGTGTCGAAATCCTTTTGAAACAGCTTGTCGGTGAACTTGTTGTTATGACAGTTGATATAAACGGTGTTCTTATACTCGTTTCTTCCGAACTCCCGCAAAATCCAAGTCTTCCCAACCTGCCTTGCACCCTCCAAAATCAAAGGCTTGCGCGATGGGTCCGACTTCCATTTCAATAGCGATTTATAAAACGTCCTTTTCATGATTTTTTTTCAGTTACATTTTTCAAACTGCAAAGTTACACATTTTTAGTGAAATATCCAAATCTCTTGCCAATTTTCTTGGGGAATAATTGATGATTTTTGCCGATTTTATTGGGGAATAATTGATGATTTTTGCCAATTTTCTTGGGTATGAAGAAAAGTCCAGTGGACTTTTCGATAGCGAAGCGGAGAACAAAAAAGAAACATCCAGTGAACTTTTCGATAGCGAAGCGGAGAACAACAACGCTCTCACTGTAGAAATATGTGGCGTGCTTTCAGCACGCTTGTTTTTGAGGGGGGGGATACCTTTTATCCCACTCTGCGTTCCTTGAGTGGGGTTATTGTGAACTCGTGCCGCTGGCACGAATTAAGTTTCTTTTACTTCATTCACAATATACATCTTTGAAAAAGCAAGCCCCTCAGATAAGACCGTCTATTTATTTGCTTACTACATATACTTTTATGTGGTTTTTCAAAAGTTTTCTCGGACACCAATAAAATTTTATTGAGTGAATTAATTGTTTCCACCATCAGGCTCGCCTCCTCCACCACCTTGCCTGTAATGGTAAAAAGGGTGGTTTGGCGGAAAGCGCAAAAGCTATTGCCAACAAAGCGATGATTGGGAATTTCTTTTTCATTTTGTTCCGGATTTTAAATTTACATTATAACGCAGTTTGTGGTGGTGATATTGTACAACAGGCAAGGCATTTACTCTACTTTGCCGCTGATACTCAGCATATACGGACTATTTTTTGGATAAAGATAGATAATATTTAACCAAGTGGACAATATTATTGCCGTGTGCTATTATTTTTCCTTTGCCGTTGATAAGAAAACTGTACGGCACGGAATCGATTCCGAACAACTTCTGAGCCATGCTTTTGTTCATCGGCACCAGCTCGCACAGGTCGGTCCAAGGCACCTTCTCGGCAGTTTGGGCGGCAATCCACTTCTCGCGGTTGTCGTCCACCGAAACCGAAAGAATATCAAGTCCTTTGTCGTGAAACTCGTTGTAGAGCGGGATTAGCTTGTCGCGTATTTCCTTGCGGCAAGGTCCGCACCACGAAGCCCAAAACGTTACCAGAACATACTTTTTGCCTTTGGCGAATTGCAGCACATTAACCTTATTGCCGTTTTTGTCAGCAAGAGTGAAATCCGGAATTTTGGCACCGGTGGATATATACTTTTTCATCATCGCCTTGCTTTTCATCAACTTGTAGTGATAGGTGTTTCGTGCCTCGCCAGAGAATTTTTCCATCTGACGGCAGAAAGACTTGTAGTCGACATCGTCGAAGAAAATATCGTAATAAAGGAACGGTGCGTATATGGAGCCAGGGTTGGACTCTATATAGTTTATTGCAGGACCGTCCCATGTTTCGCTACCGATATGTTCTTGAAAGCAGTCGCCGCATTCGATACGAAAAGCAGAGTCGCTTACAGAGCCTGTAATTGCAGGTTTTAGATATGGTATATTGTATTTTGTGGAATTCCTAAGATTCATTGTTATGGCATTGTTTTCCAAATAGAAATGGAAATTAACCACTGGCTCGTCGTCTTTGTAGTTCATGCTAATTTTTGCAAGGCATGGACTCGGCACACTTCCTTTGAACACGAAAGTTCCGTTCGGTGAAATCGCAGTGCTGTCGATGAGCTCCGTTCCGTTGTTGGAAAACACAGTGAGATATAGCATATTGCCAAAAACGCTTTTATTTTCGGTTCTGCCGTTTATTGTAAAATTAGCGTTTTGGGCGGAAACTGTTCCGAAAATGCACAATAATGCAATGATTGTTGTCTTTAATAAGATTTTCATGATTTTAACAATTAAATAAAACAAACTCAAAATATTATATAATGGGGGGTCTATGTTTTTTTACACAGAACCCCCAATACAAATTAATAAGGACGTTTTTCTCTACATTCAAAAGAACACCACAAATGACCAAGCCTATGTTCTACTCTTGGGAAACCACCAATTCTTGTACAATCCCTCGAACTTCTCTCCATACTTCTTATGCACTCTTTTGCTATACTTCCGATAGCGTCTGAAACTAATTCTTTAATAACTAATACTGCTATTCTCCCAACAATTTCACCAATGCCAGCTGATAGCGACGTGCTAGCGCCAGTTGCAAATCCCATAAATTCTGCTAACAGAGTTTCTGATACTTCTATTGATGTACCTGATAATTCCAATTCTCCAACTTTTAAGTCAAAAGAAATCTTATGCTCATCTTCATTGAACAAAATGTTTGTTAAAAAGACAGAATCCGTGAAATCATCATAACCAATTTGCACTTTGTTGTCATTTATCTGAGTGAACGTGTAGGTTGCCTCTTCATCGTAAAAACATATGCCTGAAAATGTCGTGTTGTCCACATCAGTGTATGATTTTACACAAAAGTCTGCCTTTGCGTAATAATAAGTGGTAACATAACACTCTTCATCCAGCACTGTAAATTTTGCATCATAGTTTTGCATAAGTTCGTTGAGTTCATCCTCCGACAAATTCTTATTGTTTATAGATGACAACACCTCTTTACAGTGTTTGCTCTCTTTGTTTTCTTCCTTTGTGCAGGCGGCGAAAATGCTTACGCCAGCTATTATTGCTATGGCTATTGAGCCAATTATATATACTTTTTTCATTGTATTTGATTTTTTATGTTCGTAATTGTTTATTTGTCTTTTTCATCCGCTTTTTATCCGTCTCAGCCCTGTCGCAAGAAAAAAGTTTCCTGTGGCAGGGCGTGGTCAGGCGAGGTAGTGTCTCCTGCCATAGCGGCGATTGGTTTGTACTTTGTTTGTCTTTTGAAATTCCGTCCCGCAGGATTTCATTTCGTGTTTTACTGTGGTTTCGCAAGACAATGCTTTTTCAAAGAGCCCGAAAAAAAGTGTGAAAATACTTGTTACCCCTTCTATAAGGCATTTAATGAGGTGCGTAAAAAGAAAAATGCATTTATGGGGGTGGGGGAGGCAACTGCTTGACAATCAGTAATTTACGCATTATTTTCCAACACAATAACCGCCCATACAAGCCTGAGGCTATGCACTTGGTGCCGGAGTAATGGTGTGGTATATGCACTTTTTCTTTTTCCATTATTGTAGGTTTTGATGTCGCAAAGTTACATTATTTTTTATATTTTCCAAATAATTTAACAAAAAAAATAAACACAAAACTTATAAAACTCTAAAAATCACAACGTAACAATCCAAAAAAAAATTATTGGTATCCGGTAAAAAACGGTCTCGTTTTTCTATTTATGTTTCTCTCTGTCTTTCTTTTTCCTCTTGAAATATGAAGAAGAACTCTTTAAAAAGCAAGCCCCTCCCTATATTATACCATTCAACACATTGATTTACTGCGAATTATCATAAATATACGAATTTAAATCGGACACCGATATATAAAAACATATCCTAACAGCTAAACACTGTTTTTCTTGGGAACTAACACGGATAGGACGAAAAAGTCAATATTCAAACAAAAAAATTTGCCATATCAAAACAAATTATTATATTTGCAATTATTATAAATATAATAATTATAAACATAATAATTTATATGTTACACACAACCAATAACTTGGAGAACCCTTTCATTATTTCAAAGGTCATTCCGGAGCCTCTTTTTTGTGACAGAGAAGAGGAAACTAAATATCTTATCAAGCAGATATACAACGGTAGAAATATAGTACTCATATCCCCACGAAGGATGGGCAAGACTGGTCTGATACACCATCTGTTTCGTCAGCCGGAAATCAGCGAAAAGCACCATACTTTCTTTATCGACATCTATGCCGCCACTTCGCTACAAGAGATGTGCTACACTTTCGGCAAGGCAGTATTCGAGCAACTGAAACCGAAAAAAAAACAATACTGGGAATCGTTTGTCAATACACTTAAATCTATTCAGGCGGGATTCAGCATTGACGCTGTTACCGGAGAACCAAAGTTCGAGTTGGGAATTGGTGCCATATACAACCCCACCACAACGCTCGAAGAAATTTTCACATATTTGGAATCCGCTCCTATACCTTGTATCGTGGCATTCGACGAATTTCAACAAATAGCCGATTTTCAAGAAAAACGAGTCGAAGCCATATTGAGAGGACTAATGCAAAACTGCTCCAAGACATCTTTTATTTTCAGCGGAAGCAAACAACACACCATGAGCCAGATGTTCCAATCGAAAGCCCGTCCTTTTTATCAAAGTGCCCAAATCATGGAACTAAAACCATTAAAAAAAGATGTTTATACCGAATTTGCCAAACGTCTGTTCAAAAAACACGATAAAAAATTGGACACCCAAGTTGTGGAACAAGTGTACGACGACTACGACGGCACAACATGGTATATGCAAATGCTTATGAACGAGCTTTTTGCGATAACCGCAAATAAAGACACGTGCACACAAGACCGAATTTCCATTGCCAAGAAAAATATAATAAATGTGCAAGAAGGCTCCTACCAAATGCAAATGAGCATTCTATCACAAAAGCAAAAGGCTTTGCTTCAAGCTATTGCAAGAGAAGGCAGCACAAAAGCAATTACTTCGGCAGCTTTTGTCAAAAAGCATTCTCTAAGCTCGCCAAGTTCTGTGCAATCGGCTGTGAAAGGTCTTATGGATAAGGACATTGTCTCCTCCGAAGAAGGATGTTACAGAATAAACGACTACTTCTTCTCCGAATGGATTAAAGAAACGTTTTAGCAGTTGAAAATTGAAAGTTGAAATGTTCCTTGCCCTGCGGGCTGTTAATCCTCCTAGCCGCAAGCGGCAGAAATCTTGGAAATCTAAATAATTATTTCGCCGAAGGCGAAAGCAATTTACAAGATTTAAAAGATTTGTTCACAATATTAAATTGATTTCTGCGGAGTTCACGATTGCTGCGCAATTCGCGAGCACAGCGAGCAGGAAAACAAAAAAATCCACAAAATCTCGTGAGCGCAGCGAGCAGGAGTCTAAAAAAAACGCTACTTTGTTCAGGAAAAATATTGCTTTTTCCTCAAAAAAGTGTATTTTTGCAAATCGAAAAAAAACATAACACGTAAATTTTATTTTTTATGAAAAGTCTGAAACTTCTATTATTCGCTTCAACCGCGATGATGACCGCCGTTTGCTGCGGTTCTAAAAACGACGCACCCTCGGAGGATTCCCCCAAGGTTCTGGTGCTTTACTACTCACAAACCTCAAACACCAAAGCTGTGGCGCAAGAGATTGCCACCCGGCTCGGCGCCGACATTGAGGAAATTGTTGCCACAAACCCCTACGACGGTGATTTCCAAGCAACTATCGAACGCTGCATTCAGGAGCGCGAACAAGGCATAACAGCACAAATACAGCCTTTGAATACCGACATATCCAAATACGATGTCATATTTTTAGGATATCCTGTATGGTTCGGTACCTACGCTCCCCCCGTAGCGACTTTTTTGGACAGCGTTGATTTGAGCGGCAAAATGATTGTCCCTTTCTGCACTTTCGGCAGCGGCGGACTGGAATCCAGCGTAAAAGACCTGAGGGAGAAACAGCCCAACGCAGAGGTACTGTCTGGCTACGGTGTGCGTGCCGCACGTCTTGAAGCCGTACACAAAGAGATAGACAACTTCCTTAAAGCCAACGGTTTTATTGAAGGAGAATACACCGAGCCCGAGGCTTTTCCCGAACAGCACCCCGTAAGTCAAGAAGAATCGGCGATATTCGACAGCGCAGTTAATGGCTATCCTATGATTAACGCCAAAGCCACTGCAGTAACCTTACGCGCCATTGCCGATGGCACGGAATACCTCTTCACAGCCACCGACAGTCCCCGCAAAAGCGACGATAAAGTGCCTCCATCAGGAGAGATAAAAGTGTACGTTATCGTTGAAAACGGCAAAGCCCCTGTTTTTACGAAAGTGATACGATAAAAGAGTTCCGGAGTAGCAACAATAAAGCCTGTCGCAAAGTGCGGCAGGCTTTATTGTTTTCTGTATATATCCGTAGTTACTCGTCGGAAAATTCGGAAACAAAATGGCGGTAGGCCGAAAAGGTGTTTGCGCGTGAAAGGAAACCGATGTAATTGTTGTCGTTGTCGATAACCACGAGGTTGTAGCGTTCGCTGATTTTGAACTTGTTCACAACGTCGGTCATAGAATCGGTAATGCGCACGCAGTCTCCCTCCGAAAGGGGGTACATCAGTTCATCAACTTCGTATTTGTCGTATTTCTCGGGCTTGAATATAAGCTTACGTATGTCGTCAAGGACTATCACCCCAAGAAATTTATCGTTATTGTCGAGAACCGGAAATATATTACGTCTTGAGTATTCGATAGCCGTTATCAAATCGCGCAATTTATCGCCCGAACGCACTACGACAAAGTTTGTTTCAATGAGTTTCTGCATATCCATCAACTGCCATGCCGATTTATCCTTATTATGGGTAAGCAAGTCCCCGTGTTTGGCGAGTTTTCGGGTATATATCGAGTGATGTTCGAATGGTCGCACGCAGATGTAAGTTATTGTAGTTGTTACCAATAGCGGGGCAAAAAGACCATAGCCGCCCGTTATTTCGGCAATAAGGAAAGTAGCCATCAGTGGAGCGTGCATAACTCCAGCCATCACTCCAGCCATGCCCACAAGTGCGAAATTTGCAACAGGAAGAGAAAAGCCCGTCTGATTAAGCAATGCGGCAATGAAAAAGCCGCTCAAACCTCCTATCACAAGCGATGGGCCGAAAGTGCCGCCCACGCCCCCGCTGCCTATTGTTACCGATGTGGCAACGGCTTTAAGCAAGATAATTCCGAAAAGTCCGAGCAACATAAGCCAAGGCGAGGCATTTGCCGATATAAAAAAGCTATTGGTTATGAACGAGTTAGGATTGCCATGCAAAATATCGTTGAGTTGGGAATATCCTTCGCCGAAAAGCGGCGGGCACAAAAATATAAGTACTCCCAAAAGGACACCTCCTATAAGGATTCTTATCCACTGTTTACCGATTTTGGCAAACGCACTCTCAATTTTCAGGTTTACACGCAAGAAATACACCGACACCAGTGCGCAAAAGAGTCCCAGAATTATAAAGAAGGGAATTTGAGAAATTTGGAACGCGTCCTGAATGCTGAAAGCAAACTGCACATCGCTACCCATAAGAAAATAAGCCATAGTGGAGGCCGTTATGGAAGAAATAAGCAGAGGTATGGCGGCAGTCATGGAGATGTCGAACATCAGTATTTCCAACACAAACAAAATGCCGGCTATCGGTGCTTTGAAAATGCCGGCTATGGCACCCGCCGCACCGCAACCAAGGAGCAGGATAACGTTTTTGTGTCGCAGATGAAACCATTGCCCTATGTTGGAGCCTATGGCACTGCCTGTTGTGGCAATAGGAGCCTCAAGACCCACCGAACCGCCGAAAGCCACTGTTATTGTGGAGGCCACAATGGAACTGTACATATTGTGGTGTGGCATTTTTCCGCCTCCACGCGAAATAGCGTACAGTATATTGGGTATTCCGTGCCCTATCTTATTGCGTACTATGTATTTAAGGAATAGCACCGACAAAATTATCCCTATTGCCGGATAAACTAACAAAAGTATATTGGCTCCGTCGAAAACGTCGAGGCGTATCTGCATAAGCAACACGTATGTCCTGTGGACAAGTGTTTTTAGAATTACCGCCGCCAATCCTGCCAAAGCACCCACAAAGGCACTGAGTATCAGAACAAAATTGCGTTCCGATATGTGCCTAAGCCGCCAAATGTGCAGTTTCTTCAGTGTTCTGGCCATTTTCGCCATAGTGTTATCCTGTTTTTTAAAATTAAACTGACAATCAATTATATACATGCAACATTCCACCACTGTAAACAGCATTGTATTGCCGTAGCGAGGTTTTAGCCACACCTTCGATTGGCGAGCCGTCGGTGTAAACGAATTGGGAACCGCATTTGGGACAGAACAGTATCACCGAATTATCGGGATCCACCTCAACGGCAGTACTGTTGTCGTTAGGACAACCACGCTCGTATGCCACAAAATCCGTCCACGAAGTGCGGAAAACTACTACGCCGCAGTAACCACCTGTAAGATAGGCATATCCGCCCACAGTATTTAGGCCACCGTATGCCGGAGAATCGGGGTCTATACTAAAATTGACATAGGCCAAAGGAGCATCATCGTCCCTTTTGCACGACACAATAGCCAAACAAGCTACTGCAACAAATAATAATAAGACATTTTTTTTCATAGCACAGTGTTTTTTATTTGTTTTCGCTGAGTATCAAGGTCATAACTACTTCCGCCACAATACCAAGAGTATTTTTGTCAATGGCATCGATATTGTCGCCAGTGGTGTGCCAATGTTCGAAAAAGCTACGGCCTGACTGGTTGCAAACAATGTCCACAACAGGTATATTGGTGTTTTGGTTGATGTACAGGTGGTCGTCGAGAATGGCATCGGATTTCACGTCCTCGAAAACATTGCCGTATCCGAGCTGTTGCGCAATTGTCCACAGTTTATTAGTAATTCCGGGGGCAAATTTCATCGAAACCTCCTCCTTGGTGAAACGCGGGTTATATCCGCCGACCATGTCGAGCAATATGCCGTATTTGGCTGTGTAGAAAGGTTTGTGTGGATGTTTTGCCCAATGTTGCGCTCCAAGGCACCACGAATCGTTTACATACGACGGTGAGAACTCTGGATTTCCCTGATCCTCAAGGTCAAAAAAGATATAGTCTATACCAATATCTATGCCGCTGTTGCGGAAAATGCGAGCTATCTCCATAAGTACGGCAACACCGCTGGCACCGTCGTTGGCACCGAGTATTGGAGTGTGCCATAGTGTTGTATCGGAGTCGTGGTCGGCGTAGGCGCGGGAGTCCCAATGCGCGGCCAACAGGATACGGTTCTCGGCCATAGGATTAACCGAAGCAATGATGTTCTTTCCTTTTACGGAAGTGTTGTCCCATAAAGTAGAGACAAACTCCTGCACAATTACCGTGTCTGTCCACAAGGCCATCTTTCTTGCCAAAAACGCCGCACAGCCTGAGTGAGCTTTGGTGTTTGGCACACGAGGTCCGAAAGCGAGTTGCTGTTCCACAAAAGCGTATGCCGAATCGGTATTGAAATCAGGAGTTTCTATTTTTATGCTGTTGTCGGAGGCAGTTCCCGAAACAGCGTTGCCGGAACGGTTCCCGCCACAAGCCGACAAAAGGATTACAAGTATTGCAAACGGTATCAGTTTCTTCATGATAATGACGTTTTTTTTATATCATAACTCGAAATCGGGTATTTTATTCTGTCTCAGTTGTTAAAAATATAGCTGATGATATTGGCGCCCATTTGGAGTGCTTTGGTACGTACTGCCTCGCTGTCGCCATGCACATCTTGGTCTTCCCAGCCGTCGCCGAGGTCGCATTCGTAGGAAAGAAAGCACACCAGTCTGCCGTTGTAAATAAGTCCGTAGCCTTTGGGGGGAAGGTTGTCGTGCTCGTGTATCTTTGGCAACCCATTGGGAAACTTGTATTTCTGATGGTATATGGGGTGAGAAAAAGGCAGTTCCACAAAATCAAGTTCGGGGAAGACCTTTTTCATCTGAGCCACAGCATAATTTTTCAACCCGTAGTTATCGTCGATATGCAGAAAACCTCCTGCTATAAGGTAGTTTCGCAGGTTCAGGGCTTCCTGTGCCGAAAACACTATATTGCCGTGACCCGTGATATGAAGGTATGGATAGCTGAAAATATCGGCACTGCCCACATCTACAGTTGCGTATTGCGGATTTAAGCCCGTGTGCAGTTCGGCATTGCAGAATTTTATAAGATTGGTAAGCGATGTGGGATTGGCGTACCAATCGCCGCCGCCACCGTATTTAAGCAGGGCTATCTGCGTATGTTGCGCGTACAATGCCGTTTCCGGAAACGACAACAAGGCCACGAGCGTAAATATATGCATACGCCTCAGTACCATATCATTACTGCATGTGTCCTTTACCAAAAAGCAGGTTCAATCCGAATTGCAGGTTGAAACTCTTGGCCTCAACAAGACGAATGTCGGATATGTAGTTCAGCAGCAAGTACATCTGAAACGATTTGAAAAGTGACAAATTAACGCCAAGTCCGGGATTGAACCAGTCTATCTCCCTGCCGTCCTTGACAACGGCCATGCTTGCCATTACCTCAATCCAGTCGTAGAGATTAACTCCTGCCATAAGAGTGGTAGTATTGCGGAACAACTTTGTAATATCCGAAGATTTACCCGAAGCGTCGAAGTAGCTGATATTGTCCTCTATTTCGCCGTGGAAAAGCAGACCTGCACGCACCATAGAGCCAAGGTGCACGGTTGCCCCAAGGTTAAATTTGGTAGGAATTCTTGTCCAGTAGGGGTTTCCGTCGATGGTATCGTAATTTTTCAGGCTATCCAAAACACCATCGAAAGTGTGCATAATGGCAGTGTCTTGACCATTGATAACAAGGCGGGTGAAATCAACACCGTCGAAAGTTACATTTACGGGTTTATTAAGCATGTAGTATTTCACATCGTCTTTCCATTTGATTCCCTTACCTATGTCGAGAATGCTGGCCGAAAACTCGAAAATGCTCCAGTCGTATTTCGCACCCAAGTCTAAGGAGTAGCCCCAGTTGTCACTTTCGAGCAACGAATTGTATGTTATATCGTTATTTTGGAACTTGGATATTCCAGTGGCTGTTATGCGGTAATACATGTCGGCACTCAGTAGCGACATATCGTCGGCTGTATATAGTGTCATTCTTGTGTCGTCGGTACGCAAGTCGGCAACACCGTTAAGCAGTTTCAGCCTCATACCTACGGTGAGATTTTTGAACTTATGCCCCACCCCCAGTGCGAACTCGTTGTAAACCTGTCCTTTAAAGAGGTTTCCATCTACAAGGTACAGTTCGTTGCCGTAGCCACGATGTCCGTAGTTTCCATCTTGGAAAAAGGCAATAAGTCCCGAGGGAATGCCCAAATGCGCCGAAGCCTTGGTTTTTGCCGAAAGCGTAACGAAAGTATTTCCAATGTTGAGCCCCATGCCTATAACATCAACTTCAGCATTAAGGA
The DNA here is from genome assembly GCA_905233475.1 of uncultured Bacteroidales bacterium. GTDB lineage: Bacteria > Bacteroidota > Bacteroidia > Bacteroidales > P3 > UBA1219. The sequence goes on from CAJOEN010000025.1 coordinate 72,438, forward strand.
ACAAATTGTTGTCTCCCGTAATGTTGTCGGCTATAGTGTTGATATTGATATAGGTGATGTTTTTTTCATCGTCTTTCTGAAAAATATCGTTGAACGACAATGGACCGTGGAATTTCAATTCAACTCCCGGCAACGAAAGGTAGAAAGTATTTCTGGACGGATAAAACGCGGGGTTGAGGTTATTTATCTGTGGAATGCGGGTTGAGCCAAAAATCACATTGCTATTTTGTGCTTGTATATCCGAAAATAGCAGTACGGTGGCTACTAATGCAAAAAGTATTTTTTTCATCTTCAATCTTCTTTTAAGGGTTTATCCAGATTTATTCTTGGTGTTACCTGAACATTGGCACGCAAGGAAAGTTTGTTCGATATTTGGAAACTTACCACCGGTTTCTCGGCGTAAGGATTTGCATTTTGCGAAGTCTTTACAAACAGACGGCACCGCATATGGTCGGATTTCTGAAGGTAATCAACCTGTTTCTGTGTAAGATGAACCCTTACATTATTTGTGGCGGATTCCGATGTTGTGTAGGAGTCCGTTTCGGCGTTGTAAACAATTTTCGGACTTGGAATTAGAACGGTATTAGTAGAATCCAAAATGTCGCACAGTTTCACTCCGTTGGAGTCCTGCAGCTCTGCCGCCATGTCAAATTCTATCGGGAAAGTATTGGTAATTTCGAGGTTAAGATATGCGTCGGCGACAGAAACCACATCCACGTTCGATAAATTTATGTTTTTGGTATTTACGTCAAAATCGGACTGCACACTGTCGAAAAACATTGTAAACGGCACCTCAACCTTGAAATAGGGCGATATTTCCAATGCCGTAAAGTTCAGATTGGTGCATATAAAGGACAATATATTTTCGTCCTTCAGCGTTGGCATAGAGATACTTACCCTCATGGAATAGGAAAAGCGGTCGGGAGTATGGGTTACTACATCTATGGCGTTTAGACTATCTATAATATTGATTCTGTGGACATGTCCGTTGATTATGTCCGACAAGGGCAGCACTATCGAGCTGTCGCCCAAATTTATGGGAACGGTGTCGCGGCCATTTTTTGTAACAAACAGTTTTATGCTGTCAATAATTACACATACCGATTTATACTTTTCTTTCAATCGTCTTTGTATTACACGGCTGTTGGTAGATATGTCGGTGTGAAGGCTTATCCACACGCCGCCAATTCTTTGGTTTTCGGAGGTCGGAACATAATTTACGTTGTCAAACAGGTCGATGTCGGTGTTTCCGGTAACTATTTTTGAGAATGCAATAGTGTCTTTCATACTTGCTCCACCTCTTTTAGAAGTGTTTCCTAGCAAATCGATATGCTCGTGCATCAAAGTGTCGTACACTACCGACAGCAGTCCGTTGGGTTTAATTTTTACATATCCCATTGTCATTTTGTTCAGTTCAAGCAACTCGTTTATCGAGAAATGGCCTTCGCCAAGAGGAATTCCCAACTCGGGAGAGATGTCGCCCTGCAAATACATCGGACGGTTCAAGGCATCGAAATCGCCCTCTTTCACGCAAGACACAGACATAACCAAAGCAACAAGCCCCAGCCATAATGATGTGTATTTTATTTTCTTCATTATTTAACAGATTGATTTTTAAAGTTATCAGTATTAATTTTTAAATTTTACCAAACTGCAAATATACGATTTTTTTTTAACATTATTATAATATGTAAAAAGAAACTATTATTCAACATATTACAGATGTATCAGGTTTTCATGGGCAAAAAAATATTGTTTTGTTCCTGATATTTTTGTATTTTTGCAATATCATTATTCGGATAATGGCGACAAAACCATTATTCTAATACTAAATACTCTACATAAATGAAAACTAAAAAAGGATTCTTTTTCATAATGGCGATAATTTCGGCGCTATCTCTTTCGGCACAGGAGGTTGTAAGGATGTCGCTGGGCGAATGTATAAACTACGCCGAGACGCACAACAACACCCTACGCAATGCCGAACTTGACCGCTCGTCGTCGGAGATAAGCTACAACGAGGCAAAACTGCGATACGCCCCCACAGTGTCGGCAACGGCTTCGCAAGGCTTCGGGTACTCCAACCACAACGCAACGGCTTCGTGGACAGGCAATTACGGCATATCCGCCGGCATGACGCTCTTCGACGGTTTCAGCACATATAACAATGTAAAACTCAATAAGTTATCGCTAAAACAAAGCGAGCTGAAAGTTGAACAGTCGCGCAACAGCATAAATATCCAAATAATGCAGGCATACCTTTCCATACTAATGAACACCGAACGTCTTGCATATCAACAGGATGTACTAAACACCTCGCAAGAGCAGGTAAAAGAAGGCGAGCTGCAATTCAAAGTTGGAAAGATACTCGAAAGCGACTATAATCTGCTGAAAGCCAATCTTACAAGTGCCGCCTACGATGTAGAGAATACAAAAATTGCCATTGACAATGAGTTACTTACGTTGAAAAAACTTTTGGGACTGCCTTCGTACACAAAATTAGAGATAGTAAAACCCGACACTGACACAGATAATGCTAGCCTTACCATGCCCACCCTCGAAAGCGCTGTTGAAAGGGCATTGGCTTATCTGCCGGAACTGAAATCGAGCGAAGCCGGCGTGGAGATGGCCAAATACGACATCAAAATGGCCAAGTCAGACTATTCGCCAACACTATCGCTAAGTGCAGGAGTAAGCACCGGCTACACCAATTTCGACGAGGCTTGGGGCACTCAGGTGAGCAACAACCTTGGCGAGAACGTAGGCCTAAACCTTTCCATACCTATATACAACCGCAACAGCACCCGTTCCAAGGTGAAACAGAGCAAGATACGCCTGCAACAGGCCGAGATGGAGAACGAACAACTTAAACTCGACATAACAAGCGAGATAGAGCAGAAATACCTTGCCGCAGCACAGGCGTACAACACCTATAAATCGTCGGAAGCATTGGAAAAAGCCTACAAGGACAGCTACGCCGTTTACAACGAAAAATTCAAGGCCGGAGCCATAACCACAGTTGATTTGCTCCAGCAGCAGAGCAATTATCTCAACGTGCTCAACCAATTTCTGCAAAACAAATACTCATACCTTATGAACCGAAAAATATTGGACGTTTACATGGGCGTTCCCTTAAAGTAGTAACAAATACAATTTCAACATATTATGGCAAAGAGAAACAAAAAGAAAACCTTAATTATTGTCGGCGTACTTTTAGCACTGCTTTTAGTTTTCATAATAATAAAAGTGAGTGCGGGAAACAATTACGAACTCTCGATAAACACAGCCAAAGTGGAGAGCGGCACAGTGGAAAATACCGTTACGGCCACAGGCACTCTACAGCCCGTTTACAAAGTGGATGTCGGCACACAGGTGTCGGGTATAGTGCAAAAGATTTATGTTGATTTCAACTCGGAGGTAAAAAAAGGCGACCTCCTTGCCGAACTCGACCGTTCCACGCTTCAGGAGCAGGTCAATCAGGCAAAATCGAACCTCTCCACCGCCACCAGCACCCTTACCCTTGCACAACAAAACTACGACCGCACCAAACAGCTTTACGACAACAAAGCAGCTACACAGGTGGTGTACGAGGAAGCCGTGAACCAACTAACTCAAGCCAAAAACCAAATGGCCAATGCCCAGTCGGATTTGCAAAAAGCTCAGGTAAACATCTCTTACGCAAAGATTTACTCGCCCATCTCGGGTGTGATAATGAGCAAATCGGTGGAGGAAGGACAAACCGTTGCTTCGGCATTCAGCACTCCAACACTTTTCACCATTGCCAACGACCTTACTCAAATGCAGGTAAAAGCCAATGTTGATGAAGCTGACATAGGACAAGTAAAAGAGGGACAGAACGTTACCTTTACCGTTGATGCTTTTCCAAAAGATGTGTTCACCGGCACGGTGCGTCAGGTGCGCATAGAGCCCACCACCTCTTCCAACGTGGTTACATACACAGTAATAATTGACGCTCCAAACCCAGACACCAAGCTGTTTCCCGGCATGACAGCAAATGTTTCAATTGTGGTGAAAAAAGAGGATGGTCTTGTAATTCCATACGAAGCTACATATTTCACTTTTTCTGAGGAATATATGAACCTTCTAAATAAAGAGGGATACAGTGTCGAAATGCCGAAACATAAAGGCAACAAGCCCGCCGGTCCCAACAAAAAAATCAAAATGCAAGAGCCTCCCGCATTACCCGACGGCATGTCGCAAATTTGGGTAAAAAACGGCAAGAAACTCTCTCCCAAAATGGTTAAGACCAGCCTTGACGACGGTGCCAACATCATTGTTACCGAAGGACTTGCCGAAGACGATGATGTTGTACTCTCCATCTCCAAAACAAAGAAACACAGCGGTGATAAGCAGAGCGGTAGCCCATTTACCATTTATGCAAAGTCCTCCCAACCGGAAAAAAAGATAGCGTATGGCAAACGAGATTATAAGGATAGAAAACCTGCGGCGTGTATTCCACGTAGGAGATGAAGATGTGCATGCCCTAAAGGATATAAGTTTCTCCATTGCTCAAGGCGAGTTTGTAAGTATCATGGGCACAAGCGGTTCGGGCAAATCAACCATGCTTAATATCTTGGGATGTTTGGACACACCCACTTCGGGCGAATACATTATCGACGGCATCAATGTCAAAACCCTGAACAACAACGCTTTATCTACACTCCGAAACCGCAAAATCGGCTTTGTGTTCCAGAGCTACAACCTTCTGGCACGTACCACAGCTTTGGAGAATGTAGAATTGCCGTTGCTGTACAACCACGAGGTATCGGCCAAAGAACGTCGCGAACGGGCGTTGGCGGCGCTTGAGGCAGTAGGGCTTTCCGAAAGACTTATGCATACGCCTAACCAGCTTTCCGGCGGACAGCAACAGCGCGTGGCTATAGCCCGTGCCATAGTGAACGACCCCGTTATTCTCCTTGCCGACGAAGCCACCGGCAACCTCGACACCCGCACATCTTACGAAATTATGAGCCTGTTTCAGGACTTGCACCAAAAAGGCAAGACAATAGCCTTTGTTACCCACGAACCCGACATAGCCGTGTTCACCTCACGCACCATCAAACTGCGCGACGGACATATCATCGAGGATAAACAGATTGAAACTCAGTCCGCAGCCGATGCGTTGGCCAATATGCCAGTAAACGAAGAGAGTTAAGAGTTAAGAGTTAAGGGTTGAAAGATTAGATGTAAAGACGTGCCACGGCGCGTCTCAAAAACAGACAACAATCTCAAAAACAGATAACAAAATAACAATAGAAACATAATAATGAATTTCAATAACTTATCAAAAATAGCCATAAAAGCCCTGCTGAGGAACAAAGGTCGTGCCATTCTTACCATGCTCGGCATTGTAATAGGTATTGCCTCGGTTATAACGATGGTGAGTTTAGGGCAAAGTTCTACATACAACATAAAACAGGAGCTGTCGTCGATGGGCAGCAATATGATAATGATTTCCCCGGCTTTTCAGCAACACGGTGGTGTAAAAATGGGAAACAGCAATGCCAAATCACTGACCCTCAATGACTACAAAACTATTAAAGCCAACGCCCGATATGTGAGCAAGGTATCGCCTACGGTGGCAACTTCGGCTCAAGCCGTTTATGGCGCAAACAACCATCCAGCCTCTATTCAGGGCATATCGCCCGACTATCTCGACATTCGCAAATACGAGCTGGAAAGAGGTGTACTTTTTTCCGAAAAGGACGTAATATCCTACGCCAAAGTCTGTATCATCGGACAGACCATAGTCAAAAACCTCTTTACCGACGGTACTAACCCAATAGGAGCCACCATACGTTTCGGTTCCGTTCCTATGAAAGTGGTAGGTGTTTTGGTCTCCAAAGGTGGGAACCAAATGGGACAGGATCAGGACGACATAGTTTTTGCCCCATACACCACGGTGCAGAAACGTTTTTCGGGTATCAACCACCTGAATATGATAACCGCCTCGGCCACCAGCGAGGAGGAATCGGAATTAGCCGCCACCGAGATAACGCAAATTCTTCGCAAGAACCACAAGATAGCCTCCGGAGACGAGGACGATTTCGAAGTATTCACTCAGGAAGAAATCCTATCCACAGTAAATTCCGTAACTCAGCTACTTACCGCCCTGCTTTCGGCAATAGCTGCCATATCGCTGATTGTTGGCGGTATAGGTATTATGAATATAATGTATGTTACCGTAACCGAACGCACCAAGGAGATTGGCCTACGAATGGCAATAGGGGCGCACAAACGCGATATAATGATGCAGTTTCTTTTCGAGAGCGTGACACTGAGCCTTATCGGAGGAATTATCGGTATAATCTTCGGACTGATAGCGGCTTACGCTTTGTCATCTCTTTTGGGATGGCCTTATGTGGTAAGCGAAATGTCAATAGTGGCGTCGTTCCTTGTGTGTGCCGCAACAGGTGTGTTTTTCGGTTGGTATCCAGCCAAACGCGCCGCAAACCTCGACCCAATAACAGCAATAAGATACGAATAGAGAGTTAAGAGTTAAGAATTTAGAGATATGATTGAAGATTACAAAGTTATAGGTCTTATGTCGGGTACTTCGCTCGATGGTTTGGATATTGCTTTCTGCCGTTTTCAGAAGGACGACGGTCGGTGGAATTACGAAATTTTGTGTGCCGATACCCTACCCTATTCCCATGAATGGCAACAACGGCTTTCTTCCCTTGAAAATGCCTCGGCTTTCGAATATGCCAAAACTCACGCGGATCTAGGTCATTATTTCGGACGCTGTGTGGCAGATTTCATGACCAACCACAGGTTGCAACGCACCGACGTTGATTTTGTGTCATCTCACGGACACACGATTTTCCACCAGCCGCAGATAGGGCTTACAACGCAAATTGCCGACCCTAACGCCATCGCCGCCGAAACAGGTCTTCCCGTAGTGGCCGATTTCCGGACTCTCGACGTAGCTTTGGGCGGACAGGGAGCCCCTCTTGTTCCTATAGGCGACAACCTGCTGTTCGGCAATTACAACTCCTGCCTTAATTTGGGCGGAATAGCAAATATTTCTTTCGAAAAAAAAGGTAAGCGTGTGGCTTTCGACATTGCACCATGTAACATGATACTCAATTATTTGTCAAAAAAAATGGACATGCCTTACGACAGAGGCGGTGCGGTGGCCAAAAGCGGCGTTGCAAGCGATGATTTGCTAAAAGCCCTCAACAGCTTGGAATACTACCTATTACCTTATCCAAAGTCGTTGGGCAAGGAGTGGTTTGTAGAGAATTTCGAACCTTTATTCGCACACTCATCATACACAGTACGTACTTTGCTCGCAACTGCCACAGAACACATTTCTTGTCAGATTGCCAAAACTCTGAATGATAATAAACTATCCAGTGTAATCATTACCGGTGGCGGAGCATTCAACGATTTCCTTATAGAAAGTATCCACCAAAAGGCCGATTGCCAAATATTTATACCTAACAGTTTGGTTGTCAATTACAAAGAAGCCATGATTTTCGCTTTTTTGGGCGTATTGCGTATTCGTGGCGAGGCCAACTGTCTAAGTTCCGTAACAGGTGCCAAGGCATCCTGCTGCGGAGGTTCGGTTACAGGCACAGCCCTGCGCGACGCACGTCTGCGCTCGCCCCGCATTCGCTTGGTGGAACCATAGTTCTTCAACGACGGCGAGACTTACGTGTGGCTGAAGTAAGGGAGTTGAAAATTGAAAGTTGAAAGTTGAAATTGCTGCCCCCGCACAAACCAAACTCCCCCTTGCCCCATCAAGGAGGGGGAATGTGTTTGGGCGTAAAAGTTCCCCTTTTTAGGGGTTAGGGGAATTCTAATCACTGTTCACTGATTACAAAAAAAACGACAATTCAACAAAAAAAACTATTGGTGTCCGATAAAACTTTTTCGAGCTGCAGCGACCAACAGCAGTTGTCAATAAAAAAACAGGGCTGACACATTCAAATGTCAGCCCTT
>CAJOEN010000026.1 GCA_905233475.1 uncultured Bacteroidales bacterium
GCTGCGCGGGGCTTGATTCCCCTGACCGCTGACGCTCGCGGAATCTCGGAAATACTGTACGTTTTCCTGCCGCAGGCGGAAAAATAATCAACGAATAGGCCCCCCATCGATTTGTCCCCAGGATTGTATAGATTTCCGACACCTGCCGATAGGGCTCCAGAATATGGAAGGAAATCCCAAATGATATTCATTTTTACTTCATTTCCAACTATTTTATGCTACATGCACGAACTGAATTGAACCTGAGAATCATAATTTTTTTGGACTTCTCTACTCCTAAATCAAATTTTTAACTATCTTTGCAAAATAATATTTTACTTGACAATTGAGTCTACAGCCTATGCTACAAAAAAACAACGGGAGAGCCTTTTTGACTTCTCCCGTTGTTTGCACGTAATTGTGTCTGAAAATTATTCTTCTTTAACTAATCTGAAAAAAGCGCTTACCTCCTTTTCATCAATAATGGAAAGGACACTGAATTTCTTGCTATTTGTATAATATCCGTTTTTCTCGCATTTTATTTCAATCTGCACGTCTCCAGCATTGTTATAAGTAAGACCTTTTATATCAAATGTTTCAGTTGATTCGTAAGGTGTAGTGTTCAGATAACGATAATTCTGATTTTTCACTTCTGGATTGGAAGAGATAACCCTCCATGACACATCTGCTCCTTGGGGACGGGAATCGATATTCCAATGTATGGTAAGGTGTTCCAAAGCCGTGTTACCGTTTCCTGTTACTTTTTTGTTTGCTTCGTTCTTTGGAGAAGAAGCTCTGTGTAAGAAGAATGCTATGCGGTCCCAGTCAATATCTTCGAGAGCGTTGGCAAATGCATTATTCATGGCATTTGTAGCAGTCGTGTAGTTATTAGAGCCTCCTTGTATAGACGCACGTCCAACAACTGTAATGTTAGGATACACAAGCTGACGATCGTGATCGTACACTTCCACATTCATATAAACAGTTCCATTCCAGCCTAAGCCCGAAAGATAGTCCACATGGAACTCTTTCAGAGTGACTTGCATTATGTAATCGGTTTGAATGTCTGCGTCAAGATTGAAACCCATTGTACGCATATATCTACGCATGGATTCTGGCACAAACTCCATTATCGACGGGTTTACATTAACACTTGGCAATGATGTGGCACTTGCATCGTATTTTTGCACGATGCGGGAATTGGCTCTGCCGTCTTTGACATTTAGCCTAATGCCGTAATCAAGATTAACATACTTGCTTGCCTGAGGATTTCGTGTCAATGCAAGATTTATGTTGTTGGTTTGTGGCTGTTGGTATGTAACTGTTTTTTGTGTGCTCCCACACGAAAAGAAGAATAGCCCACAAACAGAAAATACAATTAATAATTTAACTAAGTGTTTCATTACCATTTTTATTTATCGGTTTTTAATTTTATGGCTTTAGCTTCAACGGTTGTTTTGAATGTGATTTGATAACGTCCGGTTTTTTCTGCGTTTGTAGAAATTACAGGAGCAATAACGCCATCAGCTCCCATGGATTTAGAAATATTGATCAAACGATAGATGGCAATATTTCTTGCCATATCTTCAGGATTGTATGAAATGTTCAAATTGTCATAATCATTTGATAAATATCCTAATCTGGCTATACCATCGAAATCGGTTTTATCCCATTTTCCTGTATTCTGATTCCATGTTAAAACAATAGAAAATTCACCTTTTTCTTCTTTTATTGTCATTGATTGCGAGTTTCCTTCATAAATTACTGTAGCATCGGCTGTTATAGTATTTAAAATCTCGTAATCCTTGCGTTGCAAATGGAGTTCATCCAATGTAACGGAATTTAATGTGTTTACGGCTCGTGGTGTAAAATTATTATTGTGCATCTGCATTACACACGAACAAAATATGAACATTGAAGAAATAGCTATGATAAATATTTTTTTCATTATTATTATTGTCGGTTATATACCATCGGCACGTCGGTTTTTAATTTTGTTTCTTTTTGAATTATTTGATTTACTTTTGGATTATTTTTTTAGTGTCGGGGGTTATGTATGCACACAAAAAAAACGTGGCACTTTTAAGTTTTCATTGATTTTCTGTGGCTTTCGACAACCAAAATTTTCCAATTACAACAAGTAAAGTCCACGCCAATTGGCGGGAACCTGATAGATTTCTTTAATTGTCGAAGATTTCAGGAAAATCAGTGTAAGCTATTTCGCTTTTTCCTATTCTATGATGTGCATAAAAAGTTATTCTACTGTTTCATTGGCAATGTTTTTTGTTAATAAATCTACTTAAATAACAACTTGCAAATTTAGCATTTTTTTTCGGTAATTCCAAAAAAAGTTGGATATTTTTTTGAAATGTTTTTTTAGTTGTGTGTGTATTTTAATTGTCAATTAGTAGTATAGCAGATGATATTCTTTGAAAAATTCTTATATTTGCAAAAATATTTGTTATGGCAACAAAAGGATGTGAAATAGCTTTTAATCAAGTAGATATACCTGAACGGAAAGTTGTGGAAATTAAGGCTGCAGCGGCATTGGCTCATAGAGACACTGCTTACCGCGATGAACTTTTCCGACAGGCGTGTTCCGATACCGGACGGCAGTCTGTTGAGGCGGCATGGGCTTTGACGCACCTTCCGAAGTCCGACATCCATTTTATCGGCTCTCACCGTGAGGAACTTACAGAAACGGCATTGAAAACAGAAAACGTGTCGTTGCGCCGCTTGACCCTTGCCTTGCTTGAGCGGCTCGAATGGCGTGAAGAGGATGTGCGCACCGACTTGCTGGATTTCTGTTTTGAACACCTGATGTCGCCAAAGGAAACCTACGGTGTACGTGCTCTTTGTGCCAAAATAGCCTATGCCCAGTGCCGCCATTACGCCGAATTGCGCGAAGAACTGCGGCAGTCGTTGCTGTTTATCGACCCTGCCACTATAGGTTCCGGACTTAAACATTGTCGCAATAAAATTCTTGGTCTCTTGAAATAGGGCAGGGGCAAAGGACTTTTTATTATATATATAAAGTTCTGATTTTTAATCTAATATACAAGAAAAAGTAGGCTGTTTTTGCCGAAAAAAATCAAACTATTTTTTTATAGGTAATATGTATTTTACCCAATCGTGGTGACGGTTTTACCGAAAATCACAACAATTGGCTATTTTCAGTACGAAGCCGATACGGTAATTTTGTAAAACCGAACGATGAATTAAAAGAGTATTTAAATAACAATAAATCAATAAAATAATAATTAAAAATAACAAAATCATGAGAACAAAAAAATTTTTTCTGTGTGCTTTGGTAGCTTTGGTGCCCATAGTAATGATTTCGTGCGACAAAACGAAAGATGACAACAATTCCTCTACCGCAGTTGATGTATCAAAAATCGAAGGTACATACGAGGGATACACTTTGGCAGCATCAGCTTATTTTCAAAACAACTTCACTGCCGACGAACAGGTAACGGTAGCAAAAGTTTCGGACAATACTGTTGATGTGGTGTTGGCCTCAGGCACATGGGGTACATCTACAATTGGCGGAGCTACAGTTATCGCCAACGGTAATCGATATACCGTAAGCGGCAATGGCTCATGCACAATGGCTGGCATGGGTGGTGCCGAACGCACATACGACTGTTCCCTTAGTGCCGACATTGCCAATACTGCAAGTGCCACCATCACCATAAGTATTCCGGCTGTAATGGGTGGCACCAATGTGGTTTTCAAAACGGGACGCGCTTCAACGGGATACTATGTGGCCGGCAAATATCGCGGCGACATTGCTGTGGCCGTAAGCGGAACTACCTACGCCACTATTGCCGACACAGTGATTGCTTTGAAAGCCGAAGAGGGAGACAAAGCCGGCATTATAATACCCGAGGCATGTTTGGAGATGGGGGCAAGAACCCTTACCTTGCCGTCCAAAACTTTCGAAGGAATATCCGTAACAACGTCGGACTACAGCACTTTTACCATTCCCGAACAGCAGTTGTCATTCTCTTTCGAGGGAACATCGTATTCAGGTACAATCAGCGGTGGTGTGGCAAATGGTGTGCTTACTCTTACATACAAGATTACCCCCGGCTCTATGCCCATGCCGATAACTTTTACTTTCACACAATCTGTATCCAAGTAAATTACTGAATAACGCTTTTTTATGCGAAAATACTTTTTCTTATTATCCTTGTTTGGAATACTGTTGCTGCAAGGTTCGTGCGACGGCCTTTTCGAGGACATTTACAACACTCCTGCGGCAACGGTTTCCGACGGATATGGTTTTGTAGAGACAAACACCACCACCAAAAGCGGTACCATTTATATCGATGTAACGAGCTATCAGAGTTGGACTTACATTAGCTTGAAAAATAAGACCATCGACACATCGAACATCGTTTTGGGCGAAGCGGAACCGCATGTCTGGGATTTTGCCATGCACCGTTACGATGTAAAAACCAACGGTGGAGCGGCTTGCGAAACCTCATACTCGTCTCTCGACGAAGTTCGGAACGGTGGCATTCCCGCAGGAGCGGTGTTTGTTCACGATACGCTGTCGCAGGTGGTAATCGACATGTCGCACATGATGGAGGGATACCTCGGCTACGACACCACGGAGGTGAACCCCGTACTTTCGCGTTGGTTGGACGTAGATCTATCGTCCATGCCTCCGCTTTACACACTTTCGCAAAAACCTTATATTATGAGACTTTGCGACGGAAGCTATGCCGCACTGTTTTTCAGTAATTTTATGAATGAAGCAAGTGTAAAAGGCTACGTTACAATAAAATACATATACCCTTTGTGAATTGAACAATGAAAGGAAATTTTACCGTAAAAATATTGTTGTTGCTGTTTGCTTTTTACGCAAACGCTTTTTCGCAACGCACCATAAGTGGAACTATAACAGATATTGCCACGGATGAGACCTTGGTGGGCGTTACTGTGCATGTGGCCGAAATGCCCACAAAAGGCACCGTTACCGACAAGGATGGCGTGTACCGTTTGAATCTGCCACAAGGCAAAAACTTTACCATAGAAGTGTCGTTTGTGGGCTACGAGCCGCAGAGCCGCACTGTTCTTGCGAACGAAAAAGGCCAGGTTGATTTTGTTTTAAAACAAAAGGCAAGCATTCTTGATATGGTGGTGGTCACCGGAACACGCACGCCAAAGTTGCTTAAGGATGTGCCTATAGTTACCCGTGTGATAACACACAATGATATTGCCATGCAGGATGCCACCGACATACGCGATGTGCTACAGACCGAAATGCCGGGCGTGGAGTTTACCTATTCTATGGGACAACAGGTTGTTAATATTCAGGGATTTGGAGGAAACTCAATACTTTTTCTTGTGGACGGAGAGCGGTTGGCAGGGGAGTCGGTGTTCGGCAACATCGATTACTCGCGTCTTAGCATGGACAATGTGGAGCGGGTGGAGATTGTTAAAGGTGCCGTTTCGTCGCTGTATGGCTCCGATGCCGTAGGTGGTGTTATCAACATTATAACTCGCAATACCAATGACAAATGGAACCTTAACCTTAACAGCCACATGGCCTCGCACAACGAGCAACGACATGGGGGGACTTTGGGTTTCAAAGCTGGCGGGTTGAGCAGTATCACCAACGTGCAGTACGCTTCCACCGACGCCATAAAATTTGGCAACGACGGAGATTTCGGCAGTCTTGCGGCACATCACTCGTGGAATTTAAAAGAAAAGCTGACATACTCTTTGGCCGACAAGCTGAAACTTACCGCAAAAGCTGGATATTTTTTCCGCGAAAGGGAAGCGCAACAGCTCTCTCACGAGCGTTACCGCGATTTTAGCGGTGGGTTTACGGGCGAATATACTTTCGACACAAACAATAACCTTACGGTAGCCTACAATTTCGACCAATATGACAAAAGCGATTACGCCCTCACAAACTGCTACGACGTGCGAGACTACAGCAACGTGCAACATTCGGTACGAACACTTTTCAACCGTACCTTGGTTTCTGACAACATACTCACCATTGGCGGCGACTATATGCGCGACTACCTTATGACCTACCAGTTTGCCGACAACAGTGCGAAACACCAGCACACCGCCGATGTTTTCGCCCAGCTCGACTGGAGTCCCACAAAAAAACTCAATCTCATAGGCGGACTGCGGTACGACTACTATTCCGATGCCGCAATGCACAACGTATCACCCAAAATTGGCATTATGTATAGGCTGAAAAACAGCTCGTTACGTGCCTCGTATGCCAAAGGGTTCCGTGCTCCGAAACTCAAGGAGATGTATATGAATTTCGACATGGCAAGCATTTTTATGATTTACGGAAATCCCGACCTTAAACCGGAAAAGAGCCATAATTTTACGCTTGCCGCCGAATACACCAAAAAGAGCTATAACCTCACCCTCATGGGATTTTACAACCGTGTCTCCGACCGCATAACCACCGCTTGGGACCGCGCGGTCGATGGACAGGTGTATGTAAATATGTCGCCATTGCAAATAGCTGGTATCGACGCAAGTGCCTCGGCGCGTTGGGACTTCGGAGTGGGCGTAAGGCTTTCGTATGTTTACACTTACGAACACATAGCCAAAGGTGAGCCGGAACTCTCGTCCACACGTCCGCACACCGCCACCATACGAGTAGAATACGGACATAAATGGCGCAAGTATGGCTTCAATATCGCACTTAACGGGCGTGTAATGTCGGCTGTAACCTGCGATGAGTACACATCCATGACATCCTACACCGAAACTGTAAAGGCTACATACCCGGGCTATATGATTTGGAAACTGTCTGTAGCACAGAAAATTGGCAGAGCCATAACGCTGAATACGGCCATCGACAATCTTTTTAATTACGTCCCCGAATACTACTACAGCAATTCACCGACCACCACAGGGACAACCTTTTCTGTTGGACTTTCGGTAGACATGGACAAGCTTTTCTGATGAGATTGATTGAAGGGGCAGGAGTAGTGGCAGTGGCAGTGGCAGACTGGTAATCAGACATAAAAGGTTCATACCATCTCCGACCTCACTCAGGTACGTATATAATTTCGCCGTTTTCCAGTTCGTAGGCTATTCCTACGCGTTTGCCACGGTTGCCCGAGGCGGCGTCCTGATTCTCGTCGGGGGTGTAGCGGTTTATCTTCTCGCCCTCCTTGGTGATGATTTCCATATTCTCCTTGCCGGGGTTCTTCACTATGGTGAAGTCCTCTTCGGAGAACATCTCGGTCATGTTGTAACGGGTTACCAAAGCCACCATAAGGGCTACGGCAAACACCATAGCCACGTCGAAAAGGTTGCTCACCACGCTCATAGGGTCGTGGTCGTCGGAAGAGTTAAGCAGTTGTCGTCTCATTATTGCTGTGGTTTTTGTTTCAACAGTTGAGCGAAATACTCGATATTGTTGAGGTCTTGTACATACCAGCGTTGTTTAATCTGCAGAGTGGCAAAACCTATGGCACTGCTGAAAAGCCCGACCACCGTAGTGGCAAAGGCCACCTGCATGTTGTATGCCATTGAAGCTATGTCGCCCGAGGCAAGTCCCACCAAGGCGGGTCCCATAGGAATAAGTGTACCCATCAGTCCGAGCATTGGTCCCATCTTGGTAAGGGTTTTGGAGATGGCAAGGTCTTTGTCGGCGGCAATTTCGAAATTTCCGAGCAATTTTTCTGTTAAAGCGTTATTGTCGCGGTTCTCCCACAGTTGTCGCAGATAGGCAACCACCAGCGAGCGGTTTTTCTTCGGAAGCCGTTCTATAAAAGTTTCCAAATTTTTACTGTTCAACGACTTAAATTCTTTTTTCAGCAACAGTTCCGTTTTACGTAATTCAAGATATTGGCCGAAGAACCCGCCGATAAGCACCAACGAGCGTAAAAAGAAGTATATTAGCAAAATAATCACCGGAACAAGGAGACCGGTCGAAATCCAATAAAGAACGTCTGTAATGTAATGCATAATTATGTGTTATTATTGTGTTTGCGTTTTAAAGAAATTTCCCGGAGAGCCATACCTGCCGCAAGTCCGAGCAATAGCAGTACGCCTGTTGCGGCGAATGCAGGCCAGTTTACCTCGCCGGTACCCTGAGCTGCGGTGCGTCCGTTTACGGTGGCCACCACACCCAGTATCGCTACAAGTGCGTTCGACATGAATAGCAGTTCCAAGCGTATGCTTTCTTCGGGCAACAGTTTTTTCAACAGCCACACTCCCAAGGGTATGCACACCGCTACCGTAGTGGCAAAACCCCAACCCAACAATGCGAACGTTGTGCCGGGGAACGAAAATATCACAACCACCAAAAGACTGAAAATCACGCCGAAAAAGAGTATTCCGGGAAATGCCGAAAGCACTACGTAGCACAACTTTTGGGACTTTTTTGCGGCAGCCTCCGTCATTCTATCGGCTGAAGCAATGCAGAACCACATTTGCAACGCCACGTCGATGGTAAGTATCACCGATGTGTCGAGCATCAAAGCGGGATTGGACAGCCATGCGGCAATCTGCATTTTGGACTGCTCTATGGCTACAGGCCACAAAAAACCGGCAAACAAGGCCGAAATTACAGCCACCACAGCTACAAACATCATACCATGAAACGTATTTTTCAACATGAAATTGAAACATACGACAATCATTAGTATCAGTACAAGCGTTTGCATATCGGTTCTATATTTTTGATTTTCAAGAGATAACCGTTTTTCGTGCGTTGTGATGTCAATTTGCAAAAATATAAAGTGTTATACAGTAGGGTGCTCACCATTTGTTGGTATTTTTAGTGTAACACTCATCGTTTGGAGTGAGAGGTATGGGGTGGGGGTACCAAAATCAAATTGTTTCGGACGAATTCATATTTTTTTCGTATATTTGCAGTTTCAAAGTATCCCGTCGCAAGCGCGTTTTGGGTATGTTGCCGACGGTGTTTGTAGCAAGGGAGCATGTTTTTTTTAATACTATAATAAATATAATGTGTATATGAAAAGATTACTCTTTTTTGTAGCTGTTTTTTTTACGGCAAGTGTACTGTTTGCTCAAAATGCTGTAAATCTTTATTTTACAGGTGCCAAGGTGGACGGTTCCTACAAACGTGTTAGTACTGTAATTGTCGAAAACCTTTCTCGTAACTGGACAGAGACGCTTATTTATCCGGACACTGTTTTGGAACTCACTCCAACGGTCGGCATAGTAAGTGCCGATGTCGAAAGCCTGTCTGTAGAGACATTCCCCAATCCTTTCAATGGAAAAACCATGCTCACTTTGCAGATTCCGCAGTCAGGAGATGTGCTTTTGCAGATTTTTGACCTCAGCGGACGGAAAATCGTTGAGCAAAACCGCGCTCTTGGTGCCGGGGTCCACGCCTTCCGCATATCTTTGCAAAAGCCTCAGGTTTATATGCTTGTGGCCACAACACAACAGGGACGGGCTACTGTAAAACTGCTAAACCGCTCCTGCGGCGAGACCAATTCCATTGCAGAGGGCGGCATACCAGCTACTTTTGGTGAAAAAAGAATTTCCACGCAACGTTTTGGTATTGGCGATTTTATGCGCTATACCGGATATGTGATAAACGGAACCGACACCATTGGTAGTAATCAGATAACTAAAGTACAGTCGGAGACGGAAATTATACGTCTTGTCTTTGCCGAAAAACCTGTAGTTGTAACCTCGGTTGTTGATTCCTTAACAGGAACGAGTGTTAAATGCGGCGGTAATGTAACCGATGACGGCGGTGCGGTAGTATATAACCGAGGCGTGTGCTGGGGCACTTCGCAAAATCCAACCATTTATGACAATCACACCGTTGATGGCAACGGAACGGGGACTTTCACAAGTTCTGTGGCCGGACTTGCCCCAGGAACAACATATTACATACGTGCATACGCTACCAATTCGGCGGGTACATCGTATGGCAGTCAGATTAGTTTTGTTACTCCCGAATTACCTGCTGTAACCACAGCTTCGATTACTAATATAGGTGTAGGTACTGCTACCTGCGGTGGTGTGGTTACAAGCGATGGCGGTGCTGCGGTAACGGCACGCGGTGTGTGCTGGAGCACCTCGCAAAATCCCACAATAGCCGACAATGTTACTTCCGACAGCAACGGAGCAGGCGCTTTTGTCAGCTCCATGACGGGATTGGTATCGGGTACTACATATTATGTGCGTGCTTACGCTACAAATATTGTCGGTACGGGATATGGAACCGAACAGATTTTTACCTCTCTGCAACTGCCAATTGTACAGACAGGAGTGGTTACCAATGTATTGGACACCTCTGCCGTTTTTTCGGGTACGGTGGTATCTGCAGGAGATTCCAATGTTGTTGCAAGGGGATTCTGTTGGAGCACCTTACCCAATCCTACCATAAACGACAGCATTACCATCGACAGCAATGGCCTTGGCGCCTACACGGATACAGTGATGTCCCTCTCCTTGGGTACTACATATTATGTGCGTGCTTATGCAACCGGCGCTCTCGGAACGGGCTATGGTCAGGAAGTGATATTTGCTACGCTGGGCACTCCAACGGTGGTTACCGATAGCGTAAGCCGTATTACCACCGCCTCGGCCGTTTTCCACGGAAATGTAACTTTCAACGGAGGCGATTCGGTATCGTCGCGCGGTTTTTGCTGGAACACCTTCCCCAATCCTACCACTGCCGACAATGTGGTAACTTCGGGTAGCGGAATGGGGAATTTTCAAACAAATGTATCGCAGTTGTCGCCGGGTACAGTGTATTATGTAAGAGCTTTTGCCACAAATATTTACGGTACAGGCTACGGCAATCAGATAGTAATATCCACTGTTAATCCGGTTTTCTCGGTGTCGCCTTTGCGTGCAGTGGGTTTCTCTACAGGTAATTTGCAATATACAACCGTAGGAAGCCACGCTACCGCCGACAGCACAATGCGCGGAACATGGCGTTTCGCCTTGCGGCAGTATGACACCTTAGGTGCGGCAAACGCTCTGATTTCCGATACCAACAGTGGCTGGATTGACCTATTTGGTTGGGGTACATCGGGTTTCAACAACCGTCATCCCTACCTCAATACCACATCAATTATTGCCTACGACAACGGCAATGCCGACCTTTCGAAAACCAACTATGATTGGGGTACTTTCAACGCGGTGTTGAACGGCGGCAACCAGCCCGGACAGTGGTTTACCCTAAACAAGGAAGAATGGCAATATCTTTTGGAAGGCAGAGACGGAGCAGCCTCGAAAAAAGGCTACGCCACCGTTTGCGGGGTCCCGGGAATTATGTTGTTGCCCGACAGCTGGTCTAATCCGATAGGCACCTCATTTATTATAGGAAACGGCAACGGTTTTGCCACAAATGTGTATAACGCTTTGCAATGGTCTGTTATGGAATCCTATGGTGCAGTATTTTTGCCTGCCGCAGGTTATCGCTACGATAGCACCGGTGTTACTGGAGTGGGTACACATGGGCATTACTGGACATCCTCAGCCGACAGTAACTCCGTAACCCATTATGTATCATTTTCTTTGGATAGGACAGGCATAACAGCATACCACAATTCGCAAGGACGTTCGGTGCGTCTGGTGCGTATCCTTTCCGAAAAGCCCGAAGTTGTAACCGACTCTATAGCTTCCATTACCAACGAGACGGCACGCCTCAACGGAAGACTGATTTCCGAAGGTCGCAATGCCGTGACTACCTGTGGTTTTTGTTGGAGTACAATGCCAAATCCATCATTGAACGACAATGTGGTGTATATTCCGGCTCAAAATCCGGCGGCGGCACCGTATAACTGTTATCTGTCCAATCTTATCGCCGGAACAAAGTATTATGTGCGTTTCTTCGCTATCAATAGCGACGGGATTGGTTACGGACAACAGCAGATATTCACCACTTTAGGAATGGGAGTTACAGGAAAATTCTCGGTTTCGGCAAATCGTAAGGTGCGCTTTGCCCACGGCAACCTGCAGTACTCCACAACAAGCACACATCTCGACATCAACGGGGATACGGTAACCGGACAATGGCAGTTTGCCTACTATCAGTACGATATGCTTAGAGCAGCCAATGACCTTGTGTCCGATACCAATAGGGGATGGATAGACCTTTTCGGATGGGCTACTTCTGGGTATCAGACCATGCCGTATGAAACCTCACCCGAAGATACTTTGTATGGCAACGACAGTTTGTCCATCGGAACATCGTGGCTTGATTGGGGTGTTAATAATCAGATATACAGTCCGTTGCTGGATGCGTTCTATGCTCCTGACACATGGCGCACGCTCACCCATGCCGAATTTTCATACCTTCTTTCCATGCGCCCATCGGCGTCCGTTAAGGTCGGACTTGCCGTTATTAACGGAGTTGCGGGCATGGTAATACTTCCCGACGAATGGCAACAGCCCGTAGGCCTATCGTTCCTCCCGGGTTTCGCATACGGATATTCCTATAATGTTTACACACCCTCGCAGTGGGAACGTATGGAAAATCATGGGGCGGTATTTTTGCCTGCGGCGGGAATGCGTTTTGGTAACATATCGTCAAACGTAAACGACAACGGTTGCTATTGGACTACAACCGCCAACGGTTCTGCAAGGGCGGCTATAGTAACTTTCGGTAATACCTCGATGACTTATGGAACGTCACTTTATCGCCATGTGGGATGTTCGGTGCGTTTGGCCAAGGATGAAGTCAATTGGTAGTGCCTTTTGAGGATTTTGAAAATAAAAAAGGATGGTTTTTGCAACCATCCTTTTTTCATTCATGTTAGAATGGAAGTGGGGAATCTTAATTTATTTGGAAATCGGTGTCAAAGTCATCAATGTCCGAGTTGGAGACTCCGTTGTTTTCGTCGTCGGACGAAGTTTCCTCGTCTTTGTGTCGGCGACTTCCGTGCTGCAGCGAAATAATCAGAGCGCCAATCATGCGTGTGAGTTCCATAAGCGAGTTGCGCGATGCCTCGTAGTCGGTATCGGTAAGCATACCTATCTTGAAAGCAATTTCGGTAAACACCACGCATTCGCGTATGGCTGTTTTCGAAATTTTTAGGTAGTGCTCAAACTGGGCTTTGTTGCGCGACGAGCCTTCGGCGATGTTCAGCCCGATGGCAAATGCCGAGTTGCAAAAGCCTTTTGCCAGTTCTTTTTCAGCTTTGGTGGAAGCCTCTTTAAGGGTTGTCAGCACCCATTGGCTGTAATCTATGGCTTTGCCGTAGATACGCAGGTCTTCGAAACGATAGAAACTTGTTGTCCGTTCTTTTGATTCCATAGTAAAGTTGTTTAATTTGTTATTTTATGTGTTATTTACTTGAAAAGTTCTTCAATTTCGTCGTGGTAGCGTGCCGAAACTTTGCGGCGTTTTATCTTCAGGGTGGGGGTGAGCATGCCGTTGGCTTCGCTCCATGTGTCGGCCACAAGTTTGAAACGTTTCACCTGCTCGGTTTCGCCGAAAAATTTGTTGTATTTGTCCATCACTTTTTTGTAACGCTCGAGGGTTTGTTTTTCCTCGATCATCTCCTGAGGCGTCTCGCAGTGTATTCCGTGACGACGTTGCCAGTCGCGCAGGAATTCGAAATCGGGGGCGATGAGGGCGGCGGCAAATTTCTGGCCTTCGCCTACCACCATCATATCCAGCACAAAGGGCGATTCTTTGAATTTCTCTTCAATCACTTCGGGATTCACAAATTTCCCCATCGATGTCTTGAAAAGGCTCTTGAGACGTCCTGTTATGCGCACCTGTCCTTCGGGTTCGATAATTCCGGTGTCGCCGGTGTGGAACCAGCCTTCATTGTCGATAACCTCGGCGGTGAGCTCGGGAGCCTTGTAGTATCCAAGCATTACGCTCTTGCCTCGGCAGATAATCTCTTTAGTTTCGGGGTCTATCTTAACTTCGATGCCGCGCAGCGGAGGGCCGGCGGTGCCGAATTTTATACCGTTGATGTCGTTGGTGGTAACGGCAATCACGGGAGCCGTCTCGGTAAGTCCGTAGCCTTCGTGCAGACGCAGTCCCGCGCAGGTGAAAAAACGTGCCAGACGTGGTTGTATGGCTGCTCCGCCCGACACCACTTTCATACACTCGCCGCCGAAAATGTCGCGAATGGCGTGGTATGTTATGCGGTCGGCGATTTTACGTTTGATGTTGTAAAACCACGAGTTGTCGGTAATGTCGTATTCGGTGCCGAAATCGAGAGTCCAGTAGAAAAGTTTTTTCTTTATGCCTTTCAAGGTCTCGCCTTTGCGGTAGATTTTGTCGTAGATTTTCTCGAGCACGCGCGGCACGGCGGTAACGATGTGCGGACGGGCGTCTTTGAGGTTGTCCACAACTTTTCCCACGTTTTCGGCGTAGTAGGTGTTCATGCCTTGGTACTGGTATAGGTAGTTCATCATGCGCTCGTAGATGTGGCACAGAGGCAGGAAACTCAGCGAGCGGGTGAAACGCTCGTCGAGTACGTAGCAGGTGCCGTAGATGTTGGTGATGATGTTTTGGTGGCTCAGCATAACGCCCTTGGGGAATCCGGTGGTACCCGAAGTGTAGATAATCGTAACCATGTCGGTGGTTTTGATGGAGTCCTTGATGGCCTGCACTTTTTCGGGGGCGGGATTGGCTTTGCCGAGGTCCACAAGCTCTTGGAAGTTCGAGGTGTTCTCGTTCTGCTTTTTGAAAGTGAATATTTTCTGCACGTGAGTAAGTTCCGGCAGAATGTTGCTTATTTTGCGCAGCAGTTCCGGACCTTCGAGGAAAATCAGCTTCACTTCGGCGTGGCTCAGTATGTAGCGGTAGTCGTCCTCGCTGATGGTGGGGTAGATAGGCACAAGCACTGCGCCGATCTGCTGTATGCCCATGTCGAGGTAGTTCCATTCGGGGCGGCTGGTGGAAATCAGTGCCACTTTGTCGCCGGGTTGGATACCGAGCTGTAGCAGGCCGTAGCTCACGTTGTTGGCAGTTTCGATGTATTCGTCGAGATGGTGCTCGACCCATTTGCCGTCTTGTTTGGCTGTGAATACCGGTGGATTATTTAGATACTTTTCTTTTCTATAGTCTAGGATGTCGAATAATCTTGTTATTTCTTCCATATAATGTGAAGTTTAGTTAGTTTTTATGAATAAAGCGAAAGCCCTTTCTGGTTGCGAGTCAGGAAGGGCGGCGTTTTATTAGTTGATTTCGGAAAAATATTTCATAAAATGGATTCTCTCGAACTGCGAGGCGTCCTCGTTGGACTTTATGGCCATGGAGCCGCGAAAATTGCTTATGGATTTGTAATTGTTGCGTTCCATCCATTGCGAGAGTTCGTTGTTCATTGTGGCAATGTGTTCTATGCCGTTATTGTAGAGGCTCGACACAACTTGCACTGTGGAAGCGCCTGCCAAAAGGAGTTTTATAACGTCGTTGCCTGTTTGCACGCCGCCGGAGGCGGATATTTCGCAACGCAATTTTTTCGAAAGTATGGCTGTCCAACGCAGAGGAAGGAAAAAGTCGTTAGGTGAGCTTGTAACCGGTCCGTGGACAATTTGGCGTGTTTCAGTGTCTATGTCCCAATTGGTGGCGCGGTTGAACAGCGTAATGGCCGAAATTCCTGTCCACGACAGCTGTTGCATGAATTTAGCAAGGTCGGTGAAATAGTTGCCCGTTTTTATTATCAGCGGTATAGTTACTATCCGCCGCAGTGCCTGAATAGTGTCCGAAAACAGACGCTGTATGTCATCGTGCGAGGTGTTTACGTTGAACGGGATGTAGAATAGGTTCAGCTCGATGGCATCACAGCCGGCCTCCTGCAAGTGTTTGGCATAGTTTATCCAATTGCCGAAATTACTGCAGTTTATGCTGCCTATGATGGGCATCGGGAAGCTCTTTTTTGCTTCGCGTATAAGGTTTAGGTACTTTTCAATATCGTTTGCTTCTATGTGATTGGCAATGTAGTCGTAACTATCGCCGAAAGTGTCGTAGGGTGTGGTGTAGCTACTTGTGTGTTTTTTGATGTTGAACAGAATTTGTTCTTCAAAAATTGATTTTAGTACCACTGCGCCTGCACCGGCTTTGTGCATTTTTTCCAGTCCGGTCATGGTGGTGGATAGCCCGCAACTGCCTACAATAATGGGGGAGGAAAGCTCCATGCCCATAAATTTTGTACTTATACTCATAATTGTTTTTTTTACAAAAAATTGCATTGCAAAGATATAAAAAACTTTTCATTAAATCGACTTTTATTTAATAAAAATATAAAATAAAAATACTTTTAAAATGTAAAATGTTGAAAATTAGCATTTTGCTTAATAAAATTATCTTGTTGCAATATTTTTTAGCAAAAAGGCGAAAAAAATATTTTGAATAACCCGAAAAAATGAGTAATTTTGCAAACTGAATTAGCAAAAATAAACTATAAGCAATGAAAGATAACAAAGAAAAACAAAATGTTGAAATTGGGGAAGTTATCTCCAAAACAGAAGAATTTATCGAAAAAAACAAGAAGATATTGATAGGCTCAATTGTGGGTGTTTTTGTGATTGTAGCCGCCATTTTGGGTATCAGGGCCTACAATAACAGCCGAGAGGCTTCCGCCGAGGAAGAAATTTTTGCCGCAGAGAAGTGGTTCGGTCAGGATTCTCTGCAACTCGCCCTCAAAGGCAACAGTATGCACATGGGTTTCGAGGCTATAGCCGACGAGTACGGCTCCACCAAGGCCGGCAACCGCGCTAAATATTGTGCAGGTATATCCTGTCTGCGTTTGGGCGATTACAACAAGGCTATAAGCTATTTGGAAAAATATAAAGGCAAGGACGATTTCACCCCAGTTATGGCCAAAATTCTCATTGGCGATGCATACTACGAACTTAACAATGTCAAGGATGCAGTGAAATACTACGAAAAAGCCGCAAAAATGGACGATAACGACATTACCACTCCATACGCGCTTTTCAAAGCCGGTATGGGCTATATGAAACTTGGTGAGAGCGAAAAGGCAACCGAGGCTTTTAAACAGATCAAGGAAAAATATCCTTCCGCCACCGAAAATCGTCAAATTGAAAAATATATCGGCTATGCCGAACAAATGGCCGAAGTCTGATATGAGATGACTCAAGGCCGCAGACGTTAAAGTTAAACCCTTAAGAGAGCTGTGGGTAACCGCACTCTCTTTTTTATTATAAAAAAATTATGATGTACCCGAACATTCCTAATTTGAAACATACGGACACAGGAAATTTCTTCCTGATTGCCGGTCCGTGCGTGGTTGAGGACAAAGTAGTCCCTTTAGAGATAGTGGAACACCTTATTGAGGTAACCGAAAAGCTTGAGATACCGTTTGCTTTCAAAGCGTCGTACCGCAAGGCCAACCGCTCGCGCGTGGATTCGTTCACGGGCATTGGCGACTGGGAGGCTCTGGAGCTGCTCAGCGAAATAGCAAAAAAATATAATGTACCTATAGTTACCGACATACACACCGAGGTTGAAGCCGAGATGGCATCGCATTACGTTGATGTGTTGCAAATTCCGGCTTTTCTTTGCCGTCAGACATCCCTGCTACAGGCTGCAGCCGCAACGGGCAAGACGGTGAACATAAAAAAAGGACAGTTCCTCTCGCCCGAAGCAATGAAACACGCGGTGGACAAGGTGCGGTATTTCGGCGGCAAGGACATTATGATTACCGAGCGCGGCACCACTTTCGGCTATCAGGATTTGGTTGTGGATTTTCGTGGAATACCAATAATGCGGGAGAACAACGTTCCGGTAGTAATGGACATAACACATTCATTACAAAGACCCAACCAACCTGCAGGCGTTACCGGGGGCAATCCCGAACTTATAGAAACCATAGGTCGTGCCGCAGTAGCGGTGGGAGTGGACGGCATTTTCATGGAAACTCATCCCTATCCGCTTTATGCCAAATCCGACGGCGCCAATATGCTTCGCTTGGATTTTGTTGAAAACGTGCTTAAACGTCTGCTTGCGATACACAAGGCCGCAAATACCGAACTATAAATAACTAAAACATACAAACCATGAAACTGAATCTTACTCGTCCGATAGTGTTTTTCGATTTGGAAGCCACGGGCTTGCAGGTTGGCAAAGCCAATATTGTGGAAATATGCCTGCTTAAAGTTGATACCGACGGACAGACTTACGAATACACTCACCGCGTGCGTCCTGTGGAGCAGCTTATCGAAAATGGTGTAAAGACCACGAGAACGGTGCATATACCCGAAGAAACGGTTGCAATACACGGCATTACCGATGAAATGGTGGCCTCCGAACCGTCGTTTGGCGAGCTGGCTCCCGAAATACTTGCTTTTATAGGCGATGCCGACCTCGCCGGATACAACTCCAACAAGTACGATGTGCCTCTGCTGGTTGAGGAGTTTCTGCGAAACGGCTACAATTTTGACATGAGCAACCGCCATTTGGTTGATGTTCAGAATATTTTCCATAAAATGGAACAGCGCACACTGAAAGCGGCATATAAGTTCTATTGCGACAAAAACCTTGTAAACGCCCATTCTGCCAACGCCGATACACGGGCGACTTACGAAATTTTCCTGTCCCAAATAGAACGCTACAGCGATACCGAGTACACCGACGAAAAGGGTGTGGTTTCCAAACCGATAGTGAACGATATTCCTGCTTTGAGCGAGTTTTCGCGCAACCGCCAGTGGGCTGACCTTGTTGGGCATATCGGCATAAAAAAAGGTGTGGAGGTGTTCAATTTCGGCAAACACAAGGACAAACCCCTACGCGAGGTGTTCGCTGCGGAGCCCTCGTACTACGACTGGATGATGAAAGCCGATTTTCCACTGTCCACAAAAGCGGTGGTGGAAAAGATTTACCGCGAAATGCTTTGCGAGAGGTTTAATAGTGGTAAATGACGTTAGATATAAAAAACATGCCAACGTGAAAATTATCTGTGTAGCCAAAAACTATGCCGCTCATGCCGCCGAGTTCGATGCAGTAGTACCCGAAAAGCCTGTCTATTTTCTGAAACCCGACAGTGCGCTACTCATACGTAACCAGCCCTTTTTCTATCCCGATTTTTCCAATAACGTGCATTACGAATTGGAACTTGTGGTGCGTATTTCGCGTTTGGGCAAAAACATACAGCCGCGTTTTGCTTGCAAATACTACAGTCAGGTGGCTTTAGGGATAGATTTTACAGCCCGCGACCTTCAAGCAGAAGCCAAAAAGAATGGTAATCCTTGGGCAGTATCCAAAGGATTCGACAACTCGGCTGTGGTGAGCAATTTTGTGGAACTTGATCAAATAGGCAAACCTGTCAATGACTTGAAATTCAAATTGTTGAAAAATGGGGAACAGGTGCAGACGGGCGACACATCGCAAATGCTTTTCGGTGTGGACGAACTGATTTGCGATATTTCGCAGTATATGACACTGAAAACGGGCGACTACCTGTTTACAGGCACACCGGCAGGCGTGGGGGCGGTGCAGATTGGTGATGTGCTGGAAGGTTTTTTAGAGGATATGCCGTTGCTTAAATGTAGGGTTAAGTGATTCCGGCAGGCGTTGTGTCGTTCACTTTTTCCGTTTTACCATATAGTTTGCCAACTCACTTTTTTCCGGCTTGCCTACAGGAAATTTTATGAAAACACTGTCCCCTTCTCTAAAAAGTTTTCTTCCATAAATTCTATATGTGCCAGGTGTTTTGCAACTCCCTTTGCATATGGTATCTTGGTATTCGAAATTGTAGAGTATCTTTAATTTGTAATACCCGCTGCCCCGATGTACAAAGCGAGTTTCGTAAACATACGCTGTTTTATACTCGTATTCCGTATTGCAACGTACAAAAAGCAGTGGCAAAAAAATGATAATAGATAATAATTTCATGATTTTCATGCTGTAATATTTTTTTAGGTGTATCCACTTGATGTTTAGTGTTTTGAATTTTAGAGATACACGATACACTACCACCGGTGTAAAAATGTATTTGCAGAGTTTTGAAACTGCAAATATACGACTTTTTGGTGAAAGATTTTCGGATTCTCAGATTTTCGGTGTCCGATTTAAATTTGCATATTTATAACAATTTACAGTAAAATAAATATGTTGGGTAGTGTGATATAGAAGGAGGCTTGCTTTTTAAAGAGTTCTTCTTCTTTTTCTTCGCCAATATGTGGCTATCGAAAAGTCCACTGGACTTTTCTTCAATTTCAAGAGGAAAAAGAAAGACAGAGAGAGGACACAATGGCAAAATGACACATTTTTTTGCTGGACACCAATAATTTTTTTTTGGATTGCTACATTGTGATTTTTAG
The DNA here is from genome assembly GCA_905233475.1 of uncultured Bacteroidales bacterium. Taxonomy (GTDB): domain Bacteria; phylum Bacteroidota; class Bacteroidia; order Bacteroidales; family P3; genus UBA1219. The sequence goes on from CAJOEN010000026.1 coordinate 20,218, forward strand.
CGTTTTATAAGTTTTGTATTTCTTTTTTTTGTTAAATTGTTTGGAAAATATAAAAAAAAGTGTAACTTCGCGACATCAAAACCTAACTAATGGAAAAAGAAAAAGTGCATATACCACACCATTACTCCGGCACCAAGTGCATAGCCTCAGGCTTGTATGGGCGGTTATTGTGTTGGAAAACGATATATAAGTTATTGATTATCAAGCAGTTGTTATCATCCATAAACACATCTTTCTTTTTACGCACCTCATTAAATACCTTATATAAGGGGTAATAAGTATTTTCAAACTATATTTTGGGCTCTTTGAAAAAGCATTGTTTTGCGAAACCACAGTAAAATACGAAATGAAATCCTGCGGGACAGAATTTCGAACTACAAACAAAGCACAAACCAATCGCCGCTATGGCAGGAGATACTACCTCGCCTGACCACGCCCTTCCACAGGAAACTTTTTTCTTGCGACAGGGCTGAAACGGATAAAAAGCGGATGAAAAAGACAAATAAAATAATAATTTAAAAAAATCAAAAAAAAAATCAAAAAACAATGAAGAAAGTATTTTTTAGCAAAGCCCTACTGCTGGTAGCGGTGGCTTTGGTGGGAGTGGCGATAGCCAGCTCCTGCAAAAAGGAGAAATATAAACAAATGACAGAGATTGGCTATTTTGTCCAATTAAAAGAGCCTGGGGAATGGATACCAGAAGTTCATAAAAAGGTTACAGCTTATTTGTACAAAGATTCTAATTGTAATTCATATCCGTGTGAGATAGTTGGTGAGTTCGGATGTAAACTGCCAGCCGGATATGTAAAAGGAGATACAATTTATGCAGAAACGCGTTTGGAAATGCTATATCCGATAGAAGGAGAAATATGTTTTGGAATCGGCCTGTATTATAAACTGCTGAGTATTAAACAAATAAATAGATAACCTATGAGAGACATTCTTTTAACTTTGGGTCTGTTGTTTAGTTTCTTTGTAGTAAACGCACAAAATTGCGATAATTACTATTATGCCGACAACACAAAGCACTATTGGACGGAAAACAGAAACTCCATAAACATTATTGTCCAAAATATGGATAATTATGATATGATAGTATCAAACTTAGAAAATGTTTTTAATGGTAATACAGATACTATATTTGCGGATGATGAGGATGACAATATAATAGTGGTTAGCCCACTTTTGGAGTCTATGAATCTTGATTTGTTGAAAGCCAACATATCAGTGAATAGTTCCGACATATCCTTCATGACATATTCCAAAGAACTAGCAGAGGGAAAAATTTGGTTGCGCAATGAGATAAATGTTAAGCCTTTGGATACAACAGCATTCAGACAATTTCTAGTAAGTGTAATTCCCGATTACAATATAATTTCATGGGAATAGGATGATTACGACAACGATTACCTTATAACTTTCTCTGACGAGTGTTCCATGATGAATCTTGCCAATTACATTTACGAAAACATTCAGGTTGAATATTCAACTCCCGACTTTTATGATGAGACACGGCTTGATGTGAATGATCAATACTTTTCAAACCAAAGGGCTTTGAACAATTCTTATGGTATAGACATCAACGCCTTAGAAGCATGGGGATTGCTTCAAAATAGTTTTCACAATATTAAGGTTGCCGTTATAGATGACGGTGTAGAACCACATGAAGATTTTTATTATGGAGGAGGGGTTTGTAAAGTTTTGAGTGGTTATACAGCTAATGGAAGGGGAACAGGTATGCCAAGGTCAAATCATTATCATGGACAATTGTGTGCTGGTGTACTTGGCGCAGTACATAATAATATAGGAATAGCCGGCGTTGCTCCATACGCTTGGATTGTGCCATTCAGAATATTCAAAAATAACGACAAGATTTTTTCAAATAATAGAATAGCGAGAGCAATAAACAAAGCATGGGATGATTTCGGATGCGACGTGTTGAGCAATTCTTGGGGCGGGGGAGCCGTGCACGACAAGAAAACCAAGGCTATAAGAGACGCATATAATTATGGCAGACTTGGTAAGGGATGTGTGGTGGTGTTTTCATCAGGCAATGAGAATATATCATCTGTAAATTATCCAGCATCTTTGAGCGAAGCTATAGCTGTTGGCTCTGTTGACTTTAATGGGGTACGTTCTTCTTTTTCCAATTATAATTACGCTCTTGAATTATCGGCACCTGGTGAATGGATCTATACTACCGATAGAATGGGTAGCTATGGCAAATCAAATAGCAATTATTACTCATTTAAAGGGACATCCGCTGCTTGTCCACACGTATCGGGGGTGGCAGCACTCATTCTATCTGTAAGGCCTGAATTCACGTCAAGTATAGTCAGGAGAATACTGAATGAGACGGCTCAAAAAGTTGGAGGGTACAACTATCAGATCACTTCCGGTCATCATTATGGCACGTGGAATAGTCAGACTGGCTACGGAGTCGTTGATGCTTACAAAGCTTTAAAAGTGGCTTTGGGCTATGACCTTTATACACGTGACAATAGTTATGACTTTGGTGGTACTACGAATCCTAACACGTTTAGTTATGACAGTCCAGACATTTGGCTTCGCAGTACAGCCGATAACGACACTATTAACCAATTGGGATTTAATGGTACAAACTATCTAAATGTAAGAGTGCATAATAAAGGACAAGCCCCGTCTATGACGACAGATTCACTTCGCGTTTATTACCGTCGTGCAGAATTGCAGAACAGCAATAATTGGGGAACAAACTATTGGTATTATGGTGGTGTTGTCGGTTTGCCCGAAATTCCCGCAGGAGGCTCTGTTATTGTGAAAATTCCTGTAACGCTTTCAACTTTCCGTCATTTTGACAACTTTGCTTTTTACACTCGTATAGATTCTGATTACGATAAATTACGTACTCCAGAAACAATCAATACTAGTGTCAATATAAATGAAAATAACAATATTTCGGCAAAGAACACTCAAATAACAAGCTGTCTGATAAGTTCTGACAACTTCGGTTTGGATGCCAACTTTGCTATACCCCCTATGCCACATTTCTTACCACCATCCCAACTAATATTTGATTTAAGTACTGGCACATCAAACATTTTAGATAATGCGGAAGTTACCCTTATTTTCCCCGAAGATTTGATGACAGACTGGACTCCGGTTTCGGAAAACATCAAACAACTTACCCCAAACACCTTCCTTGTAACAGGTGAAACGGTGGAAATCCCGGGTGTTCCCGAAACAGACATAACATTGCGTTACAACTTCCTTACCAGAGGCAATTCCCCCGACAACATCTTTAAAAACCACATTACCCAATATATTGGCGATGACGAAGAGCTTGTGGGCGGTCTTACCATACAAATAGAGAAACCCGAACGTGCCAAAGAAGACATGTTCACCGCAAATGCCGGCAACGACACCACGATTCCAATAAGCGCCAGTGCCACACTTCACGCCACGCAGATAAACGAGAATGCGACATATCGCTGGTACGACAAGGAACGCAACTTCTTGTATGAAGGACTTAACTATACTGTAACACCATCCGAGACAAGTGAGTACATACTTGAAGTTACAGCCGAGAGCGACGGCTACCGCGATTTGGATAATGTGAAGGTGAATGTTGTTCCCGGTTACATACGCTCCATAACTCCCAATCCGGTAACGGACAACTGGGTTACAGTTAGTTACGAATACGCTACCACGGTAACTTCGGCACATCTGCTTATCTACAATACTGCAACAACAGCACTTGTCGGCGATTACGATCTAAGTAACCTTGACAACGTTTCCAGCTTGGATATAGAAGTTACTAAACTCCCCACTGGCAGCTACAATGTTATACTTGTGTGCGACAATGCTATTTGCCACAGCAAAATACTTATAAAGCAATAATAAAACAATAAAACAGGAGGATTAAAATGTTCTATTCAAAACAAAACAACTTAGCTTTTGGGGTTATTCTACTGCTATTGACTCTTTTGTTAGGATGTTCAAAAGAAGTTGAGCAAAAGAACAACAATATGGTATTGTCTGGAAAAGTATTAGATTTTTTGGATCAATGTCATGGTAACGAAATTATTATATCCGTCGACAGTTCGTTTAATGTTGGCTCATATAGTAATATTTATGGCACCAACGTCATTGCCATACCATACCCTGGTCGTGTAAGATTAGGAGAAAATGGTGAGGCCGAACTTGTAGGATACAATTATTTGTTATACAATGGAGAGCCAACAGGTTTGCCTATGGGAGGCTTTATATCTTTTGAAGCTCGTCCATATAATCCTGAAAGTAGCGACACATCAATGTACACTCACAATATGCGATGTCCTATTTTTGAGTGGCCCATAGACATCCAAAGATTTGTAGTTACAAAAATCATTTCTATTAACGATTAACAACGATGTGGGAGGGTGTCCAAAGAGACACCCTCTTATTTTACTGCTGATGTTTTACTTGTGCAATATCACCACCACAAACTGTGTTATAATGTAAATTTAAAATCCGGAACAAAATGAAAAAGAAATTCCCAATCATCGCTTTGTTGGTAATGTTTTTCACGCTTTCCGCCCACCCCCCCCCCTTTCACTATTACAGGCAAGGTGGTGGAGGAGGACGGCAAAACGCCGTTGCCATACGCCAATGTCGTTCTTGAAGGGACTTCCTACGGCGACATCACCAACACCAAAGGCGTTTTCAGTTTTGCGGTGCCTGCCCGGTATAAGGACAATGGCGTGGTTCGGATTTCTTTTGTGGGCTATCAGACGCAAACCGTTGCGGTGAAAGACCTTGGTAAGCCTATAAAATTGAAAGACAAGACTATACAGCTGTCAGAGTTTACCAAAAAAGAATACATAACTCCCGAGGCTCTGCTCAAAGAAATTATCCGCCGCATCCCCGAAAACTACCATACCGACACCTTTGCATCTTCTTTTTACTGCCGCGATTGGCGAACACTCAACGACAGCCTGTATTTCTTTCTCGAAGCCCCGTATATTATATCTTCCGACGGCTACTCTCATGCAAAAAAATATCATTATGGGCAGCCAAACAAACGGATGTTTTGCCCTACTGCCTTTCGGCTTTTGATGGATACCAATTACATTTACTCTATTGTATATAAGGACGACAACTATACTTATGTCTTATTATGCGAGTGGGATGTGTGCTATGAGCCAAGAGATTTAGTCCACGAACTCGCCAAAAAGTACTCTATGAGATATCTAAGATCTGTGTTTTTGTCGCAGTTCTCGGATGGGGCAAACGAATACTACAAAATAAAGGGATATGACAAATTGGACACTTCAAAGGCTGAATATCTCACAACGCTGATAGTGGACAAAAAAGATTTAGCCGTTACTGACGTATTCATACAACTAAAAGACCCAAACAAAAAGTTTATTGCAAAAACACTGTTGCGCAAGACCCCTATTAAGTCGTTGTATCATAACAAAAATATTAAAAGGATTCACTATTGCAAAGTGAATGGAAAATACTTGTTGAACTCTTTTACTTATGATGAGGACGAATTTATAACGTTTAGAGACAGTTATGTGGGTAAAGGTATGCCCAAATTTCTGAACTATCGCCAACAAAAAGTGTACCAACGTCAAGGTTTCACCAATATTCCCCAAAACACAGACAGTAACCTTTGTTTTGAAGGAGTCAAGATTATTGATGACTGCTATTCTACACCATATTTTACCCAATATGATACGATACCTCAGGACACTGTGCGTTACGGCAAAGATTGGAAAAAGGGCTACACTATTCCTCAGTTGGATTTGAATTATTAGTGTCCGATAAAAAAATTGCTCTCGAAAAGAGCAGCTCTCAATAACCCCAAGTTGCACTTGGGGTAGGCAAAAGAATGAAATAATGGCGTGCCGTTTTCTATAGTGAAACGGAGAATAACAACGCTCTCTCTGTAGAAATATGTGGCGTGCTTTCAGCACGCTTGTTTTTGAGGGGGATATCCTTTTACCCCACTCTGCGTTCCTTGAGTGGGGTTATTGAGAACTCGTGCCGCTGGCACGAATTAAGTTCCTGTTCCTTCATTCACAAGATACAACTTTGAAAAAGCAAGCCCCCTCAGATAAGACCGTCTATTTATTTGCTTAATACATATACTTTTATGAGGTTTTTCAAAAGTTTTCTCGGACACCAATACTGAGTCCGTCTAAGTGCTGGAAATTGTTGTTCAATTCATTCGAAATTGCACTAAATTCATTCTGCAAAAAGTCGTTACGAAAAAATACGTAATGCGGAAAACCTTTAATGTACGGGTGTTTCGGAAGATTTTTCCGCTGTAGTGGCTTTTTTCATCTCCCTGCGGTAAAGAATAAAGACGGTGAGGAAGAGTCCTAAAAGCAAAATCGGTTTCAGTAGAAGAGGATAAAAGGGTGTTGGTAACATTACGGGATAAGTCGTAAGAAAGCATCGCAAAATTTCGGACAAATAATATTGGCAGGCAAACTGCACGGCAACGACTGTCAAAATAACTGTAAATGGCAGAACCACAATGCGCCTCTTTATAATGATATAAAATGTTGCGGCAATAATGGCTACGGCAATCAAATACAAAACGCTTTCAAACAACATCGTATTGCTGAAAAAGTATAAACAACTGCTCTCGATGGAGTCCACCAAGGAGAGAAGATACTCAGATGTTATGAAAAACAACGCCCCGCCGTAATAGCTGTACGATTCGATGGAGCTGGCTCCGGTATCGGCATCAACGCCGTCGGGATGGCAACGCCACCATATAAAGGCTATTATGAGAAACGAGGTTATGAGATTAGCCCATTTCCGCACATCGAACAAGACCTGTTCGGAGATAGTGAGATTGTTATAATTGGTAGGCAATTTAAATATTAAATCTAGCAAATAAGAACCCAGAAAATTAAGTCCAATACCTATTGCAATTATTATTATAAGATGTATCCATTTGATATTTAATGTTTTAAGCCTTCGAAATATCAGATATGCTACCACGAGTGTCAAAATGGATTTACCGATTACCACGGCTATAGGGTTAAGTGGAGAGTCAATTTCTTCTAAAAAGAAAAAACATTGTGAGAAAGGTGTCCAGATAATAATGAACATCCAATACACAAGTATTCCCAGTAGAAAGCATCGGTAATCCAATGGTCTGTTGAGCGAGGTTTTCATATAATGTTGTTTTAATTCGAATTTCGGAAGTCGGTTTTCGGAATTGCTTTTTTGCTCGACTCCGATTCCCAACTTCCGAACTCCTAAATCCGAATTCCTAATTGGTTTTCAGCCATTTGTCGAACCAGTCGATGAAGTTGCGGTGCCACAGCAGGCTGTTCTGCGGTTGCAGCACCCAGTGGTTTTCGTCGGGGAAATAGAGGTAACGGGCGGGAATTCCGCGCATTACGGCGGCGTTGTAGGCGGCCATGCCCTGCGAGGCTACTATGCGGTAGTCGAGTTCGCCGTGTATGCAGCAGATGGGGGTGTCCCAGTTCTGGACGAATTTGTGGGGCGAGTTGGCGAAACTGCGTTGCGCCACAGCGTTGCTCTTGTCCCAGAAGGGGCCGCCGAGGTCCCAGTTCACAAACCACATCTCCTCGGTCTCGCAGTACTGCTGTTCGAGGTTGAACATGCCGTTGTGTGCGAGGAAAGCTTTGAAACGTTTGTTGTGGTTGCCGGCCAGCCAGTACACCGAGAAAGCACCGTAGCTTGCGCCGCAGGCTCCCACGCGGTTCTCGTCGATATTGGGGTGCTGTTTGGCTATGACGTCGTAGGCCTGCATATAGTCTTTCATGTTCTGTCCGCCGTAGTCGCCGCTTATCTGCTCGTTCCATTTGGTGCCGAAGCCGGGCACACCGTGGCGGTTGGGGGCTATCACAAAATATCCTGCTCCCGACATTATCTGGAAATTCCAGCGTGTGGACCAGAACTGTCCTATCATGCCTTGCGGGCCGCCTTGGCAGTATAGAAGGGCGGGGTAGGTCTTGGTGCTGTCGTAGTCGTAGGGGTAGATAACCCACACATGCATGTCCTCGCCGTTGGTGGTCTTAATCCAGCGTTCCTCGGTCTTGCCCATGCGAAGCTGCGAAAGCAGGTCGGTGTTTACGTTGGATATTTGCTTGCCGGTGGCGGCGGAGTCGGTGGTGTTGTATGCGAAAATCTCGGCAGGACGCGACATCGAGACTTCTTCGGCATAGATGGCGTTGCCGCTAATCTGCACCGAGTAGATGTCGTGGTAGTCTTTGGTTACCTGACGGAAACTGCCGTCGGCGAAGGTGTAAACAAACAGTTCGGTGGTGCCGAGGTAGGGGCTAACG
>CAJOEN010000027.1 GCA_905233475.1 uncultured Bacteroidales bacterium
GCACGCCATTATTCCATTCTTTTGCCTACCCCAAGTTGTACTTGGGGTTATTGAGAGCAGCTCTCTCCAAGAGCATTTTTTTATCGGACACTAATAATTCCGAATCAAAATCGCTTCGGGTTGCAGGCGGACGCCGAACATACTCTCCACGTCGGCGGTAACAGCATTGGCAAGACGCACTACATCGTAACCGTCGCAGCCGCCAAGATTAACAAGCACCAAGGCCTGTTTCTCGTACACTCCTGCCCTGCCCAAGGCACGGCCTTTCCAACCGCTTTTCTCTATCATCCAACCAGCGGCAAGTTTGTAACCGTCGCCGGCAGGATAGGCCACAATGTCGGGGTAACGCTCTTTCAAAGTCTCGTAATGCGTTGCGGTAACCACAGGGTTTTTAAAGAAACTGCCCACACTGCCCATCGCTTCGGGCTTGGGGAGCTTGCTCCAGCGCAGGTCGGCAATGCACTGCGCCAACTGCTTGGGAGTGGGATTGTCCATATTGTTTTTGGCAAGACACTGATTAACAGCAGTATAAGAAAGATTCAGCTTGGGAGTTTTCTGCAAACGGAAAGTTATCGAAGCTATAAGATAACGCCCGTAGCAGTGTTTGAAAAGGCTGTCGCGGTAACCGAAACGGCAGTCGGTGTTGGAGAAAATCTTTTCGGTACCGTCGGTTATATTGTAAGCCCTTACCTGATGGATAAAATCCTTAGCCTCAACGCCGTATGCACCGATATTCTGCACTGCGGCGGCACCTATGCTACTTGGTATCGCCACAAGGTTTTCCAAACCATACCATTGTTTTTCAAGGCATTGCCACACAAAATCGTCCCACACCTCGCCTGCCTCGGCCTCCACAAAAACGCTGTCGGTGTCCTCCCCTACCTTGTGTATGCCTTTGTTGGCCATACACACCACAAGTCCTTGAAAATCACCAACAAAGACAATATTATTGCCACCACCGAGAAAGAGATGTTTATTTACTGTAGAAAGGTGTTTCTCAATCAGTTCGTGGATTTCGGAGCTATGTTCCACAGTTAGCAACTCTTCGGCTTTAGCGTTGATACCGAATGAGTTATATCCGAGTAGCGAGGCATTTTTTTGTATCTGCATAAACTACTTTGTATTTTTCGTTTTCTCTTTTCTCCTGCTCGCCTTCGGCGAGAGAAACCTTGTTGATTGATTCCGCCTTTGGCAGAAAAGTTTTTTTAACAATTCTCCTAATTACAATGCCATAAGTTCATCAACGACTTTTTTAACGCCTGTACCTGCCTTTTCGGTGTAAACCTTTATATTACGGCTGACTTTAACCTCCTTTGGATCAACCAAATAGCATGGTGTTGATTTGGGCACAAAGTTTATAAGTCCTGCCGCAGGATACACGTTGAGCGAAGTGCCGACGATAATGAAATAATCGGCCTGCGAGCATACCGCCATAGCTTTTTCCATCATCGGAACAGGCTCGTTGAAAAACACTATGAAAGGCCGCAACATACCGCCGTCGGGGGCTTTGAGGCCGTACTCAAGCGTGTCGCCCTCGATGGTGAAAGGCACGTTTAGATTGCGGTCGCTGCACGATTTGGTAACCTCGCCATGCAGGTGGACTATATTTGTGGAGCCTGCCCTTTCGTGCAGATTGTCAATATTTTGTGTAATGACACACACGTCGTATCTCTCCTCCAAACGGACAAGCTGTTTGTGCCCTTCGTTGGGCTGTGCTTTAAGCACGTCCTTGCGGCGTGCGTTGTAGAAATCGAGGACAAGTTTTGGGTTGCGCTCCCAAGCCTCGTGGGTGGCCACGTCCTCCACGCGGTATTGCTCCCAAAGTCCGTCGCTGTCGCGGAAAGTACTGATACCGCTTTCGGCACTAATGCCAGCTCCTGTAAGTACGACTACCTTTTTCATGAAAATATTTTTTTGTATAACGCAACAAACGGCCGGATTATTGCATTCCGACCGCTTGTTTTTGTTCAATAAGGTTTTTCAGAATTCATATATATACTCCAATCCCACGCTGCCCACAAAGCCCGTTTCTCTGGTGTATGACTTGAGCTTGGTGCCTTCGGCGTTGGCGTCCACCACCTTGTCGGTAACAAAGTCGGCAAGTACAAAAGCTTTAAGCGAGTTGTTTTTGTTTATCTGCATTTCCACGCCCAACGAGCCACGGTAGCGGTTGGCGTAACAGTCGTTGAAACCGTCGAGGAACCATCCTGCGTCGCCTTTTTTGTAGCCATCGGGTGTGCGATAAAAAGTACCGTCGTAGGTGGCGTTGATAACAGGTGCGTTGAGGTAGTGGCGCAACTCGAAAAAAGCGTAAGGCTCAAACATCCCCAAACCCTTGTATTTCACCATTATACGACTTTTCAGCATAATGGCGTCACGCGGGTTCTGATACTCGTTGAAATCGTCGGTGCGGTGCGTCATCTGCAAACGTTCTCTAAGCGAGAAATTCCAATCGCCGAACCTCACCGTTCCGGTAGCATCGAACATTAGGCGGTGGCGAGGAGCGGAGAAAACGCTCGAATCGCTGTTGTAGGGATTGATAAGGGCATAACCGACTCCCAACCTGAAGTTGGAATGTAGTTTATATTTCAGTCCAACAGTAGTTTGCATTCTGCCAAGTTTGCCAAAATTATCCACCACGCGCATTTCCTCTTCGAGTGTGACATGCAGTTTAGAGAAGATTTCCTTGTCAATTCCCAAGGACAACCTTCCACAGTATTCGGGAGCAAGCTCCACATCGGTCTGCGAAATGGCCGACAGAGGTATTGCCAGCAGCACTATTGTTATGATTTTTCTTGCTGTCATTTTGTTATGGTTTTTCAATGGTTTGACGTAAGTTTCTCAATCACATATTTTTATAATCCTTATATTTGGTCATGTGGTTGATGGTGTTGAGCTCGCGTCGGTGGTTGTGGTAAGTAATTTTTATATAGGCAGTGTCCTTTAGGAAATTTATATGTCCCACTTCGGCCTTTACGATGTCCAAACCTGTGCGGTTTTTCAAATCTTCAATCATCTGGTCGTAGTTCTGCGGTTTTACAAGTTCTATCTTCTCGTAAAGTATTATTTTAGTGGATTTTCTGTGAAGGAACCCACAACTTTCGAGAATAAGGTTGACGGCCAAAATAAGCAGGTTGAAGACGACAAGCATGGTAAAATCGCCGAAGGTAACGGTTTTGGAGAAGCCGTTGATAACCGACAGACCGATAATTTCGAAAAGGTAGGTCATATCGCGGATGGGAATGCTCTCGGTGCGGTAGCGTATCATGCCGAAGATGGCGAAAAGCCCGATTGCCACAGCCGCTTCCATTTTAGAGTCCTGCAAAAGAAACAGCAACAGAAATATTATCACGCTGAACAGCAGGAATGTAAAGTAATAGTCGCCGCGCTTGCTTTTACGATAGTAGAAAAATTGCACTATCGAGAAAGAGAACAGCAGGTGAATGCCGAATTTTATCAGAAAAAGCACCAACGAATCGGCGAACAACAAGGAGCCGTCGTCGCTCGAATTAAACATTGGACTGTCCCAAAACCCCATACCAAATTCGCTTGCTATTTCGGGGTCGTATTCGATGTTTAGGATATTCATGGTTTGTTGAATTGTTTAACTGTGAATTGTAAACTGTAAACTATTAATTCTTAACTTTTAACTCTTAACTAACTTCTCGATGTATCTAACTTTCTGTTTAAAACGGTTATATTTAGCATTTGGATTGGTGAGGACGGTGCCGAGGCAGTATTTGCTTACGCGTTTGGGCTGTATGCGCAGTTGGCGGAAAGTGTTTACTATATGGGAGTTGGCACGTTGTGTGGGGTCTTGTTTCACCTCCACGATGACGAGGTCGGTCATGCTGTGGCAAGAGATACCCGTGTACCGGTTGTGGAAACGTATGTCGCTGTCGATGGTAACACGCTCGGTCTTTTCGTTGTTTACGATTGTAATACGGTTGAAATAGTTCTCCACATGAGGCATAAGGGCATCCACTGTGTATTTGGTGCTTTGGGCAACAAAACCAATAACTTTGGGGAGTGCAAGGCAGTTGTCGAAATCCGTCATTTCCACCGGAATACGTGTCTTTTTGGTCTTGCCGCGATTGTTTTTGTTCTTAAGTTCGAAAAAAGTGGTGTTGTTCTGACGGTAGCAGCGCACACGCAGTTTCTGACGGTTTAGCTTGCGGTTGTGGTGCACGGTGTACATTTCCACATCCTCGGTGTCGAAATACAGCGTGTGGTATGGGGCAATAGCCTCGCCACCAATGGTTTGCACTTGGTAATAGTCTTTGAGCATGGCAAAAGCCTCGTACAGCTGCCCTTTGTTGAGCAGGTACTTGGTGTCGATACGGTTCATCATCTTCACCGCCGTCATGTCCTGCAGCGAAATGGTGTTCATACCGTCGATTATGTACTGAAGCTTTTGCATTGGGTTTGAGATTAGTACGAGTATTCGAAAGTTCGTGTGGTTTCCAGATTGCCTTTGGGCGAATACACATAGATTTTGTGCCTGGTGCCATCGGCGTTATACTCTATCTTCCTTATTTTCTGAACTTTGTTTTTATGATCATACACCAGTTCGCGGGTACAAACTCCTTTGTCGTCGTACTCATAAACCACACGGCTTTTCTGCGAGCCGTTGGACGAATACTCAATCTCCTCCACCTTGCGCCCGTTGGCGTCGTAGCGAATTATGTCGTCGAGCCTCGGCACTTTGGAGCCTGTTTTCTGTTTGTATTCCTTTATGGTAAGATTTTTCTTGCGTTCGCGTTTTGTATCTTGCGTTTGTTGCGCCGACACCGACATGCAAAGTCCCGCCATAAGTAGAAAAGCCGTCAATCTAATTATTCTTGCCATATTTACTGATTTTTAATGGTTTATCGGGTCGTAAGCGAAGTGCCGCTACCCGAAGTACTTACAGTGGCTCCCGTGTAATATCCGTGCCAGCTTGAGCCACCTGTTATTGTGGCCGATGTGTAAGCCGAATAGGAACCCGCTGTTACGTTTGGCGAGGTAAAAATGAAATTTGCCGTAGCCTTCTCCAAACTCTTGGCGGTACCGGCATCGAAACCACTGCCGGACAAAGCGGGGTGCTTGAACACACAAACTTCTTGGTTGCTACTGTTTTTGATAACCAAAGTGCCACCGTAGGTATAGCTTGTCATAAGGTATTTCTGATTGTTAAGCATTGTGGGGGCTGTGGAGTTATTCATCGAGAGCACTCCCATATTGCCGCCTCGGGCAAGGAGTGTGGCTCCCGAAATGGTTATGCTGCGGTTTTGCTGTTCGCCAAGGTCAGCATCTATAGCCTGTTCCGCACCATAGCAAATAATAAGTCCGCCAGCAAGGGTTACGTTGGTGCCGTTGCAGTCCATAGCGTCGTTGTTGCGGCTGTTCACCCACACTTTGCCGCCTGTAATATTGAGCCATTTCGAAGCGTTGATACCGTCGTCGTAGGCGTTCACTTCTATGGCTCCGCCGTTGATATTTATAGTGTCCTTGCTTTCAATACCTTCGGCTGTAGCCGACGAGGTCTGACTACAGTAAACACGCACCATGCCGCTATTGACGGTCAATTTGCCGATTGCTTTAATGCCCTTGGGAGCACCTTTGTAGCTAATACTCGAGCCACCGCCGCCCGGACCGCCGCCACCGGGTCTGGGTCCGCCACCCGAAGAAACCACATTGGCGCCCGAGGTTTTTACCGATATAGAAATAAGACTGTCGTTGGCTCCAAGTGTGCCTATGGTCAGCTTGCCGTCCACCTTTATTCCACGTCCGCCACGGCCTGTGCTTGTGCACTTCATATAGCCACCGTTGATAAAAACATCGCTGTCGGTTTTGATACATGCGGGCGAAAACCCTCTTGTGGAACTGCCGCTGCCGTTGCCTGCCGTAGAAAGCGTCATAGTGCCGCCGTTGATATTCAGCAGTCCGTCGGCGGATATGCAACGACCGCCGTTATTAGTTGATGTACAGTTTATTGTAATGTCACCGCCGTTGATTGTGGTGGTGCCTTTGGCCTTGAAACCAACGCAATATGCTGTGTCGCCGTTGTATATTCCTGTGGCACCGGAGGCGGTTATGTCTATGGTGCCGCCGTTCACAGTTAGGTTGCCGTCGGTTTTCACCGCTTTGGAACGGGTTCCCGACACCGTCGCAGTAAGCCGTGCCCCTGCATTTATGGTAACTGTATTGTCGCAGGAAATACCTTTGCCGTTGATACCTGTGTTTGTAAGCGTAACTGTACCTGCAACAGACACGTTGCCGTCGCCTTTGATACAAGCCGAAGCGAGGGTGTCCCTAAGGCCGTTGGAATTGGTGTATGCGTCAGCTCCGCCGTTTACAGTTATATTGTAAGTACCTCCGTTAATGGTTACTATGCCGTCGGCGGATATGCCGCGACCGCCCACATTGGAGCCGGGGCAGTTGATGGTAACATTGCCGGCAACACCCACGAATTCATTGGCTTTGATACCCGTACAATACGACGGGTCGTAGCCGTTGCCCAAGGCTTCGAGGGCGTAGGAGCCTGAGGCTGTGATATTAAGCGTGCCTCCAAGTACCGACACACGCTGCTTGGATTTCAGACCTTTCGACTGTTTGCCGGTAACATTTACGGTAACATCGCCGCCGTTCATGGTAAAAATGCTGTCGCAATTAATACCTTTTACATCGGCGGAGTCGCAGGTAATGCGTATGGTGCCACCGTTTATCTCTATATAGCCTTGGTCGCCGTCGATACCATCGCCGGCTGTGCCGGAAACAGCCACCGTACCGCCGTCCATAATAAAGTTGTCCACATTAATGCCGTCCTTAACGGCGGACAGCACGTTGATGCTGCCATTGAGCACCTTGGTGGAGCCGCT
Source organism: uncultured Bacteroidales bacterium (assembly GCA_905233475.1). GTDB lineage: Bacteria > Bacteroidota > Bacteroidia > Bacteroidales > P3 > UBA1219. Next base: position 6,861 of record CAJOEN010000027.1, read on the forward strand.
ACTCTGAATGCCGTGTTTGGCCATACCGTAAACGTTGAGTGTGCCCGTGCCTTGGAAAACAAACTTGCCGGCACTCTGCAAGGCACCTTTTCCCGAATTTGCCGAGCCGTCCTTGAGCATATTTGTAGTGTTGGCCACGAGATGAACAGTGGCTTTTTGGTCGGAAGCTATTTTTACGGCAGGACCGTTAGGATTGGTGATGGAAACGCCGCGCAAACGCAGTATGATGTTTTTCGAAGTGGTTACGCTAAGCGAACCCGAAGATGTTGCACCCCAAATGTTATAAACAATGTTATCAGTTGATATTGTGGAGTTTACCGTAACATTAGCTCCCGAAGAGGTAATGGAAACGCCACTCGATGAATAGGGATTGGTAATGCTTACCGAAGAGCCGTTGTACACTATGTTAATGGTTGTAGATGTGTCGATAGCTGTGGTATCACGCACTGTAGAGCTTGCGGTGCCGAACACAAGGCTGTCCACATTGCCGAGATTGTTCTGCCAAAGGTCGGCGTTGAACAAAATGGTGGAGTTGGGAAAAGTTATGCTGTCCACATTCTCCAAGCTGGTTTGATAGATTACTCCGCCGTTGTTGTAGGCTTTTATATTCTTTTGTGCCGATGCCGAAAGCACGCACACCGACAGTATTACGGACAATATCGCTACCTTTTTCATAACTTATACATCTTTAATGCGTTAGCACCTATTTTAACTATATAAAAACCTCTTTTCAAGGCACTTACGTCAATTTTATCGCCCTTGCTGTATTGGCCTTGCAGCACTGCCGTTCCCTTGGCGGAATAAATGACAACCGTTTGCAAGCCGTCAATGCCACCGTCTATGAAAATGTAATCCCTTGAGGGATTGGGATATAGCACAAGACTTTGGGTTTCCATAACTGCATCGCTGATGGAATTGGTATGGGCAAAAGCAATGCTACGCACGTCATCAACCCTGTGCAACACCTGTCCCGAGGCCGTTTGCAGGTGCATAAGGGTGTCGCCAGAAAAATATATACCGCCCGAAGTAGGTATTACATAATCCTGACTTGTTCCGTCGGTGAATTTCACAGTTACCGAAGTTTGGGCTTCGCTAAAAGCCGGTATCATAACCGAGAGAACGAACAGCAATGTCAGTCTTTTAATAATTGTACTCATGATATTTTTATTACGTTATTACTCAATAATTTGTGAATTTGTCGATGAAAAAACAATTTTTTTCGGTGATTTTGCACATTTCTTTCGACGGATATTCATACTTTTTCTCATCGTATCGCTATAAAAATATGTGTCCCAAAAAAATCGAATTTAACTATTTTATGTATTTACATTATTTTAATTGATTAAAAATCAACACTATAACATTTATATTATTTATATTTAATATCTGCAAATTTACAAAATAGCTTTGATACAAGTGTTATCAAAAAAGGAAATTTATTTGGCAAAAAGTCGTTTTTTTTTTTTAATGTCCGGAATATTTGTTATTTTTGCATTCTCAATTTGCAAATCACATGGGAAACAATGTCGATTTTCTTGGCCAGATGGACGAAAAGATTGCCGCCCAGGGCATTGTAGTGTTGGATGAGATAACCCGTATGCCGGCCTACAGTGAGCCATACGTATCGCCTTACTACATAATTTGTATAAACCACAGTGGAAACGTCCACAACGAGTACGACGGGCTGTCGGTTATTTTCAATCCGCACGACATTGCCATTGTTTATCCCAATCACGAGCTGTTCTGCCACAGCACCTCGCCAGACTACCGTGCGACATTGATTGTTGTGTCGGAGGAACTTTTTGGACAAATGGTGGAAATCAACGCCAGCCGTGGTCGTTTCTGGCACGAAAGCTATCCTCATTTTCACCTCACCGACAAGCAGTTTGGCGATATCATGAGCATCGTGAAGGCTCTGCACACAGTGCTAAACATAAACGGCTGCATCAGGGAAAACGCAATAGAAATTCTACAAGTCCTAACCAACGTCATCGACAATTTCCGCTCAGAGAACGAAAATACCATAGCCCTGCAAACCAGCAATTTAAGTCCGCGATACTACGAAGCCGTCAAAAAATATTGCCATCAGCACCACGATGTAGCTTTCTATGCCAACCTTTTCTGCCTCACGCCCAAATATTTCAGCACTTTGATACGGCAGGAGACCGGACGCACGGCAAGCCATTGGATACAACAACATCTTGTGGCTCAGGCAAAAATCATTCTACGTACCAAAAAGGACATGCGACTGGGCGAAGTGTCGGAGCTTCTCGGTTTCAACGACCTCACAGCCTTCAGCCGCTTTTTCCGTCGCGAGACAGGAATGTCGCCATCGGAATACCGAAAGAGTTAAGAGTTAAGAGCTGAAAGTTGAAATTACTGACGACTATTCACCAACTGTTAAACAATAAACATTTCAACATCAACCCCACCACCTATAAAATATGTAGGCAAGCACCAGTCCGACAAGAACAATCCCCAAAAACACATAAAAAGCTATGCTACAGCCTTTGTTGTTGGAAGGCTGCCCCTCTTTTTCACGCTTTTCCGAACGGCTTTTGAAAAAATAGGTTGCCACCAGCACGACTCCCACCAGCACAATGCTTATTATAAGTCCATCTGTTAGCATAATATCCGCTTTTTTGTTTACAAAAAAAGCACAATTGAAAGCTCGAACTAAAAAACACCGCTTCGAACCTTTGAACTGTGCAATTATTGATTGTCCTTCTTTTGCGGAAAGAGAGGGATTCGAACCCCCGGACCCGTGAAGGTCAACGGTTTTCAAGACCGCCGCATTCGACCTCTCTGCCATCTTTCCGTCTGCAAAGATACGATTTTTTCGCAATTCGGCAAAATATTTTTCCAAACACAAACATAACACTCTAATACCAAACCCATTACACTTACGCGCAATACTATTACAACAAAGCCATATTGCCACTTCGGAACGTTTTTCGGGTGACTTTTAAATGAAAAAACGCTGTTTTATCACGACACAATGTTTTCAACATCCCAAAGTTTATGAATTTAGTGAAACAGGCTGTTTTATACCGAATAAAGTACGTAATTTTGCAATCGATTTCCAACTTAGAAAAAAAAAATTATCCCATGTATAAAAAAACATTAGCAATAGCCCTGATATTGGGACTTTCAGTAATAAGTTCCGCCAACGCACAGAAACTTTCTGACAACGAGCGCACCCTTATCGTTGACGAACTGGAGACAAGTATCAAAACTCTTTCGCAGTTCCGCTACGACACCCCCGAACTGCTTGTGGTCTACAACTCTCAACTACGTGAAGCCGAGAAACTTGTAAAGAAATACAAAGACCACCGCGAGGACACCAAGATTTTCGACAACTGGTACAACCTGAAAATCCTTGTGGAGCAAAACCGCCAAATGGTGGACTTTCTTTTGCCCAAAGTCGTAGACCTCACTTATAGGCAGGGCATTATGCACCTCAAGGGCAACGACGTGGGACGTGCCACCACTTATTTCAACAAAGCTATAAACCTCAACGACAAGCACATACTCTCGCACTACCAGTTAGCCAAACTCGATTTGGACAGTATGCAGATTGCACGCGGTGCCGAGCGGCTTATGCACATACTTGCCGACATGAATCCTAACAGCGACCAGAAAGAACTGATTTACAACATACTACATTACACTTACAACAAAAACTACCTCTACGCCATCGGTTTAGCCGACCAAGGCAAGCACGCACGTGCTATGGAAGTTTACGACGAGCTAAAGAAATTCTGCACCATCGACTCCATGAAAATCTGCGACGGAGAGGAACTCGAAAAATCTATTGCCAAAAGCAAAAACCAAATTTACAGCGACCATCTGAAATTAGCCAAGAAATCGTTACGCAACGGCAAAAACGCCATTGCCGAGAACTTTGCCGTAATAGCATACGAATACTACGCCGACAACAGGGAGAGCATTTCGGGCGACGCCGAGTTCAAGGACATCATCAAACAAATTGCCGACAACTACATAAGTGAGGCCAAGCAACTCGAAGGCGAACGCAAAGCGGCTCTGTATCAGGAGTATCTCGACAAAGCCAAACAGCTTGCCACCTACCTCGACGGCGAGGAACGTAACGCCCTGAAAGCCCAGGTGGCCGCCCTCGAACCGGCAAAATCGAAACTGCAACAGAAACAAGAAGCCATCGAAGAGGCAGCCGTGGATTCCTCGTATGCCGAAAAATTCAGCGACTACGTAGCCGATGACAACGAAGTCAGGAGCGCCGAGGAAATTCAAACCGAGGTGGACAATGTGGAAAAGCATTACGTGAACGAAATGACAAAAGACACTCCGTCGAAAAAGACGCAGATAAGCAAAGCCCTTGACGACAAATTTTACGAAACCCGCTCCTACCTTTCGGTGAACAGTTTCGAAAAAGCACTCGAAGTGCTTGAAAAAGCCAACCAGCTGGCAAAAATTGAGACAGAAAAGGCCGAAGTCGAGGAAATGTACCGCAGCGCTATACGCGAGATAACAGCCAAACGTATGTCGGCAGCCGAATACGCCGTATGGCAGGGCGACATCAATCAGGCCGACAGCCTTGTAAACCTAAGCAACGAACTGATACGCAGCTACAAAATGGAAAAGGATACCGCCATTGTGCGGATTATGAACTCCTACCTCAACGCCCTCGACCAAAAGGTGTGCAGCAAACGTCAGGACGAACTAAACAGCTATGTTTACAACATTCTCGACTGCATAAAACGCAACGACTACTACAAAGCCGAGGCATACGTACGCGAAGCACTTGCCGTGCCGGAGACACGCAAATGCAAACTCGACAAGAGCAAACTAAAGGCCCTGATGAAACAGATTGAAAAGCCACTGGAATACATCGACCGCCTCGACAACGCTTACACCTTGCTACGTGCCGGCGACACCGCAGGATACCTGCAACAGTACGGTGCGCTGGAAACCATGTACAATATGTACGAACTTGAATCGGCCAACATAAAGCATACCCCTCTGCGACAGATACTTGTGAACCTCGAAGACACCGAACTAACGCTTAAAGCCATCGACATACTTATGCGCCACAAGGATTACATGGTAGCTCTCGAAGCCCTTGGTGCACTGAAAGATATGGGCTACAAAGCCTCCGAAACTAAGAAAGTGCAACAACGCATGGGCAAACTTATGTCATACGACATGAACAAACAAAACTACAGCTACGAAGATGCTATGGATGCCATAAACTACTATACCACCGACAAATGGTACAAGGCATTCACCAAAGAGTTCAAGAAAAGTATGAAAGCATGGATAAAAGAAAGCCGCTAACCGAGAATTCGTTATAGTATTTCCCCCCCCTTACTTGGCACCTAAACGCAGACGGAAACCCGTGGCGTCGTTATGGTCGTCGGGAGTTGTGCTGAAACGATACGACACTCGGCAATATCTCGAATAATCAATCCAGCTTCCACCGCGTATCACTCGGTACGAACCTTTTGAAGGTCCTTTAGGATCAACCTTCGGAGTATTATTGTAATCCCCATACCAACCGTAGCACCACTCATTCACATTGCCGCTCATATCGTATATTCCGAGTTCGTTGGGCTGTTTAGACTTAACCGGGTGTGTCTCATATATATACACATTGTAATCATCGTGATACCACGCCACATCGTTAATTTTGTTGCTTCCCGAATATTTGTAACCTTTACTTTTGTTGCCTCCGCGGGCAGCGAACTCCCATTCGGCTTCGGTAGGAAGACTGAAATGCTTGCCTGTCAAACGGTTGAGCTCAGGAAAAAACTCATTCACAATGTCGTCGTAATAAACCCTTTCCACCGGATTTTGAGGATTTTTGAAATTGCTCGGGTTATTGCCCATAACAGCCTCCCAGAGTTCTTGGGTCACCTCCGTCTCACCTATGTAGTAATCCGACAATGTTACCTTATGTACGGGCTTTTCTCCTTCGTGTGCCAAAGTTCCCTGCTCATTTGTAGCACCCATCATAAAAGTACCGCCCTTAACCTTTATCATTGTAAAAGTTACATCTTTTACAGTGAACGTAAGATTTTGGGCATATAAACCCGTACCTATCGCTATGGCTGTTACAAAAATAAATATTTTTAGTTTCATCAGTCTCATTATACTCTGTAATTCAGATAGTTTTTGCTTTTATATCAAATATCAAAGAATTTGCAAATATACATAAAATATTTCAAAATCGTGTTTTTTGCGAATACTTTATAAAAAATCCTGTCCATTCCACGCTTTCGCACAAATTCATTTACCGCCGTTTTTTCGGAATTGTCGGGGACTTTGGCCGACTTGTTTGCGGAAATATTTTCCAAAAAACGACTGATTGGCGAAATTAAGGCTGTTGGAAATCTGCTGAATGGTCAGGTCTGAGTCGAGCAACAGACTTTTGGCCTTGGCAATAACAAAGCGGTCGATCCAATCGCCGGCATGCCGTCCCGACACCTGAAAACACAGTTGCGACAGATATTTGGGCGTTATGCCAATCTCCTGAGCGTAAAATTTTATAGAACGCTCGCTCTTGTAGTTTTTCGACACACATTGCAGAAAACGCTCAAAAACGCGGTCGCTTTTGGTTTTGAAATTGTCCTTTTGGAGCAAATTTTGGCTGTATATGTTGAAAAGCTCGAAAAACATGGCCATTAGCAGGTTGTTTGCCACCTCCTTGTGGAAAAGGTTTCCGGTCTCTCCCGTTTTTAGAATAATGAGCTGCTCGTAACGGAGTAGCATTTCGCACTGTTTTTCAGAAAGCTGAACGCACGGATTTTCCTGCACATAGAGCATGACATTGAAGATGTCCGTTATTTTCGACAACGATTCATCAACCACGTCGTTTGCCAAGAAAAGTATCTTTCCTCTGCAATCGTCGGACAATTGTTCTATTTTGAACCTTTGGTTCGGTTGGTACACAAGTAGCGTGCCCTGGTAAATATCGTAGTCGCTATGATTAAGTGACAGTCGGCAACTGCCCGAAACGCACAGCACACAAGCCCACATATTTATCTCCACGATATTGGCAAATTTTACCATACTAATATCGCTAACAACGGCAATACTATTGGTTATCAGCTCTATATGATTTTGTTCGTTCCGTTCGATTATTGCCCGTTTCAGAGTTTCAATATCAATTATATTTTGTTCCATAAAGTTAATTATTCTTCGATTTCTGTCAGTTGCGGCACTGACATTTCTGACAGTCCTAAAATGACAGTATGCCACAGTTTTTGGTCAAAAGGTCGAAAATTTTATATATAAACGTAACATTGCAAAAAAATAGTATAATTTTTGAAAGGAAAATACGTAATCTTGTATGATTTTTATACATTAAAGACACGATGAAGAAAAGAATTGTAATAATGGCAATGCTTGCGGCCATAATGTCGCTAGCGGCACAACAGCGTCTGTCGCTCGACTACTGCCGCTATCACGCATTGAAATCCAACAAGAATCTACTTGTAGCCGACGAAAAAAAGACACAGTCGGAGGCCATTAAGCAGATGGCTTTCGACCAGTTTCTGCCAAGAGTTACAGCCAATGGCACGGCAATGTGGAGCAGCCGTTCGGTGCAACTGCTCAGCGACGAACAGCAGGACAACCTGAGCAACCTCGGTACAAACATCTCCACCAGTATAGCCGAGAGGCTCGGCAACGGCATAATAGCCAACTATATAGCCAATACCGGAATAGTGCATAGTATAAGCGGACGCATAAACAACATCGGACAAGGTTTGGTGGACGATATGAGCATCGACACTCGTGCCATTTACGCCGGTATGGTAAGCGTTACCCAACCAATATTTATGGGCGGTAAGTTAGTGGCTTTGTACAACATAGCCTCCGCCAACGCCGAGGTAAAAGACCTTGAATACATCAAGGCTGTGGAAGACCTTGTAATTCAGGTTGATGAATACTATTGGCGTGTAGTGTCGATTGAAAACAAATACCGTTTGGCAAAAGATTTCTGCAACCTGCTCGACACCCTGAACCGCAACGTGGGCGAGATGGTGGCCACAGGAGTAGCCACACGTAGCGACCAGCTTAAAGTGCAGGTGAAACTCAACGAAGCCCAAATGGCGTTGGCCAAAGCCGAAAACGGTCTGAGCCTTGCAAAAATGGCTTTGGCACAGCTTTGCGGAATGCCTCTGGACAGCGATTTCACCACCGAAGACGGCGACCTCGGCAACCTGCCGCTAATTACCGACACAACCATAGACATGAACCGTGTTTACAATAACCGGAACGAGATGAAAATGCTCCATCAGGCCGAACGCATTGCCAAAGAGAGTGTAGTCATAGCCCGCTCGACTTTTATGCCGAACATTGTGGCCAACGGCGGATACATCATCTCCAACCCTAACCTCTTTAACGGATTTGAACAGCAATTCGACGGCATGTTCTACGGCGGTGTAGTGCTTAACATACCCATAGCCCACCCCACAAGTTTCCACTCCGTGAAATTAGCAAAATCCAAGCAGCGCGAGGTGAAATACCAAGTGTCCGAAGCCAAGGAGATGATTCAATTGCAGGTAACGCAAATTTCGCAACAGCGCAAAGTGTCGATGAAAAACTACCTGCAGGCCGAAAGCAACATACAAAACGCCGAAGAAAACCTGCGTCTGGCTCAAGCCTCGTTCAACGCCGGAGTGCTGAGCGCCAGCGACCTTATGGGTGCACAAACAGCTTGGTTGAAAGCCTTCTCCGAAAAAATCGATGCGGCAATAGAGCTTAAAATCAACGATTTATACCTAAACAGGGCTTTGGGCGAAACACAAAACTTAAATTATTGAACAATAGGTAAAAAACTGATATACAATGAATAACACAAAAAGAAAAAAAGCCAATCTGTGGCGCGGACTTATAGCCCTTGGAATCATAGTTGTTTTAGTTATGATTATCGGGATTTTTCTCTACTCCAAGGAAAACGATGTGATAACTGGAGAGGCCGAAGCTACCGAATATCGTGTGTCGGGAAAACTGCCCGGACGTATAGAAAAATACTATTTCGAAGAAGGCGACAAGGTGAAGAAAGGCGACACCCTTGTGTTCATCAACAGTCCCGAAATACAGGCAAAACTCTCGCAGGCTCAGGCGGCCAGAAAAGCGGCATCGGCACAAAAAGCCAAAGCCGACGCAGGGGCACGCGAAGAACTGATTGCAGGAGCTTTGGCTATGTTGAAGAAAGCCGAAGTAGGCGTAGATATAACAAAAAAATCTTTCGACCGCGTGCAGGCGCTTTACGAGAAAAACGTATTGCCACAACAAAAACGCGACGAAGTCGAGGCTCAGTACAAAGCCGCCTTAGCCACTGCCGAAGCTGCCAAAACGCAGTATGAGATGGCCAAAAACGGTGCGCAATACGAGGATATTCTTGCCGCACAAGCCCTAGTGGAGCGTGCCGAGGGTGCCGTGTCCGAGGTATCGTCGTACCTCAACGAGATAAACCTCACATCACCGGTGGACGGCGAAGTTACCGAGCGTTACTCAAAAGTGGGCGAACTTGTAGGTTCCGGCTCCCCCATCATGAGCATAGTGGATCTCAGCGATATATGGTTCACTTTCAACGTACGCGAGGACAAACTAAAGGACATGGCCATAGGCAATATTATCGAAATACAGGTTCCCGCCTTGGGCGAAAAGACATATAAAGCCAAAATTACTTTTATGAAAGCCATGATGTCGTATGCCACTTGGCGTGCGACCAAAAACATAAGTAAGTTCGACGCCAAGACCTTTGAGGTAAAAGCCCGTCCCATTGAGGATATACCCAACCTGCACCCTGGCATGACGGTGCTTATCGTAAACAAATAGCCACACCTAACCCAAGAAACAGCAATGTTCAGAAAAATAAGAGAAGTGGCCGTGCGCGAGGTGCAGAGGATTTTCCGCAATCCTGTGTACCTTGTAGCAACTGTGGGCATGATGACGTTTATATACGTGTTCTTTTTCTCGTTTTTGAGCGAAGGAACCCCGCAAAGTCTGCCCATAGGCGTGGTGGACTACGACCATTCGTCCATATCGAGGCGATTGGCACGCGAGTTGAACGCCACTCCCTTTGCCGAGGTAAAGCGCCATTACAGCGATTTTGCCGAAGCCCGCGACGCCATGCAACGTGGCGAAATTTACGCCTTTATGGTAATTCCCGAAAAGTTTTATGCCGACATTCTGGCTTTTCAACAGCCAAAAATATCTTACTACATGAACCAAGCCTACCTTATGGGCGCTTCGCTAACGATGAAAGAACTTACCACTATGGCCAACCTCGCCCCCGCCGCCGTACAACGCGAACTGCTACGCGCAAGGGGATACAACGACAATGCCATTATGGGACTGATACAACCCATTGTGCTCGACTCGCACCTGATAGGCAACCCCTATATGAACTACCCGGCCTACCTGCTAACCACCGTATTCCCGGGAATATTGGGACTTATCATACTGCTCACCACAACCTATTCAATGGGCGTTGAGCTAAAGCACAAAACCTCGCGGCAATGGCTAAAAACCGCCAGAAAATCGTACTTTGCCGCCATTTTCGGTAAAATGCTGCCATACACTATATTGTACCTTATACTCGAGCTTGCGGGAATAATACTGATGTTCCTTGTATTTAAATTCCCTATGGAAGGAAATTTGGCGTTTTACATGCTCGGTTCCATAATATACATCATAACCATGCAGTGCATAGGGGTGTTTTTCATCGGCATTGCACCTGTAATCAGCACAGCCATAAGCCTTTCCGTACTTTACGGTATATTGGCCCTTACAATGTCGGGGTTCACTTTTCCGTTGGAATACATGCCCCCTGCCATTCAGGGACTGAGCATTTTGTTCCCCTTGCGGTCGTTCTATCTGTTTACAGTGGACACCACGCTTTTTGGCCTGTCAATTGCACAAACTGCCAAATATCTGCCTATGATAGCGGTGTTTATGTTCCTGCCATTTATCACCTCAAAACGTCTGCTCAAAGCTCTAATTCACCAAAACTATCCGGCAATATAATATGAACAGATTTATAAAATCATTACATGACATCTGGTATGTGGTAAATCTTGAGATATACCGCATATTTCACGACAAGTCGGCCATACTGATATTTTTTATTGCAGGCATCATATACCCAATACTTTACAGTTACATATATGTCGGCGACAACCTCACCGATGTACCCGTTGCCGTTGTGGATACCGACCTTTCTACTGACAGCAAACGTTTTGTGCGCAAACTCGACGCCACCCCCGAGGTAAAAGTGGCCTACCGCTGTGCCAATATGGAGGATGCCCAAAGACTGTTCGAGCAACACAAAGTGCACGGCATTCTTTATATACCCAACGATTACGGCAACCGCCTTGCCAGTCTCGAACAAGCGTATATGTCGCTATTTTGCGACATGGGCAGTTTTCTGTACTACCGTGCCGTGTATTTGGGTGTCAATATGGTAATGCTCGACGACATGCGCCACATAGAGTTGCGCCGCTACAGTGCCCTCGGCATGACCGACGGACAGGCTCAACAAATGGTTATGCCCATACGCAACGAGAGCGTGGATCTTTTCTCGCCATCGCAGGGATTTCGCAGTTTCCTATTGCCCATCTTCCTGATTCTTATACTACACCAAACTTTGTTTTTCGGAGTTACCACACTTTGCGGAACCGCCTACGAGGACGGACGACACTACATTCCATCCTTTATAAAAAGAGACAGCATATACCGCGTGGTGATAGGGCGAGGATTGGCTTATTTCATCATATACACCGCCCTTTCGATATACGGACTTATAATGATACCGCGACTGTTCGGGCTACCGCACATAGGCGGAATAGGCTCGCTTATAACTCTGATTGTGCCGTTTATACTCGCCACCACATTCTTTTCCATGACAATAGGGGCTTTTTTCCGAAGCCGCGAGGCCGCACTTGTGTTATTCCCCGCATTCAGCATAATACTGCTTTTTGTTTCGGGTATAGCATGGCCGGAGTCGAATATTCCTATGTTTTGGAAAGCCTTTTCGTTGCTGTTTCCCTCCACTTTTGCCATTCAGGGATTTGTGGGCATAAACACTATGGGGGCATCTATATTGCAAGTGGCACCGCAAATTATAGGCTTATGGGTGCAGGCCGGAATATATTTTATGCTGTCGTGCCTCTCGTTGCGATGGACGATAAAGAGACTTTGACAAATCATTTTTTTTCATAAACATAAAAAAAATATTCAACGCCTTAACGGACATGCGCTAAGGCGTTTTTGTTATCCGGAAAAAAATTTTAAGAAGTTGCGACAGCCTACCGCAAGTGATACTTAATCACCAAATTACAGCGTCGGGATGGAACCAGTTGCCGTGCAATCGAAGCACCTGCTCAATAACGTCGCGCACACAGCCTTTTCCGCCCGGATACAGCGATATGTAGTCGGCAATCAGCTTTATTTCCTCGGCGGCGTCGGCGGGACAGGTGGCCACACCCGCGCGTTGCATTATCTCGTAGTCCGGGATGTCGTCGCCCATGTACAGCACTTCGTCATCAGCGAGCTTGTGGCGTTGCAGAAAATCGTTGAAAGTATCGATTTTGTTGGAACAGCCTGTCATTATATCGTCGATGTCGCAGCCAAGGGCTTCCATGCGGTTGTTGATGCTCAGCGACGAGGCTCCCGACAAAACTGCGGTGATGTAGCCTTTCTTTTTGGCATACTGCAATGCAAATCCGTCCTTGATATTGCCTGCACGCACAGTCTCGCGGTCGGCGAAAGTCCATACCGAGCCGTCGGTCATCACTCCGTCGAAATCGAAGACAAAGGCCTTGATTTTGTGCAACTTGCTTTTGTAGTTCATTATATATATTTATTTGGTATCAGATAATTTTTAACGTAGTCGGCAACGCCCTGGCTGAGGTTGTGGAAAGGCTTGTCGTAGCCCGAGGAACGCAGTTTCGAGATGTCGGCCTCGGTGAAATACTGGTATTTGTCGCGTATGTCGAGGGGCATGTCGACAAATTCGATGTTGGGTTCCAAGCCCATGGCCTCGAAAGTGGAGTTGGCAAGGTCGAGGAAACTCTGCGCGTGGCCGGTGCCCACGTTGTACAGTCCGCTTTCGGGTTTGTTGTCGAAAAGGTGCAGGATAACAGAAACTACGTCTTTTACATACACAAAATCACGCAGTTGCATGCCGTCCTCGAAATTGGCGCTGTGCGAACGGAAGAGCTGCATCTTGCCGGTCTTGCGCACAGTCTCGAAAGTGTGCAGTATCACCGACGCCATGCGGCCTTTGTGGTATTCGTTGGGACCATAGACGTTGAAGAATTTGAGACCTGCCCAGAAAGGCGGCTGTTTTTCTTGTTTCAAAGCCCACTTGTCGAACTCGTTTTTGGAGCGGCCGTAGGGGTTGAGAGGTTGCAGCTGCTCCACAATGTCGTGGCTGTCGCGGTAGCCCAGACTGCCGTCGCCGTAGGTTGCCGCCGACGAAGCGTAAATCATTGGTATGTAGTTCTTGGCACATATCTCCCAAATTCCTTTGGTGTATTCGAGGTTAAGCTCCACAAACACGTTCCAGTCGAACTCGGTGGTGTCGGTGCGAGCGCCTATATGGAACACAAAATCCACGTCGGAAGCATTTTCCCCGAACCACCGAAGAAAGTCCGAGCGGTCGATTTTTACCTTATATTGCTTTAATTGCCAATTATTTACCTTTGCTTCTTTCGAAAAATCATCAACAATGGCTATGTCGGAAATACCTTTTTTGTTGAGGGTTCCCAGCAAAGCCGAGGCAATAAAACCTGCCGCACCAGTTATAACTATCATAATTATCTATGTTTTAGTTGATTACTATCTATATTCTTTTTACAAAGCTCAAGTATCTGTTCATAGATACTGCTGTATGTTTGGCTTACGAAACATTCAGATTTCCAACCATTTACAAAGGTACCGCCAACAGAATTCACCGATTCGATTATGCCACTGATGGTTTTCCAAACTTCGTCGGGCGACTGTTTTGCCAAAATACTTTCCGGCACAGGCGTCGGAAAAACCAAAAGGTTGTATTCGCGGTTCGACTCAAGGTTGAAAAAATGGAAAGGACTGCAGGTTCCCGCACGGAAGCCCGGCACATCGTGGTATCCCATCGAATAATCCTTTTCAACACCTATTTTAACAAGGTTCTTGTAGTCGTCGGGCAGATGGAAACGATGGTTGTTGAAACGGCTACGGATAATGGGTTTATGAAGAACCTCCGCCAAGCGTTCCGTTTCTGCCTCCTGTTTTTGCAACAAGCCCGTGGATTCGTAAGAGAGCAAAATTCCCACTTTCCCAAAATCGGCAAGGCTTTTCAGCATAGTGCGCAAATGGCTGTTTTTGTAGGATATATTGTGGTCGTAGGGCGAATAGTCGCACATCAGAGACCAAAAAAGTGTCTTTATTCTGTACTTTTCCGACACCTCCACAATGTGACCATAGCTATCGTAAGGATCCGGCTGACACGACAGTAGCACTTTAGTACGTTCCGAAACTTGCCGCCAGTTGCGGTTGCCCATATCGTGGAAATAACCGTATAGCGTGCGCAACAGGCCAATGCGTTTGTATTTGTACGCCTGCCCGATATTCACCGTAGATATGAAATTGAAATACTTTTTCGGCATCTCCCACTGAGGGTATTTTTGGTGGATAATGTTGGCCAAACGCCACGCCCAAATATCAACCACAGGTTTTTCGAGAAATCCATTTTTGTAGGCGAAACTATCTGTGGCACAAAAACATCCGTATTCGTTGGTACGAAACGGAAGATACTCCTCGTATCGCGATACCAAAAAGAAACTCGCCGCAAAAATATCGAAAGGCATATCTGTTTCGGAGCTGCCGTTTCCGAAAAAGACAGTAACTCCCTCATCCTCAAAACACTCTATATCAAGATTTTCTATGGAGTGCTGAAAGAGAAGTCGCTGAGATTTTATAAAAACACAATCTTCGCAAACTTTTGTGGCGCTGTAACAAATCTTCGCTCCTTGGTGATTTGCAAAATATTCGCTGTCGGAGGTTATCTCAAAGTCGGTACCAAGTATAGTTTTGAAAACCAAGTTGAAAACGTAGCCAACCCGATTGGTAACTTTTTGGGAATAGACTAAGAGCATATCCGTGATTTACAGCGCGTTGCACAACATCAATGCTGACAGACTATTTACGGTTGGGCAGCTGGCGTTCCTCGTCGATAAGTTCTTCAACATCTCTGCCGAGGTGTCCACGAATTTCGGTGTTGCCTTTACGTATGCGAAACGAGTACTGTCCGGCGTGGATACGCACCTCGTCGTATTTGAAAGGCGTTACTTCTACTCCCTGAATGGTTACGAAAGCCCATTTGCCACCTTTGCGAACAGCACCGAGCACGTATGGGTAAACGTACTGTGTGTAGTCAATGCAGGTCTGCACTTCGTCGTACTTGGTTTCCACGAGTATTTCGCCGTGATAGCCGGCCATACCCCATTTGCCACCAAGTTTCACACCGTACATGCCGCCGTCGGATTCGTACAATGCGTCGTCGTAGCGAGGAGCTACTCTCCACTCGTCTTCTTCATCGACATATCCCCACTTGCCATTGTCGGCCTGCGACGGGAACAACTTTTGCGCGTTGGCCTGAAATGCAGTAACTGCGGCCAAAAATATCATCAAAGCGTATTTTTTCATCGTTCAAAATTTTTTGTTTTTCTTTAAATACGTGAAAAAGTGTTTTTTATTGTCGTAAAAAATTTTTATCCGTTAATTTTTGCCCAGCTGTCCTTGAGGGTGCAAGTGCGGTTGAAAACCAGATGTTCGGGGGTGCTGTCCTTGTCCATGCAGAAGTAGCCCAAACGCTCGAACTGCATCCTGTCCATAGGCTTGACATCTGCCAAAGCTGGCTCCAGCTTGCAGTCGGTGAGGACTTTGAGGGAGTCGGGGTTGAGATTTTCGAGGAAGGAATGACCTTCTTCCACATCGTCGGGGGCGGGGACTTTGAACAAACGGTCGAACAGACGCACCTCGGCGCCGATGGCATGTTGTGCCGAAACCCAGTGTATTGTGCCTTTCACCTTGCGACCGTCGGGGGCGTCGCCGCCACGTGTGGCAGGGTCGTAGGTGCAGTGTATCTCGGTGATATTGCCGTCGGCATCCTTGATAACTTCCTGACAAGTAATGAAATATGCGTAACGCAGACGCACCTCCTGACCGGGAGCCAAGCGGAAATATTTCTTCGGCGGATTTTCCATAAAGTCGTCGCGCTCGATGTAGAGCTCGCGGCTGAACGGTACCTGGCGTGTGCCGGCGCTCTCGTCCTCGGGGTTGTTGATGGCGGTGAGCATCTCCACCTGACCTTCGGGGTAGTTGGTAATCACCACCTTGACGGGATTAAGCACTGCCATCATACGCGGAGCAATCATGTTGAGGTGTTCGCGCAAGCTGAACTCCAACAGCGAGTAGTCGATGATGTTGTCGCGTTTGGCCACGCCTATGCGTTCGCAGAAATTGCGTATGGCCTCGGGGGTGTATCCACGACGGCGGAAACCACAGATGGTGGGCATACGCGGGTCGTCCCAGCCGCTTACGTGGCCTTCCTTAACAAGCTGCAGCAGTTTGCGTTTGCTCATCACCGTGTAGTTGATGTTGAGGCGGGCGAACTCGTACTGGTGCGAGGGGAATATGCCGAGCTGCTGTATGAACCAGTCGTACAGCGGACGGTGAATGTCGAATTCGAGGGTGCAGATGGAGTGGGTGATGTTCTCGATGGAATCGCTTTGTCCGTGGGCGTAGTCGTACATGGGGTAGATGTTCCATTTGTTGCCCGTGCGGTGATGTTCGGCGTGCAGTATGCGGTACATGATGGGGTCGCGGAACTGCATGTTGGGGTGTGCCATGTCTATCTTGGCACGCAGCACCTTGGAGCCGTCGGGGAACTCGCCGTTTTTCATGCGTTCGAAAAGGTCGAGGTTTTCTTCCACGCTGCGGTTGCGGTAAGGGCTGTCGGTGCCGGGCACTGTTACGGTGCCGCGGTTTTTGCGTATCTCCTCCAGCGACTGGTCGTCGACGTAGGCCAGACCTTTCTTAATCAGGACCTTAGCCCATTCGTAAAGCTGGTCGAAATAGTCGGAGGCGTAGTGCACGCTTGCCCATTCGAAACCAAGCCAGCGCACGTCTTCCATGATGGAGTCCACATATTCGGTGTCCTCTTTCACGGGGTTGGTGTCGTCGAAACGAAGGTTGGTTTTGCCGCCGTATTTCTTGGCCAAGCCGAAATTGAGGCATATTGATTTGGCGTGACCGATGTGCAGATAGCCGTTGGGCTCGGGCGGGAAACGGGTGAGTATGCTTTTGTGTGTGCCGTTGGCAAGGTCGTTTTCGATAATCTCCTCAAGGAAATTGAGGACTTTTTTGTCGGCAGCGTCGTTGGTTTCAGCCATTTTGCGGATATTTTGTTAAGTTGGTAATTTATAAAGAGTTAAGCCATGTTGTGGAACACGTTGGTGACGTCGTCGTCGTTTTCCAGACGTTCGATAAGGGCGTAAACCTCCTCCTGTTCTTCGGGCGAGAGTTCGCGCAGTGTCAGGGGTATGCGTTCGAATTTGAAGCTCTTTATTTCGAAATTGTTGTCTTCCAGGTATTTGGATATAGCGCCGTAGTTTTTGAAATCGGCGTAAATCATTATCTCGTCTTCGTCGCGGAACACCTCGTCGATGTCGCAGTCGATAAGCTCGAGTTCGAGGTTTTCCATGTCGATACCGTCGTGCCAAGCCACCACGAAACTGCATTTGCGTTCGAAAAGGAAGTCGTTCATGCCCATGGTGCCGAGTTCGCCTTTGCCGCGGACAAAAGCTGCGCGGACGTTGGCCACGGTGCGTGTGGGGTTGTCGGTGGCGGTTTCCACCACAAGGGCTATGCCGTGAGGGCCTTTGCCGTCGTAAACCACTTCTTTGTAGTCGCTGGTGTCCTTGCTTGTGGCGCGTTTTATGGCGCGTTCCACGTTTTCCTTAGGCATGCTCTCGTTCTTGGCGGTCTGCATAAGCAGGCGCAGACGCAGGTTGCTTGAGGGGTCGGGACCGCCGGCCTTGACGGCCATTTCTATCTCTTTGCCTATTTTGGTAAATGTGCGGGCCATATTTCCCCAGCGTTTCAGTTTTCGTGCCTTGCGGTATTCAAAAGCTCTTCCCATGTTTTTAAGATTACGTTTGTCAATCGGTGTTGTACGATTGATATTTGTTTATATAATATTTATTTACAATGCGTTGCAAAAATACAAATGTCGTATTTTTGTTTTTAAGCAACCTGCAAATATACGATTTTTTTGTGAAAAAACGAAATGATTTTTTCTAGATGTTTTAATCCCGAACGATAAACCAAAGGGGACTTCTATTTATTCGTTTGAGAGCGTTATTATTCTCCGTTTCACTATCGAAAAAGCCACAGGCGTTTTCTTCACTCCGACACGCCTGTTCTTCTCTCCGAGGCAATTTATAGAAGCCCCCCCCCAAATGTAAAAGTCCATTAAAAAACCGCTTTTGCGGAATATATTTCCTAAAAGTCGGGAAAAATAATCTTGGTGGAATGCCGCTCCCTTCCCAAAAACTCAGTTACATATTGTGTAATAATGAGTTCCGTCTTTTTTTTGTTCTTTATATTTATACCCTCTGTGTCTGTTTCTTAAATAATGACGTTTGATTTGGGAATATGAATACTTTTTTGTAATATCAAATGTGTTTTTTGGAAAGAACTGATCGAAAATATAATGTCCTGATTTGACTAACCGCCAATGAGAAAACAGAAACTCGTTGCTTTCTGGAGTTTTAATCATTTCAAACAAAGGCTTTATTTCATCGTGTGTAACATATAAATAAACGCTGTCAATGTGTGGAACGGGAAACATAGCGGTATCTTCCTCGAATTCGAATTTAAGAGGGTAGTTGTCCACATTATAGTTTATGCAATTGGTATCATAATATTTTCCCATATTCCATATCAGCAATTGAAAACAAAATACAGAGTCTTTGTCATAGGCCAGATCGAATTCCTTTTCCAAAGTAACAGTATCGAGTATTGCCATTATTGAACCAAACGTGGTTGTATTATGCAAAGAATCTAATGGTTCTCGGTGGTAACGCCTGAATCGTTCCATATCTGTGTATAATCTCTCTCTCCATATTTCGCCCATTCCCATACACGTATGCCCAACAAAGAGCGACAGCTGACCTTTACAGTACTCGCATCTTACTTCAACAGTATCCTCCGGTATCTTTTGCACTGCTGTCGGGTTATCGATATAATATGGTAGCTTTATTCCTATGTTTTTTTGAGCGAAAACAAAATTGGAAAACAACATAAAAACAATAATAATGTGCTGTTTTTCAATACGATTCATACGGAGTATTATATTTTTAATGTAACTATTTCTATTTCGATATACAATTGCAATTCCAACTTTTTAATATAGGGATTTGAAATTTCGTATACAGCTCAAATCTCTCAATATGATTATAATAACGACAGTATTTTATGTTTATTGTTTTTGCGGATTTAAAATTTTGTTTATGATTTACTATACCGTATTTCCTGTATTTTTTAGTGTAAAAACATACCACAACTATAATCTATTTCAAGTCGCAAATTGTGGACATATAAAAAATATGTTTTTCCGATTAATCTTGTTATTTTTGAAAAAAGCACAACCTCTTACCAAAGAAGCATAAAAATGAGACATTTTTGACCACTTTTTCATATATTTGCAACTACTAAACCTTTTTGCAATAACATAATAACATACTGGTTTAAAAAAACATACACCAAATGTTTCATATCCTTATAACCGACGATACCCACCCCGTACTTTGCGAGAAATTGCGCAATGCGGGTTTTGACTGCGATGTGCGAACCAATCTTGACTACAACGGAATACTGCAAATCATCAGCCAATACGACGCGTTAGTTGTTCGTAGCAAAATCACAATAGACTGCAATTTTATCGACAAAGCACTGAACCTCAAATGTATAGGGCGCGTAGGTGCAGGTATGGAAACCATTGATGTAGCTTACGCCGAAAGCCGTGGCATACCTTGCCTCAACTCTCCGGAAGGCAACCGTACAGCCGTAGGCGAACACTCTGTAGGACTGCTACTTGCACTTTTCAACAAAATCTGCAAAGCCGACATGGAAGTGCGTTCGGGAAAATGGCTTCGCGAGGACAATCGCGGCCTCGAAGTGGCAGGTAAAACAGTGGCAATCATAGGCTTTGGCAATATGGGCAGTTCCTTCGCCCGCTGCCTCAGCGGTTTTGGATGCAACATCATCGCTTACGACAAATACAAAACCAGCTATGCTCCCGATTACGTAACAGAAGTATCTCTGCCTCAAGTGTTTGAGCAGGCCGACGTGGTGAGTTTCCACGTCCCTCTCACCGATGACACACGCTACTACGCTGACAGCGAGTTCTTTAACTCCTTTAACAAAAATATCTATCTGATAAACACCTCGCGCGGGGCTGTGGTGCAGACCTCGGCGCTTGTCGAGGTTCTTAAAAGCGGAAAAGTGGCTGGTGCCGCCCTCGACGTAATTGAATACGAAAACATGGCTACAGACGGACTTAACTTAGCCAAATTACCCGACGATTTCACATATCTACTTAACAACCAAAAAGTTGTACTCACGCCTCATGTTGCTGGGTGGACGATGGAATCAAAAGTAAAACTTGCTTCTGTACTTGCCGATAAAATCATCAGCACATTAATACTCAAATAGTTATGATAGTTGTAGGAAACAGCATTATTTCGGAGGACATTGCCGACAGGTGCTTCTGTTGCGACCTTGCACAATGCAAAGGGCAATGTTGCGTGGACGGCGATGCGGGAGCCCCGCTCGAAAAGGCCGAGATAGAAACCTTGAAAGAGATTTACCCAAAAATACGTCCTTTTATGACCGCCCAAGGCATTGCCGAAGCGGAAAGCAATGGCCTCCACGCCACCGACAGCGAGGGCGTTTTGTGTACGCCTCTGGTGAACAACCGTGAGTGTGCATACGCCTTTTTTGAGGACGGCATAGCCAAATGTGCCATCGAAAAGGCTTTTTTTGCAAAGGAAATAAAATTCCGCAAACCCATTTCCTGCCACCTATACCCACTGCGTATCGATGACTACGGCGAATTTCAAACCATCAACTACCACTCGTGGAATATCTGTAAATCAGCGGTTTGCAAAGGCGAAAATACCAACCTGCCACTTTACATATATCTTAAAGAGCCTCTAATACGCAAATTCGGTCAAAATTGGTACAATGAACTTGTAGCTCGTTGCGAGGAGTTTATGCAACAGCAACATACTAAAAATTAAACAATTACAAATAAAAGAACGGCTACAAGTCATTCTTGTTACTGTAAATAAAATAATAATGGAAACAAAAAACGAACTGCGACGCACTGTTCGCCAACTGAAAAAAGAATTTTCTTTGGAAGAAAAGAAACGACGTTCCGAAACCATCTGGCGCAATGTCCTTGAACTCAGCGTTGTACAAAGTGCCAAAACCATACTGATTTATTGGTCGATGGACGACGAGGTTTTCACCCACAATGTGGTACAACAACTTGCCACAGAAAAAACAGTGTTACTGCCTGTTGTAGATGGCAACTACCTACGTATCAAGCAGTTCCGTGGATTAGAAAATATGCGTGCCGGAGAACAGTTCGGCATTGGCGAACCCACGGGGGACGACTACACTGGCAATATCGACGTGATTGTGGTTCCGGGTGTGGCTTTCGACCGCCAGTGCAACCGCATGGGACGCGGACGAGGCTTTTACGACCGTCTGCTGAAAATGCAGAATGCCACAAAAATAGGCGTAGCTTTCGATTTCCAACTCTTCGACAGTATTCCCACAGAACCATTCGACGTAAAAATGGACTTCGTTTTATCCGAAACAGAGAGAGTCGAAATACTTCCCTAAGTTGCTGATACTAAGAAAGCAAGCACTTCAAAGCACGCTAATTATCAAGCTGAAACATAATCGGCAAGGTAAGCTGTGTACTCGTTTTTCTCTCTCGTTTTTCTTCGAGTTCCCATTTTGGCATCATGTTCACAACACGCAGAGCCTCTTCGCCGCAGCCACCACCAATGTCGTTCATGATTTTGGCATTAGTTATACTTCCGTCTTTTTCTACAACAAATTGAATACGTACTGTTCCTTGAATGTTGCTGTCTTTGGCAGTCTGTGGATATTTAAGATTTTTGGACAAAAATTCATACATAGCTTTTTCACCACCAGGGAATGTCGGAGGATTTTCTACCGCTCCTACACAGATAAAAACTTCGTCTTCATCTTCCAACTTTGCGTCCGACGCATAATTTTGGGTTGAATCTGGGTTCTCAATAATCACACCTGCAAGGATTTCTTCGCCGACAACTTGCAAAAGCTCATCGGGTGGCGGCGGCGGTAAAGGAACACTGTCGGCTTGCACAATATTTCCGGTGTCGGTATTGGGCACATCGCCAGTGGTCTGGATAATTGGTTCCGGATTCCCGCCGCAAGCCGAAAGTCCGAGGGCAAGACCCGAAATGCTGGCAATCTTTCCGAGTTTCAGCCGTTCGAAAAGCGTCTTTTCCAAGTACCGCACTTCCCACTCGCAGCGCGGGCAGGTGCCACGACATTCGCCTTCGTAGGTACATTCGGGAATGTCGAGCTTAATGCCGTTTTCCTCGGCTATCTTCCTGCGGACACCCTTCAAGTATCCGCATATCTTCTTTCCTCGTGTCGTTTTGGACATATCTGGTACTTATGTTAGGTTATATCATTTTTTTACTTATCCGAAAAACAACTATCCAACCACTAACTACTCCACTTTCAGCGGTTGTATTTTGCCGTGCAGGTAGGCGTTGAGGTTGTCGGCGAGGATACGTTCCTGTTGCATGGTGTCACGTTCGCGGACGGTAACAGTACCATCGGCAAGTGTCTGGTTATCAACAGTTATACAGAAAGGAGTACCTATGGCATCCTGACGGCGGTAGCGACGGCCGATAGCGTCTTTCTCGTCGTACTGCACCATGTAGTCGAATTTCAGCATGTCCACAATTTCCTGAGCCTTTTCGGGCAGTCCGTCTTTCTTCACAAGCGGCAGAACAGCGGCCTTGTAGGGAGCGAGGATTGCTGGTATCTTCATCACCACGCGCGATGAGCCGTCCTCCAAAGTCTCTTCGTGGTAGGCGTAGCTGAAAATGGCGAGGAAAGTCCTGTCGAGGCCGATGGAAGTCTCTATAACATAAGGAGTATAGCTCTCGTTCAGCTCGGGGTCGAAATATTGCAGTTTCTTGCCCGAAAATTCGCTGTGGCGCGAGAGGTCGAAATTGGTGCGCGAGTGTATGCCTTCCAGTTCCTTGAAACCAAAGGGGAACTCAAATTCTATATCCGTGGCGGCGTTGGCGTAGTGCGCCAGTTTCTCGTGGTCGTGGAAACGGTATTTCTTTTCGGGAATGCCCAGCGACAGATGCCATTTGCGTCGTGTATCCTTCCAGTATTCGAACCATTTGAGCTCCTCGCCGGGACGCACAAAGAACTGCATCTCCATCTGCTCGAACTCCCTCATGCGGAAGATAAACTGACGTGCCACAATCTCGTTGCGGAAAGCCTTGCCAATCTGGGCTATGCCGAAAGGAATTTTCATACGTCCGCTTTTCTGCACGTTGAGGAAATTCACAAAAATGCCCTGAGCTGTTTCGGGACGCAGATAAATGGTATCGGAACCTTCGGCCACCGAGCCCATCTGCGTGGCAAACATCAGGTTGAACTGACGCACCTCTGTCCAGTTGCGGGTTCCGGAGATGGGACACACTATGCCGAGGTCGAGGATAAGCTGGCGCACGGCCTCAAGGTCGTTGGCGTTCATGGCCTCGGAGTAACGTTTGGTGATGTCGTCGATTTTTGCCTGATTTTCAAGCACTCTGGCGTTGGTGGAACGGAACATAGCCTCGTCGAAATTCTCGAAACGCTTGGCGGCTTTCTCCACCTCCTTGCGGATTTTGTCCTCGGTTTTGGCGATATGGTCTTCGATAAGGACGTCGGCGCGGTAGCGTTTCTTGGAGTCCTTGTTGTCAATCAGCGGGTCGTTGAAAGCGTCCACGTGGCCCGATGCCTTCCAAATTTTGGGGTGCATAAAGATGGCAGAGTCGATTCCCACTATGTTTTCGTGGTACTGCACCATAGATTTCCACCAGTATTGTTTGATGTTGTTTTTCAATTCAACGCCCAACTGACCGTAGTCGTAAACAGCCGCAAGTCCGTCGTATATCTCGCTCGACGGGAATATGAACCCGTATTCTTTGGCGTGAGATATTATTTTTTTGAAAACCTCTTCGTTGTTTGCCATATTCCTTATTAAATATCTGTAAATTAAAAACTTGATTAATTATTTTTGTTCAAAATCATGTTTCTGCGTCATCGAAAGATAGTTGGAATAGAATATTGTGTAAATCGGCTATACTCTTCAATCCGCTATCGGAAGTTACTGTTTCGGTGTTTTCCAGTCGAGGAAGAAATTCACTCCTGCCATCTGATAGATCTGCCAGTGTCCCCATTTGCCCATGCCGTTGAAATCGGTGTCCCACTTGAGGTTCATGGCGAAATTTATGGAGATGAACTTGTACAAACGATAGTCGAGTTTCAGTTCGAAATCGAGGTCTGTCTCGAAAGCACGTTTCTGAATCCAGTTTTTCTTGCCAAGGTCTGTCCATTCCTCTTCGGCACCGATGGTATATTTTGTGCCTTGGGGTTTGGCATCCGGATTTTCGGGGTCGGGTACAAAATCCTTTATGGCACTCCAATCCATATTCTTAGATTTGCCATAGTCGTAGAAAAGCTCCAGACGGGCATAGAGGTCGAGGTTGGGAAGTATGTCCTTTTTCAGGTAATAGGCTTTAATATAGCTACCGAGTGCGAAATAAACATTGTTGATTTTGTCGTAAGTGGAAGGGTCGTCAATATTGAAATCATCGGATTGAATAACACCATAATTCTTTCCGTGCACTATCAGAGTATCGTCCAACACAAAGGTGGTTTTTCCTGTGAGGAAAGAGAGCGACACAGCCCAGTCGCTTTTTTTGTACTCAAACGAGAGTGCTGTCGTGAGGTAGGCGGGTGCGAAGAAATTAGAAACCACAGTACCGTCCTTGTCCTCGATTCCTGCATATTCGCGACCTTCACCAAACTGTGTCTTGAGGTTGGCACTAAACGAAGCGCCCCAATCCTTGTAAGCTTTCCACGAAATTGCCGAAGTGAGGTCTATCTTATCGTTACTTTTGCGGCGTGTCTCAAACAGAACACTTTCTGAATTATTGTCGAGGTCTTGCCATGCGTAACCGTAAGCGAGGTCGGCTATGTTGTCCCAAACATAACGTGTGTGGGTGTATTTATAATTACCAAAGAATGTGGATGTTATATCTATTTGTGAGTTACCGGATTTCGACCAGTTCTCGAAAAAGAACTCGCTCACTTTCAAGGCCGGTTTGGAGTGTGTTGTCCATTTGCCTTTTGGAGTTTCTTTGGTCTGAGGCTCATCGGCAGCTCTCTCGCTTTCAACCACTTTGGTGTTTACAGCGGTGGTATCGGTGTTTGCTAACACTTTGCCGGCCACAAGGCTCAACACCGCAAAAAAAATTATTCTATAAAATCTGTTCATAAAGCTTTATTTTAATAGGTTATTAATTTCTTTCGTTATCAGTTCTCTCTCGAAGCCTCGCGACAGCAGGAACGCGGTTAGTTTCACGCTTTTTGTACTGCGGTCGAAAGCGGAGAGCGTGCGTAGTTTGCCTTGTGCCACATCGTGCAGAGTGTCGTCGTACAGCTGTTTGTCGAGCGACTGCAGGGCTTCGGCTACAAAGCGGTCGCTAATCTGCTCGCCGCGAAGTTCGTAGCGAATTTTGTTACGTCCGCACTTGCCAAATTTCAGCCTGTCGTGGGCAAAAGCCATTGCGTAACGTCTTTCGTCGATAAATCCCTCTTGCTCAAGATATTGGATTATGTTACCAATGTCGTTGGCAGGGACTTTCCATTGAAATAGCTTTTTACGCACCGAAAAAGCACTATGTTCGGCACGTGAGCAATACATCTCTATTTTTGTACGTATCTCATCAAAATCAATTCCCTTTTCCATTAAAATCTTTATAAAGTACTAAATTTCAATAGTTTAAGCGTTAATACCGAACTTATTATGCTGTGCAAAGATATGATTTTTGTCCGAAAAAAGCAAAAAAAAACAGACTATGTAAAGATTTTCTTACAAAAAAAACGTATCTTTGCAAGTTTGGCACAGATAGCAACTGTTTCCGACAATCATTTGATTAAAAGAATTTTAAAGTAACCAAAAAGAATTTTCTCATGAAAATTGACAGCAAAAAAATCCTGACCCACGCATTGATAATAATCATCTGCCTTGTGGTGTCTATTGCCTATTTTTATCCTGTATTGCAGGGCAAAGTTGTACATCAGGGCGATATACTGAGCGCCAAAGCCATGAGCTACGAGCAAGACCAATACCGCCAAAGTACCGGAGAATACACGCATTGGGCACCCGGAATGTTCGGCGGTATGCCGAGTTACCAAATTTCCGTAGAGCCACAGCATTCAGTTTTTTCAACCCTAAAAGAGATACTGATTATGCGCGACTTAGGCTGGGAACGTAGCATAGCCGTACTTTTCCTGTATCTGTTGGGCTTTTACGTCTGCCTTGTGGCAATGGGCGTAAACCCGTGGATAAGTCTCATTGCTTCAATAGCTTTCGGGCTTGGCAGCTACAATATCATAATATTGGAGGCAGGCCATATCACCAAGGCATGGGCAATTTCAATGATGGCTCCGATATTGGCAAGTATAGTACTGATTTTCAGGCGAAAATACGTGTGGGGAGGCATACTCTTCGCCCTCGCTTTAGGATTGCAGATTACTTTCAACCACATACAGATAACCTATTACACTGCAATGATGGCAGGCATTCTCGGCGTGGCGTATTTCATTTACGCCATAAAGGAAAAGACTCTGAAACAGTTCTTTATAGGCGTTGGCGTTCTTCTTATCGGCTCCGCGCTTGCTTTGGCCACAAACGCAAGCCATCTTGTTGTTAATCAGGAATATGCCAAATATACTATGCGCGGAGGAAGCGAGATTTCCGTTACCCCCGAAGACCTCTACAAGGACGGCGAACCCAAGTCGATAGCCGGCGAGAAATCGGGGCTGAACATCGACTACGCCTACAACTGGAGCTACGGCAAAGGCGAGACGTTCACCATTATGGTGCCGGGATTCTACGGCGGCGGCAGCGGCGAGAAAGTGTCCAAAGATTCGGAATTTTACAAGAATTTCCGTAGCGAGCACGCACCGCTCTACTGGGGCGACCAGCCATTTACTTCGGGTCCCGTGTATTTCGGCGCAATAATAGTGTTTCTGTTCGTGTTCGGACTTTTTGTGGTGAAAGGCCCCGAACGCTGGTGGCTGCTTATTGCCGCAGCGTTGGCAATAATAATGTCTTGGGGCAAGAACTTAGGTTTCAACGAATTTCTGTTCAACAACCTACCATATTACAACAAGTTCCGCACCCCGTCGATGAGCCTCGTCATTGCCAACGTGGCAATGGTTATCCTTGCAGCCTTGGCGCTTAAGACCGTGTTCGACACAAGCGACAAAAACGCCCCCGATAAGTCCAAAATCAATCGCGGATTGTACATTTCCGCAGGTATCACAGCTGGTTTGTGCTTGCTGTTTATCCTGTTTTCGGGAGCATTCTCGTACTCAGGACTTTCCGACCAAGAAATGGCACGGCAGTATGGAAACAATTGGCCTTACATCGAAGAAGCACTGATGAAAGACCGCAAGTCGTTGCTTATTGGCGACTCGTTCCGTTCTATGGCTCTGATACTGCTTGCCGCCGGCGCAATATGGCTTTTCGTAAATCAAAAGATAAAGAAAGCTATGCCTATTGTTGCAATCCTCGGCGTACTGATAGTTTTCGACCTCTGGGGCGTGGACAAACGTTACCTCAACGACAGCAACTTCGTTTCCAAAAACCAGTTTGCCCTTTACCCGTCTCAAGATGACATGGCCATAGACCAGCAGGCCGCAATTGAGGGCGACAAAGACTTCCGTGTGCTGAACCTCGCCACCAACACCTTCAACGATGCCAAACCTTCGGCATTCCATCATCAAATTGGAGGCTACCATGCCGCCAAACTACGTCGTTATCAAGACCTTATCGACTTCTACATATCGCGGCACATCAA
Source organism: uncultured Bacteroidales bacterium (assembly GCA_905233475.1). Classification (GTDB taxonomy): domain Bacteria; phylum Bacteroidota; class Bacteroidia; order Bacteroidales; family P3; genus UBA1219. Next base: position 35,123 of record CAJOEN010000027.1, read on the forward strand.
TCCTGACGTGCTTAACATGCTCAATACCCGCTATTTTGTAATTTCCGACGGTAGGGGCGGCTCAGCCATACAGCGCAACGTGGCAGCGTTGGGTAACGTTTGGTTTGTGAATGCTTATCAAATTGTCGATAATGCCAACGCCGAAATTCTCTCACTCAACACACTCAACCCTGCAGACACAGCTATTGTGGGAGCCGATTTCGCCGAAATGGTGAAAGGCAAAGACCTAAGCCGCGACAGCAGCTCCACCATAGAGATGCAGCACCAGACTCCCTACAATCCCGACTACGTGGCATACAAATCGCACACCACCAAAGAACAGCTGGCGGTGTTCAGCGAGATTTACTACGCTCCCGACTGGCGCGCCTACATCGACGGACAGCCCGCCGAATACCTGCGTGTGAACTATATTCTCCGCGCAATGGTAGTACCCGCAGGCGACCACACCATAGAGTTCCGCAACGAGGCTCCCACCAAAGCCAAATGGGACAAAATCACCTTGGCATCTTCGATAGTGCTTGTGGTGGTAATAATAGGAACGCTCGTGATTTACTACATTCGCAAACGCAAAGACGAGACACTTCCCGCCACTACTGACAACGACAAAAACATCAAAAAGAAATAAAATAAATAATTTTCCAAAATGCCCCGATGGGGTGAAGAAAAATCCAGTGGACTTTTGCTCATTATATTTGATTTATTTCAGAGGTATTCGCGAGCTTCGGTTCGATAGCGAAGCGGAGAACAAAAAAAATTAAAGATTGATAAAACATCGAAATACCAGAAAAAAAGAACCCCATAGGGGTTCCCTTTCGATAGAAAATAAAAATAAAAAACAACATGAATACCCCGTAGGGGTATCCTTTTAGTAACACCATACAATGGAAATAGAATCGAAATACAATCCTTCGTCGGTAGAAGACCGATGGTACGCCCAATGGCAGCAACTTGGACTGTTCGGCTCCAAGCCCGACAGCCGCGAACCCTACACTGTGGTTATCCCCCCACCCAACGTTACGGGGGTGCTACACATGGGACACATGCTCAACAACACTATTCAGGATGTGCTTGTGCGCCGCGCCCGTCTGCTGGGCAAGAACGCCTGCTGGGTGCCCGGCACCGACCACGCTTCCATAGCCACCGAGGCCAAAGTGGTGAACAAACTGGCTCAACAAGGCATAAAGAAAGAGGACATCGGACGTGAGAAATTCCTTGAACACGCATGGGACTGGACCCACGAACACGGCGGCATCATACTCGAGCAACTCAAACGTCTCGGCGCCAGCTGCGACTGGAGCCGCACGGCTTTCACCATGGACGAGACACGCTCCAAAAGCGTTATCCACACTTTCGTGGACCTTTACAACAAAGGATTGATATACAGAGGGGTACGTATGGTAAACTGGGACCCAAAGGCTCTTACCGCCCTCAGCGACGAAGAAGTTATCTTCAAAGACGAGCACAGCAAGCTGTTCTACCTGCGCTACTACCTCGCCGATGACGACAGCACTGGCACAACGGGCAACGAAAACGAGATAATACCCACCGACGCCGAGGGTCGCCGCTACGCTATTGTGGCTACCACTCGTCCCGAAACCATCATGGGCGACACGGCAATGTGCATAAACCCCGCCGACCCCAAAAACCAATGGCTGCGCGGCAAGAAAGTGATAGTGCCGCTGGTAAACCGCGTCATCCCCGTTATCGAGGACAGCTACGTGGACATCGAATTTGGAACGGGATGCCTCAAAGTTACTCCCGCTCACGACGTTAACGACTATATGCTTGGCGAGAAACACAATCTCGAAAGCATCAACATATTCAACGACGACGCCACCCTCAGCGAGGCTGCCGGCATGTATATCGGCATGACACGCGAGGCCGTGCGCAAGCAGATTGTGAAAGACCTCGACGCTGCCGCCCTCCTCGAAAAGGTGGAGGACTACAACAACAAAGTGGGCTACTCGGAACGCACCAACGTGCCTATCGAACCCAAGCTCTCGATGCAGTGGTTCCTCAAGATGGAACATCTGGCCAAGATAGCCCTCGAACCCGTGGAGAACGGCGAGATAACTTTCCATCCCGCCAAGTACAAAAACCTGTACCGCCACTGGCTGGAGAACATCAAAGACTGGTGCATAAGCCGTCAGCTGTGGTGGGGACACCAGATTCCGGCATGGTATCTGCCCGAAGGCGGCTTTGTGGTGGCCGAAAACGCCGACGAAGCCCTGCGTCTTGCCAAAGAAAAGACAGGCAACGCCAACCTCACCGCCGACGACCTGCGTCAGGACAGCGACTGTCTCGACACATGGTTCAGCTCGTGGCTGTGGCCGCTGTCGCTGTTCAACGGCGTGCTCGACCCCAACAACGAGGAGTTCCGCTACTACTACCCCACCGCCGACCTTATCACCGCCCCCGACATCATCTTCTTCTGGGTGGCACGTATGATAATGGCCGGAGAGGAATACGCACACCAAGTGCCGTTCCGCAACGTGTATTTCACCGGTATAGTGAGGGACAAGCTGGGACGCAAGATGTCGAAGTCGCTGGGCAACTCGCCCGACCCCATCGAGCTTATCAACAAGTTCGGCGCCGACGGCGTGCGCGTGGGTATGCTGCTCACCGCCCCTGCCGGCAACGACCTGCCTTTCGACGAAGCCCTTTGCGAACAGGGACGCAACTTCAGCAACAAGATATGGAACGCTATGCGTTTGGTGAAAGGCTGGAGCGTGGACGACAACATGCCGCAAAGCGAGGCCAACCGCACAAGCCTGCTGTGGTTCGAGAATCATCTGAACAAAACCCTTGCCGAGATTGAGGACGATTTCGGCAAATACCGACTGAGCAACGCCCTGATGACCACCTACAAACTGGTGTGGGACGATTTCTGCTCGTGGCTGCTCGAAATGATAAAACCCGCATACCAACAGCCGATAGACCGCAGCTCGTACGACACCGTGATAGCTCTGTTCGAAAAGCTGATGTGCATGCTCCACCCCTTTATGCCGTTCATCACCGAAGAGATATGGCACATACTGGGCGAACGTTCCGACACCGAGAGCATTATGGTGGCACAGATGCCCACTGCCAAGCCTTTCGACGAAAACATCATCAAGGCTTTCGAAACGGCCAAGGAGGTCATCATAGGTGTGCGCGGACTGCGCAACTCCAAAGGCATCTCGCCCAAAGAGGTGCTGCACCTTTGCGAGAAAAGCGCCGAAACCGCCTCGCCTTTCGACGACATCATCGTAAAACTCTGCAACATCAACGGAATAGAGCGTGTGGCCGACAAGGTTGAGAACGCCCTGTCGTTTATGGTCGGCGGCACCGAATATTTCGTGCCTTTCAGCCAGAATATCGACAAGGAGGCCGAACTGAAGAAACTTGAGGAAGAACTGAAATACATCGAAGGTTTCCTCAACTCGGTTATGAAGAAGCTCTCCAACGAACGTTTCGTGTCCAACGCTCCCGAAAAAGTGGTGGCCGTGGAACGCCAGAAACAGGCCGACGCCGAGCAGAAAATCGCCGCACTGAAAGCACAGATTGAAGCGATGAGATAGGTCGGAACTCGGAACTCAGAGGTCGGAGGTCGGAGGTCGGAACTTCGGAACTAGGAGGTCGGAACCTTTTAAGAGGAATGTTGAAATTAGTTTACAGTTTATAGTTTACAATTAACACCTTCGCATCTCAACTGACCACTGACGACTATCCACCAACAATTGAACGATTAAACGCTCAACTCTTTAACAGCCGTCCAACTGACCACTGACTACCGAAGCAGAAACGGAATACCAAGAGGCGTTGGAAATACGCAGGCAATTGGCCGAAAAGAGCCCAAAAGCATTCCTGCCCTACGTGGCCACGACACTTTACAACTTGGCCGTCCTGCACATAAAGGGCTGCTGGAAAAAGCTAAACAGGAGGCTATGGAGAGTTTTGAAATATACAAAAGATTTGCAGAAATCAGTCCTGAAGCATTTAACGGCTATGTGGAAAAAGCAAAGCAACTTTTAAAGGGGGCTTCTATAAATTGCCTCGGAGAGGCAAACTCTCAATAACCTCACATGCTAATGTGAGGTATATCAGGCAAATAAAGAACAGGCGTGTCGG
>CAJOEN010000028.1:0-12930 GCA_905233475.1 uncultured Bacteroidales bacterium
AAACTGTATAATATTCCAAATGTAGGAGTTATGGATCCACTCTTTTTGTCATACATTAATGAAATAAGATATTTAAACAGCGATAAAGCTTTTATACCGCAATTGGAAGCGAATTTAATTGACAGCTGCAATTTGAATTGCAAAGGCTGCGCACATTATTCAAATCTTTTTGACGACAGCGAAATTTATCCGCTTAACGAATACGAACGGGATATCTGCTTCACTCCGCTCATGTCCAGTAAATATTCATTGTTGGCATCTAACGAAGCGGTCAGACGCTCCATCACGATGAGGCTGACAAAGAAAGTGGTGCAACCGTCGCCAGTGTTCGACAAAAACCTGTCGCGCACCATAGAGTGCCATTACGAGTATTACGGCCAGCTCACCCAGGGCACCGTAACACCCTCGATAGTTGTTTACGACAGCCGTTCCACAAACCTCGGCGTATCCGCTCAACAAACAACACAGCGGGTTACCACAGTGTCGGCGTCCGAAACAGTAACCAATCTGCGACAACAGGTGTCGCCGCATGTGCTCACAGCCATCAGGCAGACCCCCGACCCCCTCACACTCACATTCTGCTACGACGACCTCTACAGGGTGCGGCTCATTCAGGACATAGTGCAGGAGTATATAAACGCACAGAACGCCGCTATAACTTACAGGATAGCCAATATCGAGGCCGCATTATCAACACAAGTACAGCTGCAGGTATGAAACAGACAGCAACACACAAACAGTCGCTAATCGACATCACCCTGCAGCACAGCGGCACGTTGGACAACCTTGTGCAGAATGCCGTGACCAACGGCCTGCCAATAGACCATGTGTTCGACGACAATGCCACCGTTGAAGCCACCGGCGACGAGAACCCGGACATCAAGCGTCTGCTCGACGGCACCGCCATGATAACCGGCATCGAACCCGTAACCGAAGGCTCGCTGGACAACGACAGCCCATGGGACGACAACCAAACAGAACTAACATAACTTACTTACACCAATGAAAAAAGAACTGCAACAGAAAAAGGAACTGGCACGCATGTATTTTATGCAGGGCACGCCACAGAATGAGATTGCCGAACGCATAGGCATTTCCAAACAGACCGTCAACCGCTGGGTGGCCGACGGCAAATGGGCTGAGGAACGCGCCGCACGCTCCATCACACGCACCGAGATTGTGAACAAGCTGCTGCTCTCCATCGACTCGCTCATCAACGAGGTGAACCAGTCCAACGACCCCAAACTGCTGGCCTCGCTCGGCGACAAGCTGTCGAAACTGTCGTCGGTGATAGAACGCCTCGACAAGAAAGCCTCCGTGGCCACATTCATCGAAACCTTCATGGCTTTCGGCAAATGGCTGCAGTACCGCTCCACATGGGACACGGAGATAACCCCGGAACTGCTCAAGAGCATAAACCATTATCAAGACCTTTTCATAGCCGAACAGATAAGCAAACACTAAACACCTATGGCAGCAAAGATACACAACTGGGAAGAATGGCGGGCGTGGTGCGAGACAGTGCAGGCACAGACCACCGTAGCCAGAGACGAGAGCGAGAACGAAAAGCAGAAACGCATAGCGCGTCTGCGCGGCGACTACTCCGCCTTTGTGGAATACTATTTCCCGCACTACTGCGAAAACCCGGTGACACACCAGCTCACCAAATCCGCCAAATTCCACGTGCAGGCTGCCAACACCATTCTCAGGAACCCCAACATAGCCGCCGTGTTCCAATGGGCGAGGGGACACGCCAAATCGACACACATGGACGTGTTCATCCCACTTTGGCTCAAATGCCAGACAAAACGTCAGATAAACTGCATGGTGCTTGTGGGCAAAAGCGAGGACAACGCCAACTCGCTACTCGCCGACCTGCAGGCCGAGCTTCAGTACAACCAGCGTTACATATCCGATTTCGGCGAGCAGTACAACTCCGGCAACTGGCAGGAAGGGCAGTTCGTAACCCTCGACGAGTGCGCCTTTTTCGCGCGAGGCAGGGGGCAGTCGCCGCGCGGCTTGCGCTACCGTAGCCGCCGCCCCGACTACATTGTCATCGACGACCTCGACGACGACGAACTGTGCAACAACCCCGACCGTGTGCGGCGCATGACCGACTGGACGCTCACCGCCCTCTACGGCACCCTCGACGGCGGCAGAGGACGCTTTATCATGGTGGGAAACCTTATTTCCAAGAACTCCGTGCTGGCCAACCTGATGGCAAACAAAGCCTTCCATGTGTCCAAGGTGAACGTCATCGACGACAAAGGCAACGTGTCGTGGAAAGAAAAATGGGACTTGGCCGAAATACAGCGGCAGCAGGAAATAATGGGATACCGCAACTTCCAGAAAGAGATGATGAACAACCCCATAACCGAAGGGGCTGTGTTCCGCCAGGACTGGATACGGTGGGTGAAGCCCCTGCCGCTCAACCGCTACGACGACATCGTGGCCTACATCGACCCCTCGTGGAAATCGACGAAAAAGAACGACTTCAAGGCCGTGAAAGTGTGGGGACGCAAAGGCACCGAACTGCACCACCTCTACGCTTTCGTGCGGCAGTGCCCACTCAGCGAGATGATACGCTGGTGCTACGACCTGTACGAGCGCACACGCGACAAAGCGTCCATAAAGTTCTACATCGAGGCCTCTTTTATGCAAGACACCATGCTCGACGAGTTCGCCAACGAAGGCAACCTGCGTGGATACCAGCTGCCCATCACCGGCGACCACCGCAAAAAGCCCGACAAGTTCCAACGTATCGAGGCGGTGTCGCCACTGTGGGAACGCGGTTTTGTGGCCTACAGCCAAAGCCAGAAAGAAAACCCCGACATGCTGGCGGGAATAGAGCAGACACTGGCTTTCGAGAAAGGCTCCAACGCCCACGACGACGCACCCGATGCCGACGAAAGCGCAATATTCATCCTTCAGAAAGGCTCGCGCCTCAAAAACTTCCCCTATTCTTTCACAAGGCGGAAGGACATTTTAAACAACTCTGCAAACCGATTTTAAAACCCTTTAAACGATATGACATTCATCACCGAACAAGACTTCGACGTGCAGGTGCGCGATGAGATTCTCTCCATCCTGCAAAACGGCTCCGACGTGGCTCTGCCCACCGCCGAGCTTATGGCCATAGACCAGATACGGCAGCACATAGGCGGACGGTACGACACCGGCACCATTTTCTCGCAGCAAGGCGACAACCGCAACCACTACATCGTAATGATTACCATCGACCTGATGCTTTACCACCTGTGGAGCAAGAAAGCCCCGCGACGGCTCCCCGAATACCGCTCGCAACGCTATCAGGACGCGCTCAACTGGCTCGAAAAGGTAGGCACTGGCAAAATAACGGCACAACTGCCGCAGCTCGACACCCAAGCCGAATCGGCGGCAGGTGGAACAAATACTGATTGCCCGGCAACGCTCCCGGCAGCCAGTATCAATAGTTAATTATTCATTCTTAGTACCATGGCAAAAAGAACAAGCAAAAACGAACAGATATTCAGCACCATAATAGCCGAATTCAAAGACCAGAACCGCGCCGACATACGCAAGTGGCGCAACGCACTCGTTATGGCACGAAACATCGACGACCCGCGACAGTGGATGCTGCAGGACCTGTACGACAACCTCAGCTCCGACGGACACCTGCAGGCGCAGATGAACATACGCAAGTCGGCCACCACGTCGTACCCCTTCTCCATAATCGACAAAAGCACCGGCAAACCCGACGACGAAAAAACCGACATGTTCCTCAGCGAGTGGTTTTTCGACTTTATGGACAGCGTCCTCGACTCCGTGTTCCGCGGCTACACCCTGCTCGAACTCGCCGACACCGAGAACATACGTTTCGACACCATACCCTACCGCAACATAGCCGGAACCAAACAGCGGGTGCTCAAAAGCATCACCGGCAGCGGGTACATCAACATCGCCCAAGGCTACGAGCTTACGCTGATACACGCCGGCAAGCCCGACTCCCTCGGACTGCTCGCCGACCTGTGCGGACAGCTCATCTGGAAACGCAACGCGCAACAGTCGTGGGCCGAGTTCGCCGAAAAATTCGGCATGCCGCTGATAGTGGCACACACCGCATCCACCGACCCCGCCGAAATATCGCGCATACGCGGCATGATAGACGCCCTCGGCGAGGCTGCCAGAGCCGTGCTCCCCGAAGGCTCCGCACTCGAAGTGATTCCTTTCTCGTCCGGCGACGCGTTCCAAGTGTACAACCAGATGATAGAGCGCATCAACGGCGAGATTGCGAAACCCATCACAGGCGGCACCATGATTACCGACGACGGCAGCTCGCGCTCGCAGAGCGAGGTGCACAAGGACAACCTCGACTATATAGTTGCCGAACGCGACCGCCGCATGGTTCAGTTCGTGGTGAACAACCAGCTCATACCCATGCTGCACTTCTGGCGGCACGACATACCGCCCGAGAAATACCGTTTCAAGTTCGACAAATCGTTCGAGCTTTCGCCCACCGAGCACTGGAACATAGTGAACCAGGTGCTCAACCGCTACGAGATACCCACCGACTGGATTTCGGAGACTTTCAACGTGCCCATCACCGGCGAACGCAAGACCGACCCCGCCGATGCCGGCGACGAAGCCTTTGCCGCCTCTTTTCGATAGGGGGCAGGCGCGGCGGAACTCTGCCCCCGATGCTATATCCGCCATCATCGGCCAATGCCTCGCTGTTCCTCGACATAGCGCGGCGGCTGTACAACGGCGACGACCCCTCCGACGACCCGACCCTGCTGCGGCAGACAGCCGCACAGCTGCTCGAAGGCGTGGAGAAAGGCTTCGGACACGCCCTGCCCGACCTTGAGTTTGGCACCCCCGACTACGACACCCTCGAAGAACTGGCGCGCAACGTGTACCATTTTTCGGCAGCCAAGAACTATCACGAGCTGCACGACCTCTCGCTGGCACTGCGCGACGGCGACCGCCTGCGCTCCTTCGACGAGTTTATGCACCTTGCCGACGAGATAACCGGCAAATACAACCTCAACTGGCTGCGCTCCGAATACAACCAAGCCGTGGCCGCCGCACAGTGCGCCGCACGGTGGAACGAGTACAGCAGCCGCAAGGACATAATGCCGTACCTGCAGTACACCGCCGTGATGGACGGCAACACCCGCGAGGAACACGCCGCCCTCAACGGAGTGGTGAAACGCATGGACGACCCTTTCTGGGACAAATACTACCCGCCCAACGGATGGGGCTGCCGTTGCGAGGCCGTGCAGCTGCCCGGCTCGCACTACCGCGAAACACCCGACACCGAAATACAGTACCCGGCAGTACCCAAGATGTTCCTCGCCAATTTCGGCAAAAGCCGCATGGTGTTCCCGCAGGGGCACCCCTACTACAAACGCCTGCCCAAGGAACAGGAGCACCTGCTGCAGGAGAAGTCGCGCGCCGAGGTGCGCCGCATTCTCGACAACGCCGAGCGGTACCGTACACTGAAAGCCAACCCCGACTACAAGGACGTGGATTTCGACTGGAAGACCGGCGGACTGAAAGCAACGCACAAAGACCATAACTTTGACAAAGTGGGTGGCCAATATGAATTAGAGGCTCAAAGAGCCGGATTCAAGGCTGGCAACAAGGTAATTTTTGGCAGTGAGAAAGGAGGGGTTATAGGTCAAAAATATATTGAGGGATTATGGAACGACCATTCCTTTGAAATTGGTTCTTCATTAGGAACCGGCAAAAACAACATAAAAGGGATACTGAATCATTGTAAAGACAAAGAAGCTGAAGTCGCTGTTATTTACTTCCCCAAACCTGAACTATATTCTTTTGAACGTTTAAAAAATGGCATCAAAAGATACAATGGACAAACTGATTACAGGTTTAAAGAAATAATCTACATTGTTGATGGGAAAGTAAATTCCTATAAATAAAAAACCCGCTTGTTAGCGGGGCATCCCAGGCTCCTTGCGGTACACCCAAGATTTTGCAAAGTTACGACTTTTTTTTGAAACCACCAAATAAAAATGAAAAAACGGCCAAAAAAGCCGTTTTTTTTATGTGAAGTTCAATTCTTTTTTGAGGTGTTTTTGGGTATTCGGGTAAATAGTGCAGCAGCTCCTACCAACGTTGTGCCGGCGAATATCGTCCCCGCCACAGTCATGCCCTCGCGCAGTGCCCACAATGTGGCAGCCATACCTCCTACAACAATAAAAAAAGCGAAAATAAGACTCGCCACATTTACCCATATTGTTCCGTTCAGTTCCTTGTTGGCGAGTTTCACCCTTTTTTTGTTGAAATCTATCCTTGCATCTTGTTCCTTTTCAGCTCTTGTCATAACCCAGTCCACAAGTTCAGGTTTTACATCTTTCAATTTGGCCAATTCCTCAGCGGCGGGCAACATGGAATCGTCCACAATGGTTTTCTGCTCAACAATGGCTCCGCCGGTGTGCCCCAATTGTGCTTTGTTGTGTTGTGCTAACTTTGTCAAATACTATATAAACTCAATATTGTGCGCCCGTTTGCAGTCTTGTATTCCCACCCACAGGTCGTCGCCAATGTTACGTATGTCGTTTCTCAGATTTTTCCTGTCCGACGACATGTCTTCATACTCCATTTCTTCCCATTGCAGTAATAATCCAATAGTGAGGGCTTTGCTCTCTCTCTTGCGCAATGTGCAATACTGCAGCAGTCTTGCTAATTTCTTCATAACATTTTTTTCTAAAAAACGGCCTTTTCCGTGCTTTATTGTGTGTCTGTATAAAACTTGCGTTTTTTTCAATTGGAAACCGCCTGCAAAGTTACGACTTTTTTTTGAAACCACCAAATAAAAATGCAGAAACACACATTTTTACGTCTCTACATTTACAATGACAGGGGGTGCCAGTTGCTAATTACTGGCTGCTGATTGTCACATTCACTTCCACCACGTTGCCGCGCTTGGTGTCGTAGCGCAGTGTTATCTCTTTCACCTCGCGGGTGGTTATTGTCACCCGTGCCGGCGCAAGCGCGTCGGCCAGCCGCTCGAAGGCGTTCACCTCGTCGGGCGGGCATCCGAGTTCCCGGAACATGCGCCTTGCGGTGTCGTAGCTACATAGCTGGTGCTCGGTGGCGGATGGCTTCACCGTGGTGTCGATGGTGGGCAGCCATGTCAGCTTGCCGTCCTTTATGTATTTGTCGCCTCTCATTTAATTCGGATTTCGGAACTACTCGTTGTCGAACAGCCGGAGCTGTGCGGGGTCGTCTTTTTTCTCGCGGTCGTATCGGCTGCGGTCGAACTCCTTGCGGTTGCCGCCGATGCCCACAAAGCCGTCCACACTGATGGCGTAGTGCATGTACCGCCAGAAAGTGGCCTGCCCCATTGGGAACTCCACCATCACGTAGCGTCGGTATATGTTCATAAGGCTCTTGGCCTGGCATTCGCGTTCGTAGCGCGGGTCCACTATGGTGCGCTTAATGTACAGCGCGCGCTGTTTCCAATAGGGGGTCATTGTTTTCATGGTGTTCTGTTTGTTTTGTTGAGACACAAAATTTTGCGTCTTTACTCATTGTTTGCCTCGGCGGATAAACTCTTTCAGTGTAGTGGTCTTCGACGAGCGTTCCATACGCGCCCATCCGGCTTTCATGGCCTCGTGCTCGCGCAGGTGTTCGTTGTAGCTTTCCTGGCACCGCTCGTCGAAATAGCGGCGGAACCAGCTCATCACAATGGAGAGGTTCACCGCCAGCACCTCGCCGTCGCGCGAGTAGTAGCCTTCGGCCCCGCGTTTGAACACAAGGCGTATGTCGGCGAAATTGAGGCTGTTGTATTCTGTAACAACGGTGTCGGCTATGGTGTCGATGGTGGTTGTGTTGAGCGGGTTGCGCAGGTTTAGCAGCTCGTTGAGCCGCAGACAGTGCAGTTTCACCATCGCCGCCAGTTTTTCGGCAGGTATGCCGCTGCGGCGCAGCGCGGCGACACTTTGTTCGTCGCTCAAAGCACATTGCAACGGCGTTGCAAGGGCGTGGCAACGTACATTAACCGCCTCAGGCGTTAAGGTCTGCAATAATCCCTTGGAGATAACTGCTGTCGGGTTTGTTGTTTGTAGCGCTTTTTCCATTTTTTATCTTGGTGTATAGTTCGTTGAACTTGCTGTTGATTATGGCGACGCTCAGGTTGTCGGCCACCCAGCTGTCGGCCTTGGCCGCCTTGCGGCAGAACAGCTCCATGTTGGCCACCGCATCGGCGTCGGTGGCCGGAGTGGGCGATGGCATTTCGGCCATCTTGGCGCGTATTTTGGCAAGCAGCTGCTTGAGGTGTGCGCTGTCCTTGCCGGTCCAGTAGTAATGTTCGTGCTTCAGCTCGTCGTACAGGCGCATCCATGCCCGGCGCGCTTCGGTGTAGCAGGCGTCGGTCTCGGATATGGAACGGCGTCCGCCGAGGGTTATGCCCTGCTTTATCCACCGGCGGTCGTCCACGGGCAGGGCCTGTATCGCTTGCAGTATCTCTTCTTTGGTCATCTTTTCAATTGAAAATTGATAGTTGAAAGTTGAAAATTATCAATTACTAATTACTCATTACTAATTACCTATCGGCTGGTATCCTCTGCGTCCGGGGTTGTAGTCCTTCGACAGTCCGAGGCGGTAGGCCTTGTACTGGACTGCGTTTTCCTTTCGGTTCAGATATTTGGCTATGTCCTTGGCGCTGCGGGTGCCGTAGTTCTCGCGCAGGAACAGCTCGTCGTTGAAGCTCCACGTGCGGCGGCGGCCTTTGCGTCGCTCCCACTCTTTGCGCAGCCCCATGCTGAGGCGTTTGTGCTTGTAGCAGCTGAGGGTTACGCCCAGCTTGCGCGCCATGCGTTTGTCGCTGAGCTCGCGCCAGAAGTTGTAGATGAACTCCAGCTCATCCTCGTCCCAGTGGTGGCAGCAGGCTTGTGTGATGGCTATGCAGTCGGGGCGGTGCAGCCGCAATTTGCGGCGTTTCTGTACTATGCCCGTGAGCGGACGCCCCATAATCTGTGCAATCTCGCTGTCGGTTCTGCCTTGCTTGAACAGCAGCTTGAGCCATTTTATGTCCTTGGCCGTGTAGCGTGGCCTTTTCTGATTTTCACTCATTACTGAATACAAATTACTGGTTACTGTCTTTTCCGTCTTTGCTGTCGGTTATGGCCGTGCCTATCATAAGCACAGCCCAAAATCCGAGCACTATTGCCGTAAATCCTAACATCGTACTGTTTGTTTTCAATTAAAGGGCGGCGTCAGCGGGTGCGGACACGGATTCCGACGCTTTAATCCCTGTTTCCGCATTCCGGGACCCTGACTGAACTGCCGCCCACACAAACTAAAAAGGTTACACTTCGCTAATTCCCAGTCCGATGTCCGCCCATTCCTTTTCCGGCTCCTTGATGCTGCAGCGGATAAAGAGCTTGCTGCGGATGGGGCGGTATGCCTCGCGTATTATGCGCATACCCTCTTGGAAATCCTCGTTGCCGCTCTTTTCGGCCAGCTGTCCCAGCTGTATCACGCGGCTTGCCTTGAGGTTGCCTTTCTGGTCGCGTGCCAGCAGTCGCAGCACAAGCTCGATGAGTTCCTTGCTTGCATCGTCCTTGGCAAGGCTCTGGATGTAGGCCTTCACCTTGGCGATACCTTCCTCAACTTGGTCGAGGTAGTTGTCGTTCATGTTGTAGCCTATGCGTATGCGCTGTGTGCCTTCGCTGTTGGTGAACATAAAGGTGTCCTGCTCTTTCTTGCCGGCTTCCTCGTTCACCTCCTTGCGCAGCTCCATCAGGGTTGAGAATGTCTCTATCACCCTTTTTTTGGTCTCCACCAGATTAAGGTTGCAGTCCACGAGTTGCTTCACGGCGTCGGCCATAACCTCGTCGGTCATTTCCTGCAGCTGTTTGCGCTGGTTACGTTTGGCCTCGGCCTGTGCCTTGCGGGCCTGTTCTTTCTGGAAGGCCTCGAACTGTGCCTTCTCCTCGGGGGTCATTTCGACCATTGTTCTTTCTTTTGTGTCCATGGTATTTGATTTTAATGTAAGTAAATGATTTTCTTTCCAAGAATCTTGGCCCACAGGTGCTCGATACGTGCGCCGCGGCTCTGTTTCCAGTCGGGCAGCATGGCCACCCATCCGCAACCGGCCACGAGTTTCAGGCATAGTGCCATGCACCTCCACCACGGCCAGTCCTGACGGCACCGCTCCACGGGGTTCACCACATCGTCGGCATCCCATTCGAGCAGGGTGGTGACGAGTTTTACCGCCTTGCGGAACTTGCGCCGGTAGTCCGGGTCGCCGGTTATCTTTCCGGCTATGTATATCCTGTTGTTGCTCATATCCCCAATGCTTTGTATGATTCGCGCACCACGCCGTCCATGTCGCGGTGCATCTTGTTGAACATGGCTGTGAGCGCACGCAGGCGCACTTTGCCTATGCGGTTGAAACTGCCGTTCTCCACCTTGGCGGCACGGCAAATCACGCCCTTGGCGTAGGCTATGCGTCCCGGGTAGTCCTTGTCGAGGAAATCCCTGTTGCCCATGGCCTCCAGATATTGGCACACCGCCGCCAACGCACGCTTGCGCATTGCGTCCATATCGGTTTTCTTGACGTTTTGTCCGGTTGTTGTCTCCATAGCTGTAAACTTTTAATTATTGACTATTTCAGCATCGACCAGTAGCGTTCCGCCAGTTGTGTGTCCACATCGATGGGCTTGCCGCCCATGTACCTGCCTACGGGGAACCCTCTGAAGCCCTCCACGCGGATGTACACGTTGGCGTCGCGCCATATCTTTACTGCCACCCGTCCCTCGGGCTGGTTGCCGCTCACGTGGCTCACAAAGACGAACAGCTTGTGCGGGAACTTCTGCTTCAGCTGCTTGTATTCCGCCCAGCTGAGGCCGAGAAACTGCACCGAGTCTATCACCACCACGTCGGGGCTGCTGCGGCGTGCCAGACGCTCCGTAAGCTCTTCCACGCTCTCCTTGTCCAGCAGGGTGAAACGCTGCGATGCCTGTCCCTTGAAGGTGCGTTCCACGCAGTTCTGTATCGACAGGCTCAGGCCTTCCTCCACGCTGTTGTAGGCCACGCGGCAGTAGCGGGTAAGGTATAGCGCCAGTTTCATGGCGAGGCTCGTCTTGCCGTTCTTGGGGCTGCCGTATATCATCCAGCTGCCGCCGAGTTCCGGACGGCCCACGGCGTCGAGCCACTCGCCCTCGAAGTCCAGCGTCCTGAACTTGGCGTCGATGACGTTCCTTATGCTGTATGCCCGTTTCATTTGGCGTCCTGTTTCCTTAGTTCCTTGTGTATGCGGCGGAGGCTCGGCATGCCGTCGTCGCCCATCGTCTTGCGGAGCAGCCGGGCGGCATCCTCGGCACCGTTGGCCTTGGCTATCATTATGGCGGTAGCTTTCATCATCTCGCGACCTTCCTCGCCTTCGGCCACCACCTTGCCGTAGCGTTTGCCGAAACGGCTGAAAATCTCGGTGTAGCCCACTTTCTTGCAGTCGATGGAGCGCTGTATCTTGGCTTTCAGGCCGTCGGCGCCAATCATATACCAGCCGCAGGCTCCCTCGGTGGCGTTCCACAGGGCTTTAATCTCCAGCCACGCCTCGTAGTGCAGGTCGCCGGCCTCGTCGAGTATTATCAGCGGGTGGTCGAGGGTTTTGAGGTAGTAGATGGTGTTTGCCTCCACGTCGCCCAGCTTGCCGCTGTTGTCGAGCCCGAAAGCGCGGGCTATCTTGCGTATGAGCAGCGTCTTGCCCTTGGCCATCGAGCAGTCGATGTATGCCACGTTGCGGTGTGTCTTGGCGTAAACCTTGGCGGTCCATGTCTTGCCGATGTCGCTGAGGTCGCACAGCAGGGAGCTCAACGCCTCTGCCTGGCACACCTCCAGCTGGGTGTTGATGAACTCGTACACCGGCGTGCGCGCCGTCTTCCATTCGGGGGTTCCGGCAAGGCTCACCTCCAGCTGGCGCGCTATGGCTATCCAGTTCATGTCGCTGAGCACCTGTTCCACTTCGCCGTTCTTCACGCGGCTGTACTGGCTGCCGCTTATGCCCAGCCATTTGGCAAATTTTGCGTCGCTGCCGCCGAACATCGGTCTGGCATCTGCCATGGCGGCTACAATTTTCTGTTTCTGTTCTGATGTAATCATGTTATATTGTTTTTTAGTTTGTGATTATAAGCTGTCTTTTGCGAGGGCCGACCAGTCGCGGGTGTCCACGCCCTCGAACTCGTCGCCCTGATAGTTTTTCGGCTGTTCGGTCTCCACCACCGCCACGGGCTGTTCCAATGCCTCGGCCGACACCGTAACCATCCCCACGCGCGGAAGCTGCGAGCGGCGGCCTTTTATCATCTTGTCGAACTTGGCCACACGTTTCTGCTGGTGGAGCATGGCCGCCATGTCGTCGGCGCAGCGTTCGGCGGCGAACTCGTTGTAGCGCCACCGCTCCATGTTCTCAGGTACACGCGCTCCACTTCGCCTTCGGTGTTGGGGTTGTAGTAGGCCTCCACACGGCGTGTGTTGGGTTTCAGCCTCTCGATACAGGCAAAGTCCTTCAGCTCGAAATGTTCGCCCTGCACCTGCACACGGTTGTTGTTCACAATGCTTGTGCCGGTATGATGGCCCACCCAGCGCAGCAGGTACCACGGCTCGATGGGTTTCAGGTCGGGGTTCACGCACTGTTCCAGCACATCGCGGCGGGTCATGCCCGCAAAGGTTTTCTGACGCTTGTGCAGCTCGCTGTTGTGGCGTGCTATGTCGGCAAGGTCGTCGGCTATTATCTGCTCGGCGGTGAGCCGCTGGCCGGCTTCCAGCTCGTAGTCGCCGTTCACTTTCTTGCGCACCGAGCTGTAGGCCTCGCTACGGGCGTACCAGCGTCCCACGGTGTGGCCGGCGTCCTTGCTGGCGCCGTATTTGAACTGCCGAATGTTGTGCTCGGCACGTTTCTCGGTGGCCGACGAGCAGAAACGC
>CAJOEN010000028.1:12988-54548 GCA_905233475.1 uncultured Bacteroidales bacterium
TCCACCTCCAGCTCGCCCGGCATAGGCATGCCCTTGGCCTGCAACTCGGCGAACATGTTGCGGAAACACTCTTCCACCTCCTTGTGCCCCGGCTTGCCCACCACGTAGGCCGGACGGAACCAGTAGCCGCTCAGCACGTCCACCGCCATATATTTGTACACCCACTTGCCGTCCCACGTCTGGCGGCTCAGGGCCACGTCGTCCATCGATATTTTCGAGAGGCTGTACTGTCCCAGCCGGCGCATGTGTTTCGGGCGCAGGGTGTTCTGGTATGCGAAGTTGCCGTTGCGGTCGGCGTACACCGCAGTGGTATTCATTACGTCGCTAAGGTATGCCCACACTGTGGCCTGGCTCAGTTCCAAGGTACGTCCTTTGTGGCGGAAATCGTCGGGGTTGAACACCTCGCCGGTCTCTTTGTCGAACAGCTCGCGGTCGCCGGCCACAAACTCCATGTACAGCTCCCACACACGTTCCTTGAAGGGCTTGCCGTTGGTGCGCCACAGCGCCACAATCAGGTTCTCGGCCTTGACGCTCACCTTGCGGCTGTTGTCGTTGCCGATGGCCTTGCTCACCACCGAGGCGTAACCCTCCGAGCAATATGCCTTGAACACCCTCCCGAAACTGTGCACGTTGCTAATCTCGGCGCAGGGGTACTGCTCCCTCTGCAAGTTGTACCACTCCATTGCGTCGCGGTACCACTCGCCCATTTTCAGCTTGCCGCCCATCCTCGCCCTTTCGGCGCGCTGGGTCTCCAGCCCGCGCTTGAGAGCCTCCAGCAGGCTTGCGCGGTTGGTGTACTGTTCTATCAGGCGCGGCTCCAGAGGGCTGCCGTCGTCCTTGCGCAGGGCCGTGTAGTACGCCCTCGCCCCGGCGTCGGGTCTGGCCTCGTATGTGGACGCCGCCTCGCGCTCTATGGGGCCGAACTTGGCCTCTATCATGGCCAGCCGCTCCGGACGCTGTATGCTGTTGAGGTCTATAAGGGTGTTGCCTCCCACGCTCCTGTACATTATGCTCAGAAGCCCGTTGGCAAGGTCGTAGCGGTACTGGCGGTCGCTAAGGCCGCAGCTCAGCCACTCGCGCTTGCTTATCACCGGTTTTCCTTCGTATTGTGCGTACACGTCTATTCCTCCTTAGTGTTTGGCACCGACACGCCGCCCAGCTGCATCGCCCTGCGGCGTATGCGCAGCGCACGGTTGCGTTCGTCGTCGTTTTGCTCGTTGTAGTCGTTGCGCAGAGCCTTGCGGATGGTGGGACGGCTCCCGTACCTCTCGCGCTCCATCTGCGTTACCACCCCGTGGGGTACCAGAATTTTTGTCTTTTTTGTCATTTCCTTGTTTTTCTTTTTTTTCCCTCCCGTCCGTAGCGTCCGGTGGGTTTCTTGTGCGGCGGGCGGACTCGAACCGCCTGCGGGCCTTTCCTCGTGTTGGTAGTCCGGCACCCGCGCCGCTGCGCCGTCTTTCCGGCTGTCATGCGAGGCTTTTTGTTTCCGACGCTTTTGCACCGCAGGTGGGTAACGCTCCCACGCTCATTGCAGGCTTTACTCCGCTGGTTGCTCTATTTACCAGTCTTTCTGCGGTGTCGCCGGTCTTTCCCGGCTGTCATCTCAGGTTTTTAGCGGACTTTCTTTAAGAAGGTCTCCTTGCAGGCTGTCTAATCTTTGTCCGGTTTAAGCTCCTTGGCCTCCTTGGCCAGCGCCGCCACCATCGCCGAGCTGAAGGCCACGGCTATCAGCTGGTGCCACGCGCCGTATATCACCGCCGCGGCAAGGGCGGCCACGCCCAGCACTCCGAAAATCCACGCCATGGCTATGTCGGCGCGTCTCATTCTGCGGTCGGCCTCATTATATTTATAACATTCGTGGCCGGTGTGTTTTCTTGTTGTCTCGTCGTTCATTTTTTTTGTGTTTTTAATTGTCGTTTTTTTTTCGTATTTTTGCACTGCGTTTTCCAATTGGAAAATCAATGCAAAGATACGGACAATTATCCGAACAACCAAATTATTTTGTGAAAAAAATCCGAATTTTAATATGGAACTTATTGAACGAATAAAACAAATTATTGATTATGAGCAGTTAAGCGTAAGCGGCTTTGAGAAAAAAATTTCTGCTTCAGATGGGGTAATTCGGCGAGCTATCCGTAATAATTCGGATATTTATTCGCGTTTTTTGGTCGAAATATCGGATAAATTTCCCGACATTTCTGCTGAATGGCTTTTGCGAGAATCTGGTGAAATGCTCCGAACTTCTGCCGCGAATCCGCCACTTACCGCTGAAAATCAACCCGATAGTGGTATAATAATCGAGCTCACCCGCCAAATATCGGAGTTGAGCCGCGAGAACGGCCAGCTGCAGGCCGAGAACACGGAGCTCAAAAAAGAGCTTGCCCGGAGCGAGGCCGCAGCGGCTGCCTCTGCACGTACTGCATGAATGGCTTGCACATGCCTTCGTCCCGCTTGCACACTAAAATGTACTGCCTATAAAATACACTCACACATACACCCGCACATGCCCTCCCCCGGCCCCCTTTATGGCCCAACACACGCTTTTTACCCCGTTTTTCACGTAATTATCTATATATCAGTGTTATAATACAACATCAACCGCACTGCATTTTGTCATTAAAGGGTGTCAAACTCTCCATTTTTGCCGTTTTTCATCGTCTTTTTTTATAGTAAAGGTGTGTAACTCCTTGTTAAAACACCTTAATTTTTGTACTAACTCGGTACAAATTTATGTACATTTCGTTTTAAAACGGTGCAATATCCACAATATCGGTTTTCAGCTCGGCGGGTGGTAAAAAAGACACCGTTTCGGGGGCTGTAATCCACCCGTGGGGGTGCCGTGGCACAAGGCAACAGAAATGGCGCAGAAACGCGTTATACAAAGCGTCTGCGCCATTTGTAGCGGCGTTTAACACCCAATTAAAGGAGTATTAAACACAGATTAAAGCAAAACTAAAAAAACGAGGTCAAAAAACCGTCAAAAATTAAACCAAAATTAAAGCAAATTAAAGAAAAATGTACATTTCGTTTTTTCTCACCCATTCGCAAAACGTTGAAAATCGGCAAAATACACTTTCAATTATGTACATTCTGTTTTAAGGCCCATACTTGATTTTATCTACAGTGGTGTTGTATTTTCTTGCTATTCTGAAAAGATTTTCGCCCGATTTTACGGTGTGCCGCACGGTTTTGTCGGCTGATTTTGCTGTCTTTCTGGTTGTTGGAGTTGAATTTCTTTCTGTTGTTTTTTCGTTCTTTGTAGCAGTGTAAGTTATTGTGTCAGAGATTAATGTAAGAGTATCGATATATACTGCATTTGCTGTATCGGTTGTGTTTTTTGTTATTTTAGTTTCGGTTTCTTTGGAGTTGTTGCTGGAAGTTACAACCGAAGTCTTTTTGTAGATAATGAGTCGTTGTCCAGCTTTGAGTTTAGACTTTTTCGACAGATGGTTCCAACGTTTGACATCGGCAGCCGAAACGCCATATTTAGAGGCTACTTTGCCTACGGTCTCATTGCGGCGAACCACGTGTGTTATGGTTTTTACGGAACGCCATTCCTTTACAGCACTATTGAGTAGCGAATCGCGCGAATGGGAATAGATGGAGTCCTGAAATTTGAGGAAAGTTATTGTTTTATTGTGCGGAAGTCTCAGCGGATAGCCTTTTTCTGATTTTGGTATAAAAGAAAGTTTATATTGAGGATTGAGTGTGCGCAATTCCTCGATGGATATGTCCACATATTTTGCTACCGAGCAAAAATCCATATCTTGGTGTACCACAATGGTGTCGTTGGCAGTGGGAATGCTTATATGAGTGGGTGTTATGCCGTGTTTGCTGTAGAAATTCATCATGTAAACGGCGGCAATGTAAGCAGGTATGTATCCGCGTGTTTCGCGTGGTAGATAATTGTAAATGCCCCAAAAGGAACGTTCGCCTCCGGAGCGCGCGATGGCTTTGTTCACGTTGCCCGGGCCGCAGTTGTAGGCGGCTATGGCAAGAGGCCAGTTGTTGTAAATCTTGTTCAGGTCGCGAAGATAGCGTGCGGCGGCATGAGTGGATTTAAGAGGGTCGCGGCGTTCATCAACAAAAGTGCCTACCTCCAAATCGTAGGTTTTGCCGGTTTGGAACATGAACTGCCACAAGCCTGTGGCTCCAGCTTTCGACACGGCGTTGGGGTTTAGGGCGGATTCGATGATGGCAAGGTATTTGAGTTCGCATGGAACACCGTATTTGTCGAGAACCTCCTCGAACATCGGGAAGTAATATTCTGCAAGCGACAAAGTTATGTCTATGCTGTGGTTCATTTTTTTTAGGTACATGGCCACGTATCCGCGCACAATAGGGTTGTATTCCAATGGTATTTTGGTGTTCAGCGAAAGCAATCTCTGGTATATTACACTGTCAGTAACTGTTTCAAAATCAACTTTTTGGCTGGAAGGGCCAAGTTGGTATCGGTGTTGTATGGATTGGCCGCTTTTGCGGAAATAATACGAGTGCAACAAACTGTCGTAATTCGAGGAGTATGCGGCGGCGAAGTATGACATGTCGTTGATTTCCGAAATCGGGTTTTGCGACAATGCCGTGCGAGGTGCGGACAAAACAGTTATCATTATTCCCGCGCAGGATATTAACTTTGCTATATTTCTGATATTCATATTATTATGATACTTATGCAATTTGCGTAATAAAAAACTGGAAATAAACAGACAAAATAGTGTATTTATTGTATTTTCGAGAAAAATAATTTTTTAAATGTCGGCTGTTGAAAAAAAAAGTCGAAAAAATAGATTGGAAAAGATGGTAAATTGATTTTTTTTTCATACCTTTGCAAACGAAAAATCTTATCTGAAATACAAGTTCTACAAACGCATTATTTTTAAAGACAGCAATTTGGCAAATTATTTGCAGTGTCTCAATTTTGAAAATTTGAACAAAAAAATACGAATTCTTAATGTACACCAAGGAAGAACTCACAAAAACGGCTCATGTAAGTTTGATTGAAATAGCCCAGGGATTAGGCATTTCACGAGCATCTAAATTGACAGAGAACGAATTGATTTACAAAATTTTGGACTATCAGGCGGCACACCCCGATGAAAACGAGGAAAGCAAAGCCCCCGTTGCTCCGCGTCCCAAACGTACAAGGCTGAAACCCAAGCCTATAGCCGAATCGAATATGACATCGGGTACACGCAAAGCCCAAAAATCCCCCAAACCTGCGGAAAAGACGCTTTTCGCTAACGAGCAGGAACTGGAACAGGATACCGTATCCAAAATAAACATCAACGATGTGCAGTTGCCCGAAGTGCCTCAGATTCCGGAAGTTAAAACACCCAACACACGTCTTATTTTGCGACACCCCGACATAATAGACTTGCCGGAAGATATTATCCTTTCCGAAGGTATTATGCAGGAAATAGATACGAATCTTATCGATAGAAAGGTTGTCGAAAAAAGAGAAACGGAGAAGGTAAAGGCTCGTTCGCAAGAGGAAAAATCCAAACAAGCGGACACTCCTCAGACAATAGAAGAGGCATTAGGAATGCCGGGTGTACAAAATTCTGGCAACAATAAGAAAACCGACCGCAAATCCAAAAAAGAGCGTGCCGAGAATGCCGAAATCCAGCAAAATGCCGATGAAAACGCAAATAACGAGGAGGCTAAATCCCATCAGATACCTGAAATTATAGTTCCAGAATCATTGAAAGGCAATCAGGAAGCAGATAGGGAAAAAGAAAGAAATCATGATAAAGACAGTGAAAATGACACCGTTGCCGAAAATGCGGAGGCAAAGGACGAGGACGGTTCGATATTCCAAGTGATTGTGGAAAAAAACTCTGAACCCAACAATAAACCTCAGGAACCCAAACGCCAACAGCATCAGGAATATCCGTTTGACAACGAGGGCGTTGTGGAGGCCGAAGGCGTTTTGGAGATAATCCCCAACGAAAACTACGGTTTCCTCCGTTCTTCGGATTACGACTACCTCAATTCTCCCGACGATATATATGTGTCTCAGTCTCAGATACGTTTGTTTGGACTTCAGACTGGAGATACCATACGCGGCACCGTGCGTCCGCCACGCGAAGGCGAGAAATTCTTCCCCTTGGTTAAAATATTGGAAATCAACGGGCTTTTGCCGGAACGCATACGCGACCGCATACCTTTCGACTCGCTTACACCGCTTTTCCCGCAGGAGAAATTCAAGCTCACCGGTCACCCGCAGGAAACCATGTCCACACGCATTATCGACATGATAACGCCCATCGGTAAAGGCCAGCGCGGACTTATAGTGGCTCAGCCGAAGACAGGTAAGACAACCCTTTTGAAAGAGATTGCCAACGCTATTGCGTACAATCATCCCGAAGTCTATCTTATTGTGTTGCTGATAGATGAACGTCCCGAAGAGGTTACCGACATGCGTCGCAGCGTAAATGCCGAGGTTATAGCCTCCACTTTCGACGAGTCGGCCGAACACCATGTAAAGATAGCCAACATCGTTCTGGAAAAGGCCAAGCGCATGACCGAGTGCGGCCACGATGTGGTGATTGTCCTCGACTCAATCACACGTCTGGCACGTGCCTACAACACTGTGGCTCCGGCCTCCGGCAAGGTACTTTCGGGAGGTGTGGAGGCCAACGCCTTGCAGAAACCCAAACGTTTCTTCGGCGCGGCACGTAACATCGAAAACGGCGGCTCGCTCACCATCATCGCCACAGCCCTTACCGAGACGGGTTCCAAGATGGACGACGTTATCTTTGAGGAATTCAAGGGCACCGGCAACATGGAATTGCAGCTCGACCGCAAACTCTCCAACAAACGCATATTCCCCGCCATCGACATACTGTCGTCGAGCACCCGCCGCGACGATATGCTGATACCTGCCGACATGCTTCAGCGCATACTCATTCTGCGTAACTTCGTTTCGGAAATGACATCGGTGGAAGCTATGGAATTCCTCAAAAAGCAGATGCATAACACACTCAACAACACGGAGTTCCTGCTTTCGATAGATAAATAGTACAACCGCTTAAAAATCAACGCAATGAACCTTCCAAAGATAGCCTCAATAAGCAAGAAAATAGTTGTGGCGCTGCTCGGACTGTTCCTCGTGCTGTTTGTTGGCGTGCATCTGGGCATTAACTTGTGCCTGCTACGCGACGACGGTGGCACTTGGTACCGTGCGGCCTCCAACTTTATGGGCACCAACTACGTGGTGAAAGTGTTCGAGGTGGTGCTTTTCGCAACGATAATAGTTCACATACTGCTGACCATCGCTTTGCAGATACAGAACCTCAAAGCCCGTCCGCAACGTTACCATCGCCCGCAGAAAACCAAGACCTCGTTCGGCTCCAAATACGCCATCTGGACGGGAATCCTGCTGCTCTGCCTGCTGATGATGCATTTCTGCCATTTCTATTTCGTGAAAACCGGATGGGTGGAAGGCAAATATATGATTAGCATCGAAAAGATACTTCACGAATACGATCGTATAGAAATGGGATTGATGGAAGCTGATGAGGAGGCCGATTTTCGATTATTTTTCAATTGTTTTGCAAATAAACGAGATGACATGACCAAAAACATCACATCGGATGGAAATTGGATAGCAAATCTTACTGCTAACGACATTGAGCCAATCGAAGAGTATTTGCCATACTTCAAGCCCGACTTCTACAATGTTGCCAAAGATATTTTCCGAGTGCCGATTTATGCTATACTATATATAATAATGTTCTTTGTGGTGGGATTCCACATTGTACACGGCATACCGTCGGCGTTCCAGACTTTGGGACTTAACCACAATAAATACAACGCTGTAATCCAATGGCTTGCGTGGATTTACGCAGTCATCATCGTGGTCGGATTCTCGTCAATACCAATTTATTTCTTGTTTTTCTAACAAAGGCACTAAACTATGGCACAATTAGATTCTAAGATACCCGAAGGTCCTTTGGCAGAGAAATGGACCAACTACAAGGCCAAACAGAAACTTGTAAATCCCGCCAACAAGCGCAAACTCAACGTGATAGTGGTTGGCACGGGATTGGCTGGTGCTTCGGCGGCTGCCTCGTTGGGAGCACTGGGATTCCATGTGGATGTGTTCTGTATATCCGACAGTCCCCGCCGCGCTCACTCCATAGCCGCACAGGGCGGTATCAACGCCGCAAAGAACTATCAGAACGACGGCGACAGCGTTCAACGGCTGTTCAACGACACCCTTAAAGGTGGCGACTACCGTGCTCGTCAGGCCAATGTTTACCGCTTGGCTGAGGTGAGTTCCTCAATAATAGACCAATGTGTGGCACAGGGAGTGCCTTTTGCCCGTGAATATAGCGGATACCTTGACAACCGCTCCTTTGGCGGGGCACAGGTGTCGCGCACTTTCTACGCCCGAGGACAGACGGGACAGCAGCTCTTGCTCGGCGCCTACGGAGCACTCAGCTGCCAGATAGCTCGCAAGACGGTAACTCTGCATGAGCGTCACGAAATGCTCGACCTTGTTGTCATCGACGGCAAGGCTCGCGGCATCATCACCCGCGACCTCGTTACAGGCAAGATAGAACGTTATGCCGCACATGCAGTGGTACTGGCCACTGGCGGCTACGGCAATGTTTATTACCTCTCGACCAACGCCATGAACTGCAATGTTTCGGCGGCGTGGAACTGCCACAAGCACGGAGCATTTTTTGCCAATCCCTGCTATGTTCAGATTCATCCCACCTGCATTCCCGTGAAAGGCGACTACCAGTCGAAACTGACGCTTATGAGCGAGAGCCTTCGCAACGACGGACGCATTTGGGTGCCCAAAAACAAAACCGACGTTGAAAAACTGCGTTCCGGCGAACTGAAACCCACCGACATCAAAGAGGAAGACCGCGACTACTACCTTGAACGTCGCTATCCTGCTTTCGGCAACCTTGTGCCGAGGGATGTGGCCTCGCGTGCCGCCAAGGAACGCTGCGATGCCGGCTACGGAGTGGGAAAGACAGGCTTGGCAGTGTATCTTGACTTCGCTTCGGCAATACAACGTCTTGGAAAAGAGGTGGTTGAAGCCCGCTACGGCAACCTTTTCCAGATGTACGAAAAGATAACCGCCGAGAATCCCTACGAAACCCCGATGATGATTTATCCCGCTGTGCATTACACAATGGGAGGGCTGTGGGTGGACTACGAACTGCAGACCACCATACCGGGACTTTTCGCCATCGGCGAGGCCAACTTCTCCGATCATGGTGCCAACCGTCTCGGCGCTTCGGCACTTATGCAGGGCTTAGCCGACGGATATTTCGTGTTGCCATACACTTTGCAGAACTATCTTGCCGACGAAATTTATTCAGAAAAACCAACTACCAGCACACCGGAGTTTGAAAAAGCAGAGACAGAAGTCAAACTGCGGATAAACAACCTGTTAGCTGTGCGAGGCACTAAGCCTGTTGATTATTTCCACCGCAAATTGGGCAACATTATGTGGGAATATGTGGGCATGGGACGCACTGCCGAAGGACTAAAAAAAGGTATTGACGCAATAAAAGAACTTGAAAGAGCGTTTATAAATGATGTGCTTGTCCCGGGTGAGGCAGATTCGTTTAATCCCGAATTGGAAAAAGCCCTGAGGCTGAAGGATTATTTTGAGTTGGCCAAACTGATTGCCACCGACGCACTTCATCGCAACGAGTCGTGTGGAGGACATTTCCGCACCGAGCACCAGACCGCCGACGGCGAGACACAGCGCAACGACCAAGATTATATGTATGTCGCTGCATGGGAGTATCAAGGTGTTGATAATGCGGAGTTTATGCACAAAGAAGAACTTGAATATCAAAATGTCGAAATAAAACAAAGAAACTACAAATAGTATGAAATTCACGCTGAAAATATGGCGGCAGGAGAATGCCAAGGCAAAAGGCGGTTTCCAAACCTACAAGGTGGATAATATTTCGCCCGACTGCTCCTTTCTCGAAATGCTCGATATTTTGAACAATAGCTTGACAAGCAACAAAATAGCACATCCTGTTTGCTTCGACAACGACTGTCGCGAGGGCATTTGCGGAATGTGTGGATTGTACATAAATGGCCGTCCGCATGGCAACGACGACGGAGTAACTACCTGTCAGCTGCACATGCGCCGTTTCACCGACGGCGAGACCATCTGGATAGAGCCGTGGCGCGCCAAGGCGTTCCCTGTTATCCGCGACCTTGTGGTGGACCGCACCGCTTTCGACAAGATAATACAGGCAGGAGGCTACATCTCTGCAACTACCGGAGGAGTGCCCGACGCCAACAGCATACTTATCCCCAAGGACAAGGCCGACTTGGCCATGGACGCCGCCGAATGCATAGGCTGCGGGGCCTGCGTGGCCGCCTGCAAAAACGCCTCGGCAATGCTCTTTGTGGGCGCCAAAGTGTCGCACCTCGCATTGCTGCCGCAGGGCATGGTAGAGGCCGCCGACCGCGTTCAGAAAATGGTTATGAAAATGGACGAACTCGGTTTCGGCAACTGCACCAACACCTACGCCTGCGAGGCCGAATGTCCGAAACAGATAAAACGGACCAACATATCACGGCTCAACCGCGAATGGATTGCCGCCCGTGTTGGCAAGGAAATGAATAGTAAAAAATAAAATATAAATAGGTTTAATCGAGAAAACAATGAAAAAAAGAATCTTTTATTTGTTGTCGTTTTGCGCCACTTTGTTCAGCGCAAATATGATGCAAGGAGAACCCGTGGATGAGGCAACAGCCATGCGGGTTGCACGAACACATCTTATTCAGAAAAGTGATGTTGCCAACATCGAGCTTACCGATGTTACATCTTTGATGCCCTACCGCAATATCTATTTCTTTTTGGAAAAACAGGGTAGGGGCTTTGTGCTGGTGTCTGCCGACGACAGGGCAATTCCTATCTTGGGCTATTCTACCGAAAACACTTTTTATCCCGCAGACCTTCCGGAGCATATTGCTGATTGGTTCCGTCAGTACGACGAACAAATTGACGAAATTATTGCCAACGACATCAAGGCAACAACCGAAATTAGCGATGAATGGGAACGCCTGATACAAGGTCGCCCGGAGTCTGCCGAACGTGCCCGCGAAAAATCTGTAAGTCCTCTGCTGACAACCAAATGGGGACAAGGAGGTAACTCTGGTAGCAGTGTTACATACAACAGCCTTTGCCCTCACTCGGGAAGCACATACGCAGTGGCAGGATGTGTGGCTATAGCCACCGCACAAGTGATGAAATACTGGAATCACCCTACAACGGGACGTGGTTCGCACAGCTACACGCACAGGACATACGGTACGCAGAGTGCCAACTTCGGCAATACTACCTACTCTTGGTCGAGTATGCCAGACCAACTTACATCTTCAAGTGCCGCTTCACAGAAAACGGCTGTGGCCACACTTATATATCATGTGGGTGTTGCTTGCGAGATGGACTACTCCGCTTCAGGAAGCGGTGCTTCTACGGGAAACTATGGAAGTATCACACTTCCTTCGGCAGAAAATGCTTTGTTGAGTAACTTCAAGTATTCCAGTACTATACATTCGATAGACAGATCCAACTTTACCGATGCAGAATGGATAGCACTTCTGAAAGGCGAATTGGATGCCAGCACCCCTCGTCCTATACTGTATAGCGGCAGAGACGCTTCCTCCGGTCATGCTTTTGTGTTTGATGGTTACAACAACAGCAACCAGTTCCACGTAAACTGGGGATGGGATGGTCGCTACGACGGTTATTTCACAATTGGAGCTTTGAATCCGGGCACCGGTGGCACCGGTGGTTCCTCTTCGGGAACATATAACTATAGCAATCAAGCTGTTATCGGAATAAAACCTGCACCAAATTCAGGTAGTTCGTTCACCGTTACGACCAACGTGAACAATTCGTCGTATGGCAGTGTGAGCGGTACAAGGTCTTACAATAGTTATGACACAGTGTCGATTGTGGCCAACACACAGGAAGGCTACCGTTTCAAACAGTGGTCGGACGGTTGCAAGGCTAATCCGCGCCAATTTATCCTCAACGACAACGTTACTTTCACAGCTCAGTTGGAAAAAATACAAGGCGACACACTGTATTATACACGCTCATATCCCTTTACATATTTGGGCTTGGCTTCGGGCAATACCTACGAATGGGGAGTTAAATTCCCTGCCTCGGCACTTACTGCTCAACGCAAACCTTCGAAATTGTTGTTTTTTGCCCAATACACGGGTAGCTATACTATAAGTGTTTACAATGACGGTGCCAATGCTCCAAGCAATATGCTTTTCACCGGAAGCGTATCATTGACTTCTACAAATCAGTTGGGGTATATAGCTCTGGATATTAGTTCCAATAACTCATCCATCAACGCTAACAAGCCTCTTTGGGTTGTTTTGAAGTACAAAAACACTTCAGCTTCAACTATTTACTGCATACCAATGACATACTATGGTGGCAACCAATACAGTAAAATGCGTAAAAGCGGCAATTCATGGTCGGCAATGAGCTACACTTGCAGTTGGGTTATACAACTTATAAATCAATATACAAGCACTCCTCCAACCGGAATTACCGAAGCAACAATCGAAGACGGTTACACCATCACCAACGGCAAAGGAATAATCACCGTTACCGGTGCAGAGGAAGAGACGGTTCGTTTTATCGACAACAGCGGTCGTGTGATAGCCACCGATGGTAGCAACAATGCAGATAAAACTTTCAAAGCTCCTGCAAGCGGTGTATATCTGATTCAGGTCGGCAACAAGCCCGCCAAAAAAGTGGTTGTGAAAAAATAATTTTTCAATATATCAAACTAAAAAGGGTGTCCAAAAACGGGTTTTTTTTGTTTATAAAACATTGAAAATCAATGATAAATCTTTGGTAAGTGAAAAAAGACTGAAAAAAGTTGGTTTATATAAAATAAAATTGTAACTTTGTATCCCGATTTTCGGGATTGTTTGCGAAATTCGGCATTATGTTCAAAGATACAAAGAATTACTAAATTAAAAATATAATTACAATGAAAACAACAAGTTATTTTAGGATGATGTTTTTTGTGGCGTTTGTCGGTTTTGTATTTTCCACAAAAGCGCAGACTGGAATTGCGACAGCTCCATACAACTGTGGTTTCGAAAATGCTATGGAAAACGCTTATTGGCGTTTTTACAACACGACTTATAACCGATGGGCAATAGACACGGCTACGCAGTGCAGTGGCCAAAAATCGATGTATGTAAGCAACAACAACGGTTTAAGCAATGCCTATACTCCGGAAGCCAAAACCATTACAGCGTACAGAAGTGTGGCACTTGTTGCTGGACAATACACCATTTCGTATGATTATAAAATGGGATATAGCGGCGCTGTTCAGAGAAATGTGTTTATGCGGGCAATGCTTGTCCCCGATACAGTGCAGTTGCCCGGCGATTCGTTGATGTACGTAAATCTATGCAACAACGTTTTGCCGCAAGGGGCTATACCCATAGATAGCGGTTGGAGATATTCCACCTCCGATGTATGGAAAACATTCAGGGATGACTATGTTTTAGTTAATAACACAGGAACTTACAAACTTGTCTTTGTATGGGTGCCTTCCACGTATAATTACACAACTTTCAAACCTGCAGCAATCGATAATATTAGTATTGTGGGACAATCTTGCATTACACCGGACAGTCTTACAGCCACAGTGGTTGGAGATTCCATAAAGGTGGATTGGACAGATTTGGGCAATACACCGCCCTCGAATGGCTGGTTGGTGGAATATAGGCCGTTAGGTGGTCATATCGCAACGGCAAGATATATGAACACCAATAGCAGACCCTGCTACCTGCCACGGACGTCGCTTACCCCCAACACACAGTACGAGATACGTGTCGCCGCTATGTGCAGTGCGTCCGATACCAGCTTGTTCACGCAGGAGGCGATTGTCAATTATAGATTGTATCAGCCTATTGGTCGTCTGGTTTACGACACCCTTACCGCCTCTCACGTGAAATGCACCTATGGACAATGGCGTAGTGGCGGTTTGCCCCAGTATCGTAATCAAGGGCCATACCAATATGTGGGCGTGGTGGATTCGGGTTCGTCAAACTATCTGAAAAGCAGACATACGGTTCATCGCAACCCAATGGAGAAAGATTCCTGCACGGGATATGTACTGCCCACTATATACAGAGGCAGCAGCATTTATTCGGCTTTCCATCAGCAAATAAAATATACCGCGTCGGTTAGGCTTGGCAAACTCAGAAGTTATAACGATGCGCAGTCTATTTCGTACCAAATGCACGTGGATACCAATGCCGCCGATTTGATGATGATAAACTACGCTTTTGTAGAAAATCTGTCTAACCACAACACAACTCAAAACTATCCACATTTAGTGATAGAAATATTGGATACCAACGACCAAGTTATTGACCTTGTGGCAGATCTGGGGAATGTGGGTTATTTATACAACAGTCCTTATAATATTTTAACCAATACGTTTTATACCAATTGGAGCCAATTGGCTGTGAATATGGCACCCTATCAGGGCAGAGACGTGAGATTGAGTTTTGTTACTTATACCTGTGGTTCGTGCGTTGATGTTTCAACATACGCTTACCTCATCCCCGACTACCGTAACGCTACGCTTGTGAGTGTAGGTAACAATAATAAAGACAATACAACTACTTTTGCCGCCCCCGAGGGCTATTACAGATATAGATGGTACCTGCTTTCCAATCCGTCGGTTTATCTCGACACGGTGCATCAGGTAATGTCCATACCCAACGGCGAGGACTTCGTTTGTGAACTTGTGGATTGTTTTGGACATTCCAAGTTCCTGCGTTCGCATTCTTCGAAACGTGTTCCGCACTCCAATTTTGTGTGCGAGGTGAGTCCTGTCGACTGCAATACCAAACAAATCAAGTTGATCAACAATTCATATATGACTGCCGATACTGCGGGCAGTGTAGTCGTTATTAACGATATGGAGGATTGGTATTGGTCTTTCAACGACGATGAAAAAGTGTGTATGTTGAAAAATTACACTTTCACGACAACAGATAGCGGCACCCTGAAAATAACCCTTTTCACAAGTGCCAACAATAACAGCCGTATCGACAGCGTTTCCCAGACAATAGACCTGAGCCAGGTGCTTTTCCGTGGCAGTATTTTCGATACTATAGAAAACGGCCAGAGCTACTCCTTTGCAGGCAGAACCTTCACGCATTCCGGAACTTACAACGACACCCTTGTGTCCTATCAGGGGTGCGACAGCGTGGTAACATTATACCTGTATGTGAAAGGTGAACAGTCGTTGAATACGGCAGAACTGGATAAGGTCAGTGTTTACCCCAATCCTGCCGGCAATATGCTTGTTGTTTCGGGTTGCGAAGTCGTTTCATCGGCAATATTCGACGGAACTGGTAAGATAGTGCTGTCGTTCGGCAAAGAGAACAAATTGAATCTTTCCAAGCTTCCTGCCGGAATGTATACGATAAGGATAGAGACGCCTTCGGGCAATGTCTTACGCAAGTTTGTGAAACAATAATATGGATACACACGTCTTTCAATGTTGAAAGATTGCAACAAACAAAAAAGCCAAGAATAAATGTCTTGGCTTTTTTGTTGTTCGAAGGTGGAAATAATTATTTGTCTTTTTTGGTAAAAAGCAAGACGGTGGCTATCAGGGCAATGCCCAGATTAATAAACATGGCTGTTGAAAGGGAGCCGATACGCAGGTAGTATCTCTCGTCATCGCCAAAATAATATTTTGCATCAGTAAATGCGTTAACCCATATTAGAATATCAAAAACTGTAATTATGACAAAAACACTAATTATAGAGATAATCAGTGTCGTTTTTCCTGCTTTTGAAAGTTTCATCATGTTGTATTGCTAGTTTATTTATAAAAACATCGTCATATATATAGGAATGTAATCCACACCGTTTTCCCTGCCTATATCCTTTGTGTAGATTAAAGTGGGGTTCTTGACGTTTTTAGAATACTTCTTGCAGAAAACATCAAGCGAAGCATGGGTTTTGTATCCCGATGATTTCACTTCAACAGGGGTTAGCTTATGGCCGTCGGAAAGCAAAAAATCAATTTCGTAATATTTTTTACCACCGTCGGTGGGCATGGTATGATAGTAAAGCAGTTTCCCGTTTGTCCGAAGCATTTGTGCCACGACATTTTCGTACACATATCCCATGTTAGTGTTGAGTTTGTCGTTTAGTAGTTTTTCGTAAATGATGTTTTCTGTAACTTTCTTGTCTTTGAAGGCTATCGTTACGAAAAGTCCTGTGTCGGCGGTGTAAATCTTGTATCTACCGTTGTCTCTGGTAAGGGCAAGTCCGACGTTGGGGTCATTTGAATGATAAGCAACATTTGCCGCCATCGAAGCAGAAAGTGTTTTTACTGCATTGCGAATACGTAGGGCAGAGGTATCGGGGAATAATTCGGATGTCCGGAAACGGGAAGAGTTCTTGCTCAGCTGAGCGGGAATAGCGTCGAACAGGTCGGTAATACGTCCGTCTTCATCTAATTTCCAAAAGTCTTCTTCGTATAGCGATATTATGTTGCGCTTTATCAAATCCACGGCACTCATGTTATTCGTTTTCAGATATTCATCCACAGCTTGTGGCATGCCACCAACCAACATATAAAGGCGGAAATCTCGCATCATCTGACGGTGGACGGCATCGCCTAAGGGCTTGCGACTCTCGAAAGCCTGGCGTAGCAATGGCACGGTGGCAGTGTCGTTCAAAGCCCAGCGAAATTCTTCGTAATCCATCGGGTACATGTCTAGTTTGGTTTCTTCGCTGGGTATAACGATATCCACGGTGCTTTTATGAACCGAAATTAGCGACCCTGTTTCTATATAGTCATAGCGTCCGTCTTTTACAAGGTGTTTTATTGCTTGACGTGCGAGGGGGGCTTTTTGAACCTCGTCGAAGATTATAACCGATTCTCTTTCATATAATGTTACATGATATAGAAGTTGTAACCTCATAAAAATATAGTTGAGGTCCGAGATGTTCTTGAATAGATTGTGAGTTTCTTCCGAAGCTACCGAGAAATCGATGAGCAGGTATGAACGATATTCTTTTTTTGCGAATTCTTCCACTATCGTTGACTTGCCAATTCGTCGTGCTCCTTGTATCAATACCGCGGAACTACCTTGGCTTTGATTCTTCCAATTGAGTAAGTCGTTGTAAATCTTTCTTTTAAATGTCATTGCTGTAATGTTTTGTTCCTGCAAAGATACTAAAATCTTCAAATCCCACCAAATTTTTTTGCCCAAAATCTTCAAATTCCACCAATTTTTTTTGCCCAAAATCTTCAAATCCCACCAAATTTTATTTATTTCGGAATTCGGAGTTCGGAGTTCGGAACAATTATTAGTTGAAAGTTGAAATCAGTTTACTGTTTATAACTTCTTAACTCCTTAGTTCCTTAACTTCTTAACATCTTAACTCCCTCACCAACTACTATCCACAGACCTTCGACCTTTGACCTTTGACTTTCGACCTCTGACCACAGACCTAAGTCCTTTGACTTTAGACCATTTTTCTCCAATTCAACAAAAAATCGTACCTTTGCAAACCGATTTGGTTCGTTGAGGACATGCGTCCAAGATGATTAAAAGGGAATCGGGTGCAAGTCCCGGACAGTCCCGCTGCTGTGAGTTCCAACGCAGTCGTCGCCCAAAATGCCACTGCCTTTTATGGTGGGAAGGCGGGAAACGACGGAGCAAGTCAGAAGACCTGCCAATCCGCTGATTCTTAAAGGCTTTCGAGGAAAAGACCTGATAACGACGCCACACGGCGAAATTCCCGTCATTTTTTCCTTGCGCAAGCCCGTTTTTGAACAAAAAAACAGAAAAAAAGTCGCTTTGTACGGACTAAAAAACATATTGGGTGCTTTGGCATGCGTAACGCTTTGTTTGGGAGTGTGTTACGCACAGGATACCGTGCAACGTCGTAATTTGCAGAACGTTACCGTAACGGCCAAGGCCACCTCCAAGGAGACCTCCTCCACCACGCCTGTGCAGGTCTTGGACAGAGTTAAGCTGGAGCGTATCAACGCCGTGCAGCTGTCCGACGCTGTGAAACAGCTCTCCGGCGTGGTGCTGAAGGACTACGGCGGGGTAGGGGGCATTAAGACCGTCTCGGCGCGAGGCCTTGGCAGCCAGTTCAGCACCCTCACCATCGACGGCATTGCCGTGGGCGACTGCCAGAACGGCCAGCCCGACTTAGGCAGGTACATCGTTACGGACATAGCAAACATCAGCTTTGCCAACGGCCAGCCCGACGACATATTGCAACCTGCGCGGGTGCTCGCTTCGGGCAACGTGCTCAACATGCAGACGGCCAAGCCTAATTTGTACTGCAATACCACTAATCTAAAACTTGGTTTCGAGGCGGGCTCGTTCGGACTTCTGCACCCAAGTCTGAGCTACGAGCAGCGTTTGGGCGAAAAACTCTCTATGTCGCTGTTAGGCACTTATATTCAGTCCAATGGCGATTACCCGTTCACTATCTACTACACCCAGAGCAAGACCGACAGTAGTTCGCGGGAACGCCGTACCCACTCGGCGGTGCGGATGACCAATATCGAGGGCAACCTGTTCTACAATATCGACGACCACCAGCGGATGACAGCCAAACTGCATTATTACAATGCTTTCCAGCAACTGCCCGGACCTGTGATATACTATTCCGAAACTCCTGGCTCCGAGTCCTCGCGTGACCAGTCGGGATTTGTGCAGCTGCACTACATCAACCATATTTCGCCACGCTGGGATTTGCGTGTGGACGGCAAGATGTACGCCGTTCAAAACATCTACGACGATTCCGCCTACAACGGCTCCACGGGCGTGCTGCACAACGATTACCGCCAATCGGAGTATTACCTCACCTCAGCCTTGTTGTTCCGTTTGAACGATTATGTAAGTTTTTCGTATTCAACGGATTATTTCTACAATACCTTGAACTCCAACGTGGAAAGCTGCTCCGATGTGGAACGTCATTCGTGGCTCAACGCTTTTTCGGCAAAAGCCTATCTTGGAAAAGTAAATCTCACATCCACAGTGCTTTATTCCCTTCATACTGAAGCAATACTTGATGCTTTCGCCAAAGAGTACCGCCATTTTACGCCTTACTTTGGAGTAACGTATAAACCTTTCAAAAACAAGGACTTGCGTTTGCGTTATTTTATCAAACAGAATTACCGTCTGCCAAATTTCAACGAGTGCTACTACGCTTATATGTCACGCGATTTGCGTCCCGAAAAGGCTTTCCAGAACAATTTGGGCATAACGTATGATTTCAGGCCGGTGGGAAAAAAATTGCACAGCCTTACGCTTCTCCTCGATGGTTACTACAACCAAGTTAGCGACAAGATAGTGGCCTTTCCCAGCCACAGCCTTTATATGTGGTCGATGATAAATATCGGACGTGTGTCGATAACCGGCGTGGATGCCAAAGTGGCGGCGGATTTGATGTTTTCAAGGTATTTATCGCTTTCGCTCGACGCCACTTACACTTTTCAGCAGGCAATCGACGTGACGGACGAGAAATCAAAGACATATATGCACCAAATACCATACACCCCCGAACATTCGCTTTCGGCTATGACCTTTCTGAAGACGCGGGTTGTGGACTTTGGGTACAATATAATATATATTGGCGACCGCTATCGTCTGGCCCAAAACAAGCCCGAGACCTTGGTGGAAGGCTATGTGGACCAGAGCGTTATTCTGTCGAAAGAAATAATGCTGAAGTACGGAAACCTCAAGTTGCAGGCTCAGGTGCTCAATTTGTTCGACGTGCAATACGAGGTGGTGAACAGTTATCCTATGATGGGACGAAATTATAAATTCAAAATAATGTACGATTTTTAAAACTTATTGAAAATGAAGAAATTAACATTGCTGATATGTATTTTATTTTTTGTGATAGTTTCGGTTTCCTGCAAAAAAGACCCTGCAAAAGAAGAAGAGCCCCAAGTCGATGAAATAGTGAAGGCCGAACAAGGCACTCCGGCCAAGTATATCTACATCCTTAACGAAGGCACATGGGGCAACAACGAAGCCTCGCTCGACAGGATAGAGCTTGCCACAGGCATTTTTGAACACAACGTTTTTGGCGCGCAGAACGGCCGCGACCTCGGCGATGTGGCCAACGACATACAGCTGTACGGCAGTAAGATGTACATTGTGGTGAACAATTCAAATACTTTGGAAGTGGTTGAACCTGAGTCGGGTAGGTCGATACAGCAGATTTCCGAAGGCATAAACCAGCCTCGCTACGTGGTGGGAGCCGGAGCATACGTTTACGTGAGCAGCTACAGCGACTTGGTTTACAAAATCGACACTGCAACTTTCAGTGTGGTAGCCACTTGCAACGTAGGTCGCGACCCCGAGATGATGGCCGTGGTGGGGCAGAAACTCTACGTGGTGAACTCCGGCGGTTTGGACAACCCTAACTACGACACCACCTTGTCCGTGGTGGATTTGGCCACTTTTCAGGAAGTTGAGAGAATAACGGTTGGCACTAATCCCACCAAGCTTGCCAAAATCGACGACGAGAGGCTTTTGGTTATCTGCAACGGCAATTACGGCAACGAGCCTTCGTCGCTGGTGGTGGTGAATACCGGCACGGGAACCAAGGAAAAACTTTCTTTTACCTGCACCAACTTGCTGATTAACAACGGCCAAGCCCTTTGCTACGACTACGATTGGTCGGCACTTACGGCGGTGTTCTATCGACTAAACCTCAATACTTTCGCAAAGGAGAGTCTTGTGCTCAACGGCAGCGGCGACATCGCTTGTCCTTACGGCATAGCCGTGAACAGCTACAACGGCAATATATACGTTACCGACTCACAGAACTTCCTCAGCAGCGGCGACATCTATTGTTTCTCCGCCACCGGCGCACTCCTCTACAAGCGCGAATGCGGCATGGGACCTGCAAAAGTGGTGATGTGGTAGGGGAGGCGATTTTTTTTATTTTTAATTTATTAGATTGCCAAGATTTCTGACGCTTGCGGATAGGAGTTTATTTTTCAGTTTGTTTGGGCTCACGAGATGATTTTTTTTTATCGGAAATTACCATCTTGAAGTTATAACTTTTTTGGAACAAATTCCAAAAAAGTTATAACTTTTACGGATTTAATTCCGAAAAAGTAAGATTTTTTCAAGGGATATGTTTGTAAAACTATTCTTTAGAAAGAAGAAAGTCGGCTATGTTTTCCGGAGTAATAATTTTAAAATCAGTGTTTTGGTATGTGTCTGTGAAAGTCTTTGGAAGATGTGCTTTTGCACGGGGATTCCATTTTATTTCGTAGGCATGTATTTTTCCGCCGCCTTCCTCAAGGTAATCTATTTCCTGTTGCTGTTTTGTACGCCAAAAATAGCGGTTTACCCAACAGTTATGGTTTTCGTTGGCTTTCATGCGTTCCGAAATTACGAAATTCTCCCACAAAGCCCCAATGTCCTGCCTGATTTCGGGTGCGTTGTAGTCGGCGATAAGGGCGTTGCGGATGCCGTTGTCATAAAAATATATTTTGCGGCTTGTCTTGAGTTCGTGGCGCAGGTTGCGCGAGTAGGAGGGAAGCCTAAAAATAATGTAGCACTGCTCCAACAGAGAGATGTAGCGTTCCACGGTTTTGCTGTCGAGCGAACACATTTGGCCTAATTCGTTGTACGAAACCTGCGACCCTACTTGATAGGCAAGGGCACGGAGAAGAGTCTGCAGTTTGTCGGGATGTTTGATGTTTTCCCACGAAAGTATGTCCTTGTACAGATATGCGTCGGTAAGCAGTTTGAGGACTTCCACTTCACTGCCGTTGTTCATCACCACTTCAGGATAGTATCCATATATTACACGACGCGGCAGCATACGCATTTCCTTGAGTTTGCCATGATGAGCCACCATCTCACCAAACGATAGTGGGAACATTTGGAATTTCCATTGGCGTCCGGTAAGAGGCTCGTTTATCTCGTTGGCAAGTTCGAAAGCCGAACTGCCCGATGCTATCACCTGAATGTCGGAGTCCGAATCGGCTATGAGTTTCAGTCGCAGACCTATGTTTTTTATACGCTGGGCTTCGTCAATAATGACTATCTTGTTGCCTTCGAACTCTGACAAAAGCCTGTCTGCCGATGCGTTGTTGAATAAGTTCTGTACCTGCATTTCGTCGCCGTTCAGCCAAAGAATTTTGTCGTTGTCGTGCAAAATCTTTTTCAAAAGAGTGGTTTTTCCCACCTGCCGAGCTCCCATAAGGATTATTATTTTTCCCTTAAAGAGCTTGTTTTCAATGTTTTTATATAAAAATCTTTCTATCATAACCGTGTGCTTTGGTTTTGCAAATATACAACTTTTTTGGATTTGATTCCAAAAAAGTCATAACTTTTGTGGAATTGATTCCGAAAAAGTGAGGTTTTTGAGCTTTTTTTTCTTGTTTGGGTTTTGTTGTGGAAAAGAGCCGTTTTGTTATAAAAAACGCGACAAAGTTAATGATTGACAAAAGTTTTTCTCTCAAAAATTATACTTTTTTTACTATCTAAATATGATTTTTGACTAAAATATATCTTTTTGAGCAGTTTTTTTTGATTATAATACTCTGGTTTATAGGGTGATATGGTATTGCACAAATTCTTGTGCAAAATGCTGTTTTGTTTATGCATTGAAAGTGAGTGCATTTGGAATAATGGTAGTACTTTTGCAGCGCAAATTTTAAAACTAATCACAAATTTAAAAACCGAGGGGCCGATGGTATATAACAGGTAGAAATTAAATGAAAAAAACACTTTGTATTTTATAAATGTTTATTGGGTTGTGTACTATTGCTAATGCCCAATATAAACCTACAGAAAAGGATCTTGGAAAAGATTGCCCGACAGAAAATGGTAAGCTGGGCACATGGAAAAATTTTACGGTTACGGAGAAACAAGATAATACCAATAGTAAAATTATTCTTCTTCGAATACATCAAGCGTCTCAGCATCTGCAAACATATCAGTTGGAACCAAGAAAACCAATGTTGGAGCTAGCGTGACAGGTGGTACATCGTCAACTGTTGGAGGCAGTAAGACATCATCTACAACTTCTGGTACTACAAGAACTTATAATGCCATACAATGTGTAGAGGATAAAAATGCAAATTTGCCTCAATATACACCTGTTAGGTGGTAGTTTAAGCTGTGATTCTTATACCAGAGTGATTTATTTCAAATAATAGATTCTTCTTTCAGGAGGCAAATGCCTTTAAATCAAAGAAAAACAAATATATAGGTGGTCGTTTTGACCACCTTTGTTTTTATAAAAACACCCCTCTTACACAATAAATAAATCAAATCTCTTTACGTTAGAAGAGAAATTTCAAATGTATGAAATATAGCGAACAATATATCCAATCGGAGCTGGCAAATGCCGCAAGGACAATACTTCCGGCAAATGCCAAACTTATTCTTTTTGGCTCGCACGCACGAAACGAGGCCACCGAGGAATCGGATTGGGATTTGCTGTTGCTTATGGACAAAGATAAAATAACCGATGGCGACTACGACAAATACGTTTGGCCGCTGGTTACAATGGGGTGGAATTTGGGCGAATATTTCTCGGTAAAGATGTATTCTTCCGAGAATTGGAACAAAAGAGCGGGCACACCCATTTATAAAAATGTTGAAAGGGAGGGCATTCAACTATAAAACTTTCGGACGAAGAGCGTGCTGCCATTGTCTCGATGCGCACACAAAAAGCCTATGATACATGGGCGGAAACCAAAGAAATAATTTCAAGAAAACTGTGGTATGCCGCCGCAAACAGGATGTACTATGCTTGTTATTATATCACATCGTCCTTGCTTATAAGCAGAGGGCTTGCCCCCAACAACACATACAGGTGTAATCAGATTGCTCGGAATGCATTTCGTGGCAACAGGCTTGCTATCTCCCGAACTGGGAAAATTTTACAGCAAATTATTTGAACTAAGACAAACAGGCGATTACGACGATTGGGTTGTTGTTACAGAAGAAGATGTCCTTTCTCAAAGTCAAATGGTAGAACCTTATTTTGAGGCAGTTACCAAATTGATTTCAGAAAACTAATAAACAACATGTTTTTTTACTTTTTATTAATTAAAATATTTATTTTTAGCAATTTAAGTAATTTGATACAATAAAGGGGGCTTCTATAAATTGCCTCGGAGAGGCAAACTCTCAATAACCTCACATGCTAATGTGAGGTATATCAGGCAAATAAAGAACAGGCGTGTAGCTTTGGCTCTTATTCTTGAAAATTTTGAAAGTCCGCCAAACCTTCAAAAATTAATCACTCGAATAAGATACACTAAAGTTCATGCCAATGGCGTGAACCTTTATGCGTACTTATGTGTGATTTTGGTCTTGGCGGACACCACAAAATTTCGTAAGCAACGGAAAGGTGAACGCCTTTTTTGTTGCCATAGTTTCAAAGTCCGCAGAAAAAAACAACAATGGACGGTGAGTACAACATAGGCAGGCGCATAAAGGAGTATGTGGAGGAGAACGGCATCCGTATAGGGTGGCTGAGTCAGCGCTTGCACTGCCACCGCAACACTATTTACAATATCTTCGAACGCAACTGGATAGACACACAAATGCTTATGCGTTTATGCATAGTACTTAAACACGATTTTTTCGCCGAACTATCCGAACAGTGGCAAAAGAAAAATGGTGGTAAAGCTAATTGAAAACTAATGCAAAATAGGGGGGGGATAAAAATAATACGATTTTTTTATTATCGATTTCTTTTGCAAAATTACACTTTTTCGGGGATTTAATAAAATAAATTAACATTTTTTCGGGGGAATAAAACATAAAAAATGACACTTTTTCGGGGGAATAGATGTGATAACATCAATTTACAACATTTACGAACGCTATTGGATAGATACCACAAATAATGTTTTATGTGAGAGTGCACAATTGACATTCAGCAATGGAGAAACAAGAGATGTGGATTTCGTTCCTCAAATGCAGAAGGGAATATGCTGCAAGTTGCAGGATATGGAATATTTCCGTTCATTTACACTCGACCCATTTACTGTTGATTGGCATAATGAAATCGGTTTTGCTCCCGAATTTCTCTTCGAACAAGGGACATCTATAGTATAAATCTCCGAAGTGCTAAAAATATAACTTCTTTTTCTTAGCTTTTGAAAAAGATTTTTAAGTGTAAAGATTTGTTTTTCAGTGTTATAAAAATATTTTTCGAAAAACCGTAAATTTTCCGTATCTTTGCAAAACTTATGAAACGGCAATATATATGTACGGCAAATATTCCTCTCTTTCTTAATATAAAGAGACGTGATGAATTTGTTTGTTGCTGACTTCCAACCACATTTTTTGTGAACAGATTTGTGCGTTGTGGCGTTTTTTCGTCGCAAGTCCGAAAAAATATAATAAAAATGTAAGTTAAACCATTAAAAATTAAAAAAATATGGAATTACCATTTGCAGAATCATGGAAAATCAAGATGGTTGAACCCATCAAGAAAAGCACCCGCGCCGAACGCGAGAAATGGCTCGAAGAAGCCCACAACAACATTTTCATGTTGAAATCCGACTATGTTTACATCGACCTTTTGACCGACAGCGGCACCGGCGCCATGAGCGACCGCCAGTGGTCGGCAATGATGATGGGCGACGAGAGCTACGGCGGCGCCCGCAGTTTCTTCCACATGAAGGACACCATCACCGACATCACCGGTTTCAAATATGTGATACCCACCCACCAAGGCCGCGCCGCCGAGAACGTGCTGTTCTCCTACCTCGT
The DNA here is from genome assembly GCA_905233475.1 of uncultured Bacteroidales bacterium. Lineage (GTDB taxonomy): Bacteria > Bacteroidota > Bacteroidia > Bacteroidales > P3 > UBA1219. The sequence goes on from CAJOEN010000028.1 coordinate 38,789, forward strand.
TAAACCCGGCATGATTGTCCCCGGCAACGCCCATTTCGACACCACCAAAGGTCATATCGAAAGCCGCAAAGCTTTCGCCATCGACGTTACCATTCCCGAAGCCAAGGACACTCAGCTTGAGATACCTTTCAAAGGCAACGTAAGCCTCGAACTCCTCGAAAAAGTGCTGCAGGAAAACAAAGGCAACGTGCCGTTTATGGTGCTCACCGTTACCAACAACACCGTTGGCCGGCGTTCCCGTGAATATCGACAGCGCCCGTTTCGTGGAAAACGCTTATTTTATCAAAACCCGCGAAGAAGGCTACGCCGACAAGACCATCCTCGAAATTGCCAGAGAGATGTTCAGCTACGCCGACAGCATGACCATGAGCGCCAAGAAAGACGGCCTTGTGAACATGGGCGGTTTCATTGCCACCAACAAGGAAGACTGGTACGAAGGTGCCAAGCTGTTCTGCATCCCATTCGAAGGATTCCTCACCTACGGCGGTATGAACGGCCGCGACATGGACGCCCTCGCCGTTGGCTTGCGTGAGAACTGCGACTTCGACATGGTTGAGACACGTATCAAACAGGTGCAGTACCTCGCCGACAAACTCGACGAATACGGCATTCCTTACCAGCGTCCCGCCGGCGGACACGCCATCTTTGTAGATGCCGACAAGATTCTTACCAACGTGCCTAAAGAAGAGTTCCCCGCACAGACCCTCACCTGCGAGCTCTACCTCGAAGCCGGCATCCGCGCCTGCGAAATTGGCTACATGCTTGCCGACCGCGACCCCGTGACCCGCGAAAACCGTTTCGGCGGACTCGACTTCGTGCGCCTCTGCATACCGCGCCGCGTGTACACCAACAACCACATGGACGTGATTGCCGCCGCCCTGAAGAACGTTTACGACCGTCGCGACACCATAAAACACGGCGTGCGTATCACATGGGAAGCCGAGCTTATGCGCCACTTCACAGTGCAACTGGAACGTATAAAATAGTTGTCAGTTGCCAGTTGGCTACTGAATGGACTTTAAGATTTTATGACACAAATAAAAGAGGCGTCCGACGGATGTCTCTTTTTTTATTTTGACTGTATCAAATCACTTTTTACAAAAAATAGCACCTTTGCAGAATAATTTTACACTTGATATTTCTGTTTGCACAATTTATATTGAATTATTGAGTGCAAAATTACGAAAAAAAATAGATATTGTGTCAGGTCTTTTGTTATCGGAATGAAAAATGGCTTCATACGGCATGTCGTTCCTGATATTCAGCCTTTTCGTACACCGAAGTTTTCAGGAAAGCACCCTGCAACACTCCTCTCAGGACGAGATATATCATAAAGGCCGTCCAAAGGATATTGTTCTGTACAAAAGTGTTGGCACTGGAATAAAGGTACGGCATGCTGTAATATACTGCAAAAAAGGCCGCAGTAGCCACAAACATGGAGTTTCGCATGGTGCGTGAGGCTGTGGCTCCCACAAAGATGCCGTCGAACAGAAATGCCGCAAAACCGCATACCGGTATGAACAAAATCCAGTAAATGTAGTTGTTTACGCCGTTGATAAGCTCTTGGTCGTTGGTGAATACAAGCAGGAAATAGTTGCCGAAAGCCGCGTACATGGCTGTGAACACCACCGTAAGAGCCACGCCCCACATCAGCAGGTAGCGTACCGACTTGCGCAGAAGTTTTTTGTTGCGTTCCCCGATATACCGTCCTACAAGGGCTTCGCCAGCGTAGGCAAAACCGTCCATAATGTATGAAAAAAGGGTAAAGAACTGAAGCAGTAGCGCGTCTATTTTCAGTATGTCGTCGCCTATTTTTGCCGAGGCCGATGTTATGAAAGTGAACACCGCACACAAACATACTGTACGTAGGAATATATCCCCATTGACTTTGAAAAATCGTGCCATCTGCTTTAATTTTAGGCTGTTGCGTATGTCGAGATGTTCGTGGAAGAGAGTCCCGTATTTTTTCGCTCCCACAGCAAAACCGAGTAGCAGCCCCGAGTACTGTGCAATTACCGTACCCAAGGCCACGCCTTTGATGTCCCAGTGCAGAACCATCACAAACAAAAGACTGCAAACGATATTCACTACGTTTATGAAAATGGCAATCCACATAGGGGCTTTTGAGTTCTGCATACCTATAAACCACCCTTTTATGGCGTAAAGTCCCAAGGTAGCCGGTGCCGCCCAGATACGCACGGCAAAATATATCAGGGCTAAACGCATTATATCGCCGCTGGCGTTGAGAATCCAGCAAGCGAAACGGCCTGCAGGTTGCTGAAACACAAGCAGTAACAATGCAATGGCGAGTGCTATGGCGAAAGCGCGCACAAAAATACGTACAGCCTCGGCAAAATTGCGTTCGCCGTATGCCTGAGCCGTAAAACCGCTTGTCCCCATGCGCAGAAATCCGAAATTCCAATAAATGAGGTTGAAAATGGAGGTGCCAATGGTTATTGCTCCGATGTGCGTGCTACTGAGATGCCCTACAATGGCCATGTCCACGATGCCCAAAAGCGGCACCGTTATGTTTGTTATGATATTTGGCAGGGCTAATCGCAATATGTTTTTGTTCATCAGGGTGTTATGTGCTTTTTTGTGTTGTAAAGCTGTTTTTGTAATTGTTCAAACAGTTGATATATAATATTTTATGTTTAAAAGTTTTCAAACTATTCCTTTTTGCAAAGTTAGCAAAAAATATTGTATATTTGCGTAAAATATTATCATTAGGAAAATAGAGATAAATTATTATAAATTAAATATTTATGAAAATAAGAACATTCCTTGGCTTTGCTTTTGCAATTGCTTTGGCGGCTTTCTGCACTGGACTTTCGGCCAAAACTACCAAGATATATCATTTCAAAGTGGAAGAAATGATAGCCAAACCAGCTGTAATGCGTGTTGAAAAGGCTTTGGAGGAGGCACAGGAACTAAATTGCGACCTTGTGATAATGCGTCTCAACACCTTTGGCGGCGAATTGGAGTCGGCGGACAAAATACGCACCATGCTATTGCAGTCGCCCATTGGCGTTTGGGTGTATATCGATAACAATGCGGCCTCTGCAGGTGCTTTAATATCAATAGCTTGCGAGCGTATATACATGCATTCGGGCTCCAGCATAGGGGCAGCTACTGTGGTAGATCAAAACGGCGAGGTACAGCCCGACAAATACCAAAGTTACATGCGTTCGCTTATGCGTGCCACCGCCGAGGCGCGAAACCGTCGTAGCGACATAGCCGAGGCTATGGTGGATCCCGATATTTTCATACCCCAAATCTCCGAAAAGGGCAAAGTGCTTACATTTACCACCGAAGAGGCTATACAAAACGGCTATTGCGAAGGTCAGGCCGAAAATATGAATGAAATTCTTGCACAAGCCGGCATTGAGGAGTATGAATTTCACGAGCAACGCTACAGTTTTATAGAAAAGGTGGTTGGATTCCTTATAAATCCTGTTGTGAGCGGCATTCTGATAATGCTTATCGTGGGCAGTCTTTATTTAGAGTTCCATTCGCCGGGCATAGGCCTGCCGCTGTTAGTTGCGGCAATTGCCGCGCTATTGTATTTCGCACCCCTGTTTTTGGAAGGGCTTGCGGCCAATTGGGAGATAATAATATTTGTGTTGGGAATAGTGCTTCTGGCGTTGGAAATTTTTGTTATACCCGGTTTCGGTTTTGCCGGAATTGGAGGCATAGTGTGTGTGGTGACAGGACTTACGCTTAGTCTTGTCGGCAATATCGGTTTCGATTTTTCCGGCCTCAATATCAGTGATTTCCTTATGAAACTTTTCATAGTGATAATAGCCGTTACCGCCGCCATACCTTTGTCAATTTGGCTTAGCCGCAAACTTTTCGAAGGGCGGACTTTCGGCCACCGTCTGGCACTTAACGAGGTGCAGAACGCCTCCGAAGGATATACCGTCTCCGACGCTGAAACGGCCTCTCTTATCGGCAGGACGGGCATCGCTGTTACATTGATGCGTCCTTCGGGAAAAGTGGAGATAGATGGCGACACCTACGACGCTTTGTCGTCAGTTTCGTATGTTGAAAAAGGTACTCAGGTTAAAGTTGTAGGTTACGAAAACGGCACTCTCGTAGTGGAACTGGCTTGATAGCATTAAAAAATATGTAACGGGCAAAATATCACGCCCGAAATATCGTTATTATAAAACGATGACACATTAGTGCCGTCATTTAAAACATTACGATATTGAAGATACATATTTTAAAATACATAGCCGGCTTGTTTGTGGCCGTTTGTCTGATAGAAAGCCTTTCCACATCGTGTACCAAAGAAACGGAGTTCCTTACCGATACCGCCACACTGCGGTTCTCGGTGGATACGCTCAAATTCGACACAGTGTTTACCACAATGGGTTCCACCGTACGTAGCGTAAAGGTGTATAATCCTAACAATCAGCCTGTAAAGATAGATGGCGTAAGCCTTGCTCATGGCTCGGCATCGCGTTTCCGTATCAACGTGGACGGCGATACTGCACTTGTGGCTCGCGATGTGGAGATACTTGCCCACGACAGCATATTTATATTCGCCCGCGTCAATGTCAATCCCAACTCGGCTACATCTCCTTTTCTTATCGAAGACAGCATAGTTTTCAGCATAGGCAACGCACGGCAGTACCTTCCTCTTACAGCCTATGGCCGCAACGCCGTGTACCACTATCCCGACCATGTAATCCACGACGCTGCAGGCAATAGCTATCATTATTCGGTTATCGACTGCTCACAGCCGTGGACAAAAAACATACCCCATGTGGTGTTTGGCTATGCCGTTGTTGATATGCTGGATGGGTGTACGACGGAGGAACGCTCAACATAAACGGTACCGCCGACGAGCCGGTATTGCTCACTTCAATCCGCCACGACGGACATTACGCCGACTTGCCCGGGCAGTGGGGCTATGTATGGCTTTCGTCGGGGAGTCGCGACAACACAGTGAATCACGCAGTTGTGCGTAATGGATACATCGGTTTCCTTGCCGATACGGTGGCCAACGCCAATCCAACGCTTTCAATCCGCAATACTGTTATCGAAAATATGTCGTTGGCCGGAATCTACGGTCAGGGGGCGAGGATTGAAGGCGATAACTTGCTTGTAACCAACTGCCAAACAGCGACTTTGGCACTGACGCTTGGCGGCAGGTATGTATTCAGCAACTCCACTTTTGCAAACTATTGGAACTACAGCGTTAGGCGTTCTCCGCAACTGATACTCAACAACTGGTACGAGAGTGCGGACGGTGCCCTGCAGTTGCGACCCCTGCAACAGGCCGATTTTTACAACTGCATAGTGTACGGCTCATTAAAAGAGGAACTTATGTTCGACTTTGCCGAAAACGGTACCGCAAGCTTTTCGTTCAGCAACTGCCTGCTTAAAACCGAAACCTCCATACCGCAGTCGCTTTTGCTCGACTGCCTTATCAACCAAGACCCCAAATTTTCCGACCGCACTTCCTCCGACTACCATCTACAGTCCGACTCGCCGGCACGAGGCAGGGGCAACGCCGCTTATCTCCGCCAACAAACCGATTTGGACAACCGAGTACGTTCCAATCCACCATCGATAGGAGCGTTTGAATACTTTGAAAACTCGGAGGTCGGAAGTTGGAACTCGGAGGTCGGAATTCGGAAGTTGGAACTCGGAGGTCGGAATGGTAGGGTAAGTCGAAGCTCTCAATACGGACTTTGTATTTCCGGATATGGATTGTACAATCGGTTGCAAGGTGTTCATTTTAACAAAACAAACAAATAATGGCTATGAAAAAAGACATTTTGCTGGAAAAAAGTTTTGCCTTTGCAATTCGGATAGTAAAAATGTATAAATTCCTTTGTGAAAGCAAAAAGGAATTTGTAATTTCCAAGCAAGTATTACGAAGTTGTACAAGCATTGGTGCTAATATCAGGGAGTCAAAACGAGGGCAGACCACCCCCGATTTCTACACAAAACTTACTATAGCGTTGAAGGAAGCTGATGAAACTGCCTATTGGTTTAAATTATTGTATAAAACCAATTATTTGGATGAAAACACATACGAAAGTATAAACAATGACTGCGAAGAACTTATAAAACTTCTCGTATCTTCAACAAAAACTTTAAAAACAAAAATGATAAAAAAAATATTTAAAAAATATTATATAGTATAGTTATTAACAGGATTCCGAATTCCGAATTAAACAAAAGTTATGTATAATTACGTTTCAGGAAAATTAGTCGAAGTAACACCGGCATACGCAGTAATAGACTGTGGTGGAGTGGGTTACCTGCTCGAAATATCGCTTACCACCTACACCCAAATCAAGGATATGAGCGAGGTGAAACTCCTTACCCATTTCGTTGTTCGCGAGGACGCGCAAATGCTCTACGGTTTTTACGAAGAAAAAGAACGCACTTTGTTCCGCAACTTGGTTAATGTCAATGGGGTAGGGGTGGCTACGGCACGTGTAATGCTGTCGTCGTTTGCTACCGATGAGTTGGCACAAGCCATTGTATCACAGGATGTTAAAACGGTGCAGAGCATAAAAGGCATTGGCGCAAAGACCGCCCAACGCATAGTGCTCGAACTGCACGACAAACTTGGCAAAATGGACGAACTCAATATATCTCCCGTTAGAGGTGGCATACGAGGCAATAAAAATCAAGAAGAGGCGTTATCTGCTCTGTTGGCTTTGGGATTTCCAAAATCGGCAGCCGAAAAGGCCGTGCATAAAATTGCCGAAAGCGAACCCGACGCCACTGTGGAAAATATTATAAAAATGGCACTTAAAATGCTTTGATGTGGAGTGAAAAAAAACGCTAATTCGCACATATACTGATGATTGGGTCGAAATATAGGATATTTGGAGTATCGTTGCTTTTGTTTGGAACAACGGCTGTAGGCGTTGTTTCGAGCGATATTTTTACAGTATCCGATATGGATAGGACTGTGAGTATAAGCGAAGAAATGTCGGAAAATCCTGTACCACAGCAGGATACCGTTCCGAAAAACTCGGGAGGAAAAAAAATCGGTGCCAAAGAGCCTAAGAATTTCTCCACGGATGTCCAATATCATCCAGAAACCAATGACTATCTGATACTTACCAAAGTGGGCGACCTTGTCATCGACCGCAAGTACATGACTTTTGAGGAATATCAGAATTGGCGTATGGAACAGCTTATGCAGAGCTACTGGAGCAACAAATCAAAAACCGCCGCATTAGACAAAAAAAACAATGCCGCGGGAGGTTTGTTGGACAACATTCCCGGTATGAGCAAACTCAACAACGCGTTAGGCTCAGTACTCGGTGGGAAACCGTTGATAGAAGTAAATCCCAGTGGCTCCGCAGAACTCACTTTCGCTGTGGTGAACAACAAGCGCGAAGACCCTGCCATAGACGTGAACAAACGTAGTGTTACCAACTTTGATTTCGATGAAAATATTCAGATAAACCTCAATGCCAAAATCGGTGACCTTTTTAGTTTGGACATAAACCAAAACACTCAGGCCGTTTTTGATTTCGAAAACATGGTCAAACTGAAGTATGAGGGAAAAGAAGACGACATACTTCAGCTTTTGGAAGCGGGAAATATTGCTATGCCGCTCAATACCAAGCTTATACAGGGGAGCCAAAGTCTGTGGGGTTTCCATACCAAGCTAAAATTTGGAAAGCTCACCGTTGATGGGGTTTTCTCCGAACAGAAGACCGAATCGCAAAATCTTCAGGTTCAGGGAGGTGCGCAAACCGAGGAGTTTAAAATCAAAGCCGACGAGTACGAGGAAAACCGACACTTTTTCCTTGCCCAATATTTCTACGACAACTACAACAAAGCCATGTCCACCTTGCCTGTCCTCAACTCCAATATCAATATTATAAAGATTGAAGTTTGGCGCACCAATGTGGGAGCTGCTGTTACCGAAAACCGTAATATTGTGGCTGTTACCGACTTGGGTGAGAAAAATCCCTACATGAGTAACCTTTTCAACCCTTCGGCACGCACTATGCCGAGCGACTATTCCAATAATCTTTTCAATGTTATAGACCGTTCCGCCATACGTAGTGTAAATCAGATAACTACCTATATGCAGAGCAAAGGTTTTGTGTCGGGACGCGATTATGAAAAAGTTGAGAGTGCGCGCAAGCTCAATCCGAGCGAATATACTTTCAATCCGCAGTTGGGTTTTATCTCTCTTAATCAGGCTCTTAGCGCAGACCAAGTTTTGGCCGTAGCTTTCCAATATCAGGTCATAGGCGATACCACAGTGTATCAGGTGGGTGAACTTACAACCGACGGTATAGTAGATCCCAATACTTTGGTTGTCAAACTGTTGAAAAGTACTTCCATCAACACCAAAAGTCCGTTGTGGAAACTGATGATGAAAAACGTTTACTTCCTCAGAAGCACGCAGATAAGTCCCGATAAATTCCGTTTGAACGTGCTTTACGAGGGTGATGACGGAGGCGTGATGACCGGCTATTTCGCCGACGGCCCCAAAAAAGGTGTTCCGCTGATAGAGGTTTTCGGCCTCGACCGTATGGATGCAATGCAGTATCCCTACGCCGACGGTGTGTTCGACTGGCTCGACAACGCCACCACCGGTGCGGGTATCATCCAAGCTTCCACTGGCCGTGTGTTTTTCCCATACGTGGAGCCTTTCGGAAAAGACCTTCGCGAAATACTTGGCGATGATGTAGCTGCCAACAAGTATTGCTTTGACTCGCTATACACCCTTACCAAAACCCTTGCCCAGCAATATCCCGACAAGGACAAATATTACCTCGAAGGAAGCTACTCCACGGCCATGAGCGGCGAAATCTCCCTTGGGTTCAATATTCCCGAAGGTTCGGTTAAGGTTACAGCGGGCGGAATACCCTTGGTGGAAGGGGTGGACTATACGGTGGACTACATGATGGGTAAAGTGCGTATTATCAACGAAAGTGTACTCAGTTCGGGAACGCCGATCAGCATTTCGAGCGAGAGCAACTCGTTCAGTATGATGACGAAACGTATGATGGGAATGCACCTCAACTACGAGTTTAACCCAAAATTCAACCTCGGCGCCACTGTGCTTAACTTGCACCAAACGCCGCTTACGCAGAAAAATAACTTCGGCGACGAACCTTTGAACAACACCATTTGGGGCTTAGACCTGTCGTTCCAGCACGAATTGCCTTGGCTCACCAAAGCCATCGACTGGCTTCCCGGCATTAGTACCAAGGAAAAATCGGAACTGACACTCAATGCTGAGTTTGCGCATTTTATACCCGGAATGTCGAATGCTGGAGAAAGCGGTGTTTCGTATATCGACGATTTTGAGGGCGCCAAATCGGGCATTGACTTGAAAAATGTGGCAAGTTGGCATTTGGCAAGCACGCCGCAGGACCACGCAACCCCCAACGCCATGTTCCCCGAAACACGTGTGGGTTCGGGACTTGAGTATGGTTTCAACCGCGCACGTTTGGCATGGTACCGTATCGACGATATTTTCTACAGTAGCAACTCGCCCTCGAATATCTCCGACGCCGACCGCTCAAGGCCATACGCACGACGCATATCGGAGCAGGAGGTGTTCCCAAACAAGGAACTCGCCGCCGGAGAAACCACCAATATATACGAACTTAACCTTGCTTTCTATCCCGAGGAGAAAGGTCCCTACAACTACGACATCAACGGCATGTCCTCCGACGGCAAATTGCTGAATCCGACATCGCGCTGGGGCGGAATAATGCGCCGCCTCGACTATACCGATTTCGAGACGCAGAACATCGAAACCATAGAGTTTTGGCTTATGGACCCCTTTATCGACAATCCCAACCACACGGGCGGTAAGCTGTATTTCAACCTTGGCGATATTTCGGAAGACATACTCCGCGACGGTCGTAAGTTCTTCGAAAATGGCCTGCCTACGGGAGATGAAATTATCAACGTGGATACCACTATTTGGGGGCGTGTGCCAACAATACAATCGGTGGTGAATGCTTTCGACAACGACGAGAGTGCGCGTATCCGTCAGGATGTGGGATACGACGGCCTCAGTAGCGGCGACGAGCGTTCTTTCTTTGATGAATACATACAGGCTATAGCACAGCGTTTTGGCACACAGTCGGCGGCTTATCAGAACGCCTACAGCGACCCATCCAACGACGATTTTACATATTTCCGCAGTTCGCGCTACGACAACGCCAACATAAAAATCAACGACCGATATAAATATTACAATAATCCCGAAGGCAACTCGGCACCCTCTGGCAGTAGCGGCGAAGACTATCCCACAGCCGCCACCTCATATCCCAATGGTGAGGACATAAACGGCGACAACACCCTTAGCGAAAGCGAAAACTACTACCAATACAGTATCGACCTTTCGCCTGAGAATATGGTGATAGGCCAAAATTACATAGCCGACATACAAGAGGCTCAGAATGTGAAACTTCCCGACGGAAGCACCACAACGTGCAAATGGTATCAATTTAAAATACCAATACGTAATCCGGAGAAAAAAGTCGGTACCATCGAAGGCTACCAGTCCATACGTTTTATGCGTATGTTTATGCGTGAGTTCCAGGAACCTATAATTCTGCGTTTTGCAACCTTGGAACTCGTTTACGGCACATGGCGCAAATACGATCAAGACCTTTACCAACCGGGCGAGTATCCTACAGGTTCCGATGCCAACACCAAATTCACCACCTCCACAGTGAACATTGAGGAGAACGGCTATCGCTCGCCTGTGCCTTACGTATTGCCCCCGGGTATCGACCGCGAGGAGTGGTACAGCAATTCGTCGTACTATCAGATGAACGAGCAGTCGTTGCAACTCGAAGTATCCGAACTTGCCTCCGGCGACGCACGTGCCATCTACAAGAATGCCGCCTACGACCTGCGCTATTTCGGTTCGCTGAAAATGTTTGCCCACGCCGAAAAACTCAACGAGATGGACAACCTCAAGGACGGCGACCTTACGCTGTTTGTGCGTTTGGGTAACGATTTTACAAAGAACTACTACGAGTACGAGCTTCCGCTGAAACTCACCCCTTGGGGCACCAGCATGAGTCAGGACGATGTGATTTGGCCGGAAGCCAACAATGTGGACATAGACCTTGAAAAGATGGTTGCCGTAAAGGAAAACCGCAACAAGCTGATACGTGCCGGAAATTCCGACTATTCGCAGAACGACGTGTATTCCGAATACGACGGGGGCAAGAAATATTCTGTTTTGGGAACGCCCAACATCGGTGCTGTAAAGGTGATAATGATAGGTGTGCGCAATCCGCGAAAACAGGCTGCAAACGACGGCAACGACATGCAACCTAAGTCTGTGATAGTGTGGATAAACGAACTGCGTTTGGGCGATTTTAGCCGCAAAAGCGGTTGGGCTACAATGGCTCTTGCACGCACAAATTTGGCCGACATAGGCGACCTTTCGCTATACGGAGCATACACATCTTCGCGTTTTGGCTCTTTGGAACAGAATATCAGCGATTTGGACGGGCTTAACAACGCCAATATCGAGGTGGCTCTGAATTTGGACTTGGACAAATTCTTGCCCGAAACATGGGGCTTGAAAATTCCTTTCCATTTCGACCACAGCACACAGATAGGAACCCCCGAATACAACCCACTCGACCCAGATGTGAACCTGCGCCGCGACATACGCTCGTACCCCACTGCCGCCGAACGCGACTCCATACGCAATATGACCCGCGAACATCTGTCGAGAACCAACGTGAATTTGGTTAATCTGCACAAGGAGCGCACGGGCAAGTCTGCCACGCAATCGCCGCGTTTCTATCAGATAGAGAATTTCAATTTTTCGTATGCATTCTCAGGCGAAAAATCTTCCGACGTGGATGTGGAATACTACAACAAAAAACAGCACCGTGGCGGCTTTACCTACACTTTTGCGCAAACGCCCAAGCAGCTCAAGCCTTTTGCACAAATGAAAATCTTCAAAAGTCAGTATCTCAGGTTTATACGCGACCTGAATTTTTATTATCAGCCAAAGAGCATGTCGTTCCGCACCGAGGTGTTCCGCGATTTTCAGGAGACCAAACTTCGAAACAAAAGCTCCGGCGATATTATAATCAAGCCCACTTTCTACAAGCAGTTTACTTGGGAGCGTGTGTATAACCTGCAGTACGACTTCTCCAAAACGCTGCGTTTGCAGTACGATGCCACCGCCAATGCCGACATCGAGGAGCCTATGGGCAAAATCGACACACGTACCAAAAACGACTCCGTTTGGCAGAGTGTGATGGAGTTTGGAAGAATGCGTAACTTCGCTCAAAATTTGTCTGTTACGTGGGATTTCCCGATAGAGCGTTTCCCGTATATGGATTTCCTTCGCACGCCGCTGTCGTACAAATCCACATACGTTTTTACGGGCAGTACCCCCTCCACGCAAACGCTTGGCAACACCATAGAAAACACAGCTACAGCAACGGCGGCTGTAAATGCCACAATGAAAACACTTTACGATAAGTTTAAATTTATAAAGAAAGCCTACCAGCCCCAAAACAACAAGAACGCCAAAGGTAATGACAAATTTGGTAAAGGCAAGGACAAAGGCAAAGATAATGCACGTGGAAAGGACAAAAACAAGGACAAGAATAAAGAAATAAAATCTCTTGAAACCAAGACCGACTCCATTGCCGACTCGCTGAAAGAGAGTAAGTTGAAAGAAATTTTGATACAGACCGGCTATTTTGCCGTGCGTATGGCAACCGGACTTAAGAATTTCTCCGTAAAATACACTCTTTCCGAAGGTACTCTGATACCCGGATTTATGCCGCAGGCCACGCTTTTGGGCTTGGACAACAAAAACCTGTGGTCGCCCGGGTTGGCATTTGTGTTTGGCGGACAGAGCGACATCGTGGCAGGACTGTTGGAAAACGACTATCTGTCGAAAGATACACTGCTCAACGCCGCCCACATGGTGAAAACCAACGACGTACTTTCAATTATGGCCAATGTGGAACCCATAAGGGATTTGAAAATCGACATTACCTTTACGCGTAACTACACCTCCTCGGGTACATATTATTATAAGTACAATCCTGCCCTCGGTTATATCAACGGGCCGCTGTCGCCCAGCAGGTTCGGCTCTTATTCCACCACAGTGTGTATGTTTGGTACAGCTTTCGACGACCCTGATGCACTCTTTACACAGTTTCTCGAAAACCGTGCTGTGGTGGCCAACCGTTTGGCCGCCATCAATCCCGACTGGTTCACCGACCAATCCGTGTACGACAGCCTCAGCGGATTGATATTTCCGGGCGGCTACAGTCCCAACTCGCAGCAGGTGCTGCTTACCTCCTTCCTTTCCACCTATCTTGGTCGCGATGTGCACGATATGGACTTTTCGCCATTCCTTAAATTCCCCTTGCCCAACTGGAGTATCACATACAACGGCCTAAGCAAGATTGATTTTCTAAAGCAGTGGTTCTCAAATATTTCCCTGTCGCACCGCTACAGTTCAACATACACCGTGTCCAACTATTCCACCGATATGTCCATTGCCGGTATCGATGATTACAACTATGGCTACGAGACGGTGCTTAACGCCTCCAACGATTTCATCCCCAAGGAGAGCATAGACCAGATACAGCTCACCGAGCAGTTCAACCCCTTCCTTAAAGTGGATGTAGTCATGGTAAACAGTGTCCAAGTGAATGTGGCTTATCAAAGGGCAAGAACCATGACACTCAGTTTCAGCAACAACCAGCTTACCGAAATGTCACGCAAAGGATTTACCGTTGGGGCGGGATACCGTATCAAGGATGTTGCTTTCACCATCAGCACAGGGCAGAAAACCCACAATATCAAGAGCGACATTGTGATACAGGCCAACCTTTCGTACAACCAAAATAAAACCACCATACGGAAGATAGCACAAAACACCTCGCAGATTTCGTCGGGCTCCGAGGTGTGGACGGGCGGCCTGTCGGCGGAATACGCACTTACCACCTCGCTTACCGTGCGTTTGTTCTTCGAAACCACCATCAACCGTCCGTTTATATCCAACTCTTACCCCAACTCCACCACCAAAGGAGGACTTACGGTGCGCTTCTCGTTCTGATAACGTATTTTGGAAAGGGGTTGAAATACAGTTTGTTTAGTGAAACAGTGTGCCTATATATTTCTGTGTCATATTGTTGGAGCCATAAAGGGCTTTTTTACTGAAAAAAAAATTGCAGATTTGGATAAAAATTGTAAATTTGCAATGTCAAAAAATAAGGCCTATAGGTCAAAAATAATGTTATGAACTAATAAAAAAATAAATGAAACAGTTAAAAAAAATGACATTTAAAAGTGTTATGTTTATGTTAGCGGCGATGATTTTTCCCGTTTTATTTTCCTGTAATGTTGAGGATATTATTGGAGGTACAGGCGACAGTGGCTCCGGAGGATTATCAGCCGATGATCCCGATGGAACAGTTGTGATGAATTTAAGTAACGATGGGAGCGATAGAATCAGGGTCTTTAACGGATACTACAGTGGTAATGATTATGTGGAATTTGGAATTAATGGTTCTAACAATTTTGTTGTTAGAAGTGGTAGTGGCTGCCAATTTGTTTGCGTAGGTAGTGTAGCCGGATTATCAGCAATAGTGGCAAGTGATACATTAAGTAATGGCTATTCAACTACTTGCGCTGCTATGCCGGGCTATGGGTACATATTGAGAAGCAATCAGTTAGTACGTTCTGCTGATTCTACAAAAGCTTTTGGATATGTGCGTATTTATGTGGACAGTTGGATAAAAAATACCGCAGGAGTAATAATAGGTGCCACAGTGAAATATCAGGACAACTGGATAATATTGGAGAATGCTTCTTTGACTGGAGATTCTTTACATGGTAACGACTCTTTGACGGTTTCTACTATACCTACGACAAAAAATGTTCTTATTGAGCAATTTACTGGAAACTTAGCTGGGTATGACCCCGATGGGCACAAAATGTTAAACGACATTATGGTCGCAAATCCCGGAAAAGTTTTTGGTATAAATATTCACACAGGTCCTTATGCCAATGGCAAATACACAACGAATTACGGTAGTGCACTTGCCAGCCAGTCTGATCTTATTGGATTTCCTTCAGGCACAGTAAACCGTCATCTATTTTCTGGTATGTCGCAAGGTAATGGTACAGTAATGCATAGAAATCATTATGCAACAGCAACAAATCAGATACTGGCTGAGACATCATGTGCCAATATTGCTGCCAATGCCACAATAAATCGTTCTACACGAGAACTTACGGTTAATGTTGTTGTTTATTATACATCATCTGCCAATGGCGCCACAAATAAAATCAATGTGGCTCTGCTTCAGGATAGTATTTGGGGAAGTCAGGCTGGGGCTCAGACCTACAATCCGGCCTATTACAATGCAGCTACAGATATGTATTGCCACATGCACATGTTGCGTCACCTTGTAACCGGTCAATGGGGAGATGATATTGTTCCTGTTGTGGGGCGGCAAATACGTAAGACATACAATTACACAATACCGGCACAAATTTCCAGCGAAAATGTTGTGCTCAACCATCTTAAAATATTGGTATTCTTGGCCGAGGGGCAACAGGAAATTATTACGGTGTGCAATGCCCCAATTACTTTTAGATAATTCTTTGAAAATAATATGATATTATATTATAGGGAGGGGAGAAATCCTCTCCCTTTGTATTTTCTGAGCCGAAGGCGAGCTGGAGAAAAAAACTCCTAGCCGCAAAGCGGCAGAAATCTTAACAATCTAATAAATAAATT
>CAJOEN010000029.1 GCA_905233475.1 uncultured Bacteroidales bacterium
TAAACCAAAGGGCTGACATTTGTTAGTGTCAGCCCTGTTTTTTTATTGACAACTGCTGTTGGTCGCTGCAGCTCGAAAAAGTTTTATCGGACACCAATAAATATTTATCATCATTTATCTTTTAAGCATTCTTTACCAAATCGGTAAAATCCGACCAGTCTTCAACTCTGTAACCGCGTATATCCCGCACCGATTGTCGAAACCATTCGATTTTCGAGATGTCCATTATGGCTCGTACAAGATTGTTCATATCATCGCTTCGCGAAAGATACGTGCTGCCTTGTATCCATTCAAAACCATCTCCAAAAGAGTCTGCTTAATCTCATAATAGGCGTTATTATACAACTCGCCGTAATGGATTTTCAGATCGCTTATTTTTATATCAAAACTTATTGCGTACATCACAAAACAATCTACGCCACAAGTTTAAACATGTCGGCTCGTCCGAAAAAAATTAGTCCGTCGTTGTTTTTTGCTGTAACCACAACACCTACAAACGAGTTGTTTTCCACATCAATAACCTTCCCACCAATCCAATCCTGTCGGTTGGTCAAGTCAGGGGAAAATAACATTGTCTCCTTTTTTCATGGCATTTTTATTTTAAGATAACATTTGCAAAATCACACAATTTATTTCATATACGGAAAGAAAAATGTAAAAAACGCAAAATAAGTTGCAATTGGTTTAAGAATTTCGGTGCAACCTCATTGCAAAAGCAGAAACTTACTATCGCTCAATGCGTTGCGATAAAACCTCCGTTGATATTTTCTGTATGGTCTCCACTCGCGAAAGTTCTGCCAAAATACGTTTGGAAGTATCTGAAATATAGTTGGCAAGGATTTCAAAAGTAATTACAACAGTATCGTTTTTCGAAGGTTGGGAAGTCTCCACACGATTCACCTCCAAATTATCCATACCTTGAAGAATTTCAACTACTTCGGTGCGGATTTCAGTCTCGTCGGAAGCCCGTCCCTCAACAATCAATCTTATGCCTACATTCTTTATTTCCACATATTTACGTGTACTACGGTCGAGATAGTCGCTCAAAGGTTTCAAAAGCAGATGTGTGGAAACAATTGCCACAGCGGCCAGCATCCCCTCCAAATACATACCAAAACCGCACAGCGAACCTACCGCCGCCGAACACCAAATTGTAGCCGCAGTGTTCAGCCCATGAATGGTGAAACCGTCTTTCATGATAACGCCCGCCCCAAGAAAACCTATGCCGGTAACTATTTGTGAAACAACACGTAAACGATCTATATTTTCTTCATAGTCAAGGTATGTCATTTCGGAAAGCAACACAAACAAACATGCTCCTATGGATACAAGGGCGTTGGTTGTAAGTCCGGCGCTACGCTGTTTTATCTGACGTTCCACACCTATGCCTGCTCCCAAAAGCATGGCGGCCAACAAACGCAATACAAAATCCGAAAAGTCCATACTCAATTCATTATCAATTTTTTAACTCTTTCGCTGTTTCTATAGCCGAGGCCGTGAGGTTTTCGGACGATAGCATTTTTGCTATTTCTTCAACACTCTGTTGTTCAGTTAGTTGTCGCATTGAGGTTTGCGTCGTAGTTTCGTCGCTCTCCTTGTAAACCTTGTAATGGCAATCGGCTTTGGCCGCGACTTGCGGCAGATGGGTAATTGCCAGAATCTGTGCATTTTGCGACATGCGTTTCATTATATTGGCCATCTTTACGGCTATGGTGCCCGAAACTCCGGTATCTATCTCGTCGAAAATCAGTGTGGGTAGCATATCCGTTCTTACAATCAGAGATTTAAGTGCAAGCATCAGCCTCGACAGCTCACCGCCTGAAATAACCTTGCCCACCTCGCGCAACTCCCCTCCTTTGTTGGCGTTGAAAAGCAGGGAAATATTGTCGGTGCCGTCGGGACGAAAAGCGTCGCAATGGCTTAACTGTACCGAAAGCATGGCGTCTTTCATCCCTAAATCGGCAAGGATTGGAAGTACCTCTTGTTCAAGGCGTTGCGACGCTATTTTCCGCTTTTCGGAAAGTTCGGAAGCAAGTACAAGCAAACGCTTTTCCGATTCACTGAGCTGTCGCTCCAATACCTGTATTTTTTCGGATAAATCGTTGGTTATTAGCAACTTGTTACCTAATTGCGATTTGATTTCCAAAAGTTCTGCCACGTTGTTCACTCCGTGTTTCGACTGCAGATTGTATATCAAGTCTAATCTTTGCGACACATATTGCTGACGTTCAAAGGAATACGATATATTTTCGTCCAAATTTTCGATTTCCGAAAAAATGTCGCGCAATTCAATAATACAAGAGTCGATACGTTGATAAAGTTCCTCGATATCAGCATGGTACGCAATAATCTTAGACAGTTGCGACTTTGCCGACATCAGCCGAGGAAGGGCGGCATCGTCCTGTCTGTCAGCAGTTTCGAGTATCTCACCAAATACCTGTTTTATACTTTCCGTATTATTTAGCAGATTAAGTTCCTTTTCCAACTCTTCTTGCTCGTTTTCAACAAGTTGCGCTTTTTCAAGTTCGTCGTACAAAAATTGGTTGTAATCCTTGTCGCGACGGCTTTTCTGCAATTCGTTTTGCATAAGCGACAACTCATTTTTTGCCGATATAAAAGAGGTGTATTCCTCCGAATATTTTTTCAGCAGTCCGGAATTTCCCGCAAGGGTGTCCACAAACCGCATCTGAAATTCGGGGGTTAGCAATGTAAGTGTCTGATTTTGTGAATGAATATCCACAACTTTCGTTCCAAAATCGCGCAATTGCTGAAGCGAAACGGGTGTGTCGTTGATAAAAGCCCTTGTCTTTGCCGTTGGCAGTATCTCACGACGTATCAGTACGTTAGTGTAGTAATCAAGGTCATTTTCTTCGAAAAATTTCTCCAAGCCAAGTCCGCCGATTTCGAAAACTGCTTCTATTACACATTTCCGCTCTTTATCCGAAAGCACCTGAGTGTCAGCCCGTTGCCCAACAATAAGCCCCAAAGCACCAAGTATGATTGACTTTCCGGCCCCCGTTTCTCCAGTAACTGCTGTAAATCCCTCATTGAAAGATATTTGCAATGAGCGGATAAGTGCATAATTTTCTATACTCAGTTGTCGGAGCATAAGGCAGGACTTTATTTGTTTTCTACCAAATCGTTTTGTGTATCAGCATTTTGACTTAATATCTTTTCGAGAAATTCCTCGTTGCTAAGTCCCAGATTTTCAATAATTATACGGGCATCGTTCGCCAAGGGATCATCTGGGTAGCGGTCTATAAATTCCTGATAGGCCAAACGTGCATGTTCCATATCGCCAGCCACATTTTCCAACACAAAGCCCTTGTAAAACGCGCATTCGGCAACATACTCGTAGTCAGTGTATTTAACCGTTATTGTATCAAGATATTGCAAAGCCAAATCGGGGCGATGTATGTTGGCGGCCACTTGTGCGGCACGGTGCCAATACACCGGAGCCAAACTGTCGGTTGGATAGGTAGCGGCGAAATGAGTGTAAAGTTCCATTATATGCATTCCCGTCTCAACGGAGAGAATACTATTCTGAATATCAATACTATCCTCGTATTTGGTAATTTTGTCGAGGTCGGTCTGACGGTTGTTTTTGTTGCCGCAGGCAATCAGCAAAAAAGTGGCGGAAATTGTTATCAGTGTCTTTATTTTCATAGTCGGTTATTTTTTGCGTGAAACGTATTTCATACGGTAGCCGGTTTGCGCTTTGCCAGAAACTATGTCGTTTAGTTTGCGTTTCAGCAAGGTGCGTTTCAGTGGCGAAAGTCTGTCCACAAAGACTTTTCCGTTGAGGTGATCTATCTCGTGTTGGGCTATCCGAGCCAATAGGTCTGTCATTTCTTCGGTTTGAAGTTCAAAATTGCGGTCGTAGTATTTCACCACCACGCATTCGGGGCGCAACACGTCCTCGTGTATGTTGGGCACGCTAAGGCATCCCTCGTTGTAATACTGCATTTCGCCTTTGGCCTCCACAATTACAGGGTTTATCAGCGTGCGTTCTATTGGGTCGCCTACATACTCTTTCTTTTTTTCGTCGTACTCGCGATAACCTATTACCACAAGCTGTATGGGCAAATCCACCTGCGGGGCGGCAAGTCCCACGCCCTCTGCGGCGTACATGGTTTCAAACATATTGTCGATAAGCTGTTGTAAATCAGGATAGTCGGCTTCTATTGGCTGAGCTGTCTTACGTAAGGTGGGATGTCCAAATCCTATTATGGGCAAAATCATTTTGTGTTGTTTTTTAAGTTCATATATGATTGAAGTATCAGTGCGGCACTCACGGTATCGACAAGTGCCTTATTCTGACGCTGTTTTTTGTGCAGTCCTGAGTTCACTATGGCATGGGTGGCCATTTTGGAGGTGAAACGTTCGTCAATTCGGGCTATTTCCTTGTCCGGAAAGGCTTTTTTCAGCTGTTTAACGAAAGGTTCGATAAATTTTGCCGATTCCGACGGGGTGTTGTCCATGTGTTTTGGCTCGCCCACAACTATACATTCCACGTTTTCTTTGGCACAATAGTCGGTAAGAAAAGCCATCAGCTTAGGCGTTTCAACAGTGGTCAAGGGATTGGCAATAATCTGTAAATCATCGGTTACCGCAATTCCCGTGCGTTTCTGTCCGTAATCTATAGCCAAAATTCGTGCCATCGTTTTTTTTTTTGCAAATTTACGATTTTTATTTCAATTTTTCCGAATCCACGAGTTCCACTTCGGCTTCAAGCGACACTAAATACATGCGGTTATCGTTAATACACAAGCATTTGCAACGGGTACGGCGTTTCTCAAGTTTCTTAAAAATCCGTTTTTTCAGACAGAAGTGCGTCCCTTCGGCCAATTCTGCCAGCCTTACACCCTGCTTTTCCTCTGCGTTTCCGGCAATTTCTCTGAATTTGCGTTCTATTTGGCGTTCCAAGGATTTTTTCAACGGCATTCGGGTGCAATAATCCATTATAAGTTGCTCAGTTTCTGTAGGAAAGCAGTGCCTATCGGTGAAAAAACGCAGATTGTTTGCAAATGCCTTCTGAAATTCCTCGCCATGAGGCTTTACACGCCTGCCACACTTTATAAACACTTGATAATGTGCAATTTCGTGCAACATCACCCAAAGGAAAGTATTTTTATCAAGGTTGGAATTGATGGTGATACGATGTGTATTGAATTTCAAAGGGTTAGGTGCGGCATAGTCGCCGAGTTTAGTTGCGCGAGCCCTTGTTATTTTCAGAGATATTTTGTTGTTATACAAAAAGTTGGCAATTATGGCTGTGGCGTTGTGGGGTAGGTATCCGGCAAGAATGTCAGTATAATTCTGCAACGTCGGGACTTGCGGCATCGTATTGGTTGTTGGGAAGGTAACTGAATGTTGGACAGGTGTTGCAACGCGATTTTTTGCGACGAGTCATGTTCACATCGCTTTTACAGGAAATCATTGAACTTCCTAAAATAATGGTAATCAGAGTGATAACTGTATATATCTTTATGTGTCGTTTTTTCATTACTGTGGGTATTTTACCATTTTGTTGTAACTTTCGAGTGGCGACCGGCTTTGTAAAAGCGTGTGTCCCAATATTTTTCGGATAATTTACTTATCGTAACTCCCTTTGAGGATGACGAGTGTGCAAACATATCCTCTTTCAGATATATACCAACGTGGCTGATGTCGGTTTTATTGTTTGCAAAGAAAATAATATCGCCCTCCCGCAATTGGTCGCGGCTCACAATGGTAATGTCCTTCATCATGTCGGAAGAACGGCGGCTGAGGTCTATTCCGTACACTGCACTGAATATGTTCATCACAAAACAGGAGCAGTCGATACCTGATGTCGAGCAACCACCGTATTTGTAGGGGGTTCCGTACCATTTTTCTATCTCGGTGTAGAGTTTGGCGTTGTCCTTGTCGGTAACGGTAACGCCCATTTTTCCATTAGGTGTCTTCGATGGGGAGGTCGCCTTATTCGTTTTTTTCGACGGGGTTTTCCTGTATGTACGTTGGCCTTCAAAGTCTTCAGTGACATAGAAATCCTCGTCCTCCAAGTCGGTGTTGAAAATATTGCGAACAACATTGCAGGAGTTCAACAAAACACTGGTAATAAATAATGTAACAAATATTTTTCCAACCTTTACCATGATGTTTTTTTACTTTTTATTTGTCACGTTTAACTATAAAAATTTCTTCGTTGTCACGTTTCATGTAGAAATTCTCTCTACCGAAACGTTCTATCTCCGCCGCGTCTTTGTTCATTTTCATATAGTTAAGGCTGTCAATGCGTATCGACTCCTCCAACTCGGCTTTCTGTTTTTTCAGCCTGTTGTTGTTGTTACGCAACGAACGGGTTGTAAGTATGCCGTTGTTGTCCAAAAAGAAAAAGAAAACCAAAAAAACAAGTGTGCATATCATATACTTGTTTTTCAGTATCTTAATTACTTTATCCCAATTTCTTTTTTCTGCCATATCCCTGCAAAAATACTGTTTTTTGACAAAAGGGAACTCTTTGCCGAAAAAGTTTTTTCAGCACTGCAATGTGAATAATTGGCAAAAGGCTGTTGTTATTTCAGAAAACCCGTATCTTTGAGATAGTTGAGCAGTTTTTCGGAGATGGCAATATTGTCGGCCTTGGTGTAACGTTTCCGGGTGAAAATCTGAGCAAGGTTTTCCGTGCCGTTCTGCAGTATCAGTTCCTTGGTGAGTGGCAGGTTTTCCTTCTCGTTAAAAATGCGGTCGATTTCGGCAGGGGTGTAGTCGTTGTATTGTTCGTAATGCACCACCCCGTCACGTGGCAGACGGTCGGAGGCTTCGGGTTCCTCGGCAGGATAACCCATTGTTATTGTGGTAATCGGCACCACACCTCTGGGCAGATTCAGGTATTCGGCAATTTCGGGAGCGTTGTACAAAACCGTACCCAAATAGCAAATACCAAGTCCCTGAGCCTCAGCAGCAACGCAAATATTCTGCGAAACTATGGTGGCATCCACAGTACCTGTCATAAGCCACAGAAGGTTGTCGTAACTCGGGTCGGCATTGCGTTGCAAGCACCATTTGTTCCATCGGTTTATATCAATGCACACGGTTATCACCGCCGCGGCGTTTTCCACCATAGGCTGGTTGAAATGGAACTTTGCAAGTTCTTTCTTGCGCTGTGGGTCCCTCGTTACCAACACACTGTATATCTGCATATTACCAGTATTGGAGCCACGCATTCCGGCTTCAAGGATACTGTCCAGGACAGCTTGGTCAATCGGCTTATCGCTGTATTTCCTGATAGAGCGGTGTGCCATAAGTAAATTCAAATTTTCATCAAACTTTTGCATATCAAATATTTTATTTAAAAACTCAATTTTATTTTACGAAAACACTCCATTTGTTTCTCCATACCAATGTGTTACCAAGTCCAACAGGGCACACATATCGTCCCCTCTATTTCGCGTTCCTGCTCCTGCGACAGACTTGGAAAGAAGTTGATGCCAGTGGCTTTCTCCACCTCATCTATGGTTACGGCAAAAGTCCTGAGGTCGGCCGAACTTTTCCGGTTGGGGATAATAAAAGCTATAGCCTTGATCTCCGGCAAGGTATAGTCGTAAATAATCTTGTAAAAATATTGTGGTACCGCCACTTTATTCCCTCCTATCGTTGGCAGCGAATCGGTAAGTATCGGCCCTGTTACAACATATATCCCTTCGTACTCCGAAGCCCATTTGCGGACTTTGGTTTCGAGCCTTTTCCACACACCACGGTTAAACGACGGCAGCTGCGGACTCATATTGCTGAAATAGAAGGACTCCTTCATTGTGGTTTGCGACCAGCCCATATCGGCAGCCGGAGCCAAATGCCCCTTGTCGTAACCAGATTTGTAATAGTCAGCATTGTCGGCTGTGCCGGTAACCACAAGCCCGTCGGGGCGAAATTCGTTGCTTCGCTCCGCCGATGACTCCACACGAGCTTTGGTGAGCCTGTATGCAACCCACTTCGACTGCTCATGTTTTTCGCTGTAAACAAATGCGTACGCCGTATGGTACAGCAGTTCATCATCGCCAACCAACTCTGGAACGGCAAATTCCAAACTGTCGCAAACTACAATCTCACGCTGTGGCGCAACGCCTGTAGTGTCAAGCTTTTGCACTGTATCTGGCGAGTTTTGCAGAAGTGCAAAAAGCATTGAAAAAATTATTTCCTTAAACATAGTCCTTTATCTTTTTCTATAAATACTGTCAAATGGCACTCGGTTAAGTATTGACCGTCCGAGAGTTATCTCATCGGCATACTCAAGGTTATCGCCTATTGCTACGCCACGGGCAAGTGTGGATACGCTCACCGGAAAACGCTGTAACTGCTTGTTTATGTAGAAGTTAGTCGTATCACCTTCCATTGTGGTTGGCAAAGCCAATATAACCTCTTTAACCTCCTCTTTTTCAACCCGTTCTACAAGGCTTGCTATATTAAGGTCGTTGATACCTATTCCGTCGATAGGCGATATTACCCCTCCCAAAACATGGTAAACGCCCGAAAACTGCGCTGTGTTTTCAACGGCCATAACGCCTTGAATGTTTTCAACCACACATACCACATCTTTTTGTCGTTTTGGACTTGCACAGATTTCACACACATCGTTGTCGGATATGCAGTGGCAGTGTTTGCAGAACTTGATGCCGTCGAGCATCTGCTCTATGACCGAAGGTAGCATGGCCGCGTCGCTTCGGTTCTGTTTTAGCAGATACAAAGCGAAACGCAATGCCGTTTGTTTGCCCACGCCCGGCAGTTTAGAAAATTCATCAACAACCCTTTCGAGCAGTTTCGAGGGCAGGGCTTCCATTTGTTAATCAGTGTATTCGGAGATGAATTTCACCGAATTGTGGATATGTGTGTACATTATTTCGTCGTTGTTCACAAAATTCACGCATTTGCGGTATTTTGCCATCATGCCTTCCACAAACGGCGACGACTGCAACGGACGGCGGAATTCCAATGCCTGTGCTGCGTTGAACATCTCTATGGCTAACACGCGCTCAACGTTTTGCATAACCTTGTAGCACTTGGTGGCGGCGTTGGCTCCCATGCTCACGTGGTCTTCCTGTCCCTGCGACGATTCTATGGAATCCACCGAAGCGGGGGTGCAGAGCTGTTTGGTTTGGCTAACTATCGAAGCGGCAGTATATTGCGGTATCATAAATCCGCTGTTGAGGCCGGGGTTGGCAACAAGGAAATGAGGCAGTCCGCGTTTGCCGGAAATAAGCTGATAGGTGCGGCGCTCGGAGATGTTGCCCAGCTCGGCGGTGGCTATAGCCATAAAATCCAGCACCAGAGCCAGCGGCTGTCCGTGGAAATTGCCTGCCGATACCACCATATCCTCGTCGGGAAATACAGTGGGGTTGTCGGTGGCACTGTTTATCTCGGTTTCTATAACCGACGCCACGTATGCCAATGAGTCCTTGGTAGCTCCGTGAACCTGCGGTATGCAACGGAACGAGTATGGGTCTTGAACATGTTCCTTGTGACGTTTGATTATCTGACTGCCTTCCAGATATTTGCGCATGTTGCGAGCTGTGGCCAATTGTCCGTTATGCGGACGAACCAAATGAACTTCGTCGCAGAATGGTTCTATACGTCCGTCGAAAGCGTCGAGCGATACGGCGGCAACCTTGTCGGCCATCTGTGCCAAATGTTGGGCTTTGAGAATGCACCATGTGCCGAAGGAGCTCATAAACTGAGTGCCGTTGAGCAACGCAAGCCCCTCTTTCGACTGCAGTTCTACGGGTTCCCAACCGAAAACAGCGTTTAGCTCGGCGGCGGACATGCGTTTGCCATTATAGTACACCTCCCCCATTCCCAAAATCGGGAGGCATAAATGTGCCAAAGGTGCCAAATCGCCACTTGCGCCAAGGGAACCTTGCTGATATACAACGGGATACACATCGTTGTTGAAGAAATCCACCAAACGCTGTATGGTTTTCAACTGCACACCGGAATGCCCATACGACAGCGACTGTATTTTCATCAACAGCATAAGTTTCACTATCTCCTGCGGAACTTCATCACCTACGCCGCAAGCATGCGACATTACAAGGTTTTTCTGCAGTTGCGACAGTTCCTCGCGGCTAACCGAAATATTG
Organism: uncultured Bacteroidales bacterium; assembly: GCA_905233475.1. Lineage (GTDB taxonomy): Bacteria > Bacteroidota > Bacteroidia > Bacteroidales > P3 > UBA1219. Next base: position 10,116 of record CAJOEN010000029.1, read on the forward strand.
CACAAAGAACCAAAGCCGGTAGTTACTCCATAGATGGGTTCTTTTTGAGTTTCCATCTTCTTATCCAAGTAGTTACGGCATTTCTCTACTCTTGCTATGGCATCTTGCGAGAGTTCAAGTTTCATTCCTTTTTCAACAATTTCCTTTACGCGTTGCAGCGTTAGTCGTTCCGAACTGATTTTGTGTAACATTGGTGTATGATTTAATTATTATGATTCTTGTTAAAATTAACTTTGTCTATTATATTGATTTCCTCGTATTTAAATTTAGTTTCCGAAGATTTTAAGGTTATCACATGATTTTTGTAAATAAAACTGAAGCCCTCGGCGATAATAACATCCGATGGACGTGAGATTTTTTCCAAAACCATGTCAATCAGGCTAATATCCTTGTTGGTGCTTATCCACACCAAACTTGTGCCGAATGCTCCCGATTTTCCGAACACCATTTTCGACGTGCTCAGAGTTCCGATGTAGTAGATATTCTCATCCACGGTAAAGGACATCTGCCTCATTACGCTGTCGAAAGCAACCGAGTCCATATCGCAGTACGCGATAAGCCTGTCCATAGTTATGTGTGGAAAGGTGTATCCGTCGGATTGGAATACGCTTTTCGCACTGCCTTTTTTTTGAGCTACAACAGCAAACGACATCAATAAAAACGCCATTGCCGCCACAGCCACCTTGCTGACATTAAGTTTCATACCATCAAAAAACAGAGCAACGGCAAGTTTTTAAGCCTGCCGTTGTTGTATTGTGCATTTGGATTTTATTGTTTTTCCAGCATTTCTTTGGCACGGTTCACTATGTCCGTATCCACAAGAATACGTCCACAATGTTCGCAAACTATGATTTTGCGGTGCATTTTTATCTCCATCTGGCGTTGGAACGGTATCTGGCTGAAGCAACCGCCACAAGCCGCACGTTCAACAGGCACCACAGCCAAGCCGTTGCGCGCCGCATTGCGGATTCGCTTGTAAGCGGTGAGGTAACGTTCCTCTATGTATTTTTCCTGCTCCTGCGACTTGCCAGTAAGCACTTTTTCCTCACGCTCGGCCTCACGGGTTATTTCCTCAAGCTCCTGTTTTTTCACCAGAAGGTCGCCTTTGCGAGTCTCCAAAAGATTTTTGGCTATTTCGATATGCTGGTGCTTCTCCTTTATGGAGGCCTTCATTTCTTTTATCTTTCTTTCGCACAACTGTATTTCAAGCCCTTGATACTCAATTTCTTTGTTCAAAGATTCAAACTCACGGTTATTGCGTACATTTTCCTGCTGTTTGGTGTATTTTTCTATTGTGGCCTTGTGTACATCGATACTGTTTTTGTACTCATTTATAGCGTTTTCGCCTGTGCTTATCTCCGACTTGAAGTTGGAAATACGTGTTTCCAAACCAACAATCTCGTCTTCCAAATCCTGAACCTCGAGAGGAAGTTCGCCACGAGCAATACGTATTTTATCTATTTGTGTGTCAATACATTGAAGGGTATAGAGTGCCAACAAGCGTTTCTCTACTGCAATATCAACTTCCTGCTGTTTTACAAAGTCATTCACAACGGTCTGCTCCGACTGTGCTTTTTCATTTTTTTTTCTCGTTGCCATATATTGATATATTTTTAATTTTCAATTACATATAACTAACAAAATTGGTATTTTCGTCCGAAACCTGAACAGCAAAGGTACTAAATTTTTTTGATATTTTGTCATAAAAAAATTCTTTTGCAAACTGCTCGCTTTCATAATGACCTATGTCGGCGACGATTATACGTCCGTCAGCTTTCTGAAAATCATGATATTTAAGGTCGCCGGTGAGGAAGACATCGGCCTTTTGCGACAAAGCAACTTCTATAAAAGAAGCCCCCGAGCCACCGCACACGGCCACCGTTTTCACATTTTTGTGGCACAAAGCCGAATGCCGTAGCATAGGAAGCCCCAAAGTTTCTTTTACCGATTTCAGAAAAGCCTCTGCTGTAAGGCAATCAGGCAGTTGCCCGATTATTCCCAACCCGAGGTCGGCATTGGCGTTGGTCATAGGTAGAAGGGCGAAAGCAGGCTCCTCGTAAGGATGGTTGGCTTTCAAAGTTTCCACAATTTTTTTTTCGAACACTTTTGGATAAATCATCTCCACACGCTCCTCTTCTGTAGCGGTTTCGTGTCCCACCTCGCCCAAGAAAGGCTCCGCTCCCGGCAAAGGCTCGAAAGTGCCGCAACCGCTTACTGTGTACGAACAATGCCGATAGTTGCCCATGCGTCCAGCGCCAGCATCATACAAGGCTTCTTTCAATTTGGCTACCTCCGCTTTGGGACAATACACCACCAATTGCTTTAGGGAATCCGCCTCCGGCACAAGCACATGGGCGTTTTGCAATCCTAAATGACTGGCAAGCAGCGCACTAACTCCGGTGTTTAGTTTGTCAAGATTGGTGTGTGCCGAATATACTGCCAAGCCATTGCGTATCAGGCTGTAAATCAAGTCTCCCGTTGGACTGCCGGCTGTTATTTTTTTTATTCCCGAAAAAATAAATGGATGATGGGTTACAATAAGGTTGCAAGCTTTTTCCATCGCCTCGGCAACGACTTTCGGAGTAAGGTCGAGCGAGATTAGCACACCTTTGAGTTCGGCCTCGGCGTCGCCTATCTGAATACCCGAGTTGTCGTAACTTTCCTGTATCCCTATGGGAATTAGGCTGTTAAGATAGTTCACCACTTCCTGTATTTTCATATCTTCAAACGGTTTTTGTTTACGAATTCCATATTTTCCACGCTTCTTCGGCCTGACGGTGCAACATCTCCAATCCGTTACACACCTTGGCACCACGCAGTGCGCATTCCTCCATAAACACGGTGGTTGGCGGATTGTACACCAAATCCATACAAAAATGTCTTGGCGTTATGCCAGCGTAAGGCAAGGCCACATCAGAGCCAAAATCCAATGTCCCCATTGGTGTAGCATTGACAATCAGAGTGTTGGCAGAAACAATATCTGCTGTAAGGCTGTCGTATGTCAGGCAGTTTTCCGCACCCTTGCCACGACTTACAAAGGTTACTCGCATACCGTATTTTTCCAACACGTAAGCAACCGTTTTGGCAGCTCCGCCTGTCCCGAGCACAAGTGCGGCGCAATGCTCTGTTACATACGGTCTTACGCTCTCCCCAAAACCTACAGAATCTGTATTGTAGCCTTTGATATGTATTTGTTCTCCAATTCGAGCTATTTTCAGCGTGTTCACAGCTCCTATACGTTCTGCCTCCGGCGAAATTTCGTCCAAAAAAGGAATTACCGCTTCTTTATACGGTATGGTAACGTTAAGTCCCTCAAGGTTTTGTTCGCGCACAAGCGGTAGCAGCAAATCTGCCGTAGGAAGTTCGTGGTTGCGGTATTCGGCGGGGGCGCTGTAATGTTTGTGATATTCCGCCTCAAAATATTTTTTTGAAAAAGAGTAGTCCAATTTTTGGCCTAAAAGTCCGAATTTGCGTATTTTACCGCTCATGTCAGGCTTTTTTGTCCGCGATGAACGGAACAAGAATTTGGCGAATCTCTGCTGTCTTTTGTTCGAGAAGCTCATCGGTGTCGGCTTCCAAAATAAGCCTCAGATAAGGCTCTGTATTGGATGGACGTATGTTGAACCACCAACGGGCGAACTCCACACGATAGCCGTCGAAATCGAGGAAACGTGTTGGCTTTTCGGTATTGCAGAAATGGTTCTTTACCACTTCCATAGCTTCGGCCTTTTTGTCGATGATAAAGTTTATCTCGCCGGAGTTTTTATAACGCGCTATGGCCGACATCACCTGCGAGAAAGTCTTTCCTGCACGCCGTTCCTCGGCTATTATACTGAGTATTAGCAAAGAAGCCATTATTCCGCTGTCGCTGTAGTAGAAATCGCGGAAATAGTAGTGTCCGGCAAGTTCGCCACCGAAAAGTCCGTCAATTTCACGCAGTTTGGCGGCGGCATAGGCACGTCCCACACGCCATATACAAGGTTCGCCACCGAGTTCGGAAATCAACTCTGCAACAGCTTTTGAGGTGCGTATGTCCTGCAACACTTTGGCATGGCTATTGCCCTTGAGCAGACGTGTTGCCAAAAGTCCTATCATAAGGTCGGGCGACACGAAGTTTGCGTTTTCATCAACAAACATAACACGGTCGGCATCGCCGTCGTATATAAGGCCAATATCGGCTTTTGTCTCCCTAACTTTCTGCTGCAATGCCACTATATTGGCCGGTTCAAGGGGATTGGGCTCGTGGCAGGGGAATGTGCCGTCTATGGTATCGGCAAGATAAACGGTGCTTTGCGGCAAAAGCTCTTTCACAAAAAGGTTTGCCATTCCATTGGAGCAGTCCGCCACTATTTTAAGATTGCTCAAATCGCCAACATATTGCCGTTGAAAATCAAGGTATTCCTTTTTTAGTTTGGTACAGCAGTCGTTGATTTTGCCTTTGGCCACTACGGGCGTAGGGGTTTCGCTCTCCACCCACTCCTCAAGTTGTTTTAGTCCTGTGTCGTATCCTACAGGTGCGGCATTTTTTGACGAAATTTTGAGGCCGTTGTGACTTTTGGGATTATGCGAGGCCGTTATCATCACCGAGGTTTCGTAACCCTGACGGGCTGTAACCCAATACATGAACGGTGTTGTAGCAAGGTCGTAGAAATCCACGTCGGCACCGCTGTCGGTAATGCCCTGCAGAAGGGTTTCGGCTATTTCGGGCGACGAAATACGGGCATCGCGGCCTACGGCTATAACACTGGCTCCGAACAAACGGGGCAGGAAATATCCTATACGGTAAACGGCAGTCTTGTCGAAATCCTCGCCGTAAACACCTCTTATATCGTAGGCTTTAAATGCTTTCATGGCCGTTTTTGAACAAATACGACAGGTTATTTATTCTCCTCTGTCGTTTCGGAGTTTCCATTTTCTTCCGATTCTGTATCGGCGTCGGCTTTGTCGTCAATCATGTCTTTGCTCAAAAGCAGGTTGTACCAGTTTATGGCTTTCTTTATGTCGGAAGCGTGTACCCTGTCGGTATCGATATTGGGCAAAACCTCGCCGAAATAGGCGAACAGACCGGCTTTAGGTGCATTTTTCACATCATCGCTTATGGGCTGGTGGTTTTCCTTTATATAGATGTTACTGAACACTTTACAAAGGGGATAGTCCTCGTCGGTGGTGAACATGCTTATCTCGTTCAACGAACTGATTTTATCGCTTTGAAACACAGGCATACGCTTGCCGTCAATCAGAGATTCCACAACGGCTCCTGTCTTGGTCCGTGAAATGAGGGCGTACAAACCCGGTTTGCCTGAAATTGTCAATATTTTACTTAAATCCATTTTATTTTGTTGTTTTTAGTTTACAGCTTGGTAAAACGTAGTTTGAGAAAAAAAATTATACTTGAAAAACATTTTGTCGAAAAAAATATCAGTGCCTCAACTGTGTGCGGATTTTTGTCCACACAAGGCTGCCACGCTTCCGCTAATCTTTTAGATAACCGATTTTCATACCTATTCTTACATAAAAATTCCCGAAATCAACGGAACCGTTCTCCCGTCCATTTTTGTAGAACGACCATTTGTCGTGGGGTTTAACTTCCCTGTCTACAGGCAATGTAAACCTCTTGTAACCAGCACTTAAAGTAACATGCGACAGACTTAATCCTATGCCCAAACCGAAATGCCAACTTGGAAACCATTCATCCGTCCAATCTCTTTTCAAAATATCAAAACCTGCTTCAAGCTCGGCAAAAGGCACCACTTTACTTGTTATGGGTAAGGTCAGTTTCATATTTGCCAGAGCCGTCATGTCATAACGTGGTATTTTATCGTAGCAATCTACCAGTTGAGGGGCGCTTCCCTCTTTCAAAACCCACTCTTCCTGAGAGGTTCCGAGGGTTCTGTCGATAAAGGCTGTAATTCCCAAGCCCGCTCCTAAAAACACATAGTCTCCAAGTTGGGAACCCAAAATAGTCCTGAGTTCCAAACCATTACTTTTGTATTTCGAATTGTAGGTAAAACCGCCGTCAATATATATGTGGAAACGCGGATAAAGCAAAAACGGTCTTTCCGAACTGTCTTTTCGAGCCGAACCGTACCTCGGCTTGACTTTGCTGTCGTCGGTTTTTAGCCTAGAAAATTCGTCAAAGTCCTCTTCGTCGCCAGCATATATCACAGATTCCACATCAGTTACAGGGACAACCATAATCGGACCGTTAGGGTTATCAAACTCCGTGTATTTTATAGTGCTGGCAGAAACCTCCAACACATTCACCTGAAAGCGTTTAGCGTTTTTGGTTACAATTATATCCTGAGCAAAAGCGGCCTGACAAAAAGCCAAAAGCACCGCAGCAGCCACTATATTTGACAATTTCATTTTTTTCAACTCCTTTATAACTGTTCCATAAAATTTTAAGCCGTCATAACCGCTTTTTCTTCACCCATAAAGTATCTTTTTCACTGTACACGCAGTTATGCAATTTATATAAACGCAAACGGCCGTGCAAAGTTACGACTTTTTTTCCAAAAACGGAATTTTTTAAAATTTCCAATCCTAAAAAACGCCAATTCGTCGCATACAAAAAGATTTCCGCTTTGTTCCTTAACATTTTAGTTTATGCCGTTCAAAATACCACGTTGATGATTTTCTTCGGCACGAAGATTATCTTTTTGGGAGTCTTGCCGTCGAGCCAACGCTGGGCGTCGGAGTTTTCGGCTATGATTTTCTCCACGTCGGCGGCGGTGATGCTCAAAGGCAGGTCGAGGGTGAAACGCATCTTGCCGTTGAACGACACCGGATATTTGCAGGAGTCCTCCACCAGCTGCGACTCGTCGCACAAGGGGAACTCGGCCACGGTGACGCTTGTGGTTTTGCCAAGCAGGTGCCACAGCTCCTCGGCTATATGCGGTGCAAAGGGAGCTATCAGAACTGTCAGAGGCTCAAGTATCTGGCGTTTGTTGCATTTGCACGAGGCCAGCTCGTTTACGCATATCATAAAGTTACTTACCGAGGTGTTTAACGAGAAACGCTCTATGTCGTCGGTAACTTTCTTGATGGTGGTGTGGAGGGTTTTCAGCTCCTGTTTGGTGGGAGCCTCGTCGCTTACGCAGAATTCGTTTTTGTCGTTGTGGAACAGTTTCCACAGCTTGCGCATAAAGCGGAACACTCCTTCGATGCCGTTGGTGTCCCAGGGTTTGGCCTGTTCGATGGGGCCGAGGAACATCTCGTACAGACGCAGGGTGTCGGCGCCGTATTTCTCCACAAGGTCGTCGGGGTTCTGAACGTTGAACATCGATTTGGACATCTTCTCAATCTCCCATCCGCACACGTATTTGCCGTCCTCGAGCTGGAACTGGGCGTCGGCGAATTCGGGCCGCCATGCCTTGAAACGCTCGGTGTCGAGGATGTCGTTGTTTACCATATTGATATCCACATGGATAGGCATGGTGAATTCCTCGCGTCCGGGGATATTTTTGGAGATAAAGAGGGGGTAGGGAGTGAAGTTGTCATCCTCTTGCTCAAGGGCGGGAGTATATTCTCCTGATATGCAGTCTTTTATTCGTTTTTCGATGTTGTCGGTGCCGTTCATCACATCGTTGATGGAGATGAGCAGTATCTTGAATCCCTTTACGGTAGCGTATTCCTGATACACTTCCGCCAGTTTTTCGAGCGACTCTTTGCGTTTTATCTCTATGATTATTTTCTTATGGTCGCTGTAGAAGTCGAAACGACGTTTGCCGTCTTTGTAGTCGCGTTTGAAATCGGCGCCCAGACGGCCGTCTTTTATCAGTTGCCAAATATAATACTCGGCCATTTTCTCGAAATTGGCGCGATACACGAAGTTGGAACGACCTTGTATCATGCCTTGGTTGATGAGTTTTTGGAAAGGTTCTTCCTTTACGCTCATGCCCATGTCGAACAGGAATTTGTTCCAGAAACGGCTGTAGATGAGGTGTCCGCTGGCGTGTTCGGCGCCGCCCACGTAGAGGTCCACGTTCTGCCAGTAGTTCACAGCTTGGGCGCTGAAATATTCTTTGTCGTTGTGGGGGTCCATATAGCGGAGGTAATATCCGCTGGAGCCTGCAAAGCCGGGCATGGTGCTAAGCTCGAGGGGGAACACCCGTTTGTTGTTGATAAGCGTGTTGTCCACAATGGTCTGGCTCTGCTCGTCCCAAGCCCATTTTGTGGCGTGTCCCAGCGGGGGCTCGCCTGTCTCGGTGGGCAGGAATTTGTCGATGTTGGGCAGCTGCAGAGGCAGTTTGTCGGCGGGTATGGGGTAGGGCATGCCGTCCTTGTAGTAGATGGGGAAAGGCTCGCCCCAGTAACGCTGGCGGCTGAAGATGGCGTCGCGCAGACGGTAGTTCACCGTGCGTGTGCCTATGCCTTTCTCGTCGAGCCAGTCGATGACGGCTTTCATGGCGTCCTTCACTTTCATTCCGGTAACGAAACCGCTGTTCACCGAATAGCCGGTCTTGGCATCCATGCTCTCCGTCCATGTGGAGGGGTCGCTGGTAACGTCCTTTTCGAGGCTTACCACCTGACGGATGGGCAGGTTGAAATGACGCGCGAAGGCGAAGTCGCGACTGTCGTGGGCGGGCACTGCCATGATGGCTCCAGTGCCGTAGCCGGCCAATACATAGTCCGACACCCACACTGGTATGCGTTCCTCGGTGAGAGGATTGATGGCGTAAGTGCCTGTAAATACGCCCGATACTTTCTTCACTTCGGCCTGACGCTCGCGTTCGCTGCGGTTCAACGCCCAGTTGAGGTATTTGTCCACTTCTTCCTTCTGCTCGGGTGTGGTGATGTCCTTAATCATCTCATGCTCAGGACAAAGCACCATAAAGGTAACGCCGAAAATGGTGTCGGGACGGGTGGTGAATATCTCGAAACTCTTGTCGCTGTTTTCGATGTTGAAGAACACCGAAGCGCCTTCGCTGCGACCTATCCAGTTGCGCTGTATCTCTTTCAGGCTGTCGGTCCAGTCGACAAGTTCAAGTCCGTCGAGCAGACGCTGGGCATAGGCGGTGATACGCAACGACCACTGGCGCATCAGCTTGCGTTCCACGGGATATCCGCCGCGGACGGAGAGTCCGCCCACCACCTCGTCGTTGGCAAGCACGGTGCCCAGCTGGGGACACCAGTTTACGGGTATGTCGGCAAGGTAGGCCAGACGGTAGTTCATCAGCGTTTGCTGACGTTCCTTTTCGGAAAAGGCGTTCCACTGTTCGGCGGTGATGTTGAGAGGTTCGCTGCAGGCGGCGTCGAGGCCGTCGGTGCCGTGCTGCGAGAGGTGTTTCTCCAAATCGCTGATAGGCAGGGCTTTGTTGGCCTTGTTGCAGTAGTAGCTGTTGAACAGCTGGATGAAAGTCCACTGTGTCCATTTGTAATATTCTGGATTACAGGTGCGTACCTCGCGGTTCCAGTCGAAGGAGAAGCCTATTTTGTCGAGCTGTTCGCGGTAGCGTGCAATATTCTTTTCGGTAGTGATGGCGGGGTGCTGACCGGTTTGTATGGCGTACTGTTCGGCGGGCAGGCCGTAGGCGTCGTAGCCCATGGGGTGCAGCACGTTGAAACCTTTAAGGCGTTTGTAGCGTGCAAAGATGTCGCTGGCTATGTATCCGAGGGGGTGTCCCACGTGCAGTCCCGCTCCCGAGGGGTAGGGGAACATGTCGAGGACGTAGTATTTGGGTTTGTCGGAGATGTTGTCGGTGCGGTAGGTCTCTTTTTCGCGCCAGTAGTTCTGCCATTTGCGTTCGATGTCGTTGAAATTGTAATCCATATATTTTCAATTAAAAAAACAAGCGAGGATTTTTGCCGAATCCTCACTTATTTGTCCCTGTTATTTTTTTGTTCAAGTATGCTCTGTGATTATCCTTTTTTTTCTCCTGCTCGCCTTCGGCTCGCGAAATTTTGTAATTCTTGTATATTATTTTCAAGTTTTAATTTCTTAGATTAACAAGATTTGTTCACATTACTGATTTATTTCATAGGTGTTCACGATTGCCTCACAATTCTGCCGCTTGCTGCTAGGAGTATTTTTTTATCTGAATGCTATTTCACGTTCTATTATCTGGTATTTCTCGCCGTTGCGGAGAATGGTCTGCCGTAGCCAGTTGCCATCGTCATCGTACTCGTAGATATAGGTGTGTTTCCAATTGACGTGCTCGTCGTAGTTGAAGGAGTGTATCTCGGTGACGTTGTTGTGTTCGTCGTAGTAGTATGTGGTAAGTTTTATAAGGTTTTCGTCGTCGTCGTAGAAACGCCATTCGATGCGGTTGCCGTTGCCGTCGTATTTGTAGTAGTAGGTCTGTTTGAGTTCGCCGGCGGCGTCGTAGAATTCAATCTGCGAGCAGTTGCCGCTGCCGTCGTATTTGTAGAGGCGTTTTTCCTGTACCGTGCCATTGTCGGCGTAGTGCAGCTCTTCCACAAGGTTGTTGTTCTCGTATTTGTAGGTCTCGCGTTTGCTCATTTTGCCACCGAAATATATGGTGCGCTCGGTGCGGTTGCCCTTGCGGTCGTTGAGGTAGGCGGTACGAGCCTGCAGTTTGTCGGCGCGGTCGTATTCGTTCCAGCCGAGGGAGTAGCTGTTGCCATCGAAATAGTATGAGTACCATGTATATACGTTGTTGCGGATATACACGCGGTCGTCGAGGTTGCCGCGTCTGTCGAAATTGATGGAGTCGGTGCTGTATAGGCGTTTGGCCTCGCCGTCCATATAATAGGTATATTCCTTAATGTAAACAATGTCGCCATGCAAATTCATGCGGGTGAGAGAGTTACGGAACTGTTTGCCGAACTCCACGTTGCCCACGCCGATAATTTCGCACATGGTGCCGCCCCGCCATCCGGCGAAAGCTGTGGCTGTCAGTATAGTGGACAGCAGTATCGTTGTAAGAAATGCTTTTTTCATATCGATGAAATTTATTTTGTTATTTAACGATTTCGTCTAAATTATATTGTTTCAGGTGTTTTGTGTTATTATTTCGCGTGTTTGATTTATACTTTGAAACGACCTGCAAAGATACGAAAAAAATTCGGATTTCGAAAATATATTTTTGGGGACGTGCTTTTGTGGCGTTATCGGAGGTTATGTGTTTTTGTTTTTTCGGATTATAAATCCTTGTACTCCATTGCTGCGGATTTGTAATCCGCAGCAACGGGAAAAAGGGGAAAATAATCTATTCATAATAGTTTTTTCCTATGACATCTGGAGACATGTATACATTAACCGAATAAAAAAAACATGTACTGACTGGTACGAATTTGTAGTTTACAAGAACATTGAAAATCATATCTCCGGGCAACCTGTCGTCATCAAATAGTGGCATCAATCGCAACACACACACATCCCCATCTTTTATTATCTTTGATTTTCTTGTTGTATCGGTATTAATAATATTATCAAAAGATAATATTGGATAATTATCATTATTTTTTTTAGCAACAACGTAATAATACCCATTCTTATATTTTTTTATGCTTTTTATTTCAAAAGTGTCATATATAAAGATAGATGAGTCTAACTCATAAACGTTTTTCTGTCTTAATTGCACTCTTACTTCGTTATACAATTCGCTAAAATTTTTATTTTCAACTTTAGCAATTGGATATTTTGTAGTAGAGCACGATGCTATTAATATGATAAATAATATTATACAACACTTATTCAATTGTGTTGTGCATATAAATAGGCTTCCTAATTTGTTCAGTATCATATTTTTAAGTTATTTTGATTGAAAAAGACTTACGTTTTATTGCGGTGAACTGCAAATTAGCGGCAGCGGAAAAAAATCAATCTTTTGAAAACCAATTCGATAACAAAATACCAATATTACATATAAAAACGGCAAAACCTAATAATGAATAAAAAGATACTATCAAAACAGTATGTCCTCTATCTATATTTATTATGGTGGTTTCAAAATTGCTCTCAATTATTACTAATACAACTAATGCAAATAAAGACAATAATAGCAATCCAATATATATAATATTGGCCCGTAGCAAAAAACGATAATGCTTAACAATTTTTCCTTTTTTTGTACAAAAAAGAAATATCAGACTGATGAAAAAATATAATAATAAAAATAAAATAAGTGGTATCATTCGTTTGTCTCCTATTTTTAGTTGTTGTATTATTTCATAGTTATAGGTGAAAATAGCTATTCTCGAACTGCAAAGATACTATTTTTATTCAATTTTCAATGCATACTGCATAAAAAAAGGCGGTTTTTGCACTTTTCTACATAATACTTGTACAAATTTCAGGCATGTTTTATTCTCCTGTTCGCCTTTGACTTGCGAGATTTTGCGGATATTGTAGATTATTTTTTCTTCTATGACTTACTATATCTATGAGATTTCTACCAATTGTCCCGTCGTGCTCTGTGGGAGGTGCAAAGTTGGGGTAAGTGGTTAAAAGTCCTTTTCTTTTCGCATTTACGGGTTGTTTGTTTTTATTTTTTACAATCCATATTTCACCAAGCAATACACCAAAATACGATATAATCATTATCAGGATTAATAGCTATTCCTGAACGACAACCATGTTGCAAATGTGCTGGGAGCCACTTACGTTGCACATTCCACCTTTCGTTTAAAACAAAAGAATTTCCTGATTTAATCACATAAAAATTATAACCTGAAACCAAACCGCTTCGCGTGGATGTGTCCGGCCAAGGCATTTCAATGGCAGAATCATATAAAATACTGAAATCCGGCATAATATGGTTTAATTCTGCATTTCGGAATTTCTCGTCAATGGTATCCATCAACAATAATTTTCTGTCTTTGAACGCTATATATATGGATGAATCATTGAGAATTTGAAGGGCATTTTGTTTGGCAAATGAAACTATAGAATCATAATTGCAATGTAATTTTGATTTTTTCACCACCATAAAATTTTCACAACAAGAAGACTCTAACCGTGTTAATGTGTCATCCATATCCACATCCCTTGCTCGAAGCCATTCTTCTGCTTCATTTCCTTCGGGAGGGAAAAAACTGCATAGGCTGTCTAAACCAGGATATTTGATAATGGTATTTAAGCCATTTTCATATGTGGCTAGAGTATTATTAAAACATGCATAAAAACAGAAAAAATGGCACCAGAAGAAAAATGTTCTTTTTCATTGTGAATTTTTATTTTAAAAGAGTTGATATAAAATCTTTAAGGGGACTTCTATTTATTCGTTTGAGAGCGTTATTATTCTCCGTTTCACTATCGAAAAAGCCACAGGCGTTTTCTTCACTCCGACACGCCTGTTCTTTGAGAGTTTGCCTCTCCGAGGCAATTTATAGAAGCCCCCTTGATTAAATCAAATATAGTGGGCAAAGGTTTTATCACAATCCGCAAATCAATATTTTTTCAACCAAAGGACAAACAAAATGTCGGTGGGTAGTTTTGCGCCGTTGTTGTTGCTGAGGATTCCTTTTTCGGTAAGGCCTCGGACCGCGGTCTGCACACTGCTGGCTGTTTTGAGATTGTATTTCGCTATAAAGTCCTGACCGGTAGGATTAGGCACATTGGGATATTCCGCCGCTACAGCCAGCAAAACGGACTTCTGTTTTTCGGTGAGCGAGGCGTAGCGGTCCTCGAAAGTGAACCTTTTGGAATCCACTATGTGATTCAGTATCTGTCCGTAGGCATCATCGCCGACATGCCCGCCGCGTTCGGCCAGCGTAAATGCCTCGTTCATGGATAGCTGCAAGTACCAAGTGATGCCTCGGAAACAGTCGTATAGGCGGGACACCAGCTCCTCGGAGACGGTTTTTCCGTAAAGAGAGAAAAGATGTTGGCAGAAGGGTATGTATTTTTCTTTGTCGATGGGTAGCAGATGCATGAATACCACGCTGTTATAAAACGGTCGGGCAGGGTCGCTGAAAATGTTCTCCATCAGATGACGCTCACTGCCGGCAAAGACAAACTGGGTGTTTTTCAAATGCTGTATCTTGGTGCGAAGCAGGGCTTCGATGTTGTCCTCCTCGAAACTGGCAATTTTTTGGAATTCGTCTATCGCCACGACACACACTTTGTCGGATGTTTCGAGATATTGCAGAATTTCGTCGAGAGTTGCCTCGGGTTGCTGTATTTCGGCCAATACCAGCCCCAGCTCGGGCAATCCTGTAACGGCATTGTATGAGATGGTCATCTTAATAGAACGGACAGTGCGCAGTAAACGTTCCATCAACGTTTTTTTGGGGGCTATTTTACGGAAAACCTCGTTGGCCAACAAATAGACCATTTCGCGAAGGTTTTTGCAGGTATATATGTCTATCAGGAATGTTTCGTATCCCTTTGGCAGACAGTTTGTGAACACATGTTCCACCAAGCCCGTTTTGCCCAGCCTTCGTTCCGATATGATTGTAACGTTTCTGCCATTAACAATGTGATGGACAAGTTGTTCCGACTCTTTCTCTCTGTCGCAGAAATAGTCTTTGCCCATATATTTCCCTATTACGAATGGATTACCTAACTGTTTCATATTCTGCGTTTTATATTAATTATGCAAAAATGCATAATGCAAAATTACATAATGCAAAAATACATAATTTTATTTATTCTGCAAAAAAATGTTATTTGTTAGGGGACTTCTATTTATTCGTTTGAGAGCGTTATTATTCTCCGTTTCACTATCGAAAAAGCCACAGGCGTTTTCTTCACTCCGACACGCCTGTTCTTGTTATTGAGAGTTTGCCTCTCCGAGGCAATTTATAGAAGCCCCCTTTATGCAGTACGATGCTTTTTTGTAAAAATACGGGAAACTTCCAAGTCTGCATCAAGAGGTTAGAACTTCTCCCTCAGTTTCTCTCAGTTTCTCGACTTTCTTGAGTTTCCACACGAAGAACCACACGCAGGCGGCGAAGGTGATAACGCCTCCAAGTATATACGAGAGGGTGTGCGGCAGTCCGAAACCGCTGTCGGAGATAATGATAAAGGTGCTGCAAACCATTGTCATAAACAAAGCTGGTATCAGAGTGATGATGTAGGGTTTCTTGCGCAGTGTTAGG
Source organism: uncultured Bacteroidales bacterium (assembly GCA_905233475.1). Taxonomy (GTDB): domain Bacteria; phylum Bacteroidota; class Bacteroidia; order Bacteroidales; family P3; genus UBA1219. The sequence continues at coordinate 25,122 of CAJOEN010000029.1, forward strand.
TAAACGGTTATCGCCCAAAGTGTTACCATGGCCAGCAGCTGGTTGGCCCAAGCGAAATAACGCCAGATGGTCTGGAAACCGTCGGCGTCCACAAAAGTGTAAACGAGTATGGCGCCTGCGAGCAGGAACACGGGCAGTGCCACGAGAAAACGTTTGTAGATGGGCTTTTGGTCGATATGGAAGATGTCGGCCACTATCAGTCGTGCCGAACGCAGTGCAGTGTCGCCCGAGGTTACGGCGGCGGCAATAACGCCAAGCACGGTAACCACGGCCAAGACGGGTGTGAACCACTCGTTGGCTATAACGCCCACCATGGCGTCGCCGCTCTTGCCAAGAAATAGGTGGCGGCGGCGGCCCATATCAAGGCCACAATGCCCTCGGCTATCATGGCTCCGTAGAAGATGGGACGTGCCTGTTTTTCGTTAACCATGCAGCGTGCCATCAGCGGCGACTGCGTGGCGTGGAATCCCGAGATGGCTCCGCAGGCTATGCTCACGAACATCATCGGGAATATGGGGTTGGTGTCGGCTTTGGGGTGCTGGTTGGCAAGGCTCTCCCACACTTCGGTGAGGTGTACTTCGGGACGGAATAGGAAGGCGCACATCACAAACACCGCCATCAGCAGCAACAGTATGCCGAAAATGGGGTAGATGCGTCCTATCAGCTTGTCGATGGGGAGCATGGTGGCAAGCATGTAATACACGAAGATTATCACCGGCCAAATCCATATATGCCAGCCGGGAGTGAAGTTGTTGATAAGCAGCTGGGCGGGTGTCTTTACAAACACGGCTCCCACAAGAATCATCAGTATTACAGTGAAATAGCGCATAAACTGCTTGGCACCTTTGCCGAGGTATCTGCCGTGGAGCTCGGGCAGGGAGCTGCCGTCGTGGCGTAGCGACATAAATCCGGCGATGAAGTCGTGCACCGCACCGGCGAAGATGCTGCCGAACACTATCCACAGGAACGACGCCGTGCCGAACTGCGCACCCATGATGGCTCCCACTATGGGACCCACGCCGGCGATGTTGAGGAACTGGATTAGGAAGATGCGCCAGGGTTGCATCGGAACATAGTCCACGCCGTCGGCCATAGTGGTGGCGGGAGTGGCTTTGGCAGGGTCCACGCCCAAAATCTTTTCTATTATCTTGGAATAAACGAAATATCCCAACAGGAGCAAAACTACTGATATAATGAATGTTATCATAACTTTACGGTGTTTGTTGTCTGACGTTGTAACAAACTGCAAAAATACGGAAAAAAACGAATTAATGCAAGCGAAAAAATGTTTTTGTCAAAATTGCGGCACCCTCTTGTTTTTCTCGGCAAAAAAATGTAAATTTGCAAAATAGTTCATGATGATTGTTGTTTATATTACAACTAATCTATAATATTGTAAATCAGTAATAAATGATTAGATGACCGCACGGGATAGTGTGAGGTTTTGTTATGAATAACAATCTCCGGAATCATGAATTAATGTATGCAACGATGAATCAGACTCCTGAACAGATAGCGCGTGATAAGATTGACAGTCTGCTCGAACAGGCAGGTTGGAAAATCCAGTCGAAAAACAAGATTGACTTTTCGGCAGGATTAGGCATTGCCGTGCGCGAATACAAGACCGATGTGGGGTCTGCGGATTATGTTTTGTTTGTGAACCGCAAACCTGTTGGCATTATAGAGGCGAAGCGCGAAGAAGAAGGGGTGAACCTGACCGTTGTTGCGGAGCAATCCGCCCGTTATGCCAACGCCAAACTTAAATACCTGAACAACGAGCCCTTGAACTATGTGTATGAAACAACGGGAACCTTGACCCATTTCACCGATTACAGCGACCCGAAACCACGCAGCAGAATGGTCTTCGCCTTCCATAAGCCGGAGACTTTCGCCGAATGGATTCGCACTGGGCGGAGTTTGAGAAACCGCTTGCAGGATTTCCCAAAATTGGACACCACGGGCTTGCGTCCTGCTCAGATAAAGGCTGTTGAAAATCTTGAAGAGTCGTTCAAGAACAATCTTCCTCGGGCTTTGATACAGATGGCTACGGGTGCAGGCAAGACCTATACCGCCATTACTTTCATCTACCGTCTGCTGAAATTCGCAAAGGCCAAACGCATTCTGTTCCTGGTGGATACGCGCAATCTGGGCGAACAGGCAGAACAGGAGTTTATGAATTTTCGTCCCAACGACGACAATCGCAAATTCACCGAACTATATAATGTACAGCGGCTTTCTTCAAGTTATATTGCCAACGACAGCCAGGTGTGCATATCGACCATACAGCGGCTCTATTCCATACTGAAAGGCGAAGAACTTGACGAAAATGCCGAGAACGACAACCCTAACGAATCAACGTGGTTGCAGCAAAAGATGCGAGAGCAGCAAGCCATACCCGTGGAATACACCCCGAAAGTGCCCATCGAACAGTTTGATTTTGTGGTGATTGACGAGTGTCATCGAAGCATTTACAATCTTTGGAAGCAAGTTCTTGACTATTTCGACGCCTTCCTCATTGGCCTGACCGCCACGCCCGACAAACGCACTTTCGGTTTCTTCAACGAGAACGTGGTGAGCGAATACACCTACGAGCAGTCGGTGGTGGACGGGGTGAATGTGCCTTACGATGTCTATTCCATTGAAACAGAGATTTCGAAAAAAGGAGGACTCATCAAGGCTGGTTGGTACATCGACTTCCGCGACAAGGCCACCCGCAAGACACGTTGGCAACAAGTGGATGAGGATGTTGAATACAGAAAGAACGATTTGGACAAATCGGTGGTGAATCCCAGCCAGATACGCACAGTTGTCCGCCAGTTCCGGAAGGCGTTGATGGAGGAGATTTTCCCCGACCGATACGACGAAAACGGACAGTACGAAGTGCCCAAGACCCTCATCTTTGCCAAGACCGACAGCCACGCCGATGACATTATAAAAATAGTGCGTGAGGAGTTTGACGAAGGTAATGACTTCTGCAAAAAGGTCACCTATAAAATAGATGAAGACCCGAAGTCGGTGCTGAATCGTTTTCGGAACCAATATTATCCGCGCATTGCCGTGACGGTTGACATGATTGCCACGGGCACCGATGTAAAGCCGCTCGAGGTGCTTCTGTTTATGCGCGATGTCCGAAGCGCCAACTATTTTGAGCAGATGAAGGGACGCGGAACCCGCACTATCAACAGCGATACGTTGCAGTTAGTGAGCCGTACGGCAAAATCGAAAACCCATTTTGTGATTGTAGATGCCGTGGGCGTTACGCAAACCAAGAAAACCGACAGCCGTCCGCTCGAACGCAAGCCAACCGTGCTGCTGAAGGATTTGTTGGGCGCCGTCACCATGGGAGTAAATGAAGAGGATTTGTTCACGTCGTTGGCCAACCGCCTGATTCGATTGAACAAGGAAGTCACCAAAAAAGAGAAAGAGAAGATTGAAACCTTGTCGCGAGGCAAATCATTGGGACAGATGAGCGCAGAACTGTTGGCGGCATTTGATCCCGACAAAATAGAGGACGAGGTGCAACCGCAGTTGAAGAACATTCCACAGGCAGAAATGACACCC
>CAJOEN010000030.1 GCA_905233475.1 uncultured Bacteroidales bacterium
TTGACAAATTGCTGTTTGGCAAACCACATCATTGCTATATATCAATGCTTTACATTTTTATTACGTTGCCTATGATTTTTTATCGGACACTAATAAAAATATTTGTATATTTGCCCTTGTAACAACTTAAAACCTCTATGATGAAATATCGATGTAATATATTGAATATTAGCGAGTTATCCCTCCCATTACTACAAAAATGCGGTGAAAGTTGGCTTATTGCACAGTATTTTTCTCCAAAAAATCCACAAACTATACTATGAAATTTCAATAAAAAAATACTATGATTACCTTTCCGAACTCAAACATTCAAAACCACAAGCTTTATCCTGAGTTTGCCCGCTAACTTATACATACAGCGGGCACAATACGGTATAAATCAAAATAAATTAAAATAATTGCAAAAAAATAAATTATAAACAAATAAAAATTATACTATTATGAAAAATCATTCAAATTCAAAAGGAGCGGACAAACGTAAATATTCTTTTATTTTTTCTAAAAGAATAATATTTTTTCTGCACTATTTCTATTTTCTATTCTCTCTATCTGTACATCTTGCAATAAAACAGAATATGATTACAGTGGCTCACCTTCAAATTCTCAGATAAAAAACAATGATTTATCATTCGATTGTGGCCTCTTTCACAACATATTCTTAGCAAATGCAATAAATCAATTCGACACTTCCGTATACTATGATGATGTACCTGTAATTGCTGATAAACTGTACAATATAAATGTAGCTATGCTTTCGCAATTTGATATGTCAGATGAGGACAGGGCAATTGCAAATAATTGCTTTGACAATTTTAGATTTTTCGTGTCATTACCAGATTTCTACGATTCACTGTTTGATGGTACACACAACATCCCAATTTTATTAGACCAACTACTTAACTTGGGTTTAATTGAAAGTTATGAGTATGACAAATTATCAAATATTTCAAATGCTGTCAATAGTGCTATATCACTGTCTATTACCGAGGAAGACTTTTATAACAAACTCCTTACGATACGAGATGACATAATGCAGTATGTATCTGATCATGGACAAAATTCTTTATTGTTTGTTGATGGGGTATTAGACATAGCTGTATATTCTATGGATTTTTGGCTTATGGATGAAAATCAACCATACACAGGTCGCAATGAATACGCGCCTCCTGTAGTCGCTGCAGATGTAGGTGGTGCACTATTGGGAGCTGCAACAAATGCTATCGGCCAATATGTTACAAATGGTCATGTGAACGGAAAGGGAGTTCTGCTCGGAGCCGGGACAGGAGCCGTTGTTGCTTCAACTGGAGGCGCACTCAAAGTTGGTTCTGCCATTTGTAAAACAGCAGAACGTGTCGGCAAATTTATTCGCAAACTATTTTAAAATTTAAAATAATGACTGTTTTAGATATTATCATTGGAATAACCGGCGGGGCTTTTTTTCTTTTGGCGATTTCATTTATATGGAAATTCCTTGAAAAAAAGCGTTTTTGGAACATTGTTTTTAATTTTGTTTTAGCAGCAGCACTCTTTATTTCTCCGGCAATTGTCGATTACAACGGCAATATAGGCAAATACATAATGATTATATCTGTTTTCGCTTGTTTTATAGCTGCAATACTGATGTTGCTATACACATTGCGACATGTCAGCCTAATTAATATTGTCATTGTCGTTTTTTTGTTTGGCATTTCAATTGCTGCCTGTTTGGAGAAATACTATTTTGACAAATCTTTTTACGAAGCCTACTCGACCTTTCTATGCCCTGCTATAACAGTGGGTATTATTTTTCAGCCATTTCAGATTTCAAATCAGAAATCTTCTTCGTAGCTTATTATTTTCTATTGCTGTCTGGTAAAATTTTTTGAAAAAAAACAAGGCTGAATTTCATTTGAAAATTCAGCCTTGTTCGTTATTTTTGTTTTTGCCACAAAACCAGAATAACTATGGGCAAAAATACAAATTTCTTAGGAGAGCCGGTACAGGCAAGTTCTGAAATGGAAGCAGAGGCTGCAAATCATATACTCCACGACCATAACCCTGTTTTCCAACCTGATTTTCAAGGGTGCAGGGAGGAATCCTGAAACGGGAAGGAAGAATGGTGGCATTAAAGTCCATGCCAATACCTATTCCAATTGGTTCGTCCCCTCAGACATCAAGTTTACATCCTTCACCACACACGACAGCTTTATGTTGGCACCGTCAAACTATACCGCGGGCGACATACTGGTACTTGACCGCACCTACATCGACTACGGGAAATTCGAGGAGCCTGAAAAGGACCACTCAAAACAGTAAAGGAGCCTCCCCAACTCACCCTATTTTGAGAACAAAGGGGCTTGTCTTTGGCTTTTTTTCTCAACATCCGCATAAAATCAGAGTTCTCAAATATCAATTTCGCAGTTTTTGATTTTTATCGAACAGCAATAATTAAAAACGAAAAAGCCGGATATAAATGTGCCGTTCTTCTCATCATAAGGACCCTTTGGGGAATATTTTTGTGCGTATGGGATGGCTGAAACCGGAAAGTGGGTCTTTTTATTTTTCTGTTATGCCATGTATTGTTTTTTTATTATTATTCAATCGCCCAAAATAACAGCACCGAAAACATACTGAAAAATGCTTGCAAATATCAATAATTTTTCCGAATTTTGCAGTGCCGTTTTTTAGGATTTTGTCTGATGAACTTCGCAAAGTCTAAAGAGATGACAAAAAGTAAGTTATCTGATAAAAAATAATGTCGATATGAAAAACGTATTGTTTATTGTGGGCTCCATGCGGAAGCAGTCGTTCAACAGGCAACTGGCAAAGGTAGCAGAAGGTATGATTTCCAACAGGTGCAATGTGAAATACCTTGATTTCAGTGATATACCGATGATGAACCAAGACATTGAAACTTCCGTGCCAACAAGTGTGGCAAGAGTGCGTAAGGAAGTTGTTGAGGCCTATGCCCTGTGGATATTCACACCCGAGTACAATTTCAGTTATCCGGGAGTGTTGAAAAACCTGCTCGACTGGCTGTCGCGACCAATGGACATGAGTGATTTCCAGAACCCATCCGCCGCTCTCGGGAAGAAAGTGGCTATCTGCGGCGCAGGTGGCAAAAACCGCACTCAAAGCTGCCGTGCCAAGCTCACCGAACTGCTTGACTTTATGAAAATGGAGCTTATGCACGAACCGCAAACCGGCATAGCTTTAGGTCTCGAAGCATGGACAAAAGGCGAATTCATCCTTTCCGACGAGCAACGTGCCGAATTACAATCTCAGGCAGAGGCTTTCTGTTCCTTTATAGGTGCATGATGGTAGAGACATGAACATATTTTGTAACATAATGGTTGTTTTTTCATTGTTGTTTTGCAAAAACCACTAAACCCCAATTAGTTATCAAGTTTCAGTTATGAGCACACTTATCAAAAATGTCCTTTTGGACGACAAAAAAACCGACATCCTTATCGAAGGCAACCGCATCGCCAAGATTGCCGAAAACATCACCGCTGCAGACTGCGACCTTATCGACGGCGAGGGCATGGCGGCACTTCCCACTTTCGTGAACATGCACACCCACGCGCCCATGACGCTTTTCCGCGGCTACGGCGACGACCTGCCCCTGCAGGAATGGCTCAACACCAAAATATGGCCCAACGAGAAAAACCTCGACGAGGAAATCATATACTGGGGCACCAAACTGGCCTGCCTCGAAATGATAAAAACCGGCACCACCTGTTTCAGCGACATGTATTTCTTCCTGCCGCAAGAGGCTCAGGCTGTGAAAGATATGGGCATACGTGCCGTGCTGGGCTTCACCATTTTCGACGGCTGCAACCCCGACAATCTGCCCAACGTAAAGAAGGAACTCGAGACTTTCGAGAAAATACTACCTCTTACTGACGAGCATGTGCAGTTCGCCCTTTCCCCCCACGCTCCATACACCATTTCGGGTAACTCGTACCAATATATCAAGGCATACGCCAAAGAGCGTAACCTGCTGATGCACACCCATGTGGCCGAAACTCAGGGCGAGGTGGACAACACCCTCCGCGATTTCGGTCTCACCCCCGTGCAGCACCTGCACAAATGGAACGCCCTCGACGAGAAATCTACACTCGCTCACTGCGTATATCTCTCCGACGACGACATAAAAATCCTTGCCGATACCGGAGCTACCGTTACCCACAACCCCAACTCCAACCTCAAGCTCGGCTCGGGTCTCAATTTCCGCTATCCCGAACTCGTCGCCGCCGGCGTCAACGTAACCCTCGGCACCGACGGCTGTTCCTCGTCGAACAACCTCGACATGCGCGAGGCCGTGAAAGTGGCAAGTTTCTTGCAGAAAGGCCGTACCAAAGAGCCTACCGTGATGCCCACTTCCGAGGCCATCGACATTGCCACTGTAAACGGTGCCAAAGTGCTGGGACTCAACATGGGACGTGTGGCCGAAGGCTGTCTCGCCGACCTTGTTTTGGTCAACCTGAAAACCCCCGCTTTCACCCCCAACCACAACACCCTCAGCAACTGGATTTATGCCGCCGACAGCAGCGTTATCGACACCCTTATCTGTGACGGCAAGGTGCTGATGCGCAACCACCATGTGGACGGCGAAGAGGAGATAATGAAAGAGGCCATAAAAATGGCTAAAAAACTGATAACGGTATAAAGTGTTTAATATCAAAAACATAGTGCTGGCGGCAGTTGTGCTGCTTATGGTTGCCTGCGGGCCCTCGAACCGCAACGGCGACAAGCAGATTTTCCGCTACAACGAGTCGGCGGGCATTGCCTCGCTCGACCCCGCCTTTGCCAAGGACCAGGCCATGATATGGGCTTCGCAGCAGCTGTTCAACGGATTGATACAGCTCGACACCGCCCTTGCTGTGCAGCCCGCCATCGCCAAACGGTGGGACATCTCCGACGACGGCCTCACCTACACGTTCATCCTCCGCCGCGACGTGTTTTTCCATCGCAACAAATGTTTCCCCGACGGCTCGCGCCGTGTGGTGGCCTCCGACTTTGTTTATAGTTTCAACCGCATTGTAGATGAGAAAGTTGCGTCGCCCGGACGCTGGATTTTCGACAATGTGCAGAACACCGACGGCCGCTACGCTTTCTCCGCACCCGACGACACCACTTTTGTAGTACGTCTGAAACAGCCCTTCGCCCCATTTCTGGGAATGTTGGGAATGCCCTACTGTTCCGTGGTTCCGCACGAGGCGGTGGAATACTACGGCGCCGACTTTCGTCAAAATCCCGTTGGCACAGGGCCTTTCTGCTTCCGCAAATGGAAAGAGAACGTAAAACTCGTCCTGCAACGCAATCACCGCTATTTCGAACGCGATGCCGACGGCAACCGTCTGCCATACCTCGACGCCATTGCCGTTACCTTTATCATCGACAAACAGACTGTGTTTCTGGAGTTTGTGAAAGGCAATCTGGATTTTATGAACTCCCTCGACGCCAGCTACAAAGATGAGCTACTCACTCGCACGGGACAGCTGCGCGAGAAATACGCCGAAAGCATCGACATGACGTCGCAACCCTATCTCAACACCGAATATCTCGGCTTTTTGATGGACAAAAACAGCTCGGTGCTGGCCGACAAACGTGTGCGACAGGCGATCAACTGCGCTTTCGACCGTCGCAAGATGATGAAATACCTGCGCAACAACGTGGGAATGCCTGGCTGCTACGGCTTTATTCCTGCCGGAATGCAAGGTTTCGACACCACGGTTACGGGCTACGAATACGACCTCGAAAGGGCAAAACGGCTGCTCGCCGAGGCAGGTTACCCCAACGGCAAAGGTCTGCCCAAACTAACTCTCTCCACCACCGCCACTTATCTCGACCTCTGCAAATATGTGCAGCAGCAGCTGGGACTGGCGGGCATTCAGATAAACATCGACGTAAATCCTCCGGGGGCACTGCGCGAACACATAGCACAGTCGAAAGTGGAGTGGTTCCGCGGCTCGTGGATTGCCGACTACCCCGATGCGGAGAACTACCTGTCGCTGTTCTACAGCAAGAATTTCTGTCCGCAGGGACCCAACTACACACATTTCAGCAGTGCCGAATTCGACAGGCTTTACCAGCAGTCGAAAGCCGAAACCAACGACTCGGCGCGCATTGAGCTGTACAAACGCATGAACGCCCTCATCACCGACGAGGCTCCCGTGGTGGTGCTGTACTACGACCAAATACTGCATTTCACCCACAAAAACGTGAACGGCCTGCGCAGTAACGCCATGAACGCCCTCGACCTTAGAAGGGTGAAGATAGAAAAATAAAACATAATAACATGAAACGACTTGTTGTTTTAATAACTCTTTGCACGATAATGGGTTACACCAAAGCCCAAGTTTGCGGCTGCACCGACCCGCGTGCCAACAACTACAACCCGCAGGCCACCGTAAACGACGGCAGCTGTACCTACGCTTCCACCACGGCGTCGCCCTACTACTCTAACAATCTGCCCACACGAATCAACGGCACTTCGGGACTTATTTTTTTCGACGGCAAGCTGTACACCCACAACGACCACTCCGACAAAAAACTGTACCAAATCGACACCGCCGACGGACATATCGTGGACAGCATAGTGTTTACCGGCATCGCCCATCAGGACGTGGAGGACTGCGACCAGGACAGCCTTTACATCTACCTCGGCGACCACGGCAACAACAACTCCGGCATACGCACCAACCTCCACATACTGCGTATCTCCAAAGCATCGTTGCTGACAGGCAACCCACAAATCGACACCATCTGGTTTTCCTACCCCGAACAAACCGATTTCAGCTCATCATCGTCCAACGGCACCGATTTCGACTGCGAAGCCTTTATCGCCACCGAGGATAGTCTGTATCTATTTACTAAACAATGGAATAGCCAAGGCACAGCGCTTTATTCGCTGCCCAAGACCCCGGGCACATACTCGGCAAGGCGTATCAGCAACTGGAATGTGAACGGACTTGTTACAGGTGCCACATACAACCCACGCAAGAAACAAGTTGTGCTGTGCGGCTACAGCTCTCTGCTACAGCCTTTTGTGGTGTTGCTCTACGACTACGCGGGCAACGATTTCTTTTCGGGCAACAAACGCAAGATGTCGCTCGGATTGGCTTTCCACCAAGTGGAGGGCATTGCCGTGGGCGATGACTACAAATATTACCTCACCAACGAATACATAACAAAATACGTGGCTACCATAAATGCCAAGTTCCACAAGCTGGATTTAACCGACTACCTGTACGTCTCCGACAGCACTCCCGACACTTCAACAGTCGCCCTGCACAGCGTTGTCGGCGACGGCTCCGAAATAATGGTATATCCCAATCCCGCCAAGGAGAAAATCACCGTGGAAGGTCTGCCGCAAGGACAGGTGGAGTGCACCCTTACAAATGCCAAGGGTTCGGTGGTGATGCGTAGAATCCTCTATTCCGACGGAAAGATAGTGATGCCCATCAACCGCAAGACACGTGGCACACACACACTGAAAATAATTCTACCGACGGGCAAGGAATTTCTTAAGAAATTGATACTTAATTGATTGACAAGCCTCTTGCGGCAAAGCGGAACATCTCTAATGCTTTGCATTGATAATCAATAATTTATTAAAAAAAAACCGAAAAACGCACGTAAGGCTTTCAAAATCGGGAAAAATAACGTATTTTTGCAAACTGCAAAAGGCTATGCGGTAATTATAAACGTTTTATTTATAGAGTTTTACTATAACCACTAATGGCAGATTCGTATTCGAACAGGAAAACGGGTATCATAATACTGATAATTGTGATAGGGGTTATTTTCATAATCCGTCTTATGCAATTGCAGATTTTCGACGAAGGATACAAAATTGCCGCCGACCAAAATGCCCTGCGCCATGTGGTGCAATATCCCGCCCGCGGACTTATCTACGACCGCAACGGGGAGTTGCTTGTTTACAACGAGGCCGTTTACGACATAATGGTCATTCCCTATCAGGTCAGGAGTGCCGAAAATTTCGACACCCTTATGTTTTGTGAGCTGCTCGACATATCACGGGAGGATTTCAACGAGCGTATGAAAAAAGCCTGCAGATACTCCATGCAAACGCCATCGGTGTTTATAAAACAAATCTCCAAGGAGGCCTACGGCGCTTTGCAGGAAAAAATGTACAAATTCAAAGGCTTTTACTCTCAGCAGCGTACCCTAAGGCATTATCCCAAACCCATTGCCGCACATCTGCTCGGCTACATAGGCGAGATAGACAACAACGAACTTTCCGACAGCAACATCAACAGCGACAAATATTACCGTCAGGGCGACTACATAGGCAAGAGCGGTTTGGAGAAATCGTATGAAACGGTTCTTCGTGGCAAAAAAGGTCAGAAAATAACCCTTGTGGATGTGCACAACCGTGAGAAAGGACGTTACGAGAACGGACGCTACGACACCGTCGCCATAGCGGGACACAACCTCTACTCCACCATAGACATACACTTGCAGGAGTACGCCGAACAGCTGATGACCAACAAACGCGGCTGTGTGGTGGCTATAGAACCTTCCACAGGCGAGATACTTACCCTTGTTTCGGCACCTACCTACGACCCAAATTTGCTTGTTGGCCGTGTGCGCGGAAACAACTACAAAACTCTGTCCGAAGACATAGCCAAACCCTTGTTCAACCGTGCGCTTATGGCTACCTATCCTCCCGGGTCAATATTCAAGATAGCCCAGTCGATGATAGCTTTGGACGAAGGTGTGATAACGCCGTCCACAGGGTTCCCATGCGACAAGATAATTGGCTGTCATGGCCATCCCAGCGCCAATTGTGTGCGCGATGCCATAAAGATGTCGTGCAATCCGTACTTCTACTACACCTACCGCCGTATGATACAGCAGGGAGTTTACAGCAACCAGAGCCGCGACAGCCATTACGGACTTGCAAAATGGCGCAACTACATGCTGAAATTTGGTTTCGGACAGCGTTTGGGTGTGGATCTCCCCAATGTGAGTTCGGGATACATTCCCGACACCACTTTTTACGACAAGTGGTACAACGGAAAATGGACTTTTTCCACAATCTATTCCAACAGCATAGGTCAGGGAGAGGTGACAATAATACCGCTGCAGATGGCCAACCTTGCGGCTATAGTGGCCAACAGAGGATACTACTACACTCCGCATCTGGTACGTTTCTACGGCGAGGATTCGGTGCGCAACCCAAATTTTTACAAGAAAAACAAAACCGATATAAGTCCCGAATATTTCGAGATAGCCGTAGCAGGCATGTACGACGTCGTACACGGGGCGGGAGGCACAGCCCACCGTGCCGATATTCCGGGCATTGACATTTGTGGCAAAACGGGTACCGCCGAAAATCGCGGTAAAGACCATTCGGTGTTCATCTGTTTTGCACCTAAGGACAAGCCCAAGATAGCAGTGGCTGTTTATGTGGAAAACGCCGGTGCCGGTGGAGTTTGGGCTGCAACTATTGCCAGCCTTGTGGTGGAGAAATATCTTAAAAAGAATGTGGGACGCATCGATGTCGAAAGAAACTGCCTCGATGCCCATCCTTGCCAGAGCCTGCCGCTAAAGCCTGTAGGAAAAAAACATAAGAAACAATAGAAAAGATGAAAGCTCGACCCAACAGTATATTCCACAATGTGGACTGGATTTCGATAATGCTATACGCAACCATAGTGTTGTTCGGCTGGGTCAATCTGTATGCCGCCACCTATACCGAAGACTCTGCCTTCGTTTTCAACCTCGAATCGCAACACGGGAAACAGCTACTTTGGATTGGAATAGCGTTTTTTCTGGCCATAACAATACTGCTCTCCGATGCTCATTTCTTCTCCACCACAGCCTATTTATTCTATGCCGTAATTTTGGTGCTTCTGCTTGTGGTGCTGTCAATGTCGGCAGTAAAGGGTGCCACATCGTGGATACCCATAGGGCCTTTCAAACTACAGCCATCGGAGTTTGCCAAATTCGGCACCTCTCTTGCCCTTGCCAAATATTTGGGTTCCATTGACATACATATCCGCGACCTAAGAACTAAAGTCATAGCTTTCGGTATAATACTGTTGCCTGCGGCACTTATTCTGCTACAGCACGACGCAGGTTCGGCAATGGTATTTGCAAGTTTCATAATACCTATGTACCGTATGGGACTTTCCGGTAAAGTACTGATAATAGGCTTTTTGGCTATACTTCTGTTCGTGCTTTCGTTGTTGGTGAACCCTTATCTGCTGTCGGGCATAATAGTAGTTGTTGCGGTGCTTTACCTTTTTTTGTGGCTCAACAAGCGGACTTCCAAAATAATAATCCGCACTATTCTGGTTGTCTTGCTGTGTGTTGTGTGCGTAATTTCCACCGAATTTGTCTTCGAGCATGCGCTGGAGCCACATCAGAAGACCAGAATAAACGAACTGCTTGGCAAAATCGACGACCCCCAAGGGATAGGGTACAACGTAAGGCAGTCGAAAATTGCCGTAGGTTCCGGCGGATTTTTTGGAAAAGGCTTCCTCAAAGGTACGCAAACCAAGTTTAATTTCGTGCCCGAACAGGAGACCGACTTCATTTTCTGCACGGTGGGAGAAGAGTGGGGCTTTATGGGTTCGGCCACATTGGTAATCCTGTATATGGTACTTTTCGTAAGGCTCATCAAAATGGCCGAGCGGCAGTATTCCAAGTTCGCTTCGGTTTACGGATACTCCGTGGTGGGCATATTGTTTTTACACTTTCTTATAAATATAGGCATGGTGCTAGGACTACTGCCGGTAATAGGAGTGCCTTTGCCATTTTTCAGCTACGGCGGCTCGTCGCTACTGGCGTTTACGGCACTACTTTTTGTTTTCCTCAGGCAGGATGCCTCTCATAATATAATGATTTAGAAACTATTACAAAAAACTGAAACAAGTAGTAAATCATGGCAAAGAAAACTGACATTTGCTCTTTCTGTGGTGCCTCCGAAAAAGAGGCCGGCACCATGCTTCAGGGTTTGCACGGACTTATATGCCATTCGTGTGCCAAACGCGCCAACGAGCTTTTCGATATGCTTGACGGAAACGACAAGGAACCTGCCGCCGAGCTACAGTCGCCTCAGATAAAAACTCCGCAGGAAATAAAAGCCAGCCTCGACGAATATGTAATTGGTCAGGATGACGCCAAACGGGTGCTTTCCGTAGCCGTTTACAACCACTACAAGCGGCTACAGTATCAATTCGACAAACAACGCAAAGCCGACGATGTAGAAATTGAAAAATCCAACATCATTATCGTGGGTGAGACGGGCACTGGCAAAACCCTGCTTGCACGCACCATAGCCAAAATGCTCAATGTACCTTTCTGCATAGCCGACGCCACCACACTTACCGAAGCCGGATATGTGGGCGAAGATGTGGAGAACATACTCACACGCCTGCTGCAGGCCGCCGACTACAATGTGCAGGCCGCCGAAAGGGGCATAGTGTTCATTGATGAGATTGACAAGATTGCCCGCAAAAGCGACAATCCTTCCATAACCCGCGA
This sequence comes from uncultured Bacteroidales bacterium, assembly GCA_905233475.1. Taxonomy (GTDB): domain Bacteria; phylum Bacteroidota; class Bacteroidia; order Bacteroidales; family P3; genus UBA1219. The sequence goes on from CAJOEN010000030.1 coordinate 11,503, forward strand.
CGTGTCGGGCGAAGGCGTGCAACAAGCCATGCTCAAACTCCTCGAAGGTGCTGTGGTGAACGTGCCGCCTCAGGGAGGGCGCAAACACCCTGAACAACAAATGATTGCAATCAACACTCAAAACATACTATTTATATCTGGAGGAGCTTTCGACGGTATCGAACGCCACATAGCCGCACGAATGAAAGCACATGTGATAGGTTTCAAAGAGGCAAGCAGCCGTTCCGGAATCGACAAGGAAAATATACTGAGATACATACAGCCGCAGGATTTGAAACGCTACGGACTTATACCCGAACTTGTGGGACGTTTCCCCGTACTCACGTCTCTTTCTCCGCTCGACAAAACGGCTCTGATACGCATACTAACCGAACCGAAAAACGCCATAACAAAGCAATATCAGGCATTGTTTGCTATGGACGGCGTGGAACTACATTTCGACAAAGCCGCACTTGATATGGTTGTGGACAAAGCCATTGAGTTCAAACTCGGTGCGAGAGGTCTGCGCTCCCTTATGGAAACGGTGATGACCGACATAATGTTCGACCTGCCGTCAAAGAAAGACTGCCATAAAGTACGCATAACGGCGAAAATGGTGAGCGAAAAAATTGACAAAAACAAAGACACATTATCAATGAGTTAGATTTTTTATTCAAAAAAAATCACTTTTTTGTGCAATAAAAAAACAATCACTACGTTTCTATACTGCATTTCGTTTTGCGAAAGCCAATGTAGGAATTAAAAAAAAAGATACATTTTGCTTTCCCCAAGTAAAATTATCTTGATGTTTTCTTTTTCATAGTACAATTTTTAGGTTGGGTTCCCGAAGTAACTTCGGGAACCTTTTTTATCAACATCTTGTTTGATAGTTGGTTGCTAAGGAGCCAGATTTTTTTGTATTTTTGCACCACGGACATATGCCGCATTTTTCAAAAAAATCAATATTAACCTGTTCAAAAACAAATAATTATGTGTAAGACATGAAGAAAGAACTAAAAAGACACAAAGATGTGTTTCGTTTCAAACGTTATTGCAGGGGCGCTTTTGCCGTGTTTCGTTCGCTACACCGCGAAACAACCATAGGCAGGGTAGCCACTTATATTGCCGACAGACAGCTGCAAAAATCGGTTGCGGTGTGTGCTGTGGCTATGCTTATGTTGCAAACTCCCGCAGCAATGGCACAAAGCGAGGATGCCGAGGACGTTGTAACCCTCCCCGAAGTTCGTGTGTCGGTGTCGTCCGACACTGTCCTTGGCAATTCTGGACCGGCGGCTGTGCTTACCGCCAAAGATTTCTCAAATACTTCTGTACGTTCTGTGGGCGATTTGCTCGCCCTGCTTCCGGGCTTAGACCTGCGTAGCCGTGGCACCAATGATGTCCAAGGAGATATTGCCGTGCATGGTGGCACTTTCGACCAAGTGGCGGTTTTGCTAAACGGCATAAATTTTACCGATGCCCAAACCGGACACCACAATTTGGATATGCCTATCGACATATCGATGGTTGGAAGGGTTGAGTTGCTCAGTCCTTCAATGCTTTTGCAAAAGGGCATTGTATCATACTGCGGAGGGGTGAACATTGTAGTTTCCGACGCTTATTGCGAGCGGCTTATGGCCGAGGCGGGCGGTGGAAGCTACGGTACGGGGAAACTGTCGTTTCTCGGCACAAAAATTATCGGCGGCTGGGCTACCACGACGGCCGCGTCGTACAACCGCAGCGACGGCTATATGCGCAACACCGACTACCGCCACGGAAGCCTTTTTGTTCAGGCATCGCGCCACTCCACTGTCAGCGACTGGCATTTGCAGATGGGCGGACAAATCAAAAATTTCGGCAGTCAGGCTTTCTACAGCACCGCCTACCCCTACCAGTACGAGGCTACGCGAACCTTTATCACATCGGCAAGCAACGTGCGGCGTTTCGGCCATCGGCTCAGGCTCGAATCCGATGTTTATTCGCGCGTCCATGCCGACCGTTTTGAGCTTTTCCGCGACGGCTATGCCGAAGCCCCGTCATGGTACAGCGGCCACAACCTCCATCTTGCGGCCACATCGGGAATGAAAGAAAGATTGCTTTACAAAATAGGCAAAGGCGAGTTTTTGGCCGGCACCGAGCTGCGACACGAATGCATTGCAAGCAATGTGCTCGGACTTGCGTCGGACACGCTGTCGCTTTTCGGCAACGATTATCCCAAATCGTCGTCGAGATTGGCCACAAGCCTGTTTGCAGGATACGGCATAGCGGCAGGAGTCTGGCACGCTTCGGCAAATGTGCTGGGGGTATATAGCAGTTTTTTCGGGTGGGACTATGGCTTTTCGGCAAATGCCAGCTATCGGATGTCGGAACATTCTCATCTGCGTGCGGCAGTGAGCAGGACATACCGCTTTCCGTCGTTTACCGACCTCTATTATCAGAGTGTTAATCAGGTGGCGAACCCCGATTTGAACAGCGAAAAAGCATGGTCGGGCGAGATGGAGATACATTACTCCAAAAGCAAAGCCAAAGTAGCGGCGCTGATGTACTATCGTGCAGGTAGCGATGTAATTGACTGGATACGCCGTCCCGACGAAGAGGTGTGGCACTCCATGAACCACACCAATGTAAATGCACTTGGCGTGGACATTACGGCAAGTTATAACACCAACGGATTCCTATACGCCGTAGGTTGCGGCTACTCGTATTGCGGAATATCGCAAAATGCAGGCGGAATGATTTCCGGTTCGGTGCTCGACTATCTGCGGCACAAAGCTCAGGCTTATGCAGTTTTTGCCCCATTGCCGTCGCTACGGATAAAAATCGACGCTATGTACCGCTACCGCGAAGGAAAGTATGTGGACAAGGACGGCAGTTTGTGCAACTACGGCGGGGTAATTCTGCTTAACGCAAAAGTGGAATACACGCTGAAAAAAGTTACGCTGTTTGCCGAAGCCCACAATATTACCAACAGTCGTTACCGCGACCATGGCGGCGTTCCACAGCCGGGAACAATGCTATTTGCCGGGGCAAAAGTGAATATTGGATATAAATAACCGATTTTGAACAGGTTAATATTTGATATACAACTTCTTGCAGGCTGTGTAGCACAAAAATTCTTTAGTGAGGTAGGTAAAAAATTTTTTTTGCGTATATTTGCATTGACAAATATTGGTTGGAGGACTTTTCCAAAACTTCCTACATACCGTTATTGTACGATTTTTTACAAACAAAATAAATATTATGAAAATACCACATTTGATGTTAGTTGCAGTGTCCGCAATTGCTTTTACATTGCTTTCGTTCACTAACTTGCCAAGCGATTACGCTGAACAATGGAACAGGGTTACAAGTCTTTTGAAAAACAACCTGCCCGAATCGGCAGAAAAAGTACTGGACTCCATAGAACAAAAGGCCATAAAGGACAAGAACCAGACGCAACTACTCAAAACCTATCTCTTTAGGCCAAACATTTTTTCAGAGACCATCGAAGAAGACCATAACCAGTATTCCATCAAATACCTTGAAACAAAAGTGGGGCAGCTGGACGCTGTTCACGACGCCATTCTCCACGCAGAACTGGCACGCAGTTATTCCAATTATGCTTTTTATATCGGGATGTTCGGTTTAAATCACTCTAAAACACCCATCGAAGGCGACATCACGAAAGTGAATATGAGATACTGGAACGAGAAGAATTTCCAAACCCTTATCGACCGGCATTTTGCCGAGGCTCTGAAACCCGTCGAAGCTCTGAAAAAGGCCCGAACCAAGGATTTCGTAATTCTGTACGACGATAATCCCGATAATGCCCAAACGAAACTTATGTATGAGCCCTCGATGTACGAGTTCCTGCTACACTGCGCAGCGTACTGCTACTCAACAAGAGCCACCAATGAAAACATAAACGAGGAACGGAGCACCGATTCGTGGTGGAAACCCGCCGCCGAGTTTGCCAAGGACGAGCTGGGCGATTCGGATTCCCCGTGGATACATGCCCTGAAACTGTATCAAAAACTGATTACCTATAGTATCGAACAGAAAAACAACGACTTGCTGGTTTACAACGATTACAAACGTCTGAAACTTGTCAATAATTACTTCAATGACAAGGATTTGTATAAAAAATCTCTTGAAACTCTCAAAAAACGCTATCCCGACAACCCTGTTACAGCAGAAATTTCCCTTGATATTGCAAAAATGTTGGTTGAGCAATACGACCTCAATGAGTACGACAGTACCTATTTTGACAATTTGCAGAAAGCCAAAGCTTTATACGATGAGATTATTGCCAAATTCCCCAACACAAGCTACGCCGAACAAAGCAAAGAAATTATCTCCTCTATCGAAAGTCCGTATGTTGCCTTACGTTATTTACCTACTCAACTCCCAAACGAACCCATACCGGCAGTGCTGGAATATAAAAATGTAACCCATCCCTACTACAGAATTGTAAAGATTAACCGAGAAACATACACCGGCAAAATCGATGCTGACTTTTTACAAAAAAAGGAGATAGTGGCCGAAGGGGAGTTCGACTTACCTGCCGAAACCGACTACCGCACCCACACAACCCTCGTATCGCTGCCACCTTTGGAAATAGGTCGGTATTATCTTGTCTGCTCTGTGAACAAAGACAGTATTTTTAGAGGGAAAATACATGGAATGGATATTAATGTTTCTAATCTGAATCTGATAGTCGACGGGAATTGCGAAAAAATTACAGTGCACACCCTCAACCGCAAAACAGGCACCCCCATAGAAGGTGTTGATGTGGATTTTATATATGATATTTATGATTCCCAAACAAAAAAATGGATAGATAAGATAGAAAATGTCAAGTCCGACCGCAATGGAACGGTTGAAAAAACAAAAATCAAAAACAGCTCTATACAACTGCGAAAAGGTGAGGACACGTTTTATCTGCATAATTACGAATTTTATTATGAATGCGAGTATGAAAAACATATTAAAATAAACTTGTTCACCGACCGTGCCATATACCGTCCCGGGCAGACTGTCCATTTCCAAGGGGTTGTTGCCTGCAAAAAGGAGACAATACAGAGCTGTACCCAAATTACGCTGTAAAAATAGATTTCAGTCAAGGATATCAAAGAATAATAGACTCGGCGGCCTTCGTTACCGATGAATACGGCTCTTTCAGCGGTTCCTTTGTTATACCATCCGATTGTGTGGCAGGGTTATATCAGCTGACATCAAATCAAGCATTGGGAGGACATTTTATCCGTGTGGAGAATTACAAGCGTCCTACTTTCGAGGTTAAGTTCGAAACTCCCGAAGAGCAGTACAAACTAAACCAAGACGTTACCGTGCGCGGCAGCGTGAAAGCATACGCCGGATTCGGTTTGGACAATGTAGAATACAGCTACAGCGTTGTACGCTCTACCTCGTTCCCTTGGCGTTGCAGTTGGTGGAATTATCCCAGCGTCAAAAGAGTGCAGATAGCCCACGGCAAGGCATGCACCGACAAGGACGGCAAATTCGAAATCAGCTTCAACCTAAAGCCCGGCAAAGAAGCCAAGCCGAAACTACAGCCTTTGTTCAGCTACACCATAGAGGTTACAGCCACCAGCGCACAAGGCGAGACACACACCGAAAAATACTCTTTGCGTGCGGGTTACAACGAAATGGTCATCAGCACCGATTTCCCCATCTACAACTTATCGTCCCGATTTGTTGAAAAATCCGAAATGGACAAGTGCAAGATTTTTGTGCGCAATATGAGTCGCCAACCCGCCAGAAGCCGCATATCACGCAAGATATACCGCTACAACGACGAAGGAAAAATCAACTATTTCGAACCAGCGGATTCATACGGAAGATCCTTCGACCGCAAAATATTGAGCGACAGCACCGTAAACAGATTATTCCCGAATTATCGTTTTTACCAGGCGGAAAAAGTTCTGGTATTTTCCGACATCATCACTGTGAACGACAGCGCAGGCCTGTTCGACAAACTGAACATGGAACCCGGCAAATATGTTGTGGAACTGCAAAGCCTCGACGACTCCCTTGCCTTTACCTCGGAAGAGTTCTCCTTTATCGACAAAAAATCCAAAAAAATGTCTTTCAGCACTCTCAACTGGTGCTGGAGCGACAAAGATTATGCTTCCCCAGGCGAGAAAATCACTTTCCTGTTCGGCTCATCGGCCAAGGACGCAAAAATGTGGGTGCAGCTGACAAGTGGCAACAAGGTAATATTGGAAAAATGGATTACCCTGAACAACGAAGTGCAGACTTTGTCCTATACGCCTACCGAACAAGACTGTGATAACCATATCATATTAAACACCGTTGTTGCAAAAGACAATGCTTTGATATGGAAACATTGTGATGTGTTTGTGGGAATAAATAAATTGGATGTCCAGCTTGCCGCCGTGCGCGATAATCTTACTCCGGGTTCCAAGGAAAAATGGGAGATTACGGTGCACGACAAAAAAGGCAAACCGCAAAAATCCGCACTGCTTGCCGGCATGTACGACGCCTCGCTGGATGTATTCGCCGGGGAACATTGGTGGTTTTTGAATACTTACTGGTACAGCCCCAACAGAAGGTTGTTTGTTGACAACAATAATATGTATCGGGATGCTATCATCATCGGTATGTACGGCACTCCTAAATATTTTTACAACAAAAAAAATATAACTCTTTCCGATTTGTGGCAACAGAGAGTTTTAGTCCTTCCCGGTTATAGTGGTGAAGCTCTTAAATGTGTAGTTATTTCCCAAAAAGACAAGGGAAGTCCTGAAAGCGGAAAACGAATATCAGCCGAAGACCTTGTGGTTTCTAATTCCGCCATTGCGGAAATACAGCTCGTCGATGGATATGACAACCCCAACGCGAAAAAAAACGTCCCCACCCTGCGCGAGAATTTCAACGAGACGGCCTTTTTCTTCCCGCAACTGCGTACCAACGCCGATGGCAGCGCCACCATCAGTTTCACCATGCCTGACGCCCTCACACGCTGGCGCCTTTTGCTATTCGCCTACACCAAAGACCTCAGACAGGGCTACAAGGAATACACTTTCACCACCTCCAAACCAATGATGATAATGGCCGATATGCCGCGATACATCTACGACAACGACACTATATGGCTTGTGGCCAATGTTATAAACACCGGCGACAAAGCCGTCACCCCCACCGCCAAACTCGAGATTTTCGACGCCGCCACAATGAAACCCGTGGACATTTTGCTTTCCAACGCTTCTATTCCAATGAAAAAGATTGAGCCGGGACGCAGCCACGAGGTGCGCTGGCAGGTGGCCGCCAAGCACGACCTGGGACTTCTGGCCTGCCGTTTCACCGCCATGGCGGACAATTTCAGCGACGCCGAACAACACCCGCTTCCCGTACTCAGCAGCGAAGTGCTGCTAACACAGACAATGCCCGTCACCGTAAAGGCCAACACCGAAAAGACTTTCGATTTCAATACCGTCGCCGACAGCAACGAGCGCGACCACAGCCTTACGCTCAATTTCAGCACCAACCCCGTGTGGTACGCCGTGCAGGCTCTGCCGTATCTGGCCGACCAAAACACCAATCGCGCCGAAAACGCCTTTTACATCTTCTACGCCAACACCCTTGCGTCGCACATCGCCAACAAAATCCCCAACCTGTTTAACTACATCAAGAAATGGCAGATAGAAACGCCCGACGCACTGCTTTCGCAACTGGAGAAAGACCAAAACCTCAAAGCCATTATGCTGAAAGAAACCCCTTGGGTGCTCGAAGCCAAGAGCGAAAGCGAGCAACGCAGCCGCATAGCCGCCCTTTTCGACCTCAACGCCATGCACGAAAGGCAATGCAGCGCCCTTGGACTCATCTCTGAGAAACAGAAATACAGCGGCGGCTGGTCGTGGATGGATGGCATGCCCGAAAGCGAATTCATCACCACATACATACTCACCGGTTTCGGCAAATTGCAGAAAATGGGTGCTTGGGAGTCGCTGAACAAAGAGGATAAAGACAAAGCCGAAAGAATCTGCAAAAAAACAGTGAGTTTCCTCGAAGGCAAAGTGGTCGAGAGTTACCGTTATATGAAAAAACACAGCAATGGCAAGGACTGGGCGGTTGGCTCCACCACGCTGGCGGAACTCTACGCCCTCAGTTTCTTCGACACACAAAGCAAGGACACCGCCTTCGCCACCGCCAAGAAATACTACCTCGACCGCTTGGTGAAAGACTGGACAACGTTCAGTTTCAACAGCCGCGCCAAGGCCGCTATGGTGCTTTCGCGCAACGGCAACGAAAAGACCGCCAAACTTCTCGTGAAATCGTTTCTGGAGTGTGCCCAAAAGAACGAGCAAACAGGCATGTACTGGCCAAAGAAATATTTCTCGTTCGAGTCGCACATCGCCACCCACGCCAATATAATGTCGGCCATAGCCGAGATACAACCCGACAACGCCCTTCTCGACCAGCTACGCGTGTGGCTGCTTACGCAGAAACAAACCAACGCATGGGAAAACTACTCCTCCACCGCCGACGCCATCTACGCACTGCTTATGCGCGGCAGCGACTGGACAGCCGAAGGCAAGGACGTAAGCCTGCGCATGGGCAGCACACCCTTAAGCACTGGCAGCGGCCAGGCAGGAACGGGCTTCGTGCAACGCCGCTGGAACGCCGACGAAATTACTCCCGACATGCGACAACTGACGGTGAACAACCCCACCGGCCATCTCGTTTGGGGCGGCTTGTTCCGACAGTATTTCGTGCCAGTGGACAAAGTTAAAAACTCCGAGTCTGGATTGAAGATAACACGTGAGCTGTTTGTAGAAAAGGTTACCGAAAAAGGCAAAGTGCTTGTGCCGGTGCCTTCGACAAGCTCAGGCACCGCGTCTATCAAAGTCGGCGACAAAGTAACGGTAAGAATCACCGTGGAGAGTCTGCAGGACTTGAGCTATGTGTTAGTGAAAGACTTGCGGGCAGCGGGTTTCGAGCCCACGGAGCAGATTTCGCGCTACCGCTACTGGGACGGCATAGGATTTTATCAGTCGTCCTCCGACAGCGACATGCGGTTTTTCATAGAGTTCCTGCCCAAAGGCACACACCAACTAGAATACAGAATGTTTGTAACCAAGGAAGGCCTTTTGAACAACGGCTACGCACTTATCCAATGCCAGTATGCACCGGAATTCAGCGCCTACTCCAACGGAATGAAGGTGAGAGTTGGAAATTGAAAGTTGAATTTTTATTGCCGACAGAACACATTTATAGACAGTAAACCTCAATTAACCAATATCTTACAGGATTATTCAAAACAAATTATGCAAAATGAATAATTTGATTTGCATAATTGCAAAAAAACACGTAACTTTGCAGTCGAAAAACACTCTGCAACGATGAACAAAGAAACAAATCCTTTTGTAGTTTCGGGACGTATACCTCCCGAACTTTTCTGCGACCGCAAAACGGAATCGAAACGGCTTGTGAAACTGCTGTGCAACGGCAACAACGTGGTGCTGAAATCGGACCGACGCATGGGAAAGACAGGCCTTGTACAATACTGTTTCGACCAACCCGAAATAAAAGGCAAATACTACACATTTTTTGTGGACATACTGCACACCACCTGTCTGCAGGAGCTGGTACACGAACTTGGCCATGCCGTGTTCGAGCAAACGGTGCCGCATGGCAAAAAAACACTGAAACGACTGCTTAAAACCCTGCGCAGCATCAGCGGCAAAATAGGTTTCGACGTGGCTACGGGCCTGCCCACATTCAGTGTGGGTCTCGGCGACATTGAGCAACCCGAATACACCCTCGAGGAAATTTTCAACTACCTGCAACAGGCCGACCTACCGTGCATTGTAGCCATAGACGAATTTCAACAGATTGGCAAATATCCCGAAAAAAACATCGAAGCACTGCTCCGAAGCCACATACAACAGACAAACAACTGTCGTTTTGTTTTTGCCGGCAGCGAGAAACACATGCTGGGACTGATGTTCGACAGCAAAAGCCGTCCGTTCTACAAAAGCGCCGACAACCTCGACCTTTTGGCCATTCCCCGCGACATTTATGTCGAATTCATCTGCCAGAACTTCAGCGCAAGAGACAGAAAAACAGAAACCGAAACGGCAGCCCGCGTGTACGATATGTTCGAAGGGCACACTTATTTTGTGCAGAAAACCATGAACGAGGCTTTTGCCAACACACCCGTGGGCGGCAATTGCGACTGGAATACAGTAGAGTTTTCGCTGAACACCATCCTCGAAAGCAACGCCAACTTCTACCGCGAACAGCTTTCGCGAATGACAATAAGCCAGAAGATGCTGCTCTACGCCATTGCCAACGACGGATACGCCACAAAGATAACATCCTCGGAATTCATAAAACGACACAAACTCAACTCGGCAAGCTCAGTGCAGGCAGCAATAAAAAAACTTTTGGAAAACGAGCTCGTGATTGAATCCGCCAAACAATACCGCATAAGCGATAGGTACTTCGCCCAGTGGATTGCAAAAACACTGTAGAAACACAAAAAAAAAATACACATTATATAATTATATCTCAATATCTTACAAGATTATTCAAAACAAATTATGCAAAATGAATAATTTGATTTAAATAAAAAACTCAAACCTATGGAACAATCACCTATTCTCAACGAACACAACAAGCAGGAATACCCGCCAATGCACACGGCGGAACGGACACTTCCTTAAAGAACATCCCAATGCTTTTATTATTACTGATGGGATTTATTTCGTATTTTGCCGGATGTCAATCCCCACAGATGACTAACAATGAGTCTGTCGCCGAAAACAATAATGTTACCGATTCAACTTATATTCAAGATACCATTGACGGATGGCTCACGCCTTATATTGCAATAAGTCAAGTTATTGAACACTGGGGTGACCCAGATTCAATGTCCGAAGCGACTGTTTGGGGGGGGTGACGGAGCACTTCACCAGTCCTGGTATTATCTGAAAAAGAATGTACAAGTCGATGTATATGGAGATTCTACCGAGGTGGCAAAATCGAGACTGGCGCTTTCCGTTGAAGGCATTGCCATAACAGGACCGACGGAATGTAAAATGAGGCATTCAATAGCCATTGGCGACAGTCGCGAAAAAGTCGAGCAGACGTACCAAGGCTATATCAATGACGAGTATTCAAACAAAGAGCAAATCGCAATTGGCGACCAGATGCCTTACTGGGGATTAATATATTTCTTTAAAGATGAAAAATTGAAGGGAATGTATAATGGCTCTCTGGCGGAATAACATACAAATACTATAGGGGGCTTCTATAAATTGCCTCGGAGAGGCAAACTCTCAATAACCTCACATGCTAATGTGAGGTATATCAGGCAAATAAAGAACAGGGGTGTCGGAGACACGCGCTCTCAAACGAATAAATAGAAGTCCCCTATATATGTAAACGTTCACAAGGTTAATAATTGGTATGCAATGCGTTTATTATAATTACCCATTTTTTTACTTTTTATTTTCAATTTGCAAAACTACGTAATTTATTCTAAATCATCAGATTAATTTTCAAATTGGCTAATTTGAGGATTTTTTTCATTAAACAGGGTTTATAATTTTAGGGCAGATATATTATGGAAGCACTCACCGCCCACATATCACATAATAATCCCCCCCTTCCCGAAAATCCGTAAATTCGAAACTCCTTTTCACTAAAACGCTACTCGCTTTTTCACAAAAAAAATTATTGGTGTCCGATAAAAAATCATAGGCAACGTAATAAAAATGTAAAGCATTGATATATAGCAATGATGTGGTTTGCCAAACAGCAATTTGTCAAAGT